>NZ_CP170723.1:3315405-3978487 GCF_043099285.1 Oryzobacter telluris | reverse complement strand
TCGCCGTGGCGGGTGCGTTGCTCGCGGCCGCCGGCCTCGGGGCGCTCGTCGTGCGGGTCGCCGGCGGGTGGTGGCTCGACCGCGCCGACGGCACGGGCGACCGGGTGGTCCTCACCCTCGTCCTCCTCGGTACCGCCGGAGCCGGTCTCATGGCGACGATGGTCCCCGCGCTGATGGTCGTGGGCCTGTTCCTCTGCGTCTGCGCCGGGTGGACCTGGCCTCCCGTGCTGATGATGCGCGGCATCCGCAAGTTCGTCCACGCGCCGGGGCGGGCGTCGGGCGTGCTCCAGATCGGGACGAGCGTCGGTGCGGCGACCGGTCCGCTGGCGGTCGGCCTGCTCGTCGAGGGGGTGTCGTTCCCGGTGGCGTGGCTCGTCGTGGTGACGAGCGGGGTGCTGGCCCTCGTCATCGTGCGCGTCTGGTGCCGCTCGGAGGCCTGACGTCCGGCCAAGGAGTCAGGTCAGTGGCTGCGCTTGGCCTGCGCCACGGCGTCGAGGCGGGCGGCGAGGTCCGCCGGGGAGCGCCGGGCGGTGAGCGCCTCGAGGACGTGGTCGGCCTGGCTGGCGGGCGTCATCCCGTCGACCGGGGTGTCGCGGTCGAGGTTGGTGGGGAAGGCGTACCCCTCGGCGCTCGCGGCCACGACGTGCGCGAGGTGGGCCGGCGGCATCCCGGCGTCGGCGGCGGCGAGGAGGGCCGGGTAGACGGCCCGGACCACGCGGTCGCGGTCGATCGTCTCCATCGCGCGGCCGAACGCCGACGAGACCTGCAGCAGGTTGGCGGTGCGGCGGACGTCGGCCGTGTGGTTGGTGCCCGCGGCGTGGAAGAGCGCGGGGTTGAAGAAGACGGCGTCGCCCTTGGCCAGCGGGAGCTGCACGTGGTGGTCGACGAAGTGGGCCTGGAACTCGTCGAGCCAGTACGCGAGGTAGCCGTGCGCGTACTTCTGGCTGTGCGGGAGGTAGAGGGTCGGGCCGGTCTCCACGGGCATGTCGCAGTGGGCCACGGCGCCCTGGAGGGTGAGCAGCGGGGAGACGTCGTGGACCCGACCGGGGTAGCGGCCGGTGACCTCGGGCGACTGGAAGCCGAGGTGGTAGTCGCGGTGCACGGTCTGGCCCTGGCCGCCGGGGTTGACGACGTTGACCTGGCTCGTCACCTGGTACCCGGGGCCGAGCCAGGCGGTGGCGGCCAGGGCGAGGAGGTCGTTGGCGTAGTAGGCGACGAAGGCGTCGGGGTCGGCGACCGCGACCTTCTCCAGCGCGTTCCACACCCGGTCGTTCGCCCCGGGCTTGGCGAAGTGGTCGCCGGCGGTGTGGCCCTGCGCCTTCTCGGCGGCGATGACCTGCTCGAACACGGCGGTGACCCGGTCGACCACCTCGGGGTCGAAGGCGCCGGCGAGGACGACGATGCCCGGGCCGTCGGCGAGGGCGTCGGCGAGCTCGGCGCGCAGGGCGTCGGCGGCCTCGGGGACGTCGAGGAGCGGTCGGACGGCCGCGGCCTCGTAGACGAGCACGCCCTGCTCGACCCGGTCGGCGTGCGGGTACGCGGCCGGGTCCGTGGGCTCGGCGAGGACGGCGAGGAGGTCCTCGAGGCGGCAGTCCTCACGACGGCGGAAGCCGGGGGTGCCGGTGGGGGTGGTCGTCACGGTCACGGTCTGCTCCTGAACGGTGGTGTCGGTGCTCGTCCGGTCTCCAGCGTGCGGCTCCGTGGCCGCTCACGGAAGCCGCGAAACCCCTTAGAAACACCTCAGCCGGTGCGACGATGGCGGCATGGGTCGCCGCAGCCACCGGGTCGCCGATGTCGCCGAGCAGGCGGGGGTGTCGATCGCCACGGTCGACCGGGTGCTCCACGGGCGGCCCGGGGTCAGCGCCCGGGCGGTGCGCGCGGTGGAGGCGGCCGTCCTCGAGCTCGAGCGCCAGCAGACCCAGGTGCGGCTCTCCCGCCGGACGCTGCTCGTCGACGTCGTCGTCGACGCCCCGCGGCGGTTCCGCGATGCCGTGACCGACGCGACCGAGGAGGCCCTGACCTCCGCCCGCCCGGCCACGGTGCGGGCCCGGTTCCGCACGAGCGAGGGGGCAACACCGGCCGAGCTCGCCGCGGTGGTCGACGGCATCGGGAGCGGCGGGCGGGTGAGCCACGGCCTCGTCCTCAAGGCACCCGACGACCCGCTCGTGGCCGCGGCTGTGCAGCGGGCCCGCGAGCGCGGCATCCCCACGGTCACCCTCGTCACCGACGTCACGGCGTCGGGCCGGGCCGCCTACGTCGGCCTCGACAACACGGCCGCCGGGGCGACGGCGGCCTACCTCCTGGCGCGGCTGCTGGCGGGTCGCGACGGCGTGGTCCTCGCGACGCTGAGCCACCGCAGCTTCCTCGGGGAGCAGGAGCGGGCGGCGGCGTTCCGCGACCGGCTCGCCGCCGAGGACCCGGGGCGCGAGGTCGTCGTCGTCGCCGACGTGCACGGGGAGGACGACGCCACCCGGCAGGCCGTGGCCGCCGCCCTCGCCGACCACCGCCACCTCGACGGCGTCTACTCGATGGGCGGCGGGAACGCGGGCATCGCGACCGCCCTCGGCGACCTCGGCGTGGGTGCCGTCCCGTTCGTCGCGCACGACCTCGACGCCGACAACCTCGCCCTGCTGCGCACCGGCGTGCTCACCGCGGTGCTCCACCACGACCTGCGGGCCGACCTGCGCGCCGCCCTCACCCAGCTGCTGCGCGCCCACCGGCTCCTGCCGGGGGCACCCACCTCGGTGCCCTCGGCCCCGCAGGTCGTCACCCCGTGGAACGTCCCGCCCCGCCTGCGCGGCTGAGCCGCGCCGACCCGGACCTCAGCCCAGCAGGAGGGCGGCGGCGGCCACGGCGGAGGCGAGCAGGACCGCGACGTCGAAGGTGCGCTGGCTGATGCGCGTCACCGTCGCGTACCCGACCACAGCGCCCACGAGCACCGCCGGCGCCAGCAGGCCCGCCCGCACGACGTCGTCGGGGTGCAGCAGCCCGAGGCCCACCGAGAAGGGGACCTTGACGAGGTTGACGATGAGGAAGAACCACGCGCTGGTGCCCACGAAGCGGCGCTTGTCGATGCCCGACGCCGACAGGTAGAGCGTCATCACCGGCCCGGCGGCGTTGGCGGTCATCGTCGCGAAGCCCATGGCCGAACCGGCACCCCAGGCGCGGGTGCGGCTGGGAGCCGGCGCGTCGTCATCGGGGCGGCTGCGGGTCTTCACCCACAGCTGGAGGGCGAGGAGGACGAGGAGGACGCCGCCGATGGAGCGGCGCAGGGTGTCGTCGTCGACCACCCGGAGGAAGAGGGTCCCGAGGACGAGGCCGGGCAGCACCGCGGGCAGCAGCCGCCGCACGAGCGCCCAGTCGGCGTCGCGGCGGTAGTGCCAGCAGGCGATGAGGTCGCCGACGACGAGGACCATGAGGATGGCCGCGGTCGACTGCCGGGCCGGGAGGACCGAGGCGAAGATCGCCACACTGACGACGCCGAGCCCCCCGAGCGCCGTCTTGGAGAAGCCGATGACGGTGGCGCCGAGGACGAAGAGCGCGAGGACCGCGGGGTCGGCGGGGAGGACGCCCACGTCGTGTCCTCTCCTCGGTCCACCGGTGCAAATGTCAGGACATGAACGCTACCGTGTCGGACATGCCCCTCACCACGCTTCCCACGCCTCGGGTCCCGGACTCCCTCGAGGCGCCGCCGCTGCGGTGGGGGATCCTGGGCACCGGGTGGATCGCCGACAGGTTCCTCACCTCGCTTCGGGGACACACCCGGCAGGTCGTCGCTGCGGTCGGGTCGCGCTCGCAGGAGTCGGCCGACCGGGCCGCCGCAGGCTGGGGCGTGGAGCGGGCGCACGGGTCCTACGAGGCGCTCGTCGCCGACCCCGGGGTCGACGTCGTCTACGTGGCGACCCCGCACAACCACCACCTGCCGCACGCCCTGCTCGCCATCGCGGCCGGCAAGCACGTCCTCGTCGAGAAGCCGGTCGGCCTCGACGCCACCGAGGCCCGCGCCATCGGGGAGGCCGCGGCGGCCGCGGGCGTGTTCTGCATGGAGGCGATGTGGACCCTCTTCCTCCCCAAGCTCGACGTCGTGCGCCAGGTCATGGCCGACGGCTGGCTGGGTGAGCCGCGGGCCGTCATCGCCGACATGGGCGAGTGGTTCGACTCCGACCACCGGATCATGCGCGCCGACCTCGCCGGCGGGCCGCTGCTCGACCTCGGCACCTACCCGGTGACCCTCGCGACGTGGGCCCTCGGCGCCCCCGACACGGTCACCGCCGTCGCCACCCCGGCGCCCACCGGCATCAACGGGCAGCTCTCGATCGCCCTCGGCACGGCCGCCGGCGCCACCGCGGCACTGCAGTGCTCGATCCTCACCGACACCACCGAGGCCGCCTGCATCGCGGGCACCGACGGGCGCGTCGACATCGGGCGATTCTTCTACCGGCCGGGGCCGCTGTCGGTGCACCTGCGCTCGGGGGAGTCGCTGCACTGGGACGAGCCGGCCGTCGACCACGACGCGCTGCACTTCGAGGCCGCGGAGGTCGCCCGCCGCATCGCCGCCGGGGAGACCGGGTCGCCGTGGCGCCCGTGGGCCGACACGGTGACGGCGCTCGACGTCATGGACCGGGTGCGGGCCGCCACCGGGCTCGACTTCGAGCAGGCCCGCGCCGCCCGCGGCTGAGCCGAGAGGGCCGAACCGGTCAGGTGCGGCCGAAGTCCTGGGTCCAGTAGATCCCGTACGGACCGCCGTACCCGATGCCGACGCCGAGGGCGCGGTTCGCGCAGTCGAGGATGTTCGCGCGGTGGCCGGAGCTGTTCATCCACGCCGTCATCACCGACGCCGCGGTGCGCTGGCCCGCGGCGATGTTCTCGGCGGAGCCCGCGGTGTAGCCCTGGGCGCGGATCCGGTCCCACGGCGAGCGTCCGTCGAGCGAGGTGTGGCTGAAGTACCTCTTCGCCGCCATGTCCTCGCTGTGCAGGCGCGCGGCGAGCGCGAGGCGCGGCTCCCAGCGCACGGCGGTGCACCGGACCTTGGCCCGCTCGACGTTGACCAGCCGCAGCACCTCGGCGGCCGTGGGGTCGATGGAGCGCACCCGGCTCCACGTGCGGGTCGCCGGCGCCGGGACGTCGTTCGCGGCGGTGACCGACGCGGTCGCGACCCGGCTCGGTGCGGCCTGCGCGGAGGTGGCGGCGACGGGCAGCGCGAGGGCGGCGAGGGCACCCGTGAGCACGACGGTGCGGGGCAGGAGCGGACGGCGGGAGGGCGACATCATCGAGACCTCGGGAAACGGGACGGCGGACACGGCTGCACCCCTGCGCCGCCCACGGTAGGCGACGGCGCCGCCCTCCGTCCGCAGATCGGGGAGGGCGGCGCCGTTCGGGGGAGCCGTGGTGACCGAAGGGTCAGAAGCGACCCAGCGACTTCTTCTTCCACGACTTCTTCAGCGCGAGCCGGATGATGTCGCGGCGGCGGCGGCCGGGGACCTTGTTCGGCAGCGAGAGCTCGACGACCTTCCAGTACACCGAGCCGACCTGGCGGGGCAGGCTGCCGGTGACGTAGGGCAGGTCGTGGCGCTCCATGAGGTCGCGGATGCGCGGGGCGATCTCGGCGTACCGGTTGCTCGGCATGTCCGGGAAGAGGTGGTGCTCGATCTGGTGGCTGAGGTTGCCGCTCATGACGTGCATGGCCTTCGACCCGCTGATGTTGCCCGAGCCGAGCATCTGGCGCAGGTACCACTCGCCGCGGGTCTCGCCGTCGATCGAGGTCTTCTCGAAGGTCGCGATGCCCTTGGGGAAGTGGCCGCAGATGATGATCGTGTTGGTCCACAGGTTGCGGGCCAGGTTGGCGACGACGTTGGCCGTGAGGGTCGTGCGGGCCGAGCCGGTGGGCGCCGAGAGCAGCGGGTGCACGAGGTAGTCCTTGGTGGCCTGGCGCTTGATCTTGGCCACGACCTCCTTGGCGTCGCCGCGGAACTTCGCCTTCTCCTCCTCGCTCATCCGGTTCTTCTTCGCGAGGTAGCCGCCGAGCTCGAGGTCGTACGCCGCGATGGAGTACTCGAAGAGCAGGGCGTTGCCCACGTGCCAGATCGGCTGGAAGAGGAAGAACGGGGTCCAGCGCTGGTCCTCGTCGACGCGCAGGATCCCGTAGCCGAGGTCGTTGTCGCGCCCGAGGACGTTGGTGAAGGTGTGGTGGATCTCGTTGTGGCTGTGCTTCCACTGCGACGAGGGGGAGGCGTTGTCCCACTCCCACGCGGTGGAGTGGATCTTCGGGTCACGCATCCAGTCCCACTGGCCGTGCATGACGTTGTGGCCGATCTCCATGTTCTCGAGGATCTTGGAGACCGACAGGCCGGCCGTGCCGATCCACCAGGCCGGGCGGAAGCCCTTGACCTTGACGCCGGAGAAGAGCAGGACCGCGCGCGAGCCCATCTCGAGGTAGCGCTGGGTCTTGATGACCTTGCGGATGTAGGCTGCGTCCTTGGCGCCGCGGCTGTCCATGACCTCCTTACGCAGGGCGTCGAGCTCGTGGCCGATGCCCTCGATCTGCTCGGGGGTCAGGTGGGCCGCGGGGTTGGGGCGGCCGGACTTCTTCAGCGCGGGGCGCTGGGGGCGCGGGGTGTCGGACTCCACGCGCAGGCGGGGGTTGATGCCCTGCGGCTTGGTGGAGCCGTGGCTGGGGGTGCGCTCGGGGGCGAGGGTCATGGTGTGTCCTTCCGGTGGTCGGTCGGGTGTCTTCAGAGCTCGAGGTCGCAGGTGCCTGCGACGGCGTTGATGCAGGTCTGCACGGGGAGGGTGGCGTCGTCCTCGACGACGGTGACCTCACCGGTGCGCAGGTCGCGGACGGCGCCGCTGCGCATCGTCACGACGCAGCCGAAGCAGATGCCCATGCGGCAGCCGCTCGGCATGAGGACGCCGGCGTCCTCGCCGGCGTCGAGGATGGGGGTGCTGCCGTCGGCCTCCACGACCCGGCCGGCCCGCAGGAAGGTGACGGTGCCACCCTCGCCGGGCTCGACGACGGTGGGGCGGAAGCGCTCGGTGTGGAGTCGCTCGGCGATGCCGGCGGCCTCCCAGTGGGCCTCGGCGGCGTCGAGCAGGCCGGTGGGGCCGCACAGCCAGGTCTCGCGCTCGCGCCAGTCGGGGACGAGGGTGTCGAGGCGCTCGAGGTGGAGCACGCCGTGCTCGTCGTCGAGGTTCAGGGCGAGGGCGAGGCGGCCGTCGGCGGCGTGGCCGCGCAGCTCGTCGGCGAAGATGACGTCGTCGGCGGTGGGGGCGCAGTGGACGTGGGCCACGTCCTCGAGCTCGCCGAGGTGGTTGCGCAGCATCCCCATGACGGGGGTGATGCCGCTGCCCGCGGTGAGGAAGAGGACCTTGGCCGGCGCCGGGGTCGGGAGGGTGAACTCGCCGGTGGCCTGGTCGAGCATGACGAGGGTGCCGGCGGCGGTGGACCGCACGAGGTGGGTGCTCACCTTGCCGTCGGGGATCGCCTTGGTGGTGATGGCGATGCAGCCGGCCGGGATGCCCGCGGCGGGCGAGCCGTCGGCGCGGTGGGTGAGGCTGTAGGCGCGCCAGTGGCGGACGCCGTCGATGTCGATGCCGATGCGGATGTACTGGCCGGGCACGTGGCCCAGCCAGCCGCGGCCGGGGCGGATGACGACGGTGACGGCGTCGGCCGTCTCCGGGCGGACCTCGACGATGCGGCCGCGCAGGTCGGCGCCGGTGCGCATCGGGTCGAGGAGGTCGAGGTAGTCGGCGGGCACGAGCGGCGAGGCGAGGGCCTCGGCCACGCGGCGGGCGCCCCGCAGGACGCCACCGAGGGGTCCGGGGGTGCTCGCGCCGAGCCGGGCACGCCGCGCGCCGGGCACGGTGGTCGGTCGGTCGATGGAAGGTGCGCTCACGTACGCCAGCGTAACCTACGGTCGCGTAACCTACGAATCGGTAACCACGCGTTCGGCCTCCCCGTGCAGGACACGCCGACACCTCGACGCCGTGGTCGGCGTGTCCTGCGACGTGATGGGGTCCGGTCGAGCCATTCCCGGAGACGGCCCGGTCGCGGGACGCTCGGGAGTGACCGGTCGGGTGTAACCGCAGTAGCACGCCGCGCCTGTGTCCTCATGACGCCGCACCCCGCGGTGGAGCCGGAGGAGGTGGGCCGTGAGCGCTCGGGTGGACGCCGCCGCCGAGGGCTTCGCGCTGCTGTACGAGCAGGAGTACCTGCGCATCGCCCGCACCGTGTACCTCGTCCTGCACGACTCGGGGCGGGCCGAGGAGGTGACCCAGGAGGCGTTCGTGCGGCTCTACCTGAAGTGGGGCACCGTCGGCCGGTACGACCGCCCGGGCGCGTGGGTGCGCCGCGTCGCCATCCGGCTGGCCACCCGCGAGGCCCGGCGTGAACGCCGCCGCCCCGTCCTGGAGGTCGCCGGGGCGCCGCCGGGCCCCGGCGGCGACGCCGAGCCCGACGTCGACGTCGCCCGGGCCGTGCTCGCCCTGCCGCCCCGGCAGCGGGCGGCGGTCGTCCTCTACTACTTCGAGGACCTGCCCGTCGCCGAGGTCGCCGACGTCCTCGGGATGAGCCAGTCGGCCGTCAAGGTCAGCCTGTTCCGGGCCCGCAGGGCGCTCGCGCCCCACCTCGAGGAGGTCCCTGATGTCCGTTGACGAGCGGCTGCGCGCCGGGCTCGAGCGCGAGGCGCTGGAGTTCGACCCGACCACGGGCCGCGGCCTCGACGGCGTGGTGTCGGTGGCCCGGCGTCGCCGGACCGTGCGACGCCTGGCGGCAGGGCTCGCGGCCGCGGTGGTCGTCGCCGGGGTGGTCGGCCTCGGCCTCGGTCGCGCGACACCGGCCGCCGTCCCCGCCGCACCCGTCCCCACGATGAGCGCCCTCGAGCGCCTCGAGGCCGACCACCGGCTGAGCACCGCGCTGGTCGGCAGGTGGTCGACCACCGTCCTGGACGAGGCCGACGTCGTGGCCACCCTCGGACGTGCCGGGATGGGGCAGCACGCGGCGGTGGTCCTCGGCGACATCCCCCTGCCCGTGCCCGTCGTCATCACCTTCGACGAGAGGCGCTACCGGACCACCTTCGGCTCGGAGGAGGCCGACCTCGGCTCGTGGCACGTCAAGGACGGCCGCCTCGTGCTGGTGCCCTCGTGCGGGCTGTGCAGGATGGTCTTCGCGCCGACCCTGAAGGGGGGCACCCTGCGCCTCACCCTCCTCGAGGACCCCTCGCCGGACTACCTCGGGATCCCCGACGCCGCGTTCGGCGTGGTCGTCTACACCGCGCTGCCCTTCGAGCGGACCCCGTCCTGACGCGCTCCCGCACCGCTCCCGGGGAACGACGAGAGGAGGCGACACGCAGACCGGTGAGGCCGGTGCCCTGCGTGTTTCCTCTCGTCGGTGAGGTGCCTAGTGGTCGCCGGCCATGAGGCGGCCGATCTCGGTGCGGTCGGCGCCGCGGCCGGGCATCTCGGCCACGACCTGGCCGCCGTGCACCACGGCGATCCGGTCCGAGAGGGAGAGGATCTCGTCGAGCTCGGCCGAGACCAGCAGCACGGCCGCCCCGGCGTCGCGCGCCTCGACGATCCGCCGGTGGATGAACTCGATCGACCCGACGTCGACGCCACGGGTGGGCTGCGCCGCCATCAGCAGGCGCGGCTTGAACGACATCTCGCGGGCGACGACGACCTTCTGCTTGTTGCCACCCGACAGCGAGCCCGCCGACTGCCCGACGCCCGCCGAGCGGATGTCGAACTCGGTGCGCAGCGCCTCGGCGTTCTCGCGCACCTTGTCGAACTGGCGCACCCCGGCCCGGGCGTAGGGCTCCTGGTCGAACTCGTTGAGCACGAGGTTGTCGGCGATCGAGTACGACGCGACGATGCCGTGCTTCTCGCGGTCCTCGGGCACGTGGCCGACTCCCGCGTGGTGCGTCTGGTGCGGGTTGGCTCGGGTGAGGTCGAGGTCGCCGAGGGTCATCGACCCCGACACGACCTTGCGCATCCCCGCGAGGGCCTCGACGAGCTCGCGCTGGCCGTTGCCCTCGACCCCGGCCACCCCGACGATCTCACCGGCGCGCACCTCGAGGCTGAAGCCGTTGACCGCCTCGAGGTTGCGGTCGTCCTTGACGTGGAGGTCGGTGATGGTGAGCACCGTGTCGCCGGGCGTCGCGTCGGCCTTGTCGATGGAGAGGACGACCTCGCGGCCGACCATCATCGTCGCGAGCCCACGGGCGTCGGTGTCCTTCGTGGCGACCTCGCCGACGACCGCGCCCTGGCGCAGCACGTAGACGCGGTCGGCCACGGCGAGCACCTCGCGCAGCTTGTGGGTGATGAAGACGATGGAGGTGCCCGAGTTGGCGAGCTCCTTCATCACGGCGAGCAGCTCGTCGGTCTCCTGCGGCGTGAGCACCGCGGTGGGCTCGTCGAGGATGAGCAGGTCGACCTGGCGCGAGAGGGCCTTGAGGATCTCGACGCGCTGCTGGGTGCCGACCGGGAGGTCCTCGATCTCGGCGTCGGGGTCGACGGCGAGGCGGTGCTTGGCCGACAGGGTCCGCACCATCTCGCGGGCCGAGGCGAGGTCGAGGACCTGCCCGCCCTTGACCGGCTCGTGCCCGAGCACCATGTTCTCGGCCACGGTCATGACCGGCACCAGCTGGAAGTGCTGGTGGACCATGCCGATGCCGCGGCGGATGGCGTCGCGCGGGTCCTTGATGGCCGTGGCGTCGCCCTTGATGGTGACCGTGCCCGAGTCGGGCGTGATGAGGCCGAAGATCTGGTTGACCAGGGTCGACTTGCCGGCACCGTTCTCGCCGAGCAGGGCGACGATCTCGCCGCGGCGCACGGACAGGCTGATGTCGCGGTTCGCCTTCACCGGGCCGAACGACTTCGACAGCCCCTCGATGTCGAGGAGCACCTCGCCGACGTTGCCCTCGCCGAAGCCGGACACCTCCGGCGGCAGCTCGAGGATCGCCTCGTTGGTGACGACCGCCGCGAGGTGCTCCTCGCTCGTGTCGAGGTGCGCCGCGACCGCGGCCTGGGGGTCCTGGTGGACGTCGGGGACCACGGGCCCGTCGGGGGTCTGGCTGCTCATCACTGGTCCTTCTTGACGTAGGGCTGGCCGACCGCGGCAGGTGCTCTCACCCGGCCGGCGGCCACCGCGAGCACGACGAGCGTCGCGACGTACGGCAGCGTGCCGAGGATCTGGGGGGCGGTCACCATGTCGACGAGTCCGTGGAAGAACCCGCTGCCCTCGCCCTGGCCGAGCCCGGACTGCTGCAGCTGGGAGGCCACGGCGTTGACGAAGCCGAAGAACAGGGCCATGACGAACGCCCGCAGCGGCCGCCACGCGCCCATGATCATGATCGCCAGCGCCAGGAAGCCACGGCCGGCGACGATGCCGCGCTCGAACGAGCTCGACGCGTCCATCGACAGGTAGATGCCGGCCACCCCGGCGAGCGAGCCGGCGACGGTGACGTTGACCATCCGCAGCCGCTCGACGTTGATGCCCGCGGTGTCGGCGGCCGACGGGTACTCCCCGACGGCGCGGGTGCGCAGGCCCCACCGGGTGTGGAAGAGCGCCACGTGGACGACGACCGCGGCGAGGATCGCGACGAGCGCGATGACGCTGCGCCCGCTGAAGAAGACCTCACCGATGAGCGGGATCGCCGACAGCCCCGGCACCTCGATGTTGGGGATGACGCCGGGCAGGATCTGGCCGGACTTCAGGTAGAACGAGGTCAGGCCCGCCGCGATGATGTTGAGGACGACGCCGGCGATGATCTGGTCCATCCGCCAGCGCACGGTCGTCAGGGCGAGGAAGCCGCCGGCGATGAGCCCGGTGCCGATGCCCGCCAGGGCGCCCACGACCATCGAGCCGCTGAAGGCCGCGCCGAAGAAGCCGGCGAACGCGGCGAGGACCATCTGGCCCTCGATGCCGATGTTGACCACGCCCGACCGCTCGCCGATGACGCCGGCGAGGGCGGCGAGGACCAGCGGGATGGCGTAGCCCCACGCGGCGACGTACATCGAGGGGGCGATGTCGTTCTTGAGGTAGTAGAAGACGTAGGCCGCGACGATCACGGCCGCGGCGACGACCAGGGTCGTGCGGTTCTTCCCGGTCCAGGTGTTCACGTCAGTTCCCCCAGCTCGAGGTGGACACGGAGCCCTTGTCGGCGCGGCTGCGGAAGAGCCACTTGCCGAGCACGGGGATGGACACCATCAGCAGGATGATGGCGAGCAGCACGTCGACGATCTCCGGCGCGATGCCCGTGTTGAACTGCAGGCCGGCGGCCCCGGTGCGCAGGATGCCGACGAGCACGGCCGCCGGGATCGTCGCGAGCGGGTTGGCCCGGGCGAGCAGCGCGATGGTGATGCCGTCGAAGCCGAGGGTGCCGACGATGGCCGGCTCGAACCGGTGCAGGGTGCCCTCGGCCTCCAGGGCCCCCCCGAGCCCGGCGAGCCCGGCGCCGAGCGCCATCGACAGCACGACGATCCGGTTGATGCCGATGCCGGCGTAGCCCGCGGCGGCCTTGTTGGCGCCGACGGTGTTGAACTTGAAGCCGAGCGTCGTGCGCGACAGCATCCACCAGCACAGGACCGCCAGGACGAGCGCGATGAGGAACCCGATGGGGATGCCGGCGACGTCACCGACCCGGGCGGCGTCGGGGATCGACTCGGTCTGGGCGATGCCGCTCTTCTTCGAGGCCTCGGCCTGCAGCGGACCGCCCTCGACGACGGCCCAGAAGGCGACGCCGGCGACGATGTAGTTGAGCATGATCGTGGAGATGACCTCGTGCACCCCGCGCCAGGCCTTGAGGACGCCGACGAGGACGCCGACGAGCCCGCCGGCGATGATGCCCACCACCATGCCGAGCAGCGCACCGACGATCCCGAGCCCGCCGGCCACGTACGCGACCCACGCGCCGAGGATGGCGCCGGTCGCGAACTGGCCCTGGCCGCCGATGTTGAACAGGCCGACGCGCAGCGGGAGGACGACCGCGAGCCCGGTGAGGATCAGCGGTGCCGTCTTCTGCAGGGTGCGGGTGAAGGCGCCGTCGACGACGAGGGCCTCACGCAGCAGCGTCTCGTACGCGTAGAACGGGCTCACGCCCTGGTAGCGGATGAGCGCAGCGCCGATCGCGAGGGACAGGACGAGCGCGACGGCGATGACGATCCCGCTCTGGTGCCCGATGAGGAACGCCAGCGCGCCTCCCCGGTCCCGATCCTGCTCGGGTGGAGGGCTCTTCGGGGGTGGCGTCTTCTCGGCGGTGCTGGTCTCGGACATGGGTCTCCAATGACTCGGGTGCCCACAGTCTGGCCCGATGGCGGCAGTGGGCGGTAGGGGGGTGGCGCGGGGGTCGGCCGGCCACGGACGGGAGGGCTGTCGGCCGCGTCACGCGCGAGGGGGCGGGCATCCGGGGATGCCCGCCCCCTCGAGACGGGATGGTCACACGAGGTGACCGGTCACGAACGTCAGAGCGTGACGCCGGTCTTCAGCGTGCCGGCCTCCAGCTGCTTGACGACGTCCTCGACCTTGGTCTTCACGTCGGCCGGGACGACCGAGTCGAAGTCGTGGTACGGCGCGAGGCCGGCCTTGCCCATGGTGGTCAGGCCCGCGAAGTCGCCGTCCTTGGCGGTCATGACGGTCTCGGTGACGCCATCGGAGATGAGCTTCATCGCCGAGGTGACGAGGCACGGCTGCGCGGCCGGGACGGTGTCCCACTGGTCGGTGTCGACACCGATGCAGAACGTGTCCTTGCCCGCACCGGAGGACTTGGCGACCTCCTGGAGCGCACCGTTGCCGGTGTTGCCGCCGGCGCCGAAGATGATGTCGGCACCCTGGGCGAGCTGCTTCTTGGCCTCGCCGGCGCCCCACACCGGGTCGTTGAACGCGTTGTCACCGGCGGGGTGGTACACGGTGGTGACCTTGACGCTCGGGTTGGCGGCGGTGGCGCCCGCCTCGAAGCCCTTGGCGAACTTCTGGACCGGGGGGATCTCGAGACCGAGGACCTGGCCGAGCTTGTTCGTCTTGGTCATCAGGCCCGCGAGGTAGCCGGCGCCGTAGCCCGCCTGGTCCTCGGGGAAGAGGATGCCGGTGACGTTCTTCGCGGTGACCTTCGCCGGGTCGAAGAACTGGTCGACACCGATGAACTTGGTCGAGGAGGTGCCCTTGGCGGCCTCCGCGGTCGCGTCGGTCATGAGGAAGCCGACCGTGACGACGACGTCGTACTTCTTGTTGGTGAACTGCGCCATGTTGGCGGCGTAGTCCTTGGCGTCCTGGGTCTCGATGTACTTGTAGAAGCCACCGCCCTCGGCCGCGGCGGCCTTGGCACCCTCGTGCGCGGACTGGTTGAACGACTTGTCGTCGACCTTGCCGGTGTCGGTGACGAGGCCGACGCAGAACACGGCGGTGTCGGCACAGTTGCTGTCGTCGGTCGGCGCGCCGGAGGCCGCCGAGCCGGAGGCGGTGCTGCCGCCGGTGGTGCCGCCGGTGCTACCGCCACAGCCGGCGAGTGCCAGGGCCAGGGCGGCCGGCACGGCGACCAGGAAACGCGTGGACTTCATGAAGGTTCTCCTCGAAGATCGGGTCAGACGTGCAGATGCTATGGCCACATCCGGGCCGCACGGCCAAGGGGTCGAGTGTCGTTGTCGGGTTGTGACCTCGGATAGCGGGGTGGATGACGGAATGTCGGGCCCCCGACTGGCGAGAGTCACCAACCGGGCGCGCTGGACCAGCCGGCGTCGATGGTGAGGGTGGTGCCCGTGATGCCGGATGCAGCGGGTGAGGCGAGGAACGCCACGGCCGCCGCGACCTCCTCGGGCTCCACGGGACGGCCGAGGGCCGCCGTGGCCCGCCAGCGGGCGACCCCCTCGGGCCACGCCTCCTCCAGCCCGTCGCGCGCGACGAGCCCCGGGGCGACCCCGACGACGCGCACTCCGCGCGGCCCCAGCTCGTGGGCGGCGGCGGCGACGAGGTGGTGCAGGGCGGCCTTGGCCACGGCGTAGGCCGCGTGGGCGGGGGCGGGTCGCAGCCCCTCGATCGACCCGACGGCCACGGCGACCCCGCCGGGCTGCATCCGGGCGGTGGCGCGGTGGAGCAGCGCCGTCGTGGGGCGCAGGCCGCCGCGGTGCATGGCGTCCCAGGCGGCGGTGTCGAGGTCGGTCCAGGCGGTGTGGTCCTGGGGGAAGGCGTTGAGGACGACGACGTCGACCGGGCCGAGGGCGTCGGCGCAGGCGTCGAGGAGGTCCTCGCAGGTGCGGTCCAGGGCGGTCGCGTCGGCGACGGCGAGGTCCGCGTGCAGGAGGGTGGCCCGCCGACCGGCGGCCTCGACCGCTTCGGCCACGGCCTCGGCACCAACCCGGTCGCCCCGGTAGTGGACCCCGACGTCGTGCCCCGCCTGCGCGAGGGCGAGCGCGAGGGCCGCCCCGAGGCCACCGCTCGCCCCGGTGACGAGGGCGGTCACGGCCGCATCCGGCCGACCGGCTCGTCGCGGGTGAGGGCCTGGATCTCGGCGGCGTACGACGGGTACCCGGCGGTGAGCAGGTCGCGGTCGCCCAGCTCGAAGTGCTCGGGGCGGAACGCGGGGGAGCACCAGCAGGAGAGCAGGCTCCACGCACCCAGGCTCGACGCGCCCATCCACGTGCCGCGGCGCACGAGGTACTGGCTGCGCGACGCGTCGACGTAGTTGAGGACCCCCGACCCGCCGGGTCGCAGGCGCAGCAGTGCGGCGGGGGCGCCGGCCAGCCACTGCCAGCCCTCGTCGATGGTGAGGCGGTGCATCGCCGAGAAGCCGTCGGGCTGGTCGGTGAGCAGCACGGTGATGGCGTTGAGCCCCTGGGTGCGCGGCCCGGCGACGAACCACGCCCCCTCCTCGGGGATCGGCTGCATCTTCAGCCGCTTGATGACCTGGGCGGCGGTCTCGTCGGTCGCGGTCACGAGGCCTCCTCTGCGGCGGCGCGGGCCAGGGCGCCGCGGTCGGTGGCCCTGGCGAGCAGGGTGGGGGTGTCGAGCCGGGTGCTGCGGCGGTCGCGGACCACGACCTCGCCGTCGACGAGGACGTCGGTGACGTCCCCACGACCGGCGGCGAAGACGAGGAGCGCGGCGACGTCGTGGACCGGGGTGAGGTGCGGGGCCCCGAGGTCGAGCAGGACGAGGTCGGCGCGCTTGCCGACCTCGAGCGAGCCGATCTCCTCGCCGAGACCGAGAGCGCGTGCCCCCTCGATGGTCGCGGCGCGCAGCACCTCGTGGGCGCTCGCGACGTCGGGCCGGCCGCTCGTCAGTCGGGCGAGGAGCGCGGCCTGGCGCATCGCCTGCCACATGTCCAGGTCGTTGCTGCTCGAGCAGCCGTCGGTGCCGATGCCCAGGCGGATCCCACTGTCGTGCACCGTTTCCCAGTGCAGCGCGCCACTGGCCAGCTTGAGGTTCGAGCCGGGGCAGTGGCCCACGGCGGCGTTCCCGGCCTCGAGGAGGGCGCGGTCGCCCTCGGTGAGGTGCACGCCGTGGCCGAGGACCAGGGGGAGGTCGGGCTCGACCCAGCCGGACCGGGACAGCAGCTCGGTGGGCGTGGCGTCGTAGCGCTCGCGGATGCCGGCGTTCTCGGCCGCGTTCTCCGAGACGTGGGTGGTGAGGACGCCCGGTCGGCCGGTCTCGGCCAGGACCTCGCGCAGGGTGGCCACGACCTCGGCATAGCCGTCGGGGGTGCAGGTGTAGGTGGCGTGCGGCATCGCCGACACCGGCACGGCGGGGCCGCCGATGGCGTCGAGGGCGGCGGGCCAGGAACGCAGGTTGGCCAGGCGCTGCTCCCACGTGAGGCCGTCCGGCCCGGGGCCCTCGAAGAACACGGGACCGATGACGTGGCGGCTGCCGGCGGCCACGGCGCCGCGGTGGGTCGCCTCGTGGTGGAAGTACATGTCGAGCTGGGTCGTGCAGCCGGCGAGCAGGGACTCCAGGGCGCCGAGGGTGGCGCCGAGCTCGACGGTCTGCTCGTCCATCACGGCGCCCTCGGCGGCCCAGACCCGGGTGAGGAAGCCCTGGAGGTCGACGTCCTCGGCGAGGCCGCGCAGGAGGGTCATGGGGAGGTGGGTGTGGAGGTTGACGAGACCGGGCATGGCGAGCTTGCCTCGTCCGTCGATCCACGTCGTTTCTGGGTCCGTTGCGCTGTCGGGGTCGGCTGCGCCGTCGTCGGCGCGCGGCCGCCATCCGCTCGCACTCCCTCGCTGGCGCTCGGTCGCGCTCCTGCCAGACCCAGCCAGCGGCCGCGCACTCGACGTCGGCTCCGCCTCGTCGAACGCCGTTGCGCCCGACCTCGGCTCCGCCTCGTCGTCGCCGGGGGTGATTGACGTGATCAGGCCGTTCTCGATGGTGAGGGTGTGGTTCTGGAGGATCTCGTTGGTGTCGTCGACGGTGACGACGAGGGCGAGGTCGGTGATGACGACTCTGGTCATGAGGGCGACTCGTCGCTGTCGGTGAAGGTGGCGCGGGTGTGGACGAGCTCGTCGAGGATGGCGAGGACGTCGGCGGCGGAGGCCTGCAGGACGGCGTTGATCTCGTCCATGGTGATGGGTTCGGTGGTGGGGCCCACGCCGGAGGCGGGGTTGACCACGAGGGAGACGGCGGCGTAGCGCAGGCCTGCCTCGAGGGCGAGGGTGACCTCGGGGACGCCGGTCATCCCGGCGACGTCGGCCCCGGCGAGGCGGGCCAGGCGGATCTCGGCCCGGGTCTCGAAGCGCGGCCCCTCGAAGCAGGCGTAGACACCGCCGTCACGGATGGGCTTGCCGGCGGCGGAGGCGGCCTCGAGGATCTCGGTGCGCAGGGCGGGGTGGTACGGCTCGAGGACGTCGGTGTGCACGACGCCCTCCGGGGTGGTGCCGTCGAAGAAGGTGACGGGCCGCTGCCTGGTGAGGTCGAGGAAGTCGTCGAGGCACAGGAGGTCGCCCGGGGAGAGCTCGGGGTCGATGCTGCCGGTGACGTTGACGGCGACGACGTCCCGGACCCCGAGGTCGGCGAGCGCGCGGATGTTCGCGCGGTAGTTGACGAGGTGCGGGGGGACCGAGTGGCCGGCCCCGTGCCGGGTGAGGAAGACGACCGGCAGGCCGTGCCACGTGCCGCGGGTGACCTTCGCGTCGCCGAACGCCGTGGTGACCGTCTCGTCCGTCGTGTCCTCGAGTCCTCCCAGGTCGTAGAAGCCGGTTCCGGCGATGATGCCGAGGGGCGGGCGGGTCATGCACCCGCACGCTACCGGTCCCCGCGAGACGCCGGGAAAGGTTGCCGTGGCGATGTCCACGCGGTGGCAGGATGCCGACATGGGTCGACGGGTCGCCATCGCCGCGACCGGACCGGTCTCGCTCGGTGCCGGGCGCGAGGTGGCCCGCGCCGGGGGGAACGCGGTCGACGTCGCCGTCGCGGCCGCGATGGCCGCGATGAGCACCGAGCCCGGCATCACGTCCCTGGCCGGGGGCGCCTATGTGTCGGTGTGGCCCGGCGACGGGAGCCCGGTCGTCCTCGACGGCAACGTCGAGATGCCCGGACGCGGCCTGTCGCCCGACCGGTTCGGCGGCGGCGTCGTCGAGGTGTCGACCGACTACGGAGGCGGAGTGAGCCTGTTCGCCGGCCACGGGTCGGTGGCCACGCCCGGGGCGGTGACCGCCTGCGAGCTCGCGGTCGAGGAGCTGGGGACGCTGCCGTGGGCCGATGTCGTCGCCCCGTCGGAGACCGCCTGCCGGGCGGGTTACCCGATGGGGTCTGCTGCGGCGCGCTACCTGACCTTCACTGCGCACGACCTGTTCGGCCTCGACCCCGAGGCGCTGCGGCTCGTCACGCGCGAGGACGGCGAGCCGCTCGCCGCCGGCGACGTCACGCCGAACCACCTCCTCGCCGACGTGCTGGCGCTCGTCGGTCGCGAGGGGGCGTCGGTGCTGACCACCGGCGAGATCGGCCGCGCGATGGCCGACGACATGGAGCGGAACGGCGGCCTGGTGACGCGCCGCGACCTCGCTGAGTACACGCCGCTGGTGCGACCGCCCGTGAGGCGCACGGTGGGTGACTGGGACCTCGCGGTGAACCCGCCTCCCTCCGTGGGCGGTCCGATGCTCGCGGCGATGCTGGGCGAGCTGGCGGCCAGGGGGAGCTTCGGCTGGGACGACGTGCTCGCCATCCAGCAGGCCGTGCTGCGCTACCGGATCGAGGTGCACGACGTCTCGACCGACCTCGACGCCGCCGGGCACGAGCTGCTCCTGCAGGTCGACCGCCACGGGCTGGCCGGGCTCCCCACGAGCGCGAGCACCGCGAACATCTCGGTGGTGGATGCCGACGGCACCGCCTGCGCGATCACCGTCTCCAGCGGGTACGGGGCAGGGATCACCGTGCCGGGCACCGGGATCCTGCTCAACAACGCCCTCGGGGAGCCCGAGCTGAACCGGCTCGGGCTGCACCGTCTCGCGCCCGGGACCCGCCTCGCGTCGAACATGGCCCCCACCACCGGCCGCACGCGCGACGGGCGGGTCCTCGCCATCGGCTCTCCGGGGGCCGACCGCATCACGACCGCCCTGATGCAGGTGCTCGGGAACGGCTGCCTGCACGGCGCCGACCTCCGCACCGCCATCGAGGCGCCGCGGCTGCACGTGCGCTTCGGCGAGGACGGCGTGCCGGTCGTCGAGCACGAGACCGACGACGGCATCAGCGAGGCCCTGGAACGGGCCGGCTGGCGGGGGGTTGACCACGGCCGGCAACAGATGTTCTTCGGCGGGGTGGGTGCGGCCTACCGCGACGTTGGCGGTGCGCTCGAGGCGGCGGGGGACCCGCGGCGCGAGGCGGCGGTCGAGGTCGTCGACCTCTGACGCCGAGGTTCGACAGGGACCTCTCGCGCGGTCCCTACCCTCCCGGGGTGTTCTCCATGCGTTCGTGGGGGAGCGTGGGTACTGGTGTGGCAGAACTGCATCCCTCAGGTAGGTAAAGGAATGGTCAGGTTGGGTACCGACCTTCCAATTGGCCTCGAATCCGTGGTCCACTACTGCGGCCTCGGCCCGATCGTCCGAGGGCTCCATCACCACTCGCTTGGACAGGATCCGCGAATGACACCACCGAACAGAGGACGCGCACGCGTCGCCCTGGCCGCCATGGCCGCGGCGGCCGTTGCCGCAGGGGCGGTCTCGACGACTGCATCTGCTGCTGAACCCCGCCCGTCGGGCAAGGGCAGCATCAAGGCGCAGCAGAAGAAGGACAAGCTGGGCTCCCACGACCGGGAGCTGCTGGCCACGGCCCGCACCAAGGGCGAGAAGCGCGTGACCATCATGCTCGCGACGCCCAAGGGATCGGCGTCGGCCGTGGCCAAGGCCGTCCGCGACGCGGGTGGCCTCACCGCCACCGTCAGCGACAAGTACGGCTACATCAGCGCCAGTGTCCCGGTGGGCAAGGTCGACGCGATCGCCAAGTCCTCTTCCGTCCTCGCGGTGGACCTCAACGAGTCCATCCCGCTGCCGAAGCCGGAGGGCCTCGGCGCCGGTTCGGCCTCCGTGGCTGCCGCCGGTCCCGGCGCGGGCACGCCGGACGACAACCCGTACATGCCGACCCGCGACACCGGGTCGATCGACTTCAAGACGGCCCACCCGGCCTGGGACGGCCGCGGCATCACCATCGGCATCCTCGACTCCGGTGTCGACCTCGACCACCCGGCGCTGCAGAAGACCTCCACCGGCGAGCGCAAGATCGTCGACTGGGTCACCAGCACCGACCCGCTGCTCGAGGGCGACGGCTCGTGGCGCGCGATGATCACCACGGTCAACGCGACCCCGACGTTCACCGTCACCAACGCCGGCACCTGGACCGCTCCCCGGTCCGGGTCGTTCAAGTTCAACCGGGTCTCCGAGAGCATCTCGGCCACCGACGAGGCCGGCGGCGACTTCAACCGCGATGGTGACACCACCGACCGCTGGGGCATCCTCTACGACGAGGCGAGCCACGACATCTGGGTCGACGCCAACCAGGACCAGAAGTTCACGGACGCCGAGAAGATGCGTCCGTACAAGGAGAAGTTCGACGTCGGCCACTTCGGCACCGACAACCCGGCCACCGCGATCGCCGAGTCGATGCCCTTCGTCGTCGAGTACCGCGAGGACGTCAGCCTGGCTCCCGCCGGCCTGCCCGGCACCGCCGACTTCGTCAACATCGGCGTCGTCGAGGCCGCCCACGGCACGCACGTCGCCGGCATCGCCGCCGCGAACAGCCTCTTCGGTGGCGAGATGGACGGCCAGGCGCCCGGCGCCAAGATCGTCTCCTCGCGCGCCTGCTCGTGGGGTGGCGGCTGCACCGCCGTCGCGCTGAGCGACGGCATGGTCGACCTCGCGACGAACCGCGGCGTCGACGTCATCAACATGTCGATCGGTGGCCTACCGGCCCTCAACGACGGCAACAACGCGCGAGCCGCCCTGTACGACAACCTGATCGACGGTGGCGTCCAGCTCGTCATCTCGGCGGGCAACAGCGGCCCGGGCGTCAACACGATCGGTGACCCCTCGGTCGCCTCCAAGGTCGTCAGCGTCGCGTCCTCCATCACCAAGGAGACCTGGAAGTCGAACTACGGCGCCGACGTCTCGAGCCCGCTGAACCTGCACAACTACTCCTCGCGCGGTCCGCGTGAGGACGGCGGGTTCAAGCCCAACGTCATGGCCCCGGGCTCGGCGATCTCGTCGATCCCGACCTGGCAGCCGGGTGGCCCCGTGGCCGAGGCCGGCTACTCGCTTCCGCCGGGCTACGCGATGTTCAACGGCACCTCGATGGCGTCCCCGCAGACCGCGGGCGGCATCGCGCTGCTCCTCTCGGCCGCCAAGGCCAGCAACGTCCAGGTGACCACGCGCCAGATCCGTGACTCCCTCTACTCCTCGGCGGACTTCGTCAAGGGCATCGAGGCGATCGGTCAGGGTGCCGGCCAGGTCGACATCCCCGGCGCGTGGACGCTGCTCAAGGCCAAGCCGGCCGCGCAGGACATCACGATCGACGCGCCGGTGTGCACGCCGATCTCGGACTTCCTCGCGACCCCCGACCGTGGCACCGGCGTCTACAACCGCTGTGACTCGGCCAACGGTGGCCAGATCTCGGGTGAGAACAAGACCTACGTGGTCAAGGCGGTCCGCACGTCCGGCAAGTCCGGCACGGTGAAGCACAACCTCCGCCTCGTCGGCAACGACGGCACGTTCTCGCTCCCGACCACCAGCCGCCCGATGCCCAAGGGCGGGTCGGTCGACATCCCGGTCAAGGCGCGCACGAGCACCCCGGGTGCCCACTCGGCGATCCTCGAGATCGACGACCCGGCGACCCCGGTCGTCGACCAGCGGGTGCTGCTCACCGTCGTGCTGTCCAACGACCTCGTCGCGCCGTCGTACGCGAAGAGCCAGTCGGGCAGTGTCGAGCGCAACCTCACGAAGAAGTTCTTCGTGACGGTCCCGGAGGGCGCCAAGGCCCTGCAGGTCAACCTGTCCGGCGTCGCCGCCGGCAGCCAGGTGCGCTGGATCGCCATCAACCCGTACGGCGTGCCCGTCGAGTCCACGGCGTCCACGGTCTGCTTCACCAACCGTGACAACGGGGGCTGCAACGCCACCTCGCGTGCCTACGCGAACCCGCTGCCCGGCATCTGGGAGCTCGAGGTCGAGGCTCGTCGCACGACCCCGACCCTCGACAACGCCTACCAGCTCAAGGCCGCCGTCCAGGGCGTGACCGTCGACCCGGCGTCGCAGACGCTGCCGTCGGTCAAGGCCAACGTCCCCTCCCCGGTCTCGTGGACCGTCACCAACGACTTCGGCGCGGTCTCGGTCACGCCGAAGGGTGGCAACCTCGGGAGCGCTCTCTCCGAGCGCAAGACGATCGCCGACCACGACGTGCAGGACTTCGAGGTGACCGTCCCGGCGGGCGCCGAGAAGTTCACGGCGACCATCGGTGGCACGTCCGACCTCGGCGCGGACCTGGACCTGTACGTCTTCAACTCTGCGGGTGTCGAGGTCGGCCGCTCGGCCGACGGCGACTCCGAGGAGTCGGTGACGATCAACGCCCCCGCCGCCGGGACGTACACCGTCGAGGTCGACGGGTACGCGGTGCCGTCGGGCTCCACCCAGTACGACTACCTCGACGTGTTCTTCTCGTCGGCCCTGGGTGAGGTCACCGTCCCGTCCGCCAGCGTGGACCTCGCCCCCGGCGCGTCCACCGTGGTGAACGGGTCGGTCACGGCCAAGACCGCGCCGGAGGCCGGTCGCCAGCTGTTCGGTGAGATGAAGGTCGTCTCCGACGCCGGCGCCGTGCTCGGGACCGGTTCGGTCCTCATCGGTGGCGTCACGCCGTAACGCACCACCGCTCCACCACCGGACCCCGCGACCACCTCTGGTCGCGGGGTCCGGTGCGTTGGGGGTCAGCGGGTGGCGCCGGTGACCATCCACCGGTCGGTGCGCACCCGGCCCCACATCAGGGCGCCGCGCACGGACATGAACGCGGTGAAGGCGATCCAGAGCCACATCACGGCGTTGACCTGGCCGGTGCGTGACCCGCCGTCGAGCAGCCAGTCGCCCGCGAGGTGCACCGCGAGCACGACCGGAAGGTACGCGACGAGGACGATCGCCATCGCCCGGGCCAGCCACACGCCGTCCCCGGCCCCGATGAGGACCCCGTCGACGACGAAGACGAACCCCGACAGCGGCTGCCCCAGGGCGACGACGAGGAGCCCGCCCGCGATGGCGGCCTGCACCGCGGCATCCGGCGTGAACAGCGGTCCGACGAAGGGGCGCACGAGGAGGACGAGCACGCCGAGGACGATCCCGACGAGCAGTCCCCACCGCACCATCAGGGTGGTGGCGTCGCGGGTGCGGTCGAGCTGGCCCGCGCCCAGGGCCCGGCCGGTGAGGGCCTGCGCGGCGATGGCGAGGGCGTCGAGCATGAAGGTGAGGAAGGTCCAGATGGTCGCGGTCACCTGGTACGCCGCGAGCGGGACGTCGCCGAGGCCGGCGGCGACCCACGTCGTCACGAGGAGGACGGCGCGCAGCGCGAGGGTCCGCACGAGCAGCGGCACCCCGCCGCGGGCCGCGGCGATGACGCGCCCCGGGTGCGCGCGAAGCGCCACCGAGGTGCGCCTCGCGTACCGGACGAGCACGACGACGAGGGCCACGGCCATCCCGGTCTGGGCGATGACGGTGCCCCACGCGGAACCGGCGATGCCCCAGTGGAGCCCGTGGACGAACCACAGGTTGAGCGCGACGTTGGTGCCGAAGCCCCCGATTGCCGCGAGCAGCGGGGTCCGGGTGTCCTGCAGGCCGCGCAGCACGCCGGTGGTGGCGAGGACGACGAGCATCGCGGGGATACCGAGGGTGGAGATCCGCAGGTAGGTGACCGCGTTGTCGAGGGCCGCCTCGGAGGCACCGAAGAGGCGGCAGACCGGGTCGGCGGCCAGGGCGACGACCGCCGCCGTGACCGTGCCGAGGAGGACGGCCAGCCAGGTGCCGTCGATGCCCGCCGAGATCGCCCCGGCCCGCGAGCCGGCGCCGAGCTGGCGGGCGACCACCGCCGTCGTGCCGTAGGCGAGGAAGACGAAGACGTTCGCCGCGGTGAGCAGCACCGCGCTCGCGACACCGAGCCCGGCCAGGGGCGCGACTCCGAGGCGCCCCACGATGGCGGCGTCGGCGAGGAGGAAGAGCGGCTCGGCGACGAGGGCGAGGAACGCGGGGACGGCCAGGCGCAGCACCTCGCGGTGCTGGCTCCCCGTGCGGTCCTCCACCCCCGGCACTGTTCCAGAGGCGGGCGCCCCAGCGGGGACCGGATCACCCGCGGTCCGGCTGGTGGGCGGACCTACAGGTGCTTGAGGGCCTCGCGGCGGGAGAGGCCGGAGAGGCGGGCGCCGCGGGTGGAGACGTAGGTGCTGACCCACGCCGGGTCGGTGCGGGCGTACTGGCGCAGCGCCCAGCCGACGGCCTTGCGGACGAAGAACTCCCGGCCGTGGAGGGAGTCCTCGAGGTTGGCGTCGAGGACGTCGGCGAGAAGCCCGGTGTCGGTGTCGGTGCGGTGCTTCAGCTGCGCGATGACGGCCGCCCGCCGCACCCAGAGGTGGTCGTCGACCGCCCACTCGCGGATGACGGGGTCGACGACCTCCCGGTGCGACAGCAGGATCGGGCCGACGAGGTCGGGGGCGATGCCGTCGACGAGGTCCCACCACGCCCCGGTCTCCACGAGGTGCCGGTACAGCCCGAGCGCCTCGGGGTCCTGCCAGGGCCGCGCCGCCCGGTGCCCGGCCACGGCGACGGCCGCGTAGCGCTCCTCGCGCACCTCCGGGTCGTCCCACAGGGCCCGCACGGACCTCACCCACTCGGAGCGGTCCCGCGGCGCCAGCCTCGGGTCGGCCAGCAGCGGCCGCAGGAGGGTGCGCAGCTCGGGGCTGGTGAGGCCGCGGTACGGCAGGGCCGACTTCATGTACGCCTGCTGGGCCAGGGCGCGGTCGGGGTGTCCCACCCCGGTGAGGGCGGCGCGGACGGCCGCGGCGAGCGGCGGGTCGTCGGGACGGGTGGGCGGCGTCGTCATCCGATCATCGTGCCGGTCAGGCGAGCCCGAGGTGGGCCGCTTCCTCCCACAGCTCGTCGCGGACCCTCGGGTGCGCGGCGTCCTCGATGAGGTGGCGCGCCTGGGCGCGCTGGTCGTAGCCGAACAGCTCGGCGACGCCGTGCTCGGTGACGACGGCGCTCTGCTGGAAGCTCGTCACGGGCTCGTCGAGGAGCGGGACGACCGTGGAGACGTCGGCCTTCGGGTGCCACGAGCGCAGCGCGATGAAGGCCTGGCCGCCGGGGGAGTGCAGCGCCCCGACGACGAAGTCGGTCTGCCCGCCGAAGCCGGAGTGGATGCGGGCGTCGATGCGCGAGGCGTTGGCCTGGCCGAACAGGTCGACCTCGAGCGCGGTGTTGACCGAGGTCATCGCGCGCTGCTGGGCGATGAGGCCGGGGTCGTTGGTGTGCTCGGTGCGCATCATCCGCACGCGGTGGTTGCCGTCGAGCCAGTCGTAGAGCTCCTGCGACCCGAAGAGGAACGACGCGGTGAGCGGGTGGTCGGGGTCGAGCGCGCCGACGCGGTCCAGGGCCAGGACGCCGTCGGAGAACATCTCGGTCCACACCCGCAGGCCGCAGCGGCCGGTGAGCGCGGCGAGGGTGGCGTCGGGGACCGCGCCGATGCCGGCCTGGAGGGTCGCGCCGTCGGGGACCCGCTCGGCGACCCGGTCGCCGATGACCCGGCTCGCCTCGTCGGGGGCGGTGGGCGCGTGGGTCGGGAGCGGGCCGGAGACCTCCACGGCGAGGTCGACGGCCTCGACCGGCACCTGCGCGTCGCCGTAGGTGTACGGCATCCGGTCGTTGACGACGGCGACGACCCGCCCCGAACGGGCCCGGCAGGCCTCGATGGCCGCGGGCAGGACGTTGACCTCGACGCCCAGGCTCAGCAGCCCGTCGCGCGGCGGGGCGCAGTGCAGGACGACGACGTCCGGCGGCAGCCGCCGCTGCAGCAGCACCGGGACGAGGGAGAGCCGGCTGGGCACGTAGGAGAGCCCTCGGTGGCGCCGCATGCCCGGGCCGACGAAGCACGTCTCGGCGGTGACGCCCTCGCGGTCGGGGAGGCCGGCGGGGGCGTTGAGGGCGTGGACGGTGTAGGTCTCGCGGGCGGCATCGAGCGCGCGCAGGGCCTCCCACGGCAGCGCCATGTTCCCCGAGAAGACCACCCGCGGGCTGCCGGGGAGCGAGGCGAAGAACCGACCGAGCTCGTCCAGGGAGACCGTCCTCATGGCGCCCATCATTCTCCGGATGCCGGTGCGGCGCCGCTGAGGGTCGGCTCACCTCACCCGCGCATGTCGGGCACGAGGTCGGGGGTGCGGCCTACCGTGGAGGCATGTGCCGCAACATCCGCCAGCTCCACAACTTCGACCCCCCGGCGAGCGACGACGAGGTCCACGCCGCCGCCCTCCAGTTCGTCCGCAAGGTCAGCGGCTCCACGAAGCCGTCGGCGGCCAACCAGGAGGCGTTCGACGAGGCCGTGCACGAGATCGCGCACGTCGTCGAGCACCTGCTGGAGAAGCTCGTCACCACGGCCCCGCCGAAGGACCGCGAGGTCGAGGCGGCCAAGGCCCGGGCGCGCTCCGCGGAGCGCTACGGGCGCACCGGCTGACCCTCCGGCCAGGGGGCTGCGTCAGGCCCCGAAGGGGATGACCGGCACCCCGGACGGGGGGGTGGCCGGCGCCCCGGAGGGGGGTGGCGCCCGCGGTCGGTGAGAGCGCTTTCGCCACGGTGGTGGTTGCGCCCTCCGCACCCCTGGTGCAGCCGATCGGTGGATGCCCTCATGTGGACATCCGACACGCCGAAACTTTCTTCGCTCCACATGCCGTGGACGGTGAACGTGCAGGTCACAGCCCTGATGACGGGGGTCGCGTCAGTGGGTCCACAGGGTTGTCCACCGAGTGTGCACATCGTCACCGGCGGTTTTCCCCAGGTTGTCCACACGCTGTGCACAGCCGTTCGGCCGATGTTGTCGGTTGGGCTTGGTGTGGGTGTCGGGATGCGCTTACGGTGACTCGGCAGGCGGGCTGTCGGTGGTCTCTGGTGTGGTTCTCCTCGAGGGCTCGCGGTCCCGGCCCGGCACCAGGCAGGACGACCCGGCACGAGCCGGACCGAAGGGGTTGCACGTGTCCATCGCGGAGCTCAGCACGGCGTTCGGCAGCGCCACCGGCGGGCCCCCTGACGACCGCGTCCCCCCGCAGGACCTCCACGCCGAGCAGTCGGTCCTCGGCTCGATGCTCATCAACAAGGACGCCATCGCCGACAGCCTCGAGGCGGTCAAGGGCCACGACTTCTACCGGCCCGCGCACGAGCTGATCTTCGACGCCGTCCTCGACCTCTTCGGCCGGGGCGAGCCCGCCGACGCCATCACCGTCGGTGACGAGCTCGGCAAGCGCGGCGACCTCACCCGCATCGGGGGGCAGGCCTACCTCCACCAGCTGATCCAGTCGGTCCCCACCGCCGCCAACGCCGGGTACTACGCCGAGATCGTCCACGAGCGCGCGGTGCTGCGCCGCCTCGTCGAGGCCGGCACGCGCATCGTCCAGATGGGCTACGCGCAGGGCGAGGGCGACGTCGACGACATCGTCAACCGCGCCCAGGCCGAGGTGTACTCGGTCGCCGAGAAGCGCGGCGGCGAGGACTACCACGTGCTCGCCGACATCCTCGACGACACCCTCACCGAGATCGAGGCGGCGTCGGGTCGCACCGACGAGATGACCGGCGTGCCCACCGGCTTCATCGAGCTCGACGAGCTGACCAACGGCCTCCACCCGGGCCAGATGATCGTCGTCGCGGCCCGGCCCGCGGTCGGCAAGTCCACGCTGGGCATCGACATCGTCCGGGCGGCCGCGATCAAGCACAAGATGGCGGCGGCGGTGTTCTCGCTCGAGATGAGCCGCACCGAGATCACCATGCGCATCCTGGCGGCCGAGGCCACCATCCAGCTCCAGGATCTGCGCAAGGGCCTGAAGAGCCAGGACCAGTGGAACAAGCTGGCCCGCATCATGGGCAAGATCTCCGACAGCCCCCTCTTCATCGACGACAGCCCGAACATGTCGCTGATGGAGATCCGGGCCAAGGCGCGCCGGCTCAAGCAGCAGCACGACCTCAAGCTCATCGTCATCGACTACCTCCAGCTGATGTCGTCCGGCAAGAAGGTCGAGTCCCGCCAGCAGGAGGTCGCGGAGTTCTCGCGGGCGCTGAAGCTGCTGGCCAAGGAGCTGGAGGTGCCGGTCATCGCCATCAGCCAGCTCAACCGTGGTCCCGAGCAGCGGACCGACAAGCGCCCCCAGATGTCGGATCTGCGAGAATCAGGCTCCATCGAGCAGGATGCCGACGTCGTCATCCTGCTCCACCGGGACCGTTCCGACCCCGAGCGCGACGGCGAGGCCGACGTGATCGTGGCCAAGCACCGAAACGGCCCCACCAAGGACATCGTCCTGGCCTTCCAGGGCCACTACGCGCGGTTCAACAACATGGCCCGCGACGGCGGCTTCTAGCCGCCCCACCCGACGCCGGGGGTGGTGCACCTCTCCCCTGCGAGAAGGCGACCGCCCGGTCCTCCCTTGAAGACCGGGCGGTCGTTCTCGTCCGCGGGGGTGGGTCAGCGCGTCAGCGCCTTCTCGTGGGTCAGCGGACCGCGTTCGCCGCGGCGACGATGTCGACGAGGCCGTAGCCCTTGTCGAACGACGTGGTGCCGAGCGCGCCCGCCTCGTAGGCGGCGCCGTTGGTGTACTTGTACGCGGTCTGCTTCAGCGCGGTCTCGACCTGCGCCGGGGTCGCCGACGGGTTCGCCTGGAACAGCTGGGCGACGATGCCGGCGATGTGCGGCGCGGCCATCGAGGTGCCGCTGATCGTATTGAAGGTGCCGATGTCGAGCGGGCCGGGGCCGTTGCGGGGGTCCAGGCCGGTCGAGCAGATCGCCAGGTACAGGCGGCACGACGAGGTGATGTTCTCGCCGGGGGCCGAGATGTCCGGGTAGGTCGACTGGTCGCCGCGCTTGCCGCGCGAGCTGAAGTCGGAGACGGTGCCGTCACGGGTGCCGGTGTCCTGGTCGAAGTACGAGGCAACCGAGAGGATGCCGGGGGTCGGGTCCATGCCGGGCGGGTTCGACAGGCTCGTCGAGCCGTCGCCACCGTCGTTGCCGTTGGCCCAGACCGTGACGACGCCGGCCTTGACGAGCTCGCGCTGGAGCTTGACCGTGGCGGAGTTCGGGTCGAACGCGCCGCCGCCGGACGGGCCGTACGAGTTGTTCGTGACCTTGATCGGCGGGCAGGTGCTCGCCGGGACGCCCGCGCCACAGGGAGCGGCGTGGTTCTCCAGGACCCAGTTCAGCGCGGCGTCGGCGCCGATGATGAACAGGCCGCCACCGGTGGAGAGGGAGACGAGCTTCGCGCCCGGGGCCGCGCCCTGGAGCTTGCCGCCGTCGGTGAGGGTCGTCGGGTTGCCCGCGACGATGCCGTTGACGTGGGTGCCGTGGCCGCCGGCCGAGGCGGTGTCGGTGTCGACGGTGCCGGGGAGGCGCTGCACGGTGCAGACCGACTCGGTGAGCGGCTCGCACACGGTCTTGAGGTTGGCGACGACGGCGCTCGAGCCGTCGGGCTCCTTGAAGTAGGGGTGCGTGGGGTCGACGCCGGAGTCGATGACCGCGACGCTGACGCCGGTGCCGGTGAGGGCGGTGCCGTCGGCGCCGGTGAGGGTGCGGGTCGCCTCGAGGCCGCGGGTCGCGGTGTTCGAGGTCTCCTGGAAGAAGGAGAGCGGCTGGTTGCCCTCGACGTAGGTGACGCCCGGCGCACTGCGCACGGCCTGGATCTGCGAGGCGGTGCCGACCGCGCCGACGACGCCGATCCTGTCGAAGCTGAAGGTCTTGGTCAGGCCTGCGGCGGCGACGGCGTCGCGGGCCTTGGCCAGGCTGGTCCCGTGGACCATGACGACGGCGCGCTCGGCGCCGGAGAGGTCCCCGAGGGTGTCGGCGAGGTGGGCGGAGACCGCGGCGCGGCCGTCCTGGGCGCTGGCCGCCGGGGTGCTGATCAGGCCGACGAGCGCGGCCAGGGCCGCGGCCCCGAGAGCCGCCGTGGGTGTGGTTCTCACGTGAATCGTCCTCCATCCCCGTCGCGTGTGGATGCGGTTCCGGCCCTGTCGATGAGGCCGCCGGGGGGTCATGAACAGGGGAACTTACGTCGCTCCACGGGGGTCTCGGGGCTTTCGGGACACCGGTCCGGACGGTTATGGAGGAACCTTTACCTCCCCCTAGACGGGCCATTACCCGTGAGTAACCGGTTGCGCACCAGCGGGAGTCACACCCGTCCGAGCAGCCCCAGCACCCGGTCGACGACCTGTGCGGTGGCCCCCTCGTCGAAGGTCGGGAGGGAGGAGTCGGTGAAGAGGTGGACCTCGCCCGGGTACACGAACAGCTCGATGTCGCCGGAGGCCGTGGCGGCCTCGCGGGCGGCGTCGAGGTCGCCCTCGAGCCCGAAGAAGGGGTCGCGCTCCATCCCGTGCACCTGCAGCGGGATGCCCGCCGGCCACGGGGTGTCGAAGGCCTCCGGCGGCACGAAGGCCTCGAGGAGGACCGCCCCCAGCGCGCCGGGACGGGTCTGGGCCAGGCGCTGCGCCGACATCACGCCGAGCGAGATGCCGGCGTAGACGACCTCGTCGGGCAGGTCGGCCACGGCGGCGTCGGCCCACGCGTCGCGCGCCGGTCCGCCGCCCTTGGCCTGTACCGCCGCGAACCCCTCCTCGATGGAGGCGTAGGTGGCGCCGTCGAAGAAGTCGGGGGTGTGGACGGTGTGGCCGGCGCCGCGCAGGGCGTCGGCGAGCGCGTGCACCCCGGGCGTGAGCCCCTGGACGTGGTGGAAGAGGACGACCTCGGTCATGACGACGGCTCCAATGATCGGGAAATCTCGATTGATCGGTGACTGTAGTCTCCATCCTCGATGGAGCGCCACCCGGTCACGCCGCCCGGCCACGACCTCGCCGACCGCCTGGTCCTGACCCGGGCCGCTCAGGTGCGCGCCCTCGCGCACCCGCTGCGCACGACCATCCTCGGCCTGCTGACCGAGCGGGCGGCCTCCGTCGCCGAGCTCGCGCAGGCCACCGGCCGGCCCAAGGGCACCGTCGCCCACCACGTCGGTGTGCTCCACGACGCCGGGCTGCTCCAGGTCGTCCGCACCCGGCGGGTCCGGGCGGTGGAGGAGCGCTTCTACGGGCGCGCGGCCCGCACGGTGACGATCGCCGTCGACGGCGCCGACCTGCCCACCGACCAGAACGACTTCGAGGTCGCCGCGGCCGAGTCGGTGGCGGCCGACGACGAGCGGCGGCTCTGGTCCTTCCTGCGGCACGCCCGCATCCCCGAGGAGCGCGCCGAGGAGTTCTGGACCCGCATCCGCGACCTCGTGGAGGAGTTCGACCGCCTCCCGCGCAGCGGCGGCACGACCTACGGGATGGCGGTGGGGATCTACCCCATCCCCGGGTACCCGCAGCTCCCGCCGTCCGGGCGTGACGACGAGGTGCCCGGCGGGGACGGGGCCGATGTCGGTGGGCGGCCGTAGCGTCCGCGCCATGAGCACCGACCTGTTCGAGCTGCGCCAGTACACGCTGGTGCCCGGCGGCCTCGACGACCTCGTCGACCTGTTCGAGGGCGAGCTCGTGGGCCCCCAGGTGGAGGCCGGCATGCGCCTGCACGGTCGCTACGAGGACCTCGCCGACCGCGACCGCTTCGTCTGGCTGCGCTCCTTCCCCAGCGACGACGCCCGCACGGCGGCCTGCACCGCGTTCTACACCGGGCCGGCGTGGGTGCGGTACCGCGACGCCACCAACGCCACGCTCACCGACTCCGACGACGTCCTGCTCCTGCGCGAGCCCTGGCCCGGCTCGTTCGACGCCGTGCCCGAGGGCGAGGTCGTCGCCACGGTCTGGCTCCTCGACGCCCCGGTCGCCGAGGGCGCGCTCGACCCCACGACGGCCGGGGGTGTGCTCGTCACGGCCGAGGTGCCCAACCACGTCCCGCGGCTGCCGGTGCGCGAGGGCGAGCACGCCGTCGTCGTCCTCGCGACCGAGGTGTCCACCGCCCTGCCGGGCGAGCCGGCGCAGGTGCTGCGCCTGCGGCCGGTCCGGCCGCGGTCCCGGGGCTGACGCGAGGAGGCGGCCGGCCGGCGTGCTCGCTGCGTCACACTTCGCCGCACCATCGGGCTACCCGCGGGTAACCTGCTGGGCACCGCCGCCCCCGACGAAAGGCCGATGCGCCGTGCGCCGACCCGACCTGACGGTCATCGCCATCCCCCTGTACGTCGGGGCGATGGGCGCGGAGTACCTCTGGCAGAAGCGCAACCCGCCGCCGCCCGGCACCGCGCGCGCCGGTGACTACGAGCTCGCAGACACCCTCGCCAGCCTCGCGATGGGCGTGGGCAGCCTCGTCGCCCCGTTTGTCACCAAGAAGCTCCTCGACCCCGTCACCCCGGGTCGCGGCCGCTGGGCGGGCGTGCTCATGGGCACCGCGGTGGGCGCCACCGCCGCGACGACCGTCGCCGACGTCGTGCGCCGGCGCCGGGCCGAGGGCGGGCTGCCCCCGGCCGGGACCCTGCCCGAGGGCCACCCCGCCCTCGAGGTCGCCTCCCGCCGCAGCGAGCCCCCGGTGACCGCGGTCGAGGACGGCCGGCCGGCGCTGTCGGCGCGGGTCACCGGGGCGATGGCGGCCGCCGCCGTCGCGTCCACCGCCCTGACCGTGGCGACCACCTGGACCGCCCAGACGAGCGGCACCCGCCTGTTCGCCACCCACGGCCGCGACCTCGGCACCGGGTGGGCGGCCACGGCGTTCGCGCTGCTCGGCTGGGACGCCATCTACTACTGGAACCACCGCTTCAACCACGAGAGCCGCTGGCTGTGGGCGATGCACGTGGTGCACCACAGCAGCGAGCGCTACAACCTCTCCACCGCGCTGCGCCAACCGGTCGCCGAAGGGCTGACGATGACCGTCCCCTACGGCCTGCTCGCGCTCGCCGGGGTGCGGCCGAGCGTCATCGAGGACGCCCGCGCCCTCAACCTCATCTACCAGTTCTGGATCCACACCGAGGCCGTGCAGTCCATCGGGTGGCTCGAGAAGGTCCTCAACACCCCGGCGCACCACCGCGTGCACCACGGCTCCAACTCGCGCTACCTCGACCGCAACCACGGCAGCATCCTCATCATCTGGGACAAGCTGTTCGGCACCTTCGAGCCCGAGGGGGAGCGGGTGGTCTACGGGCTCACGACGAACATCGAGACCTACAACCCGGCGCGGATCGCCACCCACGAGTGGCGCGACATCCTGCGCGACATCGCCTCGGCGCCGACCTGGCGCGACCGGTGGTCCTTCCTCCTGCGCGGCCCGGGCTGGGCCGCCGACCGCCGCGCCGCACTGACCGGCCACCCGGAGGACGCCGAGCTCGTCGCCGCCTGAGCCGGCCTCGCTCGCCCGGTCTGACCTGTGCGGACGCCACTACGCTGGACGCCATGACCATCTCCGAGGGCACCGGACCGGTCGACGTCGCGGCCCTCGTGGAGTCGCTCACCTTCCCGCCGTCGCGCGAGCGAACCCTCGGGGTGGAGTGGGAGCTCGGCCTGGTGGACCCCACGACCCTCGACCTCGTGCCGCGGGCCAAGGAGCTGCTCGCCCTCACCGAGGAGGCCGACACGCTGGGTCACGCGCGGCGGGCCCGGCGCGGGACGGTGACCAAGGAGCTGCTCACCAACACCGTCGAGCTGACGACCGGGGTGTGCGCCAACGCCGCCGAGGCCGCGGCCGACCTCGCCGACGGCCTCGACCACGTGCGGCGCGCCGCCGACACCCTCGGCGTCGACCTCTACGGGGGCGGGTCGCACCCGCTCGCGCGGTGGGCCGACCAGGAGGTCACCGACGGGCAGCGGTACGCCACGCTCATCGACCGCACCCAGTGGTGGGGCCGCCAGATGGTGATCTTCGGGGTGCACGTGCACGTTGGGGTGCGCTCGGCGGCGAAGGTGTGGCCGCTGGTCAACGCGCTGCTCACCTACCACCCGCACCTCACGGCGCTGTGCGCGTCGTCGCCGTACTGGTCGGGGGAGGACACGGGGTACGCGAGCAACCGCACGATGCTCTTCCAGCAGCTCCCGACCGCCGGGCTGCCCTTCCAGTTCGAGACGTGGGCGCAGTACCGGGCCTACCTCGCCGACATGTTCACCACCGGGGTCATCACCGACCCCAGCGAGCTGCGCTGGGACATCCGGCCGTCGATGCGGCTGGGCACCATCGAGGTCCGGGCCTGCGACGGGCTGTCGAGGGTCGAGGACGTGGCCGCCGTGGCCGCGCTCATCCACTGCCTGGTCCGCCACCTCGAGGACCGCCTCGATGACGGCACCCTCCCGCCGCCGCTGCCCCCGTGGCACGTGCAGGAGAACAAGTGGCGGGCGGCCCGCTACGGCCTCGAGGCGATCGTCATCACCGACGCGGCGAGCAACGAGGCCCTGGTCACCGACGACCTCCACGACCTGCTCGACCGCCTGGCACCGGCGGCCCGGCGGCTGGGCTGCGAGCGCGAGCTGGCCGGCATCGAGGACATGCTGCGCGCCGGGGCCGGCTACCAGCGGATGCGCGACGCCGTGGCCGCCGACGGCACCGGCGACCTGCGCGCCGCGGCGCGCGCCATGCTCGTCTCGCGCTGACCTGCGGCGACACCCTCCGCGCGTCCGCCCGGGTATCACGGCCCCGCGCCACCCCCTCCTAGGTGGGTAGCCGGGGGGCCGATGTCGCCAGGGGTCCCCCCAACAGGGAGGAGCCCTGCCATGACCACCAAGCCACGCAGACCGTTGGGACAGAAGGAGCCCAAGGTCCAGGTGACCGAGAGCCTCGTGCGGGCCCGGCGCCACACGCTGGCCCTCACCGCCGTCGCGGGGGCGAAGCTGCCCTTCGACCTGCTCGGCATCGAGGGCCTGAAGGAGGTCGAGGGCAACACGACCTTCGAGCGGCTGACGTGCGTCGGCCTCACACCCTCGATGGACCAGCTGACCGCCGTCGTGCGGATCAACGCCAACACCGGGTACTCGGGACCACTGTGTGCCGCGGGGTCGCTCGAGCACGTGCGGTTCTACGTCTCCACCGACGACGGCGCCACGTGGAACGACGCGGGCACCGACTCGTTCGCCGTCCACGACACCTCGGGCCCGCGCCCGCTCGACCACGCCGTCAACGTCGTGACCCCGTTCTGGCACACGCTGTGCTGGATCCCGAACCAGCCGCTCGTGCGCGCGATCCTGTCGTGGAACGTGGCCCCGCCTGCGGGACAGCCGAACTGGTCGCCGCCCTGGGGGAACGTCGTCGACGTGCGGGTGCGCCCGCGCAACCGGCGGTACCCGACGTGGCACGACCTCGTCGAGGTCGACTCGATCAAGCTGACGAGCGTGCTCGCGCAGACCATCGACCTGTCGACGCCCGTCACCCTGACGCCCGTGCCGACGCCCGACCTGCCCGAGCTGGCCAAGACCTACGCGCAGGCCAAGGTGCCCGCACACCGGTTCGCGCTCCCGGCCCTGCTCGAGGCGCAGGCCAGCGGGCTCTCGCCCGCGGCCCTGCCGTCGCCGAACGGTGGTCCGGTGTCGCCGGCCTTCACCTCCCTCGCGGCGAGCATCGACCTGAAGATCCAGGACCTGTTCGTCGACCTGTTCAAGACCGACGGCGACACGACCTACGAGGAGCTCGGCTGCGTCGGCTACGACCCGGTGGAGGATGCCCTCGTCGGGGTCTTCACGGTGAAGAAGCCGTTCGGGTACAACGGGTCCCCGTGCTCCGCGGGGTCCACCGAGCACGTCGCGTTCTGGGTCGACTGGGGCTCGGGCTGGAGCTACGTCGGCACGACGGCCACCGTCGTCCACGACGAGTCCGTGCCCGATGACGGCCTGCGCTTCTCGGTGTACCAGCCGCTCGGCTCGTACGCGCACCGCAAGGCGTGCTCCGACGGTGCCGTGCAGCCGAGGGTGCGCGCGATCCTGTCGTGGCAGGTGGCGCCGCCGCCCGGCGACCCCGACTGGCGTCCCACCTGGGGCAACCGCGAGGAGGCCACCTTCGAGCTGCCCTCGGGTGCGGTCACCCCGCTGGCCCCGGTGCTCGAGAGCGTCAGCGGCTACGCCGTGTGCCAGGTCCACCCGACCACCGGCAAGACGCTGAGCCACACCCGCCCGTTCGGTGCCGGCATCTCCATCGCCGGCTTCATCCCCGGTGCGCCCGACCGCTCCTCGCCGCTGATGAAGTACAAGCTCATCGCGCGCCAGATCGGTTCCGGCGGCGCGGTTCTCGCGACCGAGGAGCTGCGGACCACGTTCACCGTGACGGTCACGGAGTCGGTGGGCGGCGGGGCGCCGACGCAGTACCCGGTGACCCAGGTCGCCGACGCCGGCGGCTGGTTCACCTACCTCGAGGACCCCGACCCGTCCGGTACCGGCTGGCGCCGGGTCGTCGGGAACCTGCTCTACCCGTGGGAGTCGCGGCCGCGGACCGGCCTGTGGGAGGTCGAGCTGCGCAGCAAGGACCCGTTCGGGACCGAATACGCGGCGCAGGTCATCACCTGCCCGGACAGCACCACGCGCCAGCGCGTCCGCCTGTACCTCGACCAGGCCGAGCCCGACGTCGACGTCGAGATCACGAGCTACCGGATGCCCGGCCAGCCCTCGATCCCGGCCGGGTCGTGCATGAAGTTCCCCGTCGGCGCGATCATCTCGGGCACGTTCAGCGCCACCGACGAGCACTTCGACAGCATCGGGCTCGCCGTGGAGGGTGCGGCCTACTCGGCGACGACGCCCGGCGGGAACCCGCGCTGGACGATCACGGGCGCGACGGCCTACCCGGCCGCCCCGACCAGTGGGACCTCCGGCACGTGGGAGTTCGACACCGCGGGCATGCTCGCGTGCGGCTACGTCCTGCGGGCCACCGCCGTCGACCGCACGGTCAACGGCTCGGGTGGCTGGCGTGACGTCGACGTCGAGGGCTTCTCGCTCGAGTGACGCCGTCCCACCGCCGCCGCCGTGCCCATGGGTCCGGCGGCGGTGCCGTGCGCGGTGAGGCCGTGGACCGCCACCGGGAGCGCCTCGAACAGGTCCTCGGCCTCCGCCACGCTGCGTCCGATGGCGGTGACGCCGACCCGGCCGTCGACCGCGAGGGAGGACAGGGAGTGCAGCACGATGCCCGTGCCCGTGGCGTGGTCGAACGCCAGGCCCGCGGCACCGAGCCCCTCGATGACGTGGGCGGGGTCGAGGCCCAGCCAGGCCGCGTCGAGGACGGCGTCGCTCGAGCGGTAGCACCGCGGCCGACCGTCGGCGTCGGCCACCCAGCGACCGGGGTCCGGGTCGTACGACCCGGGGACGAGGTGGCGAAGGGCCGCGAAGGGATGGGTCGTGCCGCCCTTGCGCAGGTTGAGCTCGAGGCCGTACACGGCCCAGGTGCGCCGCCGTCGGACGGCCACGAAGTCGACGGCCACGCGTCCCAGCGCACCCTCGCGCGCGACGCGGCGCGCCACCGCGAGGGCGTGGCGCCCGACGACCGCGGCGTACGCCGGGTCCGCTGGGAACCGGCAGCCGGTGAACACCTGGCCGTTGTCCCCGCCGAGCACCTGCTCGTGCGTCGAGAGGAGGCGGACCTCGCCATCCGGTCGGAGGTCGACCTGGGCGCTCGGGCTCGTCACCCGCTGCCCCGCGACGAGCTCCTCGACGACACCTCCGGCCGCGAGGTCACGGGTGAACCAGTCGGGGAGGTCGGCCAGGGCATCGGTGCGCAGGCGTTCCGGTGGCACCCGACAACCCTGTCCGTCGCGCGTCGGCATGACCCAGTTGCCGTCCCCCGCACCGCTGTTGTCCTGCTTGACCACGACGCGGTCGAGGTGGGGACGGGTCCGGCGCATCGACGCGATCGCCGCGGCGACCTCCACCACGTCGTGCACGTCCTCGACCCCGCACGGCACCGGCACCCCGGCCTCCACGAACAGGCGCCGCCCCGAGCTCTTGAAGCCGAGCGGCCAGAGGGCGGGGTGGGTGCCGTTGAGCGGGGCGCCGAGGGCGCGGGCGACCTCCACCTCGTCGGCCGTGACGTTCCAGGGCTCGACGAGGACCGGGCGGCCACCGACCAGGTCGCGCAGCCCGGCGAGGAGGTCGGGGCGGTCGAGCAGCTTGGCCGACACCCCGCGCGGGGAGGGGTCGGGCACGACGACGCACGACAGGCGCCGCCGGGCCTCGTGCGGGCGGTCGGGGCGAGCGAGCCGCGCGTAGTAGTCGAGGACCGCCGGGCCCGGCTCGCCGCTGGTGACGAGCACGAAGTGCGCGCCGGGGATGCGGCCGGTCAGCACGGACGCGAGGAGGTACCGGTGCTCCAGCGCGGCGAGCCGCGGCGCGTAGTGCGACAGCAGGGTCTCGCCCATGCTGAACGAGGGCAGGGCCACGACGACGTGCTCGACCGACGACCCGGGGCTGTTGGCGCGCAACGCCTCGTCGAGCCGCTCCCGCGGGCCCGCGGAGGTCGCCACCGGACCAGCGTAGGAACGGCGGCGTCGCGGTCCCATGGCCCGTTGGAGCCATCTCGGTCGGCAGCGCAGGCAACCGTCGGTGCCTCAGGCGGCCCCGACGGCAGCAGCCGTGGCCGGGACCCGGGGGCGACGGGAGGTGCGCAGCAGCCAGCCCAGGAGGACGAGCTCACCGAGCATCAGGGGCACGAGGTAGGGGGTGACCGTGACGTCGGCGGCGCGGGTGAGGACGTCGTCGAGCAGGTAGGCGAGTCCGGCCACGGCGGTGATGACGGCCACCGCCTTGGGCGCGATCCGGGAGCGCCACAGGGCGATTCCCGCGATGACGAGGTGCAGGCCGAACACGACGAGGGCGAGCGACCAGTCGCGCTCGAAGCCGACGGTCCCCGCGCCACCGGGCCAGGTGAGGACGACCGCCGCGCCGGCGAGCAGGACGGCGTAGCCGCTGCGGCTCACGAGCTGGGCGGTCGACGCGGGGGTGGCGCGCCGCCGCAGCAGCAGGTGCAGGCCCCAGGCGGCGACGACGTCGAGGACCGCGACGACGAGGAAGGCCAGACCGATCCCGACCCGCGTCGCCCGGTCGCCCGGCGCGGCCGCGCCGCCGAGCAGCGCGGCGGCCGGCAGCGACACCAGCGTGAGGACGAGGAGGGAGGCGCCGGCGAGGCGGGCGCCGCGACGCTCGGTGGCGGTCAGGGTGCGCAGGTCGGCGTGGGTCGGCCGGGTGGGCCGTCGCGTCGGGGTCGCGGGTCGGGTCGCCGGGGTCGCCGGGCGGGTCGCCGGGGTCGCCGGGCGGGTCGCGATCGTCGTCATGCCCCCAGCGTGTCCCATCGGCGCGGCGGGCGTCCCTCCGGCACGCCCCTGAGCCGACCCTGAGTCGGTCGGGGTCCTCAGCCGGCCGCGGCGTCGAGCTCGTCGGCGACGGGGACGGGTCCGGAGTTGAACTCGACGACCGCACCGGCCAGGCCCGGGCGCTCCAGGGTCTCGGCGATGACGAGGGCGACATCGGCGCGGGGGACCGCACCCTTCGTGGCGCCGGTGCGCGAGGTCTCGATCGACCCCGTCCCGGGGTCGTCGGTGAGCCGGCTCGGTCGCAGGATGGTCCACGCGAGGTCGGTGCCGGCCAGGTGGGCGTCGGCGGCGGTCTTGGCGTCGGCGTACGCGAAGAACGGGTCGCCCTCGGGGACGCCGTGGTCGGGCCCGGCCCCGAAGTAGGACACGCTGACGAACCGGTCGACGCCGGCGACGGCCGCGGCCTCCATCGTGCGGACCGCCGCGTCGCGGTCGACCGCGTACGTCCGGCCCGGGTTCCCGCCACCCGCGCCCGCGGACCACACGACGGCGTCGTGGCCGCGCAGGAGCTCGGCGATGTCGGCCGTCCCGAGCGCCTCGACGTCGGCGACGAGCGCGGTGGCACCGTCGGCCTCGACGTCGGCCGCGTGGTCGGGGTTGCGGATGACGGCGGTCACCTCGTGACCGCGCGTGGTGAGGACGGGGTGCAGGAGGCGGGCCACCTTGCCGTGGCCGCCGATGACGAGGATGCGCATGGCGGGGCCAACAGGCCCGGGTGCCGTGGTGTTCCTCGCTCAGCCCTGCGCGAGGCCGCGGGCGTGGCGCTCGGTGACCTCGGTGAAGCCGTCGAGGAGGGCGCGCATCCGCTCGATCTCGGTGACGGTGAACCCCTCGAGCGGCCGCCCGGCCTCCTCGATCATCGGCCCGTACAGGGCCCCGGTGCGGCGGTACCCCTCGTCGGTCATCTCCACGAGGACGCGGCGGCGGTCGGCTGCGTCGGGCACCCGACGGACGAACCCGCGCTCGGCGAGCCGGTCGATGAGGGCGGTCGTGGCGGCCGGCCGCAGGCCCGTGGCGGTGGCGAGCTCGCCGGCCGAGCGGGCGCCCTCGGTGAGCACGTCGAGGCAGCGCAGGTCGGCCGGGCCGAGGCCGAGGATGCGACCGACGGCGTCGTCGAAGGACTGCACGGTGCGCTGGTAGCGCTGCATCGCGACCCCGAGGTCGGCCAGAGCGGCTTGACGGGATCTGCCCATGCTGCAATCCTTTCGACATTCGAAGTTTCGATCATCGAACAGTATGGTCGTCGTAGGAAAGGGTAGCGAATGAGAGCGGTCGTCATCGGGAGCGGCATCGCGGGACCGGCCACGGCCCTGGCGCTCGAGGAGGTCGGGGTGTCGTCGGTGGTGCTCGAGGCCCACCCGCGACCCGACGGTGACGTGGGGTCCTACCTCGCGGTCTCGCCGAACGGGCTGAGCGCGCTCGCGGCGCTCGACGTCCTCGACGCGGTGAAGGCGGTGGGGCAGCCGACGTCGGGGTCGGTCATCCTCGGAGCCACCGGTCGGGTGCTGGGGCGACCCTCGTTCGGGCGGCCTCTCGACGACGGCACCCCCGCCCTGACCCTGAAGCGGTCGCGGCTCGCCGCGGTGCTCGGGGAGGCCGCGGCGGCTCGCGGGGTCGAGCTCCGGTACGGCGCCCGCGTCGCCTCGCTGCGCCGGACCGCCACCGGGACGGTCGTGACCCTGGAGTCGGGGGAGGATCTGGAGGCCGACCTCGTCGTCGGGGCCGACGGCGTGCACTCGGTGGTCCGCCGCCACCTCGACCCGCTCGCGCCCGCCGCCCGGTACGTGGGGCTGACCAACTTCGGCGGCATCGCCCACACCCCCGACCTCGCCGCGACGCTGGAGCCCGGCGCCTGGACCTTCGTCTTCGGGCGCAGGGCGTTCTCCGGCCTCGTGCCGACGCCGGCGGGCGACGTCATCTGGTTCGTCAACCTGCCGCGCCCCGCCATCACCCCCGAGGAGCGGGCCGCCACCACGCAGGAGCAGTGGCGGGAGGTGCTGGTGGAGGCGTTGTCCGGTGACGCCGGGTGCGGCGCGGAGGTCGTGGCGCGCGGGGAGTTCGAGCTGGCCGCCGACAACACCCACGACCTCGGGCACGTCCCGGTCTGGCACGACGGGTCGGCGGTCGTCATCGGCGACGCGGGCCACGCGCCGGCTCCCAGCTCGGGACAGGGGGCGTCGATGGCGCTCGAGGACGCGGTCGCCCTCGCGGTGGCGGTGCGCGACGCGCCGACCCTGCCGGAGGCGCTCACCTCCTACGAGGTGGCGCGTCGGCCGCGGGTGGAGCGGATCGTCGCGGTCGGGGCGCGGTCGTCCAGCGCCAAGGTCCCGGGCCGGCTGGCCCGCCCGCTCCTGGAGGCGGTCATGCGGCTCGTCTTCCGCACCGTGGCGAGCGACGCGCGCCAGGAGTGGATGTCGGGGTACCGGGTCACGTGGGACGCACCCGAGCCCGCTGCGGAGCCCGCCCGGGTCATCGGTGGGCGCGGCGGCGGCGCCTGAGCTCGACGACGATCTCGCGCTGTCGGTGGCGGACGGCCTGGTCGGTGGACGTGGCGCCACGGCGGTGCCCCCGGAGGACGTCCTCGGTCGCGGCGAGCTCGGCGATGAGGTCACGGACGGTGGGGCGCGTCGTGGTGTCCATGCCCCCACCGTTGCCGCGCTGCCTCGAAAGCACGTCCGAGTGGGCTGTGAGGTCGCTGTTCGTGGCCACACCGGGTGAACGCGGGTCTGGCCCGTCGAGTGCCCCACCGGGCAGACTGCCGCCATGGGCAAGCCGTACTCCGTGACCCGCACGACCACCATCGCCGCTCCGGCCGACCGGATCAGGGGGCTGCTGCGCGACTTCCACGAGTGGACCGCGTGGTCACCGTGGGAGGACGTCGACCCGGCGATGGAGCGCACCTACTCGGGCCCCGAGAGCGGGGTGGGGGCGCACTACGCCTGGGAGGGCAACAAGAAGGCCGGCAAGGGGTGGATGCGGATCACGAGGGACGACCCGGACGCGGTCGGCGCCGACCTGCACTTCGACAAGCCCTTCCCGGCCGACAACGCCTTCGTCTTCACCCTGACGCCGACCGGGTCGGGTTCGACGACGGTGGAGTGGCGGATGACCGGCGAGCTGAGCGCCGTCATGCGGGTGTTCTCGCTCGTGAAGTCGATGGACTCGCTCGTCGGGCCCGACTTCGAGAAGGGTCTCGGGCGGCTCAAGCGGGTCGCGGAGTCCCCGTCGGCCTGAGGTCGTCGCGACCCGTCTTGGCGGCGAGGTAGTCGGCGAGTCGGCGGTCGGCATCGGCGCCGAAGAGGATCTCGGCGACCTCGCGCAGCCCGGGTGAGCCGACGATGTCCTCGTCGCGCACGACGAGGTCGATCTTGGAGCGGCGGCGCATGAAGTCGTCGAGGGTCACGACCATCTCGTGCTCGGCGGCGTTGTGGAGCTCGACGCGCAGGTAGTCGGTGGAGCCCATGACGTCCTCGCCCATGCCCGGGTCGGCGCGGATGGCCTCGAGCATGTCGAACGCCCTTCTGCCGTAACGCCTCCACAGGCGGTCGGTGAGGGGCTCGGCATCGGGACGGGTGCGGAGGCTGTCGAGCTTCATCAGGCGGGCCTGGCGGTAGAACTCGGCGCGGGTGGGCTTGGCGGGCTCGCCGTACCAGTTGTGCAGGTCGTCCTCGAGGGGGATGCCGAGGGCCTCGACGTCGGCCGCGACCTCCTCGCCCACGTTGAGGCAGTCGGTGAGCTTGCCGCCGAGGACGGTGACGACGCCGCGCGCGTCGTCGCGCTCGACCACGTGCTTGCGCGAGAGGGAGGTCCAGTCGGCCTCGGTGTGGTCGCCGTCGCCACGGCTGACGACGAGGGGACGGACACCGCACCGCTCGGCGATGACATCGGCTCTCGTCAGGGGTGCTTCGAGGTCGAGGCGGGCGTTGATCTGGGCCAGGAGGAAGTCCCGGTCCTCGTCGGTCACGTGGGTGAACGGCTCGTCGACACGGGTGTCGGTGGTGCCGATGACGGACCGGTGGCCCATCGGGATGACGTAGAAGAGGCGCTGGGTGTCGTCGAAGAAGGCGAGGACGCGGTCGTGGCGGGTGGTGGTGAGGCGGGGCACGACGAGGTGGATGCCCTTGGAGTACACGATCCGGTGGCCCGTGGTGGTGCGCAGGTCGTCGTTGACGGCGTCGACGAAGGGGCCGGCGGCGTTGACGAGGACGCGGGCCTGGGTCGTGTGCTCCTCCCCGGTGTCGGTGTCGCGCAGCGTGCAGACCCACCGGTCGTCCTGGCGCTCGGCGGCGACGAGCTCGACGTAGTTGGCGACGGACGCCCCGGCCTCGATGGCGGAGCGGACGAACGAGAAGACGAAGCGCGAGTCGTTGTCGACGAGGTAGGCGTCCTGGTACTGGATGGCGCCGCGCACCGTGGTGGTGTCGACGACCGGCTCCTCGGTCTCCAGGGCCGTGGCGCTGATCAGGTGCGGCCGGTCGGTCCCGAACATCCCGATGCCCCAGTAGGCGGTGGCGCCGAGCGCGGCGAACCAGGGGCGGTAGGGGGCGGTGCGGTCGAGGGCCGCGAGGAAGCCGATCTCCTTGACGTTGTCCGGGTACGCCTTCATCAGGCGGTTGCGGGAGCGGCACAGGCCGAAGACGAGGGGGAGCTCGTAGTTCTCCAGGTACTTGAAGCCGCCCCAGACGAGGTTGCTCGACTCCTGGCTGGTGAAGGCGCCGAAGTCGCCGCGGTCGACGAGCGCGACGGTGGCTCCGCGCCCGGCCAGGGCGGCCGCCGAGACCGCGCCGTTGATGCCGCCGCCCACCACGAGGACGTCGAACAGCCCCCCGGAGATCCGGGCGAGGTTCGCACGGCGCAGCGTCATGGTCCAAGCGTCCCAGATGGCCGGGTGTCGGTGGTCGCCGGGCGGCTCCGGCCGCGAGTGCGGAAGTGGCGGCCCCAGCAGCCACGTCCGCACCCACCGCGACGGGGTGCGGGGGAGGTCAGGCGTGGAGGGTGACGAACGGCGACGGCGCCACCTGCTCGAGCACCTGGGGCCACTCGGTCTCGGCCGCGGTGGGCGCCCGGTCGTGGACGGCGGCGATCGCGGCCTGCACCTCGTACTCGCCGACCCGGCCGGCGCCGAACACGGAGTCGAGGAGGGCCGTGCCCTCGGCGACCATCGCGCGGTCCCAGTGCGAGCGGTCCTGCTCGGACAGCGGACATCAGCCGGGGAAGGAGACTCCCGTCAGGTCCTCGCTGCGGTCCCAGAGCAGGCGACCCAGGGCCTCGTCGGCTCCCCACGGGGACCGCCCGACCTCGCCGACCGGCCCCCGCCAGCCGCCGAGCCAGGTCGGCCCGACGTAGGCGCCCGGCCGCGCGACCGTGGCGGCGTTGACGACCGCCTCGGCCCCGCGCTCGGGGCTGCTGAACGCGACCTTCCCCACGACCGGCCCGAGGGCGCGGACCACGGCCAGCGCCCCCATCCCGTCGCGGCTCGTGAACAGCCGCGTGTTCGAGACGCCGGGGTGAGCGGCGGTGGAGGTGAGGGAGGCGAGCGGCGAGCCGGGCACCTGCGTGCGCCGGTGCAGCTCGGTGGCGAAGAGCAGGTTGGCCAGCTTCGAGCGGCCGTACGAGGTCTGCGGGTCGTAGTCGTCGGGCGGGTTGCCCTCGGCCACGCGCCCGTCGCTGGAGAAGTGGGCCAGGGAGGACACCGTGGCCACCCTCGGGGCCGCCGACTCGAGCAGCCGCGGCAGCAGCAGCCCGGTGAGCGCGAAGTGGCCCAGGTGGTTGGTGCCGAACTGCAGCTCGAAGCCGTCGGCCGTCTCCCGTCGCCGGGGCGGCGCCATCACTCCGGCGTTGTTGACGAGGAGGTCGAGTGGGCCCTCCAGCCGGCGCGCGAGGGCGCGCACCGAGTCGAGCGAGGCGAGGTCGAGCTCCTCGACCTCCACCGCGCCGGGCGCACCGGAGGCCCGGATGCGGTCGGCCACCTCGCGCGCGGCGTCGGGGCGTCGCGCGGCGAGCACGACGTCCGCTCCGTGCTGGGCGAGGACGCGGGCCTCGACCGCGCCGATCCCGCTGTTGGCCCCCGTGACGAGGGCGCGTCGGCCGGTCAGGTCGGGGACGTCGCCGTACCCCCAGCGGCTCACGCGGAGCCGTCGGTCCGGTGGCGGCGGATCATCGTCGGGTCAGCTCGACCACCGGGATGACGCGGGTCGTCTTCTGCTCGTAGGAGCGGAAGCCCTCCGACATCGCCGTGAAGCGGCCCCAGGCCTCGTCGCGCGCCTCACCCTCGAGGACGCGGGCGGTCACCTCGACCGTGCCGTCGTCCGGGGTCTCGATGCTGACCTCGGGGTGGGCGCGCAGGTTGTGGTACCAGTCCGGGTTGTCCGGGGCGCCGGCCTTGGAGGCGGCGAGCAGCCAGGTGTCGGCGTCGGCGCGGATGGCGGCGAGCGGCGAGACGCGCTCGGTGCCGGTGCGGGCGCCGAGGTGGTGCAGCAGGACCAGACCGCGGCCGAAGCCCATGGTCGTCACCGTGCCGCCGTTGGCGCGGAACTCCTCGATGATGTTCGTGTTCCAGTCGGACATGCGGGGGCCTCTCGTCAGGGGGTCAGGGGCGTCGTCACGGGGACGCGGCGTCGGGCTCAACGCCGCCCCGCCACCCGCTGTTCCGCGGTCAGGCCTGGGTCGTCCCGGCGGCGGCGCGCTCGGCGCCGTTGCGCAGGATGCAGAACTCGTTGCCCTCCGGGTCGGCGAGGATGACCCAGCCCGAGCCGGGGCCGTGGATGCCGCGGTGGTCGGCGACCTGGGTGGCCCCGTGCGCAAGGAGCCGCTCGAGCTCCTCGTCGCGGGTGCCCTCGAGCGGCTCGATGTCGAAGTGGATCCGGTTCTTCACGCTCTTGCCCTCGGGCACCTCGATGAAGAGGATCCGGTGGCGGTCGTCGCGGTCGAGGATCAGGCACTCCTCGTGGCCCGGGAGGTTGGGGTCGCCCTCGACGTCGACGTAGTCGAGGACCCCCTTCCACCACTCGGACAGCTCGTAGGCGTTGCGGCAGTCGACGGAGGTGTGGGACACGCGTGCAGTCATGGCCGACACCCTGCCAGTGCGACCGGGGCCCGGCGAGCGAGATATCCGCTCAGACGTGGATGGCGGCCTCGATGCCGTCGCCGAACACCTCGGGCTCCTCGGGCAGCGACCTCGACAGGCCGGCCACCCGGCGGGCGGCGGTCCACGCCACGGCGCAGGCGTCGAGGACGTCGTCCGCCGCGTACCCGGACCCCTTGAGGACGGACGGCTGCGCGATCCCGGCCGCGCCCAGCGCCTCCAGCCGGGCGCGCTGCCCCTCCTCGGTCTTCTTGCTGGGTAGCGCCGTCCCCCCGGTCATCGCCCGGAACGAGACCTCGGGGTGCACCTCGACCACCTCGACCGTGGGGCGCGACCGCCGCCACGCGTCGACCTCGAGGATCTTGGCGCGCAGCGCGAACGCCTGCGCGCCGACGCCCTGGCCGCTGAGGGCGCGGTTCACGGTGTCGGCCTCGGCGCGGGTCGCCTCGAGGTAGGCGGCACGGGTCAGCGTGGTGAAGACCGAACTCGCGCCGCCCCGCAGCTCGCGACGGGCGAGGACGTCGGCCCGGCGGATCGTGCTGTCCGGCAGGCCGATCGGGATGTCGATGCCCACCACGGCGATCTCGACCTCCGACCGCACGGTCTCGACGAGCTCGGCGATCGTCGGGGCGACGACGACCCGGGGACGAGGGGCGCCCGGCACGAGGAGCGCCCCCACCCATCCACCGGGGCAGCCGTCGACGCCGAGCACAGGCACGACGACCTCCACCGGCGGCGGCGCGACCACGGGCGGCGCCACGTGCGGCTGCGCGGGCGGCCGACCCGGGTCGAGGAGCCGCTCGACGGCGTCGAGGACGAGGTCGAGGCTGGGCTCGAACTCGTACCCGAAGGAGTAGCCCGGCCGCATCGCATGGGTCTCGGCGAAGCGGGTGAAGTGGGGGAAGGCGGCCCGGACCTCCGGGACGAGGATCTCGGTGCCGATGGCCGCGAGCTCGTCGACGGTCTCGAACGGCAGGGCGTTCTCCTGGAGCAGGAAGCCGTAGAGGTGCGCGTCGACCAGGGCGAAGGCGGTGCCGCTGGCGGAGAGGCTGAACCCGCCCGCGAGCATGCAGCCGATGACGGCGTCGTGGTGCGCGATCGTCGCGGGCCCGGGGGTGCGGCTGGAGTCCATGAGGCCGACCGCCCACCGGTGCCGCCGCAGCGCCGCGCGGCCCGAGACCGACCGCAGCCGCAGCTGCGCGCGCCAGTCGCCGTCGGTGGTGGGGAGGTGCATCTCCGCGAACACCGCGTCGACCATGGCATCGAGGAGGGCGTCCTTGCCGCCCGGCACGTGGTGGTACAGCGACATCGCCTCGACCGTGAGCCGCCCGGCGAGCGCCCGCATCGACAACGCGGGCAGGCCCTGCTCGTCGGCCAGGGCCACCGCCTCGTCGACGACCCGCTCGCGGCTGAGGGCTGGACGGTCGGCGGGCATCGGGCTCCTCGAACAGTGCTTTGGGGACGGCGGGCGGGCGGGGACTTGCCGGATCTTACAACGTAAGGCTACCGTGCACCCATCACCGTTCGACTTACACCGTAAGGAGGCGCCATGCGCGCCGTCGTCCAGCACCGCTACGGCGGGACCGAGGTCCTCGGCCTCGAGGAGGTCCCCGCCCCCACCCGCTCGCCCGGCACGGGCGAGGTCCTCGTCCGGGTGGGCGCGGCCGCCGTCGACCGCGGCACGGTCCACGTGATGAACGGGCTGCCGCTCATGGCCCGCCCGGCCTTCGGGCTGCGGCGCCCGAGCCCGCGGTGGCGCACCCCGGGCCGCGACCTCGCCGGGACCGTGGAGGCCGTGGGGCCCGGGGTCGTCGGCTGGGCGACGGGCGACCCCGTGCACGGCACCGCCGACGGGTCACTGGCCGAGCTCGTCGTCACCTCGGCGGGCCGCATCGCGCACCCGCCGGAGGGGCTGTCGACCGTGGAGGCCGCGGCGCTCCCCATCTCGGGCCTCACGGCCTACCAGGCGGTCCGCGACGCCGGGGTCGCCCCCGGCCAGCGGGTCCTCGTCGTCGGCTCGTCGGGCGGGGTGGGGCACCTCGCGGTCCAGTGCGCGGTCGCGGCGGGGGCCACCGTCACCGCCGTCTGCGGCCCGGGCGGGGCGGACCTGGCCCGCTCCCTCGGCGCCGCCCACGTCCTCGACCGGACCCACGACACCATCGACGCCGAGGGCGTGCGGTACGACGTCGTCCTCGACATCATGAGCAACCGCCGGCGGCGCGACCTGCGCCGCGTCCTCGCCGAGCGCGGCACGCTCGTCTGCATCGGGACGCAGGGTGGCCGGTTCACCGACGGGGTCCACCGCTCGGCCGCCGCGGCCCTGCTGAGCCCGTTCGTCCGGCACCGGCTCGTCATGCACGTGTCCAAGGAGCTCGGCACCGACCTCGCCGAGCTCGACACCCTCGTCGCGGCGGGCGCGGTGCGCCCCGTCATCGACGCGACCTACCCGCTCGAGCGGGCCGCCGACGCCATCGACCATGTCGCCTCCGGGCGCGCCCGCGGCAAGGTCGTCGTCACCCTCGACGCCGCCGCCTGACCTCCCACCTCCCCCAGGGCGCGACCTACCGCCTGGTCCGCGGGGTGATCACCCCAAGTACCAGGCGGTAGCACCCGCTGTGGCGCCCTGAGCTGCGTGCTACCGGGCAGTAAGTGTCGCGATCACGACCCTTACTGCCCGGTAGGACGCGATGGGGGTCAGTGGCCCTGGGTGCGGGAGGCGGGGTCGCCGACGAGGTCGCGCTGGTCGGGGCCCGGCTCGTCGTGGTCGTCGATCATCGTCGCCTCGTCGAACGGGCGCTCCCCGGCGAGGACGGCCTGCCACTGCTCCTTGTCGATCTCGCCGACCCAGGTCCCGATGAGGACCGTGGCGATGGCGTTGCCGGCGAAGTTCGTCAGGGCGCGCGCCTCGCTCATCATCCGGTCGATGCCGACGATGAAGCCGACGCCGTCGACGAGGTCGGGGCGGTGCGACTGCAGGCCACCGGCCAGCGTGGCCAGCCCCGCACCGGTGACGCCCGCCGCGCCCTTGCTCGCGATGATCATGAAGACGAGCAGCGAGATCTGCTGGCCGATGGAGAACGGCTTGTCGAGCGCCTCGGCGATGAACAGCGAGGCCATCGTCAGGTAGATCGCCGTGCCGTCGAGGTTGAACGAGTACCCCGTGGGCACCGTGATGCCGACGACCGGGCGGGAGACGCCGAGGTGCTCCATCTTCGCGATGAGGCGGGGCAGCGCCGACTCCGACGACGAGGTCGACAGGATGAGGAGGAACTCGCGGGCCAGGTACCTGAACAGCGACCACACGTTCATCCCGGCGACGACGCGCAGCAGGGTGCCCAGCACGCCGAAGACGAAGATCGCGCAGGTGGCGTAGAACGCGACCATGATCAGGCCCAGACTCTTGAGGGCGTCGATGCCGGTGGCGCCGACGACCGCGGCCATCGCGCCGAACGCGGCCACCGGGGCGAGCCACATGATCATCGCCATGAGCCGGAAGACGAGCTTCTCGACGTGCTTGATGCCGCGCAGGATCGGCTCACCGGCCGGGCCCATCTTCTGCAGGGCGAACCCGACGAGCAGCGCCACGAGCAGCGCCTGGAGCACCGAGCCCGAGGTGAGCGCGGAGACGAGGGTGTCGGGGACGAGGCCGAGGATGAACTCGGTGGTCGTCTCGGCCTCGGAGGAGACGGCCGCCTGGCCGCTCTTGGCGAGCTCGTCGGTGAGGTTGAGCCCCGCGCCGGGCTTGACGAAGTTGCCGACGATGAGCCCGATGGCCAGCGCGACGGTCGACATCCCGAGGAAGTAGCCCAGCGCCAGGCCGCCGACCTTGCCGACCTGGGCCGCGCGCTTCACCGAGCCGATGCCGAGGACGATCGTCACGAAGATGATCGGGCCGATCATCATCTTGATGAGGTTGACGAAGAACGTCCCGAGCGGCTTGAGCTCCTTGCCGAACTCCGGGAAGACGAAGCCGACGAAGATGCCGGCGAGCATCGCGACGATCACGGCGATGTAGAGGAAGTGGGTGCGGTCCCGCTTCGGTGGCGCCGCGTGACCCCCTGGGGTCGTGGGCTGGTCGAGGGTGCTGCTCATGGCGCGAACTCCTTTGTCCGGGCGGGTGCCGTCGATCGAGGGTGGCGACTGCGCGGGCTATCGTCACCGTTGTGTACGCAGTGTTCACGGGCCACCCTGCCGCTCCGCGGGGCTGAGCGCGTGTTGAGGCGCAGCGTCGCGGCCCAGACGACGGCGCTGGTCGTGGCGCTGGTGGCGACCGTCGTGCTGGCCGGCCTCGCGGCCGCGTACGCCCAGGCCCGCCGCGCCGTGACCCAGCAGGCGACCACCCAGGTGCTCGCCGTGGCGCAGTCGGTGGCGGCCGAGCCGGAGGTCGTCGACGGCGTCCGCGGGCGGAACACGACCGGGTCGCTGCAGACCCTCGCCGAGGGCGTGCGGCTGCGCACCGGGACCGACTTCGTCGTCATCATGAGCCCGCAGGGGGTCCGCTACAGCCACCCCGACCCCGCCCAGATCGGGAAGACCTTCCTCGGGCACACCGAGGCCGCGCTGGCCGGCGGGACGGTGCTCGAGGACTACGTCGGCACCCTCGGGCCGAGCCGCCGGGCGGTGGTGCCCGTGCTCCACGGGCCGGAGGTCGTGGGGCTCGTGGCCGTCGGCGTGAGCAAGGGCGACGTCGACGAGCTGATGACGGCCGAGCTCGTGCCGCTCGCGGTGGCCGGTCTCGTGGCCGGGGTGCTCGGCGGGATCGGGGCGGCGCTCATCGCGCGCCGGGTGCGCCGGCAGACCCGCGGCCTGTCGGCGGGCGAGCTGCAGGACATGCACGACTACCACGAGGCCGTGCTGCGCTCGGTGACCGAGGGCCTGGTCCTCGTCGACACCGAGGGACGCGTCCGGCTCGCCAACGACGAGGCGCGGCGCCTGCTCGGCCTCGAGGACGACCCGTCCGGCGCGCTCGTGGCCGACCTCGGCCTCGCCGCACCGCTCGTGCGCGCCATCACCGACGCCGACGCCCGCGAGGACGACCTCCACGTCACCGACGAGCGCGTCCTCGTCCTCAACAAGTCGCGCGCCCAGCGCGACGGGGCCGACCTCGGCTCGGTCGTGACGATCCGCGACCGCACCGACCTCGAGGAGCTGACCGGCGAGCTGGGCCGGGCCCGCGGCCTCACCGAGGCGCTGCGCTCGCAGGCGCACGAGTCGGGCAACCGGCTGCACACGATGGTCTCGCTCATCGAGCTCGGCCACCCGCAGCGGGCGGTCGCCTTCGCCACCGAGGAGCTCGAGCGGGCCCAGCACCTCACCGACCGGGTCGTCGACGGGGTCGAGGACCCCACCCTCTCGGCGCTGCTGCTCGGCAAGGCCGCCGAGGCGCACGAGCGCGGGGTGGACCTCGTCATCGACCCGGACCTGGCCTGGCCGACCGGCACGGCGTCGCCGCACGACGTCGTCACCGTGGTGGGCAACCTCGTCGACAACGCCCTCGACGCGGTGACCGGGACGCCGGGGGAGCGCCGGGTCGAGCTCACCGCCCGCACCGTCGGCGACCGGGTCGAGCTCGTCGTCTCCGACACCGGGCCCGGCATCCCTGACGAGATGCGCGAGCGCGTCCTCGAGCGCGGGTTCTCGACCAAGCCGTCCGACGGTGTCGGGGGCCGTGGTCTCGGCCTGGCCCTGGTGCGGCACACCGTCACCCGGCTGGGCGGGACGCTCGAGGTGGGCCCGCCGCCCGGGGGACGGGTCACCGTCACGCTGCCCCTGGTGTCGGCGTGACCCCCGACGGACGCATCGTGGTCCTCGTCGTCGAGGACGACCCGGTCGTCGCCGAGGCGCACGCCGCCTACGTGGGGCGCGTCGCCGGGTTCGAGGTGGCCGGCGTCGCCCTCACCGCGCGCGACGCCCTGCGCCACCTCGACCGCGGGCAGGTCGACCTCGTCCTGCTCGACATGGGCCTGCCCGACCTCCCCGGCCTCGACGTCGTGCGGGCGATGCGCGGGCACGGGCACGCGGCCGACGTCATCGCGGTGACGTCGCAGCGTGACCTGGAGATGGTGCGGGCGGCGGTGTCGCTGGGGGTGGTGCAGTACGTCCTCAAGCCCTTCGTCTTCCCTACCCTGCGCGACCGGCTGGAGTCGTACCGGGCCTACCGCGAGCAGCTCGGCGGCGCGGCGGAGGCCGACACCCAGGCCCAGGTCGACTCGGTGTTCGCCCGGCTGCGGCCCGCCTCGACCACCACGGTGCCCAAGGGGATGACCGAGGACCTCCTGGCCCGCGCGGTGGCGGCCCTGCGCGAGGCCGGCGACCCGCTCTCGGCCGCCGAGCTGGGCGACCTGCTCGGGGTCAGCCGGGTCACGGCACGGCGGTACGCCGAGCACCTCGTCGACAGCGGCCGCGCCCGGCGCGGGAACCGGTACCCCGGGGTGGGCCGCCCCGAGGTCACGTACGGCTGGGACACCCCGGGCCTCTGACCTGCCCGGAGAACGCACGGCTGACCCACAGGTACCGGGCGGGCCGCCGGGCCGGACCCGCTGCGAGAGTGGCCCGATGACGTCACGACTGTCCCGGATGCTCGACCCCTGGCGCGGAGCACCCGACGGCGACGTCGACCCGACCGACGTCGACCGGCACCGGATGCGGTCGGCGGCGGCGGGGGTCGAGGCCGTCGCGGTCGCCGTGAACCGGGCGGCCGGGCAGATGGGGCCGCTGCGCAGCCTGACCACGCTGGGCCGGCTCAACCAGGCCGACGGCTTCGACTGCATGGGCTGCGCGTGGCCCGACCCCGACCCGGAGCACCGCTCGTTCGCCGAGTTCTGCGAGAACGGGGCCAAGGCCGTGGCCGAGGAGGGCACCCGCCGACGGGCGGACCGCGACTTCTTCGCCCGGCACCCCGTCTCCGAGCTCGCGACGTGGAGCGACTACCGGCTCGGGCAGCAGGGGCGGATCACCGAGCCGATGGTGCTGCGACCCGGTCGGTCCCACTACGAGCCGATCTCGTGGGAGGACGCCGTCGCGCTCGTCGGGGACACCCTGCGCTCCCTCGACGACCCGGACGAGGCCGTCTTCTACACGAGCGGCAGGGCCTCGAACGAGGCCGCGTTCGTCTTCCAGCTCTTCGCGCGGGCCTTCGGCACGAACAACCTGCCGGACTGCTCGAACATGTGCCACGAGTCGACCTCGGTCGCTCTCGCCGAGTCGATCGGCATCGGCAAGGGGTCGGTGAGCCTGCAGGACGTGCAGGAGGCCGAGCTCGTCCTCGTCATCGGCCAGAACCCCGGCACCAACCACCCCCGGATGCTCAGCGCCCTCGAGAAGTGCGTGGAGGGCGGGGGGCGGGTCGTCGCCGTGAACCCCCTGCCCGAGACCGGGCTGATGGCCTTCGACAACCCGCAGCACGCCAAGGGGGTCGTGGGCCTGAGCACCCACCTGGCCAGCGAGTACCTGCCGATCCGCAGCAACGGCGACCTCGCCCTCTTCCAGGCCCTGGGTGCGCTGCTGCTCGAGCGCGACGCCGTCGACCACGACTTCGTCGACCGCCACACGACCGGGTTCGAGACGTGGAAGGAGTTCGTCCGCCTGGTCGACCGCGACGAGGTCCTGCGGGCCACCGGCTTGGAGTGGGCGCAGATCGAGCGGGTCGCCGACCTCCTCGCGGCCTCGCGCCGCACCGTCTTCTGCTGGGCGATGGGCATCACCCAGCACCGCAACGCCGTCGCGACGATCAAGGAGATCACCAACGTCGCGCTGCTGCAGGGGAACATCGGCAAGCCCGGCGCCGGGCTGTGCCCCGTGCGCGGGCACTCCAACGTCCAGGGGGACCGGACGATGGGGATCTGGGAGAAGCTCCCCGAGCACTTCGGCGACGCCCTGCGCGACGAGTTCGGCTTCGACCCGCCGCGCGAGCGGGGCCACGACGTCGTCAACACGATCCGGGCGATGGCGGAGGCGCGCATCCGGGTCATGGTGGGTCTCGGCGGCAACTTCGCCGCCGCGACCCCCGACTCCGAGCTCACGCACTCGGTGCTCCGCTCGGTCGACCTCAACGTGCAGGTCTCGACCAAGCTCAACCGCACCCACGTGCTGGCGGGCGGGACGATGCTGGTCCTGCCCTGCCTGGGCCGCACCGAGCGCGACGTCACCGCCGCGGGGTGGCAGGGCGTCACGGTCGAGGACTCGATGTCGAGCGTGCACCTGTCGGTGGGGCGCAACGAGCCCGCGGGCTCGTTGCTGCACGGCGAGCCGTGGATCGTCTGCCGCCTGGCCGAGGCCACCCTCGGTGACGGGCCGGAGGGCTCGCGCATCGACTGGTCGGTGATGGCCGAGGACTACCGCGCCATCCGGCGGCACATCTCGCGGGTCGTGCCGGGCTGCGACGCCTACGAGGAGAAGGTGAACCGTCCCGGCGGCTTCGTGCTGCCGCACCCCCCGCGCGACAGCCGCACCTTCGAGACGCCCTCCGGCCGGGCTGAGTTCGCCGTGAGCCCGCTGGAGGTGCTCGAGGTCCCCGAGGGGCACCTGGTGCTGCAGACGATCCGCAGCCACGACCAGTTCAACACCACGATCTACGGCCACGACGACCGCTACCGGGGGCTGGCGGGCGGGCGTCAGGTCGTCCTCGTGCACCCCGACGACATGGCGCACCTCGGGCTCGACGAGGGACGGCTCGTCGACATCGTCTCGGTCTGGACCGACGGCTCGGAACGGGTCGCGAAGGACTTCCGGGTCGTGTCGTACCCGACGGCACGGGGGTGCGCCGCGGCGTACTACCCCGAGTGCAACGTCCTCGTGCCGCTCGACTCGGTGGCGGAGGGCAGCAACTGCCCGGTCTCCAAGGCCGTCATCGTGCGCTTCACGGCGCCGGGCGTCGCCCGCCACCACGGCACCCACCACGGCGCCAAGGCCGGCAGCGACCACGGCCACCGCAGCGAGGTGCAGCCCCACCACCTCAGCTGAGGCCGATCGGCCTGCCTCAGTTGAGGATCGCGTACCTCGCCTCGATGTCGACCGGCGCGGCCGACAGGTTCTTGATCGTCAGGTGGTAGGTCAGCAGGGTCGCGGACGCCCGCTGCACCTTGACGCTCCACTCGATCTGCGGCGCCCCCGGACCGGGGGTCACCGGGACCACGGTCCACACGACGTGGCTCTCGGGCTTCCACGAGTGGGTGAACCACGTCTTCGTGGCGCCCGCGGCCACCGTGCCCGTGAACTGGGTTCCCGCCTTCATGCTGCGCTCCTCTCCCGACTCAGGTCCGGACGACGATCTCGTACCGGGCGTCGACCTCGACCGCGACGCCGGTGTCGTTGGTGATGGAGACCCAGTAGGTGAGGCGCTCCCGCGACGCCCGCTCGACCCGCACCCGCCAGGACACGCCCGCCGTCGGGGTGACCGGTGACGTCGGCACGACGGTCCACAGCACGTGCCAGCAGGCCGGCCAGTTGTACGTGAACCACCGCTTGGTCTGGCCCGCCGGGACCGTCCCGTGGAACTGCGTCCCCACGACCGGTCCGGAGAACTTCGGCAGGTGCGGCGTCAGCCGGGCGATGATCGCGTCCTTGCACACGGCGCAGAACTCGTTGCCCAGCACCCGCATCCGGCAGATGTGCTCGGAGTGGTAGATGCCGCAGAACGAGCGGCTGCCCCCCGCGAACAGCCCGACCGTCCCTGCAGGCACGGGGCTGGCGGCCGTCGTCATCGCCGCGCAGCCGGGGTTGTCCTGGGTCGGCAGCGGGGTGGCCGCCGCGATCTTCGACGCCCACTTCGTGCTCGCCCGTGCCGTGACGGTCGTGACGTTCGGCTCGCTCGGCTCCCCGGCGCTCCACGTGGCGTTGTTGTCGCCGTACTCGTCGGCGAGGTCGAAGGCGGAGTGGCACAGCTCGTGCACCCCGATCTCGTCGGCGGACGCCGCCAGCGAGAACCACGCCGAGGAGCCCCCCGCGCCGCCGTACCGCGTGGAGTTGACGATGACGATGCGCGCCGACACGGCAGGCACGGCCGTCGCCGCGGTGGCGATGGAGATCGCCTCGGAGCCGTAGAGCAGCCGACTGGTCCCGTCCCGGCAGAACGAGGTGTCGAAGTACGTCCTGCGGGTGACACCCGTGCCGGTGCCGCCGTCGGCGCAGGTGGCGGGCTCGTCGGTGCCGCTCTCGTCGGAGCGGACGTCGACCCGGTGCACGTTGATCGCGCACCACATCCGCCGGAACGGCTGGGTGGTGAACAGCTTGGTGACGAACGACTCCGCGGCCACGTGGTACGCGTCGAGCTCGGCCGTGGTGAAGCCCTCGGACATGATGACGAGGTTCCACCGGGCGCTGTCCGGCCCGTGGTCGACGATCTTCGTGGTGCTGACGACGGCACCGTCCGCGGTCCCCATCAGGTCACCTCGTACGGAGGTGTCTCCTCCAGGGTGGCCGTCAGCACGGGGCGGGCGAGGGCGCGGTCGGCCGTCCGCCGGGGCCGGGTGGCGTCGGCCGCGAGCGCGCTGTCGTCGAGCCGGTGGAGGACGACGTCCTGCGCGCCGGGGAGGTCCGGCACCACGACCTGGAACACGCCGCTCGGCGCCTCGGGCTCGACCTGGCGCGACCCCTCGGCGGGGTCGGGAGAGTGCACCTCGTAGCCGTGCCGGACGGGGTCGGCGAGGAGCTGGCGGTACAGGCCGTGCCCGGTGCCGTCCCGCACCTCGACCCAGGTGCCGGCCCGGGCCGCGTAGGTGCGGTCCGAGTCGTCCGGGGGCGCGATCATCGCGACCCGCTGCTGGGCGACGAGGCGGATGTCGGAGCCCTCGTACGAGAAGGTCAGCCGCCAGGCCGACGGTTCGTCCCCGCGCTCGACGGGGGGTGCCCCTCGGGGCGGGCCGGCGTCGTGGTCGCTCACGGTCACCGCCGCCTCAGGCTGGAGCCACGAAGTCGGCGCCGTCCCAGACCAGGTCCTGCAGCTCGCGGACCGACGACGCCGCGATCTGGCCCGCGGAGTAGAGCAGCCGCAGCTCGGCCCCGACCGTGCTCGTTCCGGCGACCAGCCCGGTGACGTTGGTCCACGTGTTCCAGCCCTTGGCGTCGGCCGCGGTGGCGGGTGCCGCGAGCGGCTGGGCCCGGTGCCATCCGCCGGCGGCGAGGACGGGGTCGAGGTCGACGAACGCGTCGGTCACGGTCGACTGGGTGCACGTCGTGGCGTCGCAGGTCCACAGGGCGTACGCGGCGGGTGTGACCGTGCCGGCCTGCGGCGCCGTGCCGTCGAGCTGCCGCGCCAGCACCAGCTGTGGTCCGGCCCCACCCAGCTGCCCGACCGCCAGGGGGTCGAGGGTCGGGTCGACCAGCCCGGCGCCGGGCACGAGGGTGAGCCGGCGGCCGAGGACGCCCAGCGCGTCGGCGGGCGTCGCACCCGGGGTGCCCACCGCGCCCAGCGGGGGCAGGGGGGCGTCGGCGGCGAGGACGGGCAGCATCACCCCGAGGCCGTGCAGCACCGCCACCGCGGCGTCGAACGGCGCCGCGAAGTCGCTGCGCACCCTCAGCTGCACCGGCGTGGCCGCCTGCGCCGTCCCCGGCGGGCGGTCGTTGGTCCGGGTGACGAAGTACAGCGGCGGGAGGGTCGGGTCGAACCCGGGGGTCGGGTTGGGCCCGGCCACCCCGAGCGCGCTCGCCAGGACCTGCGCCGAGAGCACCGGGTCGTCGGCCACGAGGTTGAGGTACCCGCCGACCTGGGTGATGTTGAGAGGCGCCGGCACCCGCGACGGGAACAGGTCCCCCGCCGTGGCGAGCCGACGCAGGATGAGTCGCTGCGCCTCGGTCATCTCGGGCGAGATCGCCGACTCGAGCACCTTGGTCAGGGCGTCGAGCGCCCGCTCGTCGGCCGTGCTCGGCTGCTCAGCCATGGTCGGTTCCTCCTTCGCCGGTCCTCGCCCGGGTGGTCTGCTCGGTCATGGGGTCACCGTCCTCAGGCGATCGGGGCGGTGCCGCCGTCGAGGGACGCGAGCGAGGTCCCGCCACCGCCCTCGGTGGTGCCGCCGGTCCCACCGCCGCCGCCTCCGGTCCCGCCGGTCCCTCCGGTGCCGGACCCCTCGGTCCCGCCTCCCTCGGTGCCGCCGGCGCCCTCCTCCTTCGCCTTCTCCTTGGCCCGCTTGTCGCGCTCGGCGTCGGCGTCGGACTTGGCCTTGATGGCGCTCGGGATCTGCTTCATCGCCTCCTTGGCCAGGCCGCTCGCCTCGGCGATCGTCTTGTTCAGGCTCTCGGCGGTGGTCTCGGTCTGCACCTTCATCTGGGCGCCGAGCTGGGTGATCCCCGTGAGGTCGGTGGGCAGGTTGCTCGCCGGCTGGCTCTTGACGAGCGCGCTCGCGAGGTCGGCGGGGGTCAGGGCGGCCGGGCCCTGGTTGATCGTCACCATCGACGACGCACCGGGCTGGAGGACCGCGGCCGCCTGCGCGCCCGCACCGCCCACGAGGGAGTTCGGGTCGGCGAACAGGGCGGCGACGGCCGACGGGTCGGTCGCGACGTCCGGCGGCGAGTCCTGCCAGTTCCAGAAGCGGGTGAGGTCGATCTTCTCGCTCGACTCGCAGTGGCCGAGGACGGCCTCGCCGAGCACGCCGCGCGCGGGCAGCGTGATCGAGCTCTGCGCCGGGCGGTACGCCTGCCGGTGGAAGCGCAGCAGCGACTCCTGCACGTCGCGCGAGGTGTACTTGACCTTCGCGGCGACGCCCGGCGGGATGAAGAACGGCATGATCGCGGCGTTCCCGAAGTACCCGAGCACCTGGTTGGCCACGCAGTCGAGCAGCGGGACGTCGTCCGTGGCGTCGCTGACCCCGCCCGTGGGGACGCCGATGGTGAACCGCTCGAGGAGGATGGCGCGCTCCTCGGCGGTCAGGGCCTGCCACACCGCCTTGGAGTACTCCACGGTGTTCTCCACGACGTGCTGCAGGAGCGCCTCGATCCGCAGCAGGTCGGCGAACGACAGCTGCGGCGGGATGCGCTTGGCGGCCACCGGCATCAGTGCCGGCATGACGTCCAGGCCCGCGCCGGCGAAGTCCTCGATGAGGTCGATCGTCGGGGACACGTCCGTGATCTCCGCGACCGGGTCCGCGACGAGCGGGCCGCTGATCTCGCGCTCGAGCTCCTCGGGCGCCATCGACACCTGGAGCCGGTTGGCGTTGTTGAGGTAGGCGATGAGGTCGCCGAAGCTGAGGTCGCTCGGCATCGTCAGCTGGTAGGAGAACGGCCGGAAGGCGCGGCGGAACTCGAAGCGGGCCAGGTGGCTGCGCGAGACGTGGCTCGGCAGGCTCATCGACGCGACGCGCTTCTCGGACGCCGTGGGGCTGCTCCGGCGGGTGCGCAGGATGTCGAGGAGCCCGGCCTTCGTCGTCGCGCCCGTGGCCACCGCGGCGCTCGTGCCCGTCATCAGCACCGGGCCCACGCGGGCCCCGCTCGTCGAGATCGCGGTGACCCACACGTCCTCGAAGGGCATGAAGGTGCCGGCGAGCTCGATGTTCACGACGTCCTGGGCCGAACCGCTCGAGGACTGCACGGTCATCGTCGGGTCGCCGGCGAACCCGCGCAGCACCCGCAGGCCGTGGGCGAGCTCGGAGCGCCACCAGATCCGCGACTCGATGACGTCGTGGTGCCGCAGCAGCTGGGAGTAGCGCTGGAGCAGCTGGTCGCGGCCGTAGCTGCCGGTGGGCAGCGTCCGCGTCGCGAAGGTGGGGAGGAAGGCGATGACCTCGAACGGGACGAAGCAGACGAGCTGCACGTCGTCGACCTGGCTGCTGACGCGGTAGTGCCGGAGCACCTGCCAGTACTGCATGGTCAGCGCGTGGTTGTGGTTGTGGTTGGTGATGACCTTGGTGACGACCTCCTTGCGCTCGGTCGAGGTGGCCAGGCGCACGCTCGTGCGGCTCGCGGAGCGCCGGGCGGAGGCCGCCCGCGCCAACGAGGAGTGGAAGTCCTGCGAGGCGTTGGAGACGTAGTCGCGGCTCGCGTTCTGCCAGCTCGAGGTCGACCCGGTCGTCGTGGAGTCGGAGTACCCGCCGGCGATGCCGAGCCCGGCGACGATGCCGCTGAAGAACCCGCCGATGCCCAGCCCGCCGCCGACGCTCCCCGCCTCGGTGCGCGTCCTCATCGTGGTGCCGCCGCGGGCCGACTCGTCGAAGGCGCTGGAGAACACGGCGTTCGTCGAGGAGTCGGCGTTCTCCTGGTAGCGCTGGAACTCCTCGGCGGTCAGGGTCTCCTGCTCGCGCACCGAGAGCGTCTCGCGCTCGTCGGACACGGCGATGCGCTGCTGCTCTCCCGGGGCGAGCGGCAGGGAGTAGACGAGGTCGCCGAGCGACATCCCGTTGGGGATCCACAGCTGGTGCATCTTCACGACGTAGCCGATGCCGAGGGTCGCCGCCTTGGGGACCGACTTCGGGTCGCGCTGCACGGCGTCGAGGAACGCGCCGACGTCGATCGGCGACTCCACCGGGACCCGTCCGACGAGCTCCCAGGAGCCCAGCGTGCCCATGGCGTCGATGAGCCGGTTCGCGGGGACGTACCGGGTCAGGCCCACCGAGGAGGCCGACAGCAGGAAGCGCTTGCCCTCGCGCCCCACCCGGGTGCCGAGGCGCCGGCCGCTCAGCGTGGGGGCGACGAGGCGCACGAGCATCGAGTACCCGAACCGGTCGATGACCCCGGAGTTGGACCGGAAGCTCACCGCGCAGTCGGAGTCCCCGAGCGTGATGACGGGCGCGGGCTCGGCGAACAGCTCGGGGTTGTCGAGGACGTCCTCGTCGCTCGTCGGGCGCACGACGTCGCCGAGCTGGGCGAGGACGCTGCGCGGCAGCGGGGCGACGACGACGTCGAGGGGGAGGACGCCGAGCGTGCCGTCGCCGGCCACGAGGTCGATCCGCCGCAGCTGCAGCTCGACCGCCCGGTTGCCCCCGGTGACGAGGAGGGCGAGGCCGTCGTCAGGGAGCGGCCGCGCGGGCAGGGCGATGCGGAAGGTGCCGCGGGCGTCGGTGAGGGCCTCGGGGTTCGGCCAGGGGAGGACGAGCGAGTACCTCTCGTTGTTGCCCGCCGTGGCGACGCCGCTCGGCTCCAGGGCCCGGACCCGGACCCGGGCGGCCGGGCTGCCGTCGGGGTTGACGAGCGTGCCGCTCACCGCGGCGGGCAGGCCCGTGGGGACCTGCGGCCGGAAGAGGTCGAGGTCCTTGCTGATGAGGTCGACCGTGGCGAGCACCTGCGTGGTGGCGCGGGCCCGCTCCTCGAGGAGGGACCTGATCTGCTCGGGCGTGATGTCGACCTCGAGGCCGAGGTCCTCGAGGTCCAGGCTCGTCATCGGCTCGCGGACCGTGTCGTCGAGGGGGACCTTGGGGTCGCGGCCCGCTGCGGCGCGCGCGGCGACGGTCGCGTCGAGGTGCTCCGTGGCGGCAGCGCTGAGGCGGACGGTCATCGGCTTGCGTTCCCTGGGTGGCACGGCGGACACCTGCTTCCTTCTCAGTCCTCGGCGCGGCCCAGCACACCAGCGTGGCCGTTCCCCGGGTGTTCCCCTCGCGTCCCCGGGAGAGGTATCAGGACGGGCGCACCGTCCTCCTCCCGAGTGGGTCGCCCCTGCCGCGCCCGGCCCCGGCGACCTCGACCCGAGGGAGGAACCGTGGTTGCCGTGACGTCCTCACCGTGGTGCGCCGACCCGGGGTGCACCCCGCGGATCCGCCTGTTCGGCACGTTCCGCCTGACGGTCGACGGCAGGGCCGTCGACACCCCGCTCGGCGTGCAGCGGCTGCTGGCCGTGCTCGCCCTGCGCGAGCGCGCGAGCCGCGCCCGGCTCGCCGGACTGCTCTGGCCCGAGGGCAGCCAGCGGCAGGCGATGACGAACCTGCGCAAGGCGTGCTGGCGGCTCCAGGGGGCGGTCCCGGGGCACCTCCTCGTGGTCGCGGCGGGGCACGACCTGCGACTCGTCCCGGAGGTGGCCTCCGACGTCGCCACGCTCGTGCGGGCGGTGCACGACCGCCTGGGTTCGGACGGGCCGTCGGCGCACTGGCCGCCGGATCCCGACGTCCTCGACGAGCTGGTCGACCCCGAGGCCGCCGACCTCCTCTCCGACTGGGACGACCCCTGGCTCGAGGCCGACCGCGAGCGGCTGCGCCAGCTGCGGCTGCACGTCCTCGAGGACTGGGCGGCCCGGCTCACCGACGCGGGCGACTACGTCCTCGCCCTCGAGGTGGCGCTGTGCGCGCTGCGGGCCGACGTCCTGCGCGAGAGCGCGCACCGCGCCGTCATCCGGGTGCACCGCGCCGAGGGGAACGTGCAGGAGGCGCGGCGCGCGTTCGCGGTCTGCACGGCCGTGCTCGACCGCGAGATCGGCATCGCGCCGTCACCCGCGACGGTGGCGCTCGTCCCCTGACGGTCAGCGGGTGGGGGTCAGCCGCACGGTGTCTCCCGGGCGCAGCTGGGCGGCCCGGTCGGCGGCCGCGGGGGTGAGGACGGCGACGACCGGGTAGCCGCCGGTGACCGGGTGGTCGGCGAGGAAGACGACGGGCTCGCCGCCCGGTGGGACCTGGACCGCGCCCCGGACGAGACCCTCGCTGGGCAGCTCGAGGTCCTGGTGGTCGTGGGTGCGCTGGACGAGGGAACCGCTGAGCCGCAGCCCGATCCGGTCGCTCTGGCCACCGACGGTCCACGTGCTGCCGAGCAGCCCGCCGAGGTCGCCCGCGTCGCCGCCCACCCAGGCGGCGCGTGGCCCGGGCAGGACCTCGAGCACCGTCGGGTCGGTCGATGGTGCGGGCCGGCGGGCCGCGTGGTCGACCGTGGGGAACGTCGGGCCGGCCACGCCGACGGGGAGGACGTCGCCCGCGCGGACCGGTGCCGGCCCCAGGCCCGAGAGGGTGTCGGAGGAGCGCGACCCGAGCACCGGCGTGACGGCGATGCCGCCGCGGACCGTGAGGTACGTGCGCAGGCCGCGGGTGGGCGTCCCCAGCCGCAGGACCGACCCGTCGGGGAGGTCGACGAGCGCGGCGTGCGCCACGGGCCGGCCGTCGAGCGTGGCGGGCGCTGGGGCGCCGGTGAGCGCCACGGTCATCCGGCCCCGGGCCCGGACGGCGAGGCCGCCGAGGAGCACCTCGAGCGAGGCGAGCCCGGCGTCGTGCCCGACGAGGCGGGCGCCGAGCCGGTGGGCGCCGCGGTCGGCGGCCCCGGAGTGCGGGACGCCGACGGCCGCGTGACCGGGCCGGCCCTCGTCCTCGACGAGCACGAGCGGTCCGGTGGCGAGGACCTCCAGGGCCGGGCTCACGACGCGGCCTCCACGGCGACGAATCGCACGGTGCTCCCCGGTGCGAGCAGGGCGGGTGGGTCGCGGTCGGCGTCCCAGAGGACGACGTCGGTCGTCCCGAGGAGCTGCCAGCCACCGGGCGAGGCCCGCGGGTAGACCCCCGAGAACTCGCCGGCCAGGCCGACCGAGCCGGCCGGGACCGACGCGCGCGGGCTCGCGCGGCGGGGGACGACGAGACGGGGGTCGCCGCCCACGAGGTAGGCGAACCCGGGGGCGAAGCCGCCGAAGGCCACCCGCCACGGCGTGCCCGTGTGGGCGGCGACGACCTCGGCCCGGGTCAGCCCCGTGCGGGCGGCCACGTCGTCGAGGTCGGGCCCGTCGTACACCACCGGAACCTCGACCTCGTGCGACTTCGGTGCGGTTCCCGACCCGTCAGCTGGCCCGGAACCGTACCCAACCCGCACGGAGTCGCAGAGGGCGAGGACCGACGCCCTCAGGGCCGCGAGGTCGGCGCCCTCCGTCGTCGCGAGGAGGACGGTGCGGGCGGCCGGCACGACGTCGGTGACCGACGACCACGGCCCCGCCCCCTCGGCGGCGGCGGCCCGCAGCGCCGACGCGAGGACGAGCACGGCCTCGAGGTCGGCGACCTCCAGCAGCAGCCCACCCGCGCCCACCGGCAGCACCTCGACGGTGAGGCCGGACCCGGCGTCGCCCGACGTGCTCACGACCCGGAAGCGACGAACGGCTCGATGACGACGCCCGCCGCCTCGAGCGCCGAGCGCACCGCAGCGGCGATGGCCACGGCCCCCGGCGTGTCGCCGTGGGTGCACACCGAGCGCGCCGCGACCTGGACGACCGAGCCGTCGACGGCCACGACGGTGCCCTCGGTGACGAGGCGCACGACCCGTGCCGCGACCTCCTCGGGGTCGTGGAGGACGGCTCCGGGCGACGAGCGCGGCACGAGGTGACCGTCGGGGGCGTAGCCGCGGTCGGCGAACGCCTCGGCCACCGTGGGGACGCCCGCCTCGGCGGCCACCCGCAGGAGGACCGAGCCCGGCAGGCCCAGGACAGGCAGGGTCGCGTCGTACGCGACCACGGCCTCGACGACCGCCCGGGCCTGGCCCTCGTCGACCGCGGCGGTCGTGTAGAGCGCGCCGTGCGGCTTGACGTAGGCCACGCGGGTGCTGGCCACGCGGCACATCGCCTCCAGCGCCCCCAGCTGGTAGAGCACGTCGGCGGTGAGGTCGGCCGGGGCGATGTCGATGCGGCGCCGGCCGAAGCCGGCGAGGTCGCGGTAGCCCACCTGGGCGCCGACGACGACCCCCCGTGCCGCGGCGGCCGCCACGGTGCGCCGGATGGTCGTGGCGTCCCCGGCGTGGAAGCCGCAGGCGACGTTCGCGCTCGTCACGACCCCGAGCATCGCGTCGTCGTCGCCGAGCACCCAGGTGCCGAACGACTCGCCGAGGTCGGCGTTGAGGTCGATCCGCGGGGTCATGCCCGGAACGCTAGTGCTCCGCCGCGGCGCGTGCGGGAGGCCGGGACGACGCACGACCGCCGCCCGGAATCCGGACGGCGGTCGTGGAGTGCGTCCCTACGGGACGCGAGGTGGCGCGATGCTCAGCCGATGACCGAGATGTTCGCGGCCTGCGGGCCCTTCGGGCCCTGCTGGGTCTCGTACTCGACCTTGGCGTTCTCGTCGAGCGAGCGGTAGCCGTTCGAGTTGATGGCCGAGTAGTGGGCGAAGACGTCGGCGGAGCCGTCGTCGGGGGCGATGAAGCCGAAGCCCTTCTCGGCGTTGAACCACTTCACGGTGCCAGTAGCCATGTTGGCCTTCTTTCTGAGGATGTGGGCCGCCATGAGTTCGGCGGCCGACACGTTGGTGATGCCTGGTACGTACCTCTGCTCAGAAAGCGCCTCTCGTCCCGGCGGGACGATCCTGCAACCACTGCACAACGGAAAGCTCAACAACTGCGTACCACCCTAGCGGGACTTGGGCCGATCCAGCACATCGAGGGTGAACGGCGCCGTCGGGCCCCGGTCCTAGGCTGGGGCCATGGACGACACCGCCGGCTCCCGGGCCACCCCGGACCGGCACCCCCTGGCCGACGCGAAGTACGCCGAGCTCACCACCTACCGCCGCTCCGGGGTCGGCGTCGCCACCCCCGTGTGGATCGCCGCCGACGAGTCCGACCCGAGCCGCCTCGTCGTCATCAGCGTCGACCGCACGGGCAAGGTCAAGCGCCTCGCGCACACCGACCGGGTCGAGCTGCGGCCCTGCTCGATGCGCGGCCAGGTCGAGCCCGGTGCCCCGACCTACCGCGGCACCGGCGTGGTCGTGCGTGATGCCGAGGGTGTCGCCGCCGTGCGCCGGGCGGTCGTCGCCAAGTACGGCCTCCCCGCGCGCTTCGCGAACATCGCCGCCGCAGCGGGCCGGCTCGTCGGCCGCGACCAGGCGCCACGGGCCGGCATCGTCATCGACGCCGAGCGCACGCCCGCCACCCCCGCGGCCTAGACACTCTGGCAGCGGCCCCGGGCGGGCGTTAGCGTGAGGCGATGAGCCTGCTGCGGACCGACCGGTCCTGGCGCGCGGAGGTCCGCCGCCGGGTGCCCGTGCGACGGCTGCCGCAGACCCCCGCCGCCGAGCTGAGGGGCACCTGGCGCGACGCGAAGCCGGCCCGGATCGACGCCGCCGTCGCCGCAGCACAGCTCCGGCCCACCCACGGCTGGCTCGTGGCCGCCGCGTCCACCGAGCTCGTGGCCGGCCGCACCCTGCTGCGCACCGTCTCGGGCCGCGAGGTGGTGATGTGGCGCGACGCCGACGGCTCGGCCCTCGCCGGCCCAGGCGCCTGTCCGCACCTCGGCGCCCCGCTGGCCGGGTGCGACGTCGTCGACGGCACGGTCCTGTGCCGCTGGCACGGGATGCCGCTCGGCCGCGACTCCGACCCGCCCTGGGCCACCTACGCCGCCCACGACGACGGCGTCCTCGTGTGGGTGCGGGTCGGACGGGTCGAGGAGGGCGTCGGGCCCACCGACCGCCCGGTCGTCGCCGCCCGGCCGGACGCCGAGGGCGCCATCGCCTCGGTCATCTCGCTGCGCGCCGTGTGCGAGCCGCGCGACATCGTCGCCAACCGGCTCGACCCCTGGCACGGGGCCTGGCTGCACCCCTACGCGTTCAGCGACCTCGCCGTCGACGACCTCGCCTCGACCCCCGACCGCCTCGTCCTCGACGTCGCCTACCGGCTGGGGCGCACCTTCGCCGTGCCGGTGCGGGCCGAGTTCACCTGCCCCGACTCGCACACGGTGGTCATGACGATCACCGGCGGCGAGGGCGTCGGCAGCGTCGTCGAGACCCACGCCACCCCGCTCACCGCACCGGGCGCCCACCCCGCGGTCACCGTGATGACCGAGGCGGTCGTGGCGACGTCGGACCGTCTCGGGTTCCGGGTGGCGCGCTCGCTCGCCCCGCTCGTGCGGGTGGGGATGCGCTCGTCGGCGACGCAGCTGTGGGCCGACGACCTCGAGTACGCGGCGCGGCTCTACGCGCTGCGCCGGGCCGCCGTCGACCGGTAGGCCCGGATGCCGCGGCGGGCCACCCGCGGGACCGCACCGAACCGCGACCGGGTCGGCACCGACCACACGCCGTGGCCGGGCAGGCCCCAGCCGGCGAGCAGGCGGTCGGCCGCGAGCCAGCCGGTGGTGGCGGCCCGCTCCATCAGGGCGACGGGCAGGTCGCACCGCACCGTGTCGCCGGCGAGGACGAGGCGCGGGTCGGGCGTGACGACTCCTGGCCGCCACGCCCACGGCTCGAGGCCGACGAGGGCGCAGTCGCGCTCGACGAGCCACTCGTCGTGCACGATGTCGAAGGATGCGGTCTCGGGGTAGATGCGGTGCAGCTCGGCGAGCATCCGGTCGCGCAGCGCGGGCTCGTCGGTGCCGTCGGGCAGGGCGTAGGCGTGCAGCTCGACCACCGAACCGTGCTGTGCCGCAGCCCAGTTCGTCGCGTGGTCCTCGAACTGTTCGAGCACCGAGACGTTGTCGACCGGCCCGTACCCGCTGGTCCCCAGGAAGGGCGGCCGCTCGGGGGCGACCGGACCGGAGAGCCAGAGCCGCCACACCGCGAAGGCCGGCGCCGAGCGCACGGCCGCGACGCTCCCGCGCCACGCGGCACCCGCGGCGCTGTCGCCGCCGAGCCCGGGTGAGGAGGCGACGAGGCCGCGCAGCCCCACCGGGTCGAGCGCGACGACGACGGCGTCGGCCTCGACCCATTCCTGGTCCTCGCCGCCCGGGGGGCCGTGGAGCACGGCCAGGCGCCCGCCCCGCTCGGTGACCGCCCGGGCCTCGCGGCCGGTGCGGACCGCGACCCCGAGGCCGTGGAGGTGGCGGCCCAGCGGCGCCCAGAGGATGGCGTCGTAGTCGTCGCGGGGGACGTCGAAGAGCAGGCCCTCGGCGCTCCCGACGAAGTACAGGTGGAACATCGCGACGAGCTCGGCGCCGGAGAACTCGCGCGGGTCGGCGAAGAAGCTGCGGGCGAAGACCTCGAGCGCGAGGTGGCGGGCGCCCTCGGGGAAGCGGAGCCGGTCGAGCACCTCGGCCGCGCTCACGCCGTCCAGCTCGACGAAGGTGTCGGGGAAGTCGACGTCGAGCAGGCCCAGCGCGGCCTCGACGTCGACCGCGGCGAGGGCGCGCAGGTCGAAGCTCGGGCTGCGGGCCACGAAGGTGGCGAGGTTCCACGGCGGGGTCCGCGGGATGCCGGCGAACGAGTCGGTCCCACCGCCCGCGCGGACCAGGGGGTAGTCGTCGAGGGGGCGGAGGCGCTCGAGGGTGGGGTCGGTGCGGCGCAGCACGGCGCGCAGGTTGTAGTACTGCCGGAAGAACGCGTGGAAGCCACGGCTCATCGCGCCGGTCGTCCCGTCCGGGAGCGTCACCGGCCACGACCGCACCCGCCCGCCGAGCCGACCGTCGCGCTCGAGGACGGTGACCCGCACGCCGCGCTCGGCCAGCCCGAGGGCGGCGGTGAGGCCCGCGATGCCGCCCCCCACGACGACGACGTGGCGCTCACCGGCGGTGGTGGGCGGACCGGCGGCAGGCGCGGGCGGCGGGTGGAACTCGGCGCGCGCGTCGTTCCCGGGCCGCCAGCGTGGCCGGCGCAGCGGGCTCACGAGGGCCGCGACCCGACGACGGTGTGGACCACGCCGTCCTGCCAGCCCGGGTACGAGCGGTGCCGGACGTCGACCAGCCCCACGCCCTGCAGCCGGTCGCAGACCTGCGCCACCGAGTCGAAGTCACGCACGCTCGTGTAGAGGTAGCGGTGCAGCGGCACGTCGGACCGCTTCACGACCGCCAGCGGGATGATGACGCCGTGGCAGACCGCGGCCCAGACCGCCCGCGCCCGAAGGGAGCCGGCCACGGAGTAGTCGTGGAGGACGAAGGCCCCACCCGGCCGCAGCACCCGGGCCACCTCGCGCACGAGGCGCTGGCGGTCGGGGACGTTGCGCAGCAGGTACGCGCCCAGCACGCCGTCGACGGACTCGTCGGGCAGCGACTCCAGGTGCTCCACGGCATCGGCGACGACGAGGTCGACCGTGGTCGGCCAGGCCTTGGCGCGCGCCTGGCCGACCATGCCCTCCGAGGCGTCGACGCCAGTGGCCCGCAGGTCGGCGGCCCGGCGCCCGTCGGCCGTCCACGCGTCGAGGACGGCCCGGGTGCTGGCGCCCGACCCGCAGCCGAGGTCGAGGACGGTCACCCCGTGGTCGGCGCCCGTGGGCAGCCGCATGACGAGCGCCTCGGCGGCCGTCCGGAGCTGGTCGTGGTAGCCCGGCGACAGGGCGACCATCGCGTCGTAGGTGGGGGCGGCGCGGTCGAAGGCGTCGGCCAGCACCCACCCGCCGTCGCGCGCGTGCCCGCTCATGCCGCCTCCTCCGTGCGTCGCCCGTACCGGACCCAGAGCAACAGGGTCAGCCCGATCATGCTGAACCCGAAGAGGTAGTCCTCCACGGGGATGTCCCACGGCACCCGGACGCCGGTGATCTGGCCGGCGTCGTAGATGACGATGGGCGCCGACAGCTTGGTCAGCCACCCGTCGACGAGGACGTGGAAGGCGTAGACGATGACCATGGCCAGCCAGAACTGCCGCCGGCGGAACAGGCCCGTCCGGAACCAGAAGCGCTCGAGCGCCAGGGTGGCCACGACCGACAGCACGGCGAGCACGGTGTACTCAGGCATCGTCGCCCGCCTCCGTGCGCCGACGGCCCAGCACGGTGCCGACCGACTCGTAGGTGAGCAGCGCGCACACCGGAACGACGAGGAAGAAGACGAGCTCCTCGAGCGGGATGTCGAGCGGCAGCAGGAGGCCCGTGGTGTACCGGTCGCTGTAGGTCCAGTGCCCGCGGACGATGCCGAGGACGTCCCACGCGAGGAAGACCACGAGCATCGGCGCGAGGGCGAACAGCAGGCGGCGCGGCCGGCGGTAGACCCGCGCCCGGAAGACGAACTCGAGCGGCAGCGTGATGGCGACGCACCCGGCCATGAGGAGGAGGTACTGGTAGCGGTCCACGTCAGACCGCCTCAGCGCCGGCGCCGAGCGTGGCCGCGGGCGGGAGCTCGTCGCGGGGGGCCGCGGGCCACGAGCGCGGGTCCGGTCCGAGCGCCGCGAGCAGCGGCACCTGCTCGCGCGCCCACGGCGACACCGTGGTCCGGCCACCGAGGACGCCCGCGCTGAACTCGTCCCAGGGGACCCAGGCGGTGGCGTCGACCTCCTCCGGGTCGGGGGCGGTCCCGTCGTCGTCGACGAACCCGACGAAGACCGGGCACACCTCGTGCTCGACGAGCCCGTTCATCACCGCGCGGTACCGGAACCGGGGGAGGACGAGGCGCAGCGTGCCGACCTCGACGCCGAGCTCGCTGCGGGCCCGGCGGCGGACGGCGTCGGCGAGGTCCTCGCCCGGCTTCGGGTGCCCGCACACGGTGTTGGTGACGACGCCGGGGAAGCTCGGCTTGCTCGCCGCGCGCGTGGTGACGAGGAGGCGGCCGTCGGGGTCGACGACGTAGCAGGAGAAGGCGAGGTGCAGCGGGGTGTCGTCGTGGTGGACCGTCGACTTGGAGGCGGTGCCGACCCGCGCCCCGTCGGCGTCGACGAGGACGACCTCGTCGTCGGACACCCAGGCCCCGGCGTGCGGGTCCCGGGCCGCGCGGTCGGCCCGCACGAGCGCCATCGGCTCGCGCGCCGCGACCATCCGGGCGGCGACGAGCGCCTTGACCGCGGTGGGAACCCGTGCACGGGTGGCGAACACGTCGTGGTCGGCGGCCTCGATCCGCTCGAGGATGCGGGCGTACAGCACCCGGGCGGTGGCGACGCACTTCCGCGAGCGCAGGGGCAAGGCCGGGAGGCCGACGTCGGCCTCGCGGTAGAGGCGCCGGTTGCGCTCGATCTCGAAGGCCATGAGCGCCCGCCACTCGGGGGTGCTGCGGCGCAGCGACGGGTCGGCGCCGAACCGCCGCAGGTCCTCCTGGGGGAGGTAGACGCGGCCGCGGTCGAGGTCCTCGCCGACGTCGCGCAGGAAGTTGGTGAGCTGGAAGGCGAGGCCGAGCGAGCGGGCGGCCGCCGCGGCCTCCGACCGGGGCCCGAGGACGGGCAGCATCATCTCGCCGATCACGGCGGCGCTGCCGTCCATGTAGGCGAGCAGGTCGGCCCAGGTCTCGTAGGTGCGCACCGTGAGGTCGGCGCGCATCGACGCGAAGAAGCGGTGGAAGCACTCCTCGTCGATGCCGCGCTCGTGCACGGTCGTGACGACGGCGGCCGTGACCGGGTCGTCGGACCACCCCGCGTGCAGGTCGGCGAAGAAGCGCCGCTCGAAGGCGTCGAGCGCGGCCGCGGCGGCGGGGCCCGGCTCGGGGCCGGCCTCGTCGACCAGGTCGTCGGCCAGCCGGGCCAGCGCGTAGACGGCGTGGACGTGGCGGCGGGCGTCCTCGGGGAGCAGCCGGGCGCCCCACCAGTAGGTGGTGCCGTGCTCCCTGGTGAGGGCGGCGCAACGGGCGTAGCCCTCGGCGACGACGTCGGGACGCGAGGTGGTCGTCATCGAGCCACCGCCCGGGCGCGGGGGCGCGCGACCCCGGCGTACTCCTGGACCCGCTCGGCCGCGAGGCGTCCGCTGACGAGCACCATGGGGATGCCGACCCCGGGCGTCGTGCCCGAGCCGGCGAACACCAGGCCCGGGACGCGGCGGTCGACGTTGGCCGGCCGGAACGGCCCGGACTGGCCGAAGGTGTGGGCGAGCGCGAAGGGGGTGCCGAGGTGCAGCCCCTGCGCGGCCCAGTCGTCGGGGGTGACGAGGAGCTCCTCGCGCACGTCGGTGGGGTAGTCGCCGGCCTCGAGGAACGCGTGCAGCCGCTCGCGCATCGGCCCGGCCTCGCGCCGCCAGTCGAGCCCGTGGCCGGTGTGCGGGACGGGCTCGAGGACGTAGAGCGCGGTGGAGCCGTCCGGGGCGGCGGTGGGGTCGGTGACGGTGGGGACCGTGACGAGGCGGGACGGGTCGGGCATGAGGCGGCCCTGGTCGATGATCGCCTCGAACGCGCCGTCCCAGTCGGCCCCGAAGTGGATGTTGTGGTGGCGCACGTGCGCGGCCGGCGTGCCCGAGGCGCCGACGTGCCAGACGACGGCCGACGGGGAGTAGGCGCCGCGGCGCACGGTGCGCGGGGCGGGGACGCCCGGGAGGAGGCGGTCGTAGGCGACGGGGAGGTCGACCGTGCAGACGACGGCGTCGGCGGCGAGGCGCTCGCCGTCCGCCGTCGCCACGCCGGCGACCGCGCCGTCGGAGCGCCGGAGCACCTCGGTGACCTCGACCCCGAGGTGGACCGGCACGCCGGCGTCGGTGAGGGCGCGCGCCATCCCCACCGGCACGGCGTGCATCCCGCCGCGCGGGTAGTACACGCCGCGCACGGTGTCCATGTAGGTGATGACGGCCAGGACGGCCCGGGCCTTCGCCGGGGCGATGCCGGCGTAGAGCGCCTGGAAGCTGAAGATGCGGGTGAGCCGCTCGTCGGTGAAGAACCGGTCGACGGTGGGGCCGAGGGCGCCGAGCCCGCCGAGGCGCAGGAGTCGGGCGGCTGTTGCGGGGTGGCGCACGAGGTCGAGCGGCGACCCGTAGTTGTGGTCGACGAAGGTGTCGAACTCGACGTCGTGCAGCTCCTCGAGCCAGGCGAGGAAGCGGTCGAGGCCGCGGGCGTCCTCCTCGCCGACCTTCGTGCGGACCTCCTCGCGCAGGTCGGCCATGTCCGCCCGGATGTGCAGCTCGGAGCCGTCGGCGTAGACGGCGCGGTACGCGGGGTCGAGGCGCGTCATCGGGACGAGCGACTCGGGGTCGCCGCCGACCGCCCGGATGGGGGCGTGGAGCAGGTCGGGCATGGTCATGACGACCGGGCCGGGGTCGAGGCGGAAGTCGCCGAGGTGCAGGGTGCCGGCGCGCCCGCCCACGACGTCCTCGCGCTCGAGGACGGTGACGTCGTGGCCGTCGGCGGTGAGGTGGCAGGCGGCGGCCAGGCCGGACAGCCCGGCGCCGACGACGACGACCCTCACGCGGACCCCACGACGGTCCTCGGTCCGGCCGTCACGCCGAGCGCCAGGCGATCGACTCGACGAGTGCCCGCAGGGCCGCTGCGGCCTCGTCGTCGGCGGCGAGGTCGGGGAGGCGGTCGAGGGCGCGGCCGGCGGTGTCGGCGATGGCGGCCTCGGCCCGGTCGCGGACACCCGCGGCCTGCATCGCGTCGGCGAGGGCGTCGACACCGGCGTCGTCGAGGGTGCCGTCGTCGCAGGCGGCCAGGAGGGGGCGGGCGCCGTCGGGGAGCAGCTCGCCGGCCCAGACGAGGAGGGCGGTGGGCTTACCGGAGCGGAGGTCGTCGCCGGCGGGCTTGCCGGTCTGCTCGGGGTCGCCCCAGATGCCGAGCACGTCGTCGCGCAGGGCGAAGGCGTCACCGACGAGGTCGCCCCACGTGATGAGGCGGCGCACGAGGTCGGCGTCGGCCCCGGCCACGAGGGCGCCGAGCTGGAGGGGGCGCGAGATCGTGTAGCGGCCGCTCTTGAAGCGGGCGATGCGGCGGGAGGTGGCCAGGTCGCGGCGCCGGTCGGCGGTGTGGGTGACGTCGAGGAGCTGGCCCTCGACGAGCTCGACGGCCATGAGCCGCCAGGCCGCGCGGACCTCCGTGGACGTGGGCGCGACGAGGAGGCTGGCCTCGCTCAGCGCCAGGTCGCTGACGAGGACGGCCACGCTGTCGCCGAACAGCTCGGGGTCGCCGACGCCGCCTCCGGTGCGGTGCCGGTCGGTGGCGGTGACGTGGAGGGTGGGCAGGCCACGCCGGGAGTCCGAGCGGTCCATGACGTCGTCCTGGACGAGGGCGAAGAGCTGGAGCAGCTCGAGGGCGGCGGCGACGCGGGTGAGGTCGGCGTGGGTGTGCTCGGGGGCCCCGGCGAGGACCCAGCCCCAGTGGGCCAGGAGCGGGCGCAGCCGCTTGCCGTGGTGGCGCGAGCGGTCGGCGAGCTCGCCGGTGAGGTCGACGGCCAGCGGACCGGGCTCGGCCTCGCGGCGGTCGGCCGGGTCGCCGTCGGAGGCCGCGCGGGTCAGGGCGGCCGTGAGCCCGGCGAGGGTCTCCTCGAGCAGGGCGTCGGCGCGGTCGATGGTCACCTGCGGCGAGGTGGGGCGGTAGCGCGCGACGGGGTCGGCGTGGGTGGCCTCCGCACTCATCGTTCCCACCGCCTCGGGCTCGGTGACCCGGTCCCGACCGGACCGGCTCCGTGGTCGTCAGCCTAGACAGCCGTGGAAGGGGGGCGCGCGCACCCTAGACAGCAGGGGCCGGGCGGCGGCCTCCCGCCGGGTCGTCCGCGGCGGCGACCTAGGGTCGACCCGTGGCAGGTCACCCGGTGCTGGTCCTCTTCCCGCACCAGCTGTTCGAGGCGCTGCTCGACTCCCCGCCGGGCACCCGGTTCGTCCTCGTCGAGGACGACCTGTTGTTCCGCCACCAGCCCTTCCACGCGCAGAAGCTCGTCCTCCACCGCGCTGCGGGGCGGCACTTCGTCGACCGGCTGCGCGAGGCGGGCTTCGCGGTCGAGGTCGTGGAGACCGACGCGCGGCGGTCGTCATCGGAACGGCTGGCCGAGGTGGTGCGCGACCTGTCACCGGGGTCCGTGCGGCTGGTCGACCCCGTCGACGACTGGATGCTGCGCGACGTGCGGGCCGCGCTGGCGTCGGCGGGGGTGGACCTGCGGCCGGAGGACGTCGAGGAGTCGCCGGGCTTCCTCACCACGCGGGGAGAGCTGGTCGGGTGGTTCGGCGAGCACCGGGCGCGGATGCAGACCTTCTACCAGTGGCAGCGGCGGCGGCTCGGCGTCCTCCTCGACGGGGACCAGCCGGTGGGCGGCCGGTGGTCGTTCGACACCGAGAACCGCAAGAAGCTGCCCAAGGGGCACCCGGTGCCCGACCGCCGGGCTCCCGAACGGACCGGGCACGTCGAGGACGCCATCGCCTGGGTGGGCGAGGCGTTCGCGGACGCGCCAGGGTCGGCGGAGTCGTTCGCGTGGCCGGTGACCCACGAGCAGGCGCGGGAAGGGTTGCGGGAGTTCGTGTCCGAGCGGCTCGAGGAGTTCGGGCCGTACGAGGACGCCGTGGCGACGGCGCACCCGTTCGTCTTCCACGCGGCCATCACCCCGGCCCTGAACTGCGGCCTCCTGACGCCCCACCAGGTGCTGGAGGCGGTGCTCGCCCACGCCGACGAGCACGACGTGCCGATCGAGTCGCTCGAGGGGTTCGTGCGCCAGCTCATCGGGTGGCGCGAGTACATGCGGGCGACCTACCACCTCTACGGGCGCCGGATGCGCAGCTCGAACCACCTGCGGCACACCAGGTCCCTCGCGCCGGGGTGGTGGGACGGGACGACGGGGCTCGAGCCGGTCGACCACGTGGTGCGCGGCGCCCTCGAGCGGGGGTACGCCCACCACATCGAGCGGCTCATGGTGCTGGGGAACGCGATGTGCCTGCTGCGCACCGACCCGGTCGAGGTCCACGAGTGGTTCATGGCGATGTTCGTCGACGCCTACGACTGGGTCATGGTGCCCAACGTCCACGCGATGTCGCAGTTCGCCGCCGGGACGGGGATCACGACCAAGCCGTACGTGTCGGGCAGCAACTACCTCAAGAAGATGACCGACGTCGGGCCGGGCGAGTGGCGCGACGACTGGGACGCCCTCTACTGGCGCTTCGTCGACGACCACCGCGAGGTGTTCGAGGGCAACCCGCGCTCGCGGATGGCGACGCGCACGTGGGACGCGATGGACGGTTCGCGGCGTGCGGACCTGCTCGACCGGGGCGGCCGCGTCATCGACCGGCTGTGAGTGCGGACCCGACCTTCGACACCGTCGACGACGACCCGGGGCGCAGGCGTGACGGGGGCGGGGCGGGGTACGGGACCGGTGGGGCGGCCACCGCCGCAGCCACGAACCCGACAGGGAGGACCTGAGATGTCGCACCACGAGAACGGCGCCGAGCACGTCCACGACCTCGTCAAGGACCAGCGCACCGCCATGCTGACCACCGTCCACGACGCGTCCGGCACGCTGGCGAGCCGCCCCATGGCCTGCCAGCGGGCGGACCCCGACGGCACCCTGTGGTTCCTCGCGTTCGCCGACTCGGAGAAGACCGAGGAGATCCGGCGCAGCCCCCAGGTGAACGTCGCCTTCACCGAGGAGGGGACGTGGGTCTCGGTGACCGGGCGGGCGTCGGTGCTGCAGGACCCGGCGCGGGCCCGCGAGCGGTGGAACCCCTTCGCCGAGGCGTGGTTCCAGGGCGAGCCGGAGGACGAGCGCGTCGTCGTCATCCGGGTCGACGGCGACAGCGCCGAGTACTGGGACAGCCGGGGGAGGGTCGGCACGCTCGTCGGCGTCCTCAAGGCGAAGGTCACCGGGGACCAGCCCGACGAGGGCGAGAACGAGACCGTCGCGCTCTGAGGCCCGGGGTCCGGTCAGGCCCGGACGGGGCCGTCCCAGGACCAGCGGTGCACGGCCAGGCCGTCGGGGATGGCGTCGGCGGTGTCGGGGTGCGCGGCCATCCGGTCGGTGCCGTCGGCGAAGTAGTCGTGGAGGGTGGCGCGCAGCGGGTCGTCCGTGATGCCGACGTCGGTGAGGGCCTGGTCGAAGCAGGCGACCGCGGCCTCGTCGAGGCTGCGGTGCGGTCCGTTGCAGGCGTGCAGGCGCAGGACGTGGCTCTCGTCGGCCATCGTGGCGGAGTAGGTCGGGGGCCCGCCGAGCGCCTCGCCCCAGTAGGCGGCGAGGCGCTCGAGGTGCTGCGGGTGGTTGCCGTGCTCGAACGGGTGGGCGGCCTCGGGGTCGGCCAGGCACCGGGCGTGCCAGGCGTGGGCGAGGGCGAGCATCCCCGCCTCGCCCCCCGCCGCGTCGTAGACCGTCCCCGTCGGCTCAGCGCCCATCCGGCGATCGTCCTCCCGTCCGAACGCCCCGGCAAGGCCGGCCGCCGAGGATCAGCGGCCGGCGGCGCCGGGGACGCGGACGTCGACGTGGACGAGCCGGTGGTCGCTGGGGAACATGCCCGTCGTCAGCCGCGACAGCGGGTCGGAGGTCGGCTTCCAGAACACGGCGGAGCGCAGGATGCGCAGGTCGACGCTCGGTAGCACGTAGTCGGCGCGCAGGTTGCCCGGCGGCTCGGAGAAGTCGGCGGTGTCCTGCGCCGAGGGGCTGCGGTGCGTGAGGTTGACGCCGCCCTGGAGCAGGCTCGCCTCGACCGCGCCGTCGCTCGTGGGGGTGCGGGTGGTGTTGACCCGCGGCTGGTCCAGGAGCTGGTCGGTGGCGCCGGGGACCGAGTCGCCGTCGAGCGGGTCGGAGTTCTGGTCGCCGGCGATGACGAAGCTCGAGCCGGGACGCAGGCCGCCGCGCACGCCCGCGTCATCCGTGATCCACGACGAGGCCCTCGGGCTGCCGATGTAGTCGGCCCAGAGCCGGATCTCGTCGTGGTTGCGCGTGCCGTTGCGGTCCTCGGGGCCGTCGAAGACCGGGGGCGTGGGGTGGCTGACGAGGAAGTGCACGGTGCGCGCGCCGACCTCGACCGGGACGTCCCAGTGCGACTTGCTCGACAGGCGGACCTGGGTGAGCTCGCCGGGCGAGAACCAGTCGGCGGGGGCCGGGGTGGCCGGGTCGTCGGGGAGCATCGCGCCGGGCATGTCGGCCCACAGCAGGTGCTGGAAGGTGCGCACGGCGGCGGTGTCGATCGGGTACTTGGAGAAGACCGCCATCCCGTACTGGCCGGGGTAGAAGCCGAAGCCCCATGCGTCGTTGGGGCCGCCGACCGAGCCGTTGTTGTCGAGGTCGAGGCCGCTCGGGACGCCGGTGTTGACCGGTGCGGTGAAGGCGTAGGGGTAGCCGACCGGGCTCGCGCCGTTCTGGCTGCGCTCGAGGTAGTTCTCGCGGAAGAGGTCGAGGGCCACGCCGCCCTCCACGTAGTCGAACTCGTTGACGAGGAGCAGGTCGGGGTCGGTGCGCTGGATCGTCTCGGCGACGGCCCTGGCCTGGGCGTTGTCGGGGGTCGACAGGTCGGCGACGAGCTGGCCGGCGGCGCTGCGGTTCAGGCTGGCGTTGAAGGTGGCGACGCGCAGGTCACGGTCGGGTGCGCCGGCGGTGACCGCGGCGGTCGGGGCGGCGGAGGACGTGGAGGCGGCGGCCACCGTGGCGGCGGCGAGGGCGGTGGCGGTGAGGGTGGCCGCGACGGCCCGGCGACGGGGGGAGGGACTCGACATGCGCCCGACCGTAGGCGGCGCGAGGGGCCCGTGGGGCGAACGGTGCACGGCGATCGGGTGACCCGTCGGTGGCGCGCGGAGGGCGGGTCGCGGCCCCGCGCCGTCATCTGTTCCCTCTGTCGGCGGTCCGGCGTAGCGTCCGCAAGGACCCCACGAGAAGGAGCACGACGATGGCCAACACGCTCAACCCGTACCTCAACTTCCCGGGTACGGCCCGCGACGCGATGAGCTTCTACCAGGGCGTCCTCGGCGGCGACCTGACGATGAACACCTTCGGCGAGTACGGCTCCGACGGTCCCGGGGCCGACGGCATCATGCACGCCCAGCTCACCACCCCCGACGGCTTCACGATCATGGCCTCCGACATGCCGCCGGGCCAGGAGGACTCCCACAGCCCCGGCAACAACATCACCGTCTCGCTCAGCGGCGACGGCGAGTCGCTGCGCGGCTACTGGGAGGGCCTGTCCGACGGCGCCACCGTCAAGATGCCGCTCGAGAAGCAGATGTGGGGCGACGAGTTCGGGGCGCTCGTCGACAAGTTCGGCATCCCGTGGATGGTCAACATCGCCGGAGAGGGCAACGCCGGCTGACGAGCCGCTCGGGCGGTCGCCGCGTCCTCATACCGCGGCGGCCGCCTCGAGCCCGTCGAGCGCCTCACCGGTGCGCACCGCGAGGCGCTGCAGGTGGGGGATGCCGTCGCGGTCGCCGACGAACCCCACGTCGAGCATGCCCGCGTACGAGTTCGCGGTGATGTTCAGCGCCATTGAGTGCCCCGGGATCGAGACGGGGTAGGTGGCCTCGAGCCGGGCACCGCGCCAGTACAGGTGCTCGGTCGGGCCGGGGACGTTGGAGATGCAGACGTTGAGGGTGAGGGGGAGGGGCAGCGGCACGGGCAGGCCGCTCATCGCGCGCAGCACCTGCAGTCCCGCGGGGGCGAGGAGCAGGGCGCTGTAGGCGACCACGGCATCGGCGGTCATCCCGCGCATCCGGGCCTTCGCGGCGCGGGCCGACGCGGTGATCGCCGCGAGCCGGGCGAGGGGGTCCTCGATGTCGGTGGCCAGCGAGACCAGGGTCGCGCCCACGAGGTTGCCGCCACCCTGGCTGTCCTTGGGGCGGACGTTCACCGGGATGAAGCCGATGAGGGGACGCTCGGGCAGGGCGTCGAGGCCGGTGAGGAAGTCGCGCAGCCCACCGGCGCACACGGCCATGAGGACGTCGTTGAGGGTCGAGCCGCGGGCCTTGCCGATGGCGCGCAGCCGGTCGACCTCGAGCTGCTGGGTGGCGAACCGCCGGGCCCTTCCGACCCGGCCGTTGAGGATGGAGGGCGGCGCCTGGTACGAGGTCACGGCCTTGGTGCCCGCGGGCTGCCCGCGCCGCAGCTGCGTGTCGAGCAGGGCCCGCCCCACCGACGGCGCCGAGCCCAGCGACGTGCCGAGCCCGCTGAGCACCGAGGTCACGTCGGCGACGGGGTCCGGGCGGGTGCCGGGCCGGCGGGTGCGGCGGCTGCTGAGGAAGAACGGGTGGTCGCGGTCGTCGGGATCGGTCGTGAGGCCACGCTGGAGGATCCGCATGCCCGTGAAGCCGTCGACCAGCGCGTGGTGGATCTTCACGTACGCGGCGAAGCGGCCGCCCTCGAGGCCCTCGACGAAGGTGATCTCCCACGGTGGCCGGCGCAGGTCGAGCGGGTTGGAGTGCATCCGCGACACGAGGATGCCGAGCTCGCGCTCGCCGGCCGGGCTCGGGAGGCCGAGGTGGCGCACGTGGTAGTCGAGGTCGAACTCGTCGTCCTCGACCCAGCGGTGCACCGGCTGGCGGCGCACCCCGACGGTCTGGAGCCGCATCGTCCACGGCGGTTCCACGGTGGCCGCACGCAGGTCGGTCACGAGCCGGCGCAGGTAGGTGTCCTCCTCGCCGGGCGGGTACGTGAACTGGAGCAGGGCGCCCACGTGCATCGGCATCTCGGGCGTCTCGGCCATGAGGAAGAACGCGTCGAGCGGCGAGGCCCAGGCGGTACGGGCCACGGAGGTCAGCCTGCCCGGCCGCGGTGGCGTTCGCCATGGGGTTCGAGGCGCTCGGCCGGGAGCGTCCGGGCGACCGGCCGGACGTACGGCGACCACGCGCCCTCCGGCTGGGCGAGGCGGTCGGCGACGACGCGCAGCGTCTCCAGCTCGTGCCCGTACCCGAGGTGGCTGGCCGTGACCTCGACGTTCTCGGTGCGGTCGGCCGGCTCGGACACGCAGCACTCCCACGCGACGATGCCGTCGTGGCGGCTGTAGACGCAGGTCGTGGGGACGGGCAGCGGGGCGGCGCGGGCGGCCCGGGCCTCCTCGGTGAACAGGGCGGCGGTGTGCTCGCCGCGGTTGAGCCAGCGGTAGACGCCCCACGCGCGGGTCGACTCCGGGTGGCCGCGGAACGGGCTGCCCAGGGTGATGACCGAGCGCGTGTAGTGCGGGTGCGTGCGCGCCATCTCGCGGGCGTAGATGCCGCCGGCGCTCCAGCCGATGAGGCTGACCCGGCGCCCGTAGCGGTCGTGGACCTCGAGCAGCAGGTCCTCGAGCGACTGCGACAGGCCGGGGCTCACGCCGAGGTTGCGGCCCTGGCGCCAGTCGTGGGTGCGGTAGCCCAGGCGGCGCAGGTGGGCGCGCAGGAAGAGCGTGGACTCCGGGCCGGCGAGGAAGCCCGGCAGCACGATGACGGGGTGGCCGTCGCCCTGGGGCCACTCGTGCAGGTCGCGGGTGCGGACCGCCGCCTGAGCCAGCTCGAGCGCGCTGCGCCACTCGCGCCCCGCCATCCGTGCCGTGGGCGCGAGGACGCCGTCGGCAGCAGGGAGGTCGAGGGGCCCGGGCATCGCGCACGCTCCTTCGTCCGGGCGCCGCGGGGCCCTCATCCGGGTCGCGACGCTGCGAGGTGGGACAGGTTTTCGCAGTGTGGCAGACCGCAACCCCGGTCGGGACCCTTGGGTGCGCCGGGTCGAGGTGGAACCCGACCGTGTGGGGGTCGGCTTTCACCTCGACCGGATGGGGTGCGCCTGCCGTCGCGGTCGGCGCACGCCTACCGTGGGGGGATGGCGACCCGCACCGAACGCGACACGATGGGGCCCGTCGAGGTCCCGGCCGACCGCTACTGGGGCGCCCAGACCCAGCGCAGCCTCGAGCACTTCGACATCGGACGCGACACCTTCGTGTGGGGACGGCCGGTCATCCGGGGCCTGGGGCTGCTGAAGAAGGCCGCCGCCCTCGCCAACGCCGAGCTCGGCCTGCTCCCCGAGGACGTGGCGCGGGCCGTCGTGCAGGCCGCCGACGAGGTGGCCCGCGGCGACCTCGACGACCACTTCCCGCTCGTTGTCTTCCAGACCGGCTCGGGCACCCAGAGCAACATGAACGCCAACGAGGTCATCGCCAACCGCGCGGTGGAGGTGCTCGGGGGCGTGCTCGGCAGCAAGGACCCCGTCCACCCCAACGACCACGTCAACCGCAGCCAGTCGAGCAACGACACCTTTCCCACGGCCGTCCACGTGGCCGTCGTCCTCGAGCTGGCCGAGCGGCTGCACCCCGCGGTCGACGCCCTGACCGCCGCGCTGGACGCCAAGGCCGACGAGCTCGGCGACGTCGTCAAGGTCGGCCGCACCCACCTCCAGGACGCCACCCCGGTGACCCTGGGCCAGGAGATCGGCGCGTGGGCCGCGCAGGTCAGGGACGCGCAGGCTGACGTCCGGTACGCCGGCGAGAAGGCGCGCGCCCTCGCCATCGGGGGAACGGCTGTCGGTACGGGCCTCAACGCACCGGCCGCGTTCGGGCCGCTCGTCGCCCGCCACCTCGCGCAGGAGACGGGGCAGGAGTTCCACCAGGCCGAGAACCTCTTCGTCCAGCTCGCCTCCCACGACGCGCTCGTCGCCGTCTCCTCGGCCCTGCGCACCCTCGGGGGCGCCCTGATGAAGCTCGCCAACGACGTCCGCTGGCTCGCCTCGGGCCCGCGCACCGGCATCGGCGAGCTGCGGATCCCCGAGAACGAGCCCGGCTCCTCGATCATGCCGGGCAAGGTCAACCCGACGCAGTCCGAGGCGATGACGATGGTCGTCACCCGCGTCTTCGGCAACGACGCCACCGTCGGGTTCGCCGGCAGCCAGGGCAACTTCCAGCTCAACGTCTTCACGCCGGTGATGACGCACGCGGTGCTCGAGTCGGTCCGGCTGCTGTCCGACGCCTGCCGGTCGTTCACGCAGCACTGCGTCGTCGGGCTCGAGGCCGACCACGACCGCATCGCCGCGCACCTCGACGCCGACCTCATGCTCGTCACCGCGCTCGCGCCCCACATCGGCTACGACGCCGCGGCCGCCATCGCGAAGCAGGCCCACCGCGACGGCTCCACCCTGCGCGAGGCCTCCCTCGCCTCGGGCCACGTCACCGCCGAGGACTACGACCGCTGGGTCGACCCGACGGCCATGACCCACCCCGACTGACCGGCCCGGCAACACCGACTTCGTGCGACTTCGGTGCGGTTTCTCCGCCCCGAGCCGCGAGAAACCGCACCCAAGTCGCACGAAGTCGGCAGGGGCGGCGGGGAGGCGAGCCCGCGAACCGGGCCCCCAGACCTCGACTGATTGCGCTGTACCGACGTCCTGGGGGCGCCTGAGCGTTGGCAGAGCGCAATCAGACGCGGAACACCGGCGGGGCGGGGTGGGTCGAGGCGCGTGGAGTCAGCCGGCGGCGCGGAGGTGGTCCTGCGCGGCCGTGGCCGACACGTCCGAGTGCGACAGGACATTGACGACGTTCCCGCCCGAGTCGCGCAGGAAGAACCGGCGCACGCCCCACGGCTCGTCGGTGAGCGGGTGCACGATCTCCAGCCCGAGGTCGAGGGCCCGCTCGTGCGCGAGGTCGACGTCCTCGACGTCGAGGGAGAGGTCGGGGTTGCACGCCGCCGTGGCGTCCTCGTGCATCACCGAGATCTGCGGCCCCTCGACGCTGCCGAGCGTGGCGACCCAGCCGAGGTCCATGACGACCTCGAGGCCCAGGACGTCGCGGAACACCGAGACGGCCCGGGGGACGTCAGGCACCGAGAGCACCGGTACCGCACGGTTGAGGTCCACCCGGACACCCCACACCCTCTCGGCCCGGATCGCAACCCGTGGATCCTGTGGATTCGCCGGACGGTCAGGGTTCGAGCAGGGCGCGAAGGTCGTCGGCGGTCAGCGCCGAGGACAGCGCGGCGCCGTCGTCGACGACCCGGGTGAACAGGTCGCGCTTGCGCTGCTGCAGGGCGACGACCTTCTCCTCGATGGTGTCGTGCGAGACCAGCCGGTAGACGTTGACCGGGCGGGTCTGGCCGATGCGGTGGGTGCGGTCGACGGCCTGCGCCTCGGCGGCGGGGTTCCACCAGGGGTCGAGGACGAACACGTAGTCGGCCTCGGTGAGGGTGAGGCCGAAGCCACCCGCCTTGAGCGAGATGAGGAAGACCGGCGCCTCGCCCTCGCGGAAGGCCTTGATGACGTCGCCGCGGTTGCGGGTGGAGCCGTCGAGGTACTCGTAGGCGATCCCCTCGGCCTCGAACCGCTCGCGCACGAGCCGCAGGAAGCCGGTGAACTGGCTGAACACCAGCGCCCGGTGACCCTCCTCGGCCAGTTCGCCCACCTGCTCGACGAGGGTCTCGATCTTCGCCGAGGTGGCGAGCCCCGCGTAGGCCTCGTCGACGAGCGAGGGGTCGAGCGACATCTGGCGCAGCACGGTGAGCCCGCGCAGGATGGCGATCCGGTTTCCCTGGACGTCGTCGATGAGCCCGAGGAGGCGCTGCCGCTCGCGCTGCAGGTGCCGGTCGTAGACCGCCCGGTGCCGCGGGTGCAGCGCGACCGAGAGGACCTGCTCCTGCTTGGGCGGCAGCTCGGTGGCCACGGCCTCCTTGGTGCGCCGCAGCATCAGCGGCTTGATGCGGCGACGCAGCCCGGCGAGGCGCTCGGCGTCACCGTCGCGCTCGATCGGGTTGGCCCACTGCTCGCGGAACAGCGCCGGGCGAGGGTGCAGCCCCGGCGCGACGATGGACAGCAGCGACCACAGGTCCATGAGGGAGTTCTCGAGCGGCGTGCCCGTGATGGCGAACTTGGCGCGCGCCGACAGCCGCCGCACCGCCTGGTAGGTCTTGGCCTGGTGGTTCTTGACGAACTGCGCCTCGTCGAGGACGACCGCGCCCCACGGCCGCGACCGCCACGCCGCCTCGTCGATGCGCGCCACCGCGTACGAGGTGATGACGAGCTGTGCGCCCTCGATGGTGTCGGACAACGACATCCGCGCCTTGGCCCGGGTGCGGTCGACGACCACGGTCTTCAGCGCCGGGGCGAACCGCTCGGCCTCGCCGGCCCACGTGGACAGCACCGAGGTCGGCGCCACGACGAGCACGGGATCGGTGAGCTCGCCGCGCTCGTGCGCCCGCAGCACCATCGCGAGCATCTGGAGCGTCTTGCCCAGGCCCATGTCGTCGGCGAGCACGCCGCCCAGGCCGCGGTCCCAGAGCAGCGAGAGCCAGCGGAAGCCGTCGACCTGGTAGGGCCGCAGGGTGGCCTCGAGCCCGGCCGGCACCTCGGGCGGGTCGCCGTCGGCGGTGTCGAGGAGCGCCGACACCGACCGGGTCCACTTCTCGCTCTGCTGCTCGACGACGCCGAGCGCCGCGAGCTCCTCCCACAGCCCGACGTGCACGGCCGAGATCCGCAGCGGGTCGGAGGGCTTGTCCTGCAGCGAACGCGCCTCCTCGACCAGCGCCCGCAGCGCCTCGAGCTCGGGACGGTCGAGGGTGAACCACGTGCCGGAGTCGAGGATCAGCTGCTCGTGCCCGCGCGCCAGCGCCTCGATGAGCGGGGCGAGCGGCACGTCCTCCTCGCCGACCGTGACGGCGATGCCGAGGTCGAACCAGTCGGTGGCCGAGACCGAGGAGCCACCGGAGTCGGTGGCGGACACCTGGATGAGCGGCGCCTCCACCGCCTCGCTGTAGTCGGGCTCGTCGCCGGTGACCTCGATCTCGAGGTCGGGGAGCTCGCGCAGGGCGGGCAGGACGTCGGTGGTGAAGTCGACGGTGCGGATGCCGTGGAGGGTGAGCTCGGGGACGAGGCGCCGCGAGCGCGCGACGACCTGCCACAGCGGCGCGAAGGAGTCGACGGCCGACGCGTCGTGCAGTCGGTCGACGAGGGCGCGCTCGGCGGCGCGGTCGCGCATCGGGTCGGGGTCCTCGTGGGCGAGCGGCGCCAGCACGCCCCCCGACGCGCTGCCGTACCGGAACCCCCAGGTCAGCGACACCCGGTGGCCCGGCTCGTACCGCAGCGCGAGCGCCAGCCGGGGCGGCACGGCCTCGGGGAGGTCGAGGGCGCCGTCGGCACTGCGCACCCGGGCCTTGCGGCGCAGCGCCGGCAGGTGGGTGACGGTGAACCGCGCCCAGTCGTCCTCGGGGACCTCGACGACACCGAGGTCGAGGAGGCGCTGCCGGGTGCCGTCGAGGGGTTCGGCGAGCGCGCCGAGGACGAGCACGCCGTCGTCGCGCAGCCAGAACCCGGTGGCGGGCGAACCGACGAGGTGGGTGGCGCCGACGCCCCCCGGGAGGTCGAGGTGCGGGTGCAGCTCGGCACCCTCGGAGGTGCGCACGACGTCGACCACGAGCTCGGCGGGGTCGGGGACGAAGGCGACGTGGCCGCCGCCCTGGAGGTCGGTGAGGAGGCGGACGCCGGCGCGGTCGGTGGCCCGCAGCAGCGAGACCCAGGCGGGGCCGAGGTGGTCGAGGAGGATGGCGTCGGGCATCCGGCCGTAGCCGAAGGCGCGCACCGACCGGCGGTGGGCGTCGGCGAGCGCGGTGAGGGCGTCGCGGTGCTCGTCGGTGAAGCTGACCCGCCCGAAGCCGTAGTAGCCGCCGGCGAAGGACTCCCACGAGACGCCGGTGCGGATCCAGCCGCCGCGCACGCCCGGCACGACGGGGCGGATGCGCAGCTGGGGCCGCGCGTCACCGCGCGCCCGCCCGGGGGCCGACGCCTCCTCGATGAGGACGCCCACCGGCGTGTGCTCGGTCTCGACGTCGGGGTCGTCGAGGAGGCCGCCCAGCGCGCGCTCCCACGTGGGGCGGGGCGGGGCCGACGGGCGCCCGGCGGCGCGGTCGAGGACGGGCTGGCGCTCGCGGACCGCGGCCGTGACCGCCACCGCGTGCTTGCAGTCGCCCGAGACCGGGCACGAGCAGGTGCTGTCCCAGCGGGTGACGTCGAGGCGGCCGGCCGCGGGCGTGGCCACGGGGGTGAGGGAGACGCGCGTCGTGTAGGTCTGGCCGTTGTTGCCGCCGACCCACCCCCAGGCCTCGCGACCGTCGTCGGAGACCTCGAGGTCGACGACCTGCCCACGCTTGGCGTACGCGAGGCCGCGGGCGACGGTGACGGTGCCGCAGACCTCGTCGAGCTCGCGGTTCGTGAGGTCGGCGAGGCGGTCGACGGTGAACACGCGACCCACCACACGACCTCCCACCGCAGGAACGCGGACCCCGCCCTGTCGGGATCCTGAACCACCCACCGTAAGCCCGGCGACCGACATCCGTGGAACCGTCGTCCACAGGTGGGCGCCCCCCCCGCGAGGTCGAGAGGAGGCAACACGCACAGGGGCGTGGCCGGGCGCCTGCGTGTCGCCTGCTCTCGACGCGTCAGCCGGAGGCAACGGGCAGCGTCAGCGTGAACACCGACCCGGCGCCGGGCTCGGAGCGCGCCGACGCCGTGCCCCCGTGGGCCCGCGCCACCGCCTCGACGAGGGCCAGCCCGAGCCCCGTCCCGCCGCTCGCCGAGGCGCGCGCCCGGTCGACCCGGTGGAAGCGCTCGAAGACGTGGGGGAGGTGCGCGGCGTCGATGCCCGGCCCCGCGTCGGCGACCTCGAGCCGCACCGCCCCGTCCTCCGCGGTGAGCCGCAGCCACACCGGTGTCCCCGGTGGCGTGTGCCGCACCGCGTTCGACGTCAGCCCCACCAGGGCCTGGGTCACGAGGTCGCGGTCCACCACGGCGACGAGCGACGCAGGCGCCTCCACCGACACCGCGCGATCGGGCGCCACCACCGCGAGGTCGGCGGCGACGTCCCTCACCACCCCCGCCAGGTCCACCGGCTCGGGCCGCAGCGCCCCGGTGGCCTCGGCGTCGTCGAGCCGCGCGAGGTCGAGCAGCCCGTCGACGAGCCGCCGCATGCGGGCCGCCTCGGCACCGATCCGGCGCAGGGCGTCGGCGACGACGGGGTCGACCGGCGAGCGGTCGTCATCCGGCCCGGACCCCGTGCGGCCGGTGTGCAGCGCGACGTACCCCTGCAGCGTGGTGAGGGGGGTGCGCAGCTCGTGCGAGGCGTCGGCGACGAACCGGCGCATCCGCTCGTTCGTCGCGGCCGTCGAGTCGACGAGGGCGTTGAACGCCTCCCCGAGCCTCGCGGCCTCCGTGCCCGGCGGCCCCGGTGGGACGCGCCGGGTCGTGTCACCGGCCCGGATGGCGTCGGCCGCCTCGGTCATCTGCGCGATCGGCCGCAGCCCGAGCCGGTCGACCCACCACAGGAGCAGCGCGAGCACCCCGGCCGCGACGAGCCCGACCAGCCCGAGGGTGAACGCGAGCCGGCGGGTCGCCTGGTCGGCCGGCGTGGTCGGCACGGCGAGCACCGCCTGGGCGCGCCCGTTCGGCAGCGGGGCGGTGATGACGCGGACCCGCCGCGACTCCCCGGAGGACGTGGCCCGCCCCGCCGGCGTCGTCACGCGCTCGCCGGAGGTCAGGGCCGGCACGAGGGTCGGGTCGCCCGCGGGGGCGAGGACCGTGACGAGCCGGCCGTCGGCGCCCATCCGCCCCACGTACACGTCCGACAGTCCTGCCGCCGGCGCCCCGGCCTCGGCCCGCGCCGACGCCAGCAGGATGGCGCGAGGGTTGCGGGCCAGGGCGGCGATCTGGGCGTCCAGCCGGTCGAGGAGGAAGGCCCGCTGCACCGCGACCACGGCGCCCCCCGCTGCCAGGAGGACGACGGCGAGGGCGGCCACCGCCACGAGGAGCCGGCGGCGCAGCGTCATCAGGGCAGCCGCACGGTGTAGCCGACCCCGCGCACGGTGTGGATGAGCTTCGGCTCCCCGGCGTCGACCTTCTTGCGCAGGGTCGAGACGAACGACTCGATGATGGCCGACTCACCGGCGAAGTCGTACTGCCAGACGTGGTCGAGGATCTGGGCGCGCGTGACGACCCGGCCGGCGTTGACGAGGAGGCAGCGCAGGAGCGTGAACTCCGTCGGCGTGAGGGCGATCTCGGTGTCGGAGCGCCAGACCCGGTGCTGGTCCTCGTCGAGGACGAGGTCGTGCACCTGGTGGCGCCCGGTGCTCGTCTCGGTGGTGCCGCCGCGGCGCAGCAGGAGGTGGCAGCGGGCCACGAGCTCCTCGAGGGCGAAGGGCTTGACGACGTAGTCGTCGCCGCCGGAGGTCAGCCCGCGCACCCGGTCGGCGGTGTCGGTGCGGGCGGTGAGGAACAGCACCGGCGCGCGGACCCCCTTGGCGCGCAGCCGCTTGAGCACCTCGAAGCCGTCGAGGTCGGGGAGCATGACGTCGAGGACGACGAGGTCGGGGCTCGTGGGGGTGCAGGCGGCCAGGGCTGCGGTGCCGGTGTCGGCCGTGGCGACCTCCAGGCCGGCCAGGCGCAGCGCCGACGACACGAGGTAGGCGATGTTCTCCTCGTCGTCGACGACGAGCACGGTCGGGGCCATGGCTGCACGCTCCCACGCGTCGTGCGCGGCTGGCTGGAGGTTTCCTCGGGACTTCCTGAGGATGCCGCGCGCCCGGCTCCGGGCTCCGGGCGCCTTGCGTCGGCCTCCGCTCGTCGGGACCCGAGCGCTGGGGGCTGCCCGCCCTGCTGCTCCCGCGGGCTCTGGTCCACTCGGCGCGATGGCGTCGATCCGCGCGGATGGCGGTGCGAACCCGACGCCATCCGGGCAGGTGGACCAGAGCCCGCCGAGTGGACCAGAGCCCGCGGGGTGGCGTCGATCCGCGCGGATGGCGGTGCGATTCCGACGCCATCCGGGCAGGTGGACCAGAGCCGACCGAGTGGACCAGAGCCCGCGGGGTGGACCAGAGGCCGCAGGGGTCTCCAGCGGATCACGAGGTGCGCCCGACGGGACCCCGAGGTCGGGGCGGGAACGTCGTCCTCGACCACGCACCACCCATCACCCACTGAAAGGTCCTCCGATGCCGCTCCTGCGCACCTCGCTCACCGTCCTCGCCCTCGGCGGCGCCACGCTCACCACGGCGCTCGTCGCCACCTCGGCCACGTCGGCGGGCGCGGCCCCGGCCCCCGTCGCCGCCGTCGAGGCCGCGCTGCCGGCCGTGCCGGTGGCCGACGCCACGTCCGCCGCCGCCCCGGCCCGCGCCGCCCGCGGCTGGTGGAAGGACCTCACCGACACCCAGCAGGCGTGCCTGAAGAAGGAGGTCGGCTCCCGCCCGGTCGGGCCGCTGTCCGTCGCCGAGCGCACCGCCCTGCGCGAGAAGCTGACCAAGGCGGCCGACGCCTGCGACGTCGAGCTCCCCTTCGCCCGCGCCCGCGCCTTCTGGGACAGCCTGACCGACGAGCAGCGGACCTGCCTGCGCGAGGCCGACGTCCAGCGCCCCTGGGGCCCGCTCACCGACGCCGAGCGCAAGGCCGTGCGCGCCGACCTCGCCGCGGCCGCGAAGGAGTGCGGCGTCAGCCTGCCGGCGAGGTCCTCGGCGCGTTCCTGACCTCGAGCGCCGCGGCGCGGTCGGTGACGACCGTGTCGCAGGCGTCGAGGAAGCGGGCCATGCTCGCGCCCGGGGTCGTGTCACCGAAGTAGTGCTGCACGAGGGCGGCGTGGGCGTCGGAGGGGTGCGCCACCGCGGCGTCGACGACCTCCGCCGCCCGCACGGCGTCGGCCGCGTCGAACAGGTCGCTCTCGGTGGTGAGGCCGACGTCGGGCAGCAGCGCCGACGGCTCAGCCGGCCGGGTCAGCAGGAGCGGCTTCGCGGTGGCGAGCCAGTCGTACGCGACGGCCGACACGTCCATCACCGCGACGTCGGCGGCGGCGAGCTGCCAGCCGAAGCCGCCTTCGACGTCGATGACGTGCTGGGCCGCGGGGTCGCGCCGGTTGGCCTCGCGCAACAGGCCGATGACCTCGTCGAGGGCCGCCCTGGACTCGCGCAGCACGATGCCGGTGCGCGGGTGCGGCCGGAACACCACCCGGTGCCGCCCCGTCGCCACCAGTGAGCGCACGAGCGCCGGCCCGTGGCTGGCCACCGACGAGTACCGCATGCTGGCGCGGTCGCCCTCCCACGTGGGGGCGAAGAGCACGACGGTGCGGCCGTCATCCGGCAGCGTGGGACCCGGGTAGGTGACGTCGACCTGGGGCCGCCCGACCTCGACGAGCCGGAAGTCGTCGAACCCGACGAGCTTGCGCGCGATGCGCTCCTTGGCGGCGTCGCCGGCGACGAACACGTGGTCGTAGGCCTTGAGCTGGTTGCTCGACATGTAGTCCTTGTCGGACTCGCCGTGGCAGATGAAGACGTGCGCGGGGTCGGCGAAGCGCATCGCCGAGAAGTTGGCCTGGTTCTGGTTGACGTAGAGGATCGCCCGCACCGGCTGTCGGCCGAGGAACGCCTCGACGCCGTCGATGTCGGGGGCGTGGTGCACCGGCACCGGGCAGTCGGCGAGCAGGGCGCGGGTCGCCTCCCAGTTGCGCGACAGGACGGTGACGTGGTGCCGCTCGTGCAGCCGGCGCAGCGGCTCGTACCACTGGTCGAGCTGGTAGAGGTTCTCCGGGCCGTCGGTGAAGTAGACCGCGACCTCGACCGTGCCGTCGGGCACCCGCGGCCGGCGGCCGAGCTCGGCCAGCACGTGCCGACGGGCCCGGACCGCGCGCACCCCCTTGGTGAGGATGCCGCGGACCTTCGCGACGTCGTCGGCCAGCCCCATCAGAGAACGTGCTGGTCGGCGGCGTCGAGCGCCCGGTCGAGGATGTCCAGGCCCTGCGCCATCTCCTCGGCGGTCGTCGTGCACGGCGGCACGACGTGGGTGCGGTTGAAGTGCACGAACGGCCACAGGCCCCCGGCCTTCGCGGCGGCCGCGAAGTCGTTCATCGGCCCGGCCGCGGGACCGCTCGCGTTGTAGGGGACCAGCGGCTCGCGGGTCTCCGGGTTCTTCACCAGCTCGAGCGCCCAGAAGAAGCCGAGGCCGCGGACCTCGCCCACGCTCGGGTGCTTCTCGGCGATCTCGGCCAGGCGCGGCGCGATGACCGTGTCGCTCACCTTGCGCACGTTCTCGAGGATGCCCTCGTCCTCGAAGATCCGGATCGAGGCGACGGCCGACGCGCAGGCGAGCGGGTGGCCGGAGTACGTGAGGCCGCCGGGGAAGGCGCGCTGCTCGAACGTCTCGGCGATCGCGTCGGAGATGACGACGCCGCCGAGCGGGACGTACCCCGAGTTCACGCCCTTGGCGAAGCAGATGAGGTCGGGGACGACACCCCAGTGGTCGACGGCGAACCACTCTCCGCAGCGGCCGAAGCCGGCCATGACCTCGTCGGCGATCCACACGATGCCGAACTCGTCGCAGATCTCGCGAACCCCCGCGAGGTAGCCGTCCGGCGGGACGAGGATGCCGTTGGTGCCGACGACCGTCTCGAGCATGATCGCCGCGATCGTCGACGGCCCCTCGACCATGATGACGTCGCGCAGGTGCTGCAGGGCGCGCTCGCCCTCCTCGGCGGCCGACGACGCGTGGAACTGCGAGCGGTAGGGGTAGGGCCCCCAGAAGTGCACGATGCCGGGCATCCCGGGCTCGTTGGCCCAGCGGCGCGGGTCGCCGGTGGCCGTGATGGAGCCGGCCGTGGCGCCGTGGTAGCTGCGGTACGTGGTGAGGACCTTGTGGCGGCCGGTGTGCAGCCGCGCCATCCGCATGGCGTTCTCGGTGGCCTCGGCGCCGCCGTTGGTGAAGAAGACCTTGTTCAGCGACCCCGGCGCGCGCTCGGCGATGAGGCGGGCGGCCTCGGAGCGCGACTCGTCGGCGAAGCTCGGCGCGATGGTGCACTGGCGGGCCGCGGCCTCCGCGATGGCCGCGACGAGCTTCGGGTGCTGGTAGCCGATGTTGACGTTGACGAGCTGGCTGGAGAAGTCGAGGTAGCGGTTGCCGTCGAAGTCCCAGAAGTGGCTGCCCGACGCCCCCGCGATGGGCAGGGGCTTGATCTGGGCCTGCGCCGACCACGAGTGGAAGACGTGGGCGCGGTCGTCGCGCGCGACGCGGGCCCCGCGCTCGGGGTCGGGCTGGATCTCCGGGGTGAGGAAGTCGGTCATCGTCGGCCTTTCGTCGCGTGGACGCGCACCAGCCTAGGAGGCGCGGTGGGGTCCGCGCCCGGCCGGGGAGGGGCGGGTCAGGAGGGGAGGGTGAAGATCGTGCGGTGCCACGGCTTGTGCGCGACCGCGGTGACGTCGTGCATGACGTGCTTGACGTTCGTGTACTCGTCGAACGAGTAGGCCGACATGTCCTTGCCGAACCCGCTGTGGCCATAGCCCCCGTGGGGCATCTCGCTGATGATCGGGATGTGGTCGTTGACCCACACGCAGCCGGCGCGGATCTCGCGGGTGGCGCGCCCGGCGCGGTAGGTGTCGCGGGTCCAGGCGGAGGCGGCCAGGCCGAACGGGGTGTCGTTGGCCAGGCGGATCGCCTCGTCGTCGTCGTCGAACGCGACGACGGCCAGCACCGGGCCGAACACCTCGTCGCGCCAGATCTCGGAGTCGAGCGGCACGTCGGCGACGAGGGTGGGCTCGTAGTAGCAGCCGCGGGCGAGGTCGCCACCCGGGGTCGCGCCGCCGGTGACGACCTTCGCGTACCCGCGGGCGCGCTCGACCATCCGGGCGACCTTGGCCTGGTGGGCGGCGGACGACAGGGGGCCGAGGTCGGTGGCCTCGTCGTCGGTGGCGCCGATCCGGACCTGGGCCATGAGGTCGGCGACGCCCTGGACGAACGCGTCGTGGAGGCTGCGGTGCACGATCGCGCGGGTGGCGGCGGTGCAGTCCTGGCCGGTGTTGATGAGGGAGGCCGCCACCGCGCCGTGCACGGCGGCCTCGAGGTCGGCGTCGTCGAACACGACGAAGGGGGCCTTGCCGCCGAGCTCGAGGTGCACCCGCTTGCCGGTGCGCGCGGCGGTGGCCATGACCCGGCGGCCGACGGCGGTGGACCCGGTGAACGAGGTCATGTCGACGTCCTCGTGGCCGACGAGGTGCTCGCCGGCGACCGGCCCGGTGCCCGTGACGACGTTGACGACGCCCGCGGGCGCCCCGGCCTCGGTGAAGGCCTCGGCGAAGAGGAGGGAGGTCAGCGGGGTGATCTCGGCCGGCTTGAGGACGATCGTGTTGCCGGCGGCGATGGCGGGCAGGACCTTCCACGCCGCCATCTGGAGCGGGTAGTTCCACGGGGCGATGGAACCGACGACCCCGATCGGCTCGCGCCGGATGGAGGAGGTGTGGTCGCCGGAGTACTCGGCGCTCGCCATCCCGTCGAGGCGGCGGGCGGCCGTGCCGAAGAAGGCGGTGTTGTCGACGGTGCCGGGGACGTCGAACTCGCGCGCGAGGCGGATCGGCTTGCCGGCCTGGCGGCTCTCGAGCTGCGCGAGCTCCTCGGCGCGCTCGTCGAGCAGCGCGGCCGCCTTGAGCAGCACGGTGGAGCGCTCGACGGGAGTGGCGCGGCTCCACTCCCCGAAGGCGGAGCGGGCGGCCGCGACGGCGGCGTCGACGTCGTCGGGGCCGGCGAGGGTCACCGTCTCGAGCGTCTCGTTGGTGCTGGGGTCGAGGACGTCGAAGGTCTCGCCCGAGGACGCGTCACGGCGCTCCCCGCCGATGTACTGGTGCATGGTTCCGAGCATACGCACGGCTCCGGCCTTCTGAAAGGGGGCCTGCGAGGTCGTTCAGCCTGCGGAATCCGTCGCCGCGGGCCGGTCGCACGAACGGACCCCGCCACCCCACCATCCCGCCGTGAGTGCGGACGTGGTTGCCGGGGCGACCGGTTCCGCACTCACGGCGGGGGGAAGGCGCCGGGGAAACGACGAGGCGCCGCCCACCCGCAGGTGCACGGCGCCTCGAGGCGCTTGGTGTCGCTCAGCCGTTGACGGAGCGCTTGAGCTGCGCCGCGGCCTTGAAGCCGACCGAGGTCGACGCGGCGATGGCGATCTCCTCGCCCGTCTGCGGGTTGCGGCCGGTACGGGCCGCACGCTCACGGGTCTCGAAGGTGCCGAAGCCCGCCAGGCGGACCTCCTCGCCCTTGGCGAGCTGCTCGCCGATGACGTCCAGGGCCGCGGAGAGGATCTCCTCGGCGGCAGTGGCGGAGACGTCGGTGCGGCCGGCGACGGCCTGCGCGATGTCCTTCTTCGTCATGTGTCACGCTCCTTTGGTACTGGGAATCATTCCTCAACTGACCCTAACAGGGCTGGTTCCGGTGGCCACGCGTCTCCCCAGGACGTGTCGCGCGCCGTACGGTACGCGGTTCCGCTGCGCCGGGTGACCACCACCCTCTCCGTGGACCCCGTCGCGTCGCACACCTCGAGCTGCACCAGGCCCTTGCGGGTGACCGGGTGGCGCAGCACGCGACCGGCCGCCCGGGGGAGCGGGTCGCGGCTCGCGAGGACGTAGGAGAACTTCTCGTCCTCGTACCCCAGCGCCCCGCCCTTGACGCGCCGGTGCAGCCCCGAGCGGTCGAGCCGGACCGAGAAGTGGCACCAGTCGTCGCGCGCGGCCACCGGGCACGGGCCGTCCTGCGGGCACGGGGCCACGAGGTGCCACCCGGCCGCAACGAGGCGGTCGCGCGCCGCGAGGACGGCCGCGTAGCCGCGCGGGGTGCCCGGTTCGATGACGAGGGTGAGGCGCGCGGCGGCGGCCACGGCATCGATGACGGGGGTGTGGAGGGAGTCGTCGAGCTCTCCGAGGACGTAGCTGAGGGTGACCAGGTCCGCCTGTGGCACAACGGGGTTCGCGCCGATCAGCATCCGGTCCCAGGTGGCGGAGGCGACGGCCCCGTCGCCGTGGCCGGCGATCCGGCGGCCGAGGTCGAGGGCGTCCGGCGAGCCGTCGAGGACCGTGGCCCGCTCGAGGTCGGGGAAGGCGTCGGCGACCGCCCAGGTGGCGGCGCCGGTGCCCCCGCCGAGGTCGACGAGCGAGCGGACCCCGAGGTCCGCGGCGGGGACCAGGTCGGTGACGTGGCGCAGCGCGCGGGCCACGGCGGCGTGCGTCGCGGGCATCCGGTAGGCGGCGTAGGCCGCGGCGGTCACGGGGTCGCGCAGCACCTGGGCGGTGGGCGGGGCACCGCTGCGGTAGACCTCGATGAGGGTGGCCGTCGCGCGGCGCAGGGCGTCGGCCGGGAGCCCGTCGAGCACCGCGTCGAGGGCGAGGGGGAGAGGGGCCGACACGCCGACCATCCTGCCGCGCCCCGCCACGCGGGATGATGCGGGGCGCCCGTGGCGTTCCACCCCCTGACGCGCCGGACCGGAACGAGCAGGTCCAGCGCCTGACCACGACGACCGTCGACCCCGAGGAGCAGCACCATGGCCACCGTCGAGCTGACCGCCGACACCTTCGAGACCACGATCACGACGAGCGACATCGTCCTCGTCGACTGGTGGGCGTCGTGGTGCGGCCCGTGCCGCCAGTTCGCCCCGACCTACGACAAGGCCAGCGCCAAGCACGACGACGTCGTCTTCGGCAAGGTCGACACCGAGGCCGAGCAGGCGCTCGCCGGGGCCGCGCAGATCACCTCGATCCCCACGATCATGGCGTTCCGCGAGGGGATCCTCGTCTACCGCCAGTCCGGGGCGCTGCCGCCGGCCGGGCTCGAGCAGGTCATCGAGGGCGTCAAGGGCCTCGACATGGAGGACGTGCGCGCGCAGCTCGCCGCGCAGCAGGCCGGTGCGGCCGCGGGGGCGGACGCGCAGAACGCCTGACGAGGCCGGCCCCGCACCGGTATCGTCGCGCCGTCCACCAGTCGAGGGGAAGGCCCGCTCAATGGAGCTGAACCCTGAAGAGATGCAGGCGGTCGTCAAGCGGCTGCGCCGTGCGCAGGGCCAGATCGGCGGCGTCCTGAAGATGATCGAGGACGGTCGCGACGCCCAGGACATCGTGACCCAGCTGGCGGCGGTCTCCAAGGCCCTCGACCGGGCCGGCTTCGCCGTCATCGCCGTGGGGCTGCGGCAGTGCATCACCGACCCCGACGGCACGACCGACGTCGCGGCGATGGAAAAGCTCTTCCTCTCGCTCGCCTGAGCGCGTCCCCCGACCCCGGAGCAGGGCGACGACGTCACGGTCGACGTGGCAGCCACCCGCGCCGGGCCCCACCACGGCTGCACGCGCCGCTGGCCACCCGAAGGCGCGCGCCCGGTCGGCGGCGAGCTCCCACGCGAGGTCCGACGGCTCGGCCGCCAGCACGTGGGTGACGGCGGGTGGGTAGTGCTCGAGGTTCGGACCGGACCCGAACCCGATCTCGAGGACCTCGCCACGGGCGGTGGCACAGGTGCCTCGTCGCCAGGTCGCCGCCGGTTCGCCCTGCAGGGCCCGGTGCGTCAGGCGTGGCAGGACCCGCTCCTCCCACCGCTCGCGCAGTCCCATCCCGGCAGTCTCCACCCGACAACCCGGTGGCGCACGGCGACCTCCGCGGGCTTTCATGGCCTGATGACCTCCACCCCCGGCCTCGCCCACGACCGGAGCGGGCCGCGCGGCGCCACGTCCGTCCTCCTCCTCCACGCCGGCGTCGCCGACCGCCGGCTGTGGGACCCGCAGTGGGACGACCTCACCGCCGTGCGCGACACCGTGCGGGCCGACCTGCGGGGCTTCGGGGAGTCGGTGACGCCGCCGGACGGGCCGCTCGACCACGTCGCCGACGTCGTGGCGCTCCTCGACGCGCTGGGGATCGCGCGGGCGCACCTGGTGGGGGCCTCCTTCGGCGCCGGGGTGGCCGTGACCCTGGCGCTGCAGCACCCCGACCGGGTCGCCTCCCTGCTGCTGGCGCCGCCGGGAGGCTCGTTGCTGACCGAGCTGACCGGCGACCTCCAGGACTTCCTCGTGGCCGAGCGGGCGGCGCTCGCGGCCGACGACCTCGACGCCGCGACCGAGGCGAACCTCGTCGCGTGGGTGGTCGGACCGGAGCGTGAGCGGTCGGCCGTCGACCCCGCCGTCGTCGAGGCGGTCCGCCGGATGCAGCACGCCGTCTTCGTCCTCGGCGAGACCTGGCCCGACGACGTCGACGAGGTCGAGCCCGACCCGCCGATCACCGACCACCTTGACGAGATCACCTGCCCCACAACCGTTCTCGTGGGTCACTTCGACCTGGAGACCTCCCGCGCGGCGGCCGACCTCGTCGAGGGGCTCGTCCCCGGCGCCAGGCGGGTCGACTGGCCGGACGTCGCCCACCTGCCCTCGATGGAGCGCCCGGCCGACTTCACCGCGCTGCTCCTGGACCACCTGCCCGACTGAACCCGGGCGGGCCGCCGCTACCGGGAGGGGTCGACGACGAGGATGCCGCGCGAGGGCGCCCCGCCCATCGCGACGAGCGCCGCGCCGGCCTCCTCCAGCCCGAGCGGCTCGGTGTCGGGGGCCATGAGGTCGGCGAGGACCAGCCGCCCGCTCGCGACGTCGCCGAGCAGGGCCGGGTAGTCGGCCGCGGCCATCCCGTGGCTGCCGAGGACGTCGAGCTCCCACCCGATGACGCGCTCCATCGGGACGTCGGCGCGCCCGGCGTCCGGGGGCAGGAGCCCGACCTGCACGTGCCGTCCCCGGCGGGCCAGGGACAGGATGCTCGTCCGGCACGCGTCGGGAGACCCGAGGGCGTCGACGCCCACGGCGACCCCCGCACCGCCGGACCAGTGGAGCACGGCCTCGACGACCCGGTCGGCTCCGATCGAGGCGTCGACGACCTCGTCGGCCCCGTTGGCGAGGGCGCGGTCGAGGGAGGCGGCCGAGACGTCGACGGCGCACACCAGCGCGCCCCGCGACCGGGCGACGGCCACCGCGGCCAGTCCGACCCCGCCGCACCCGATGACGAGGACCCGCTCGCCGGCCTTCACGCCCCCGCGGGCGACGACGGCCCGGTGCGCGGTCGCCACGCGGCAGCCCAGTCCCGCCGCGGCGCGGACGTCGAGGCCGTCGGGCAGGCGCACGAGGTTGGTGCCCGCGGCGTGCACGACGACGAGCTCGGCGAACGACCCCGGGTCGGTGAACCCGGGCTGGCGCTGCTGCGGGCAGACCTGGCCGTCACCGGCGGCGCAGACGTCGCAGGCGCCGCACGCCATCACGAACGGTGCCGTGACCCGCTGCCCCACCCAGGTGGGGTCGACGCCCTCGCCCACGGCCTCGACGACGCCGGCCAGCTCGTGCCCCGGGACGTGCGGGAAGGTCGTGATGTCGGTGTCGTGGCCCATCCAGCCGTGCCAGTCGCTGCGGCACAGGCCGCTCGCCAGCACCCGCACGACGGCGCCGCCGGGCGGGGCCGTGGGGTCGGGGAGCTCGGCCACGACGGGGGTGGCGCCGAACGCGGCGTACGTCAGGGCTCGCACGCCTCCACCCTCCCACTGGCGGTGAGTGCGGACGTGGTTGCCCCGGCCGCCGTTTCCGCACTCGCCGCGGGACGGCGTGGCGGTGAGTGCGCAAATGGTTGCTCCGGCGACCGTTTCCGCACTCGCCGCGGGTCTACGGGTGGTCGAGGAGGCGGGTGAGGCGCAGCGCGAGCTGGAGCTCGAGGGAGCGCTCGGGCTCCTGCCAGTCCTCGCCGAGGAGGGCGCCGACCCGCTCGAGCCGCTGCGCCACCGTGTTGACGTGCACGTGCAATGCCCCCGCGGCGTGCAGCGGGCTGCGGCCGGCCTCGAAGAACGCGGCGAGGGTCCCGACGAGGTCGGTGCCCCGCTTGGCGTCGTAGTCGACGAGCGGGCCGAGCTCGCGGCGCACGTAGGACTCGACGTCCGGGGCCGAGCCGACGATGAGACCGGCGAACCCGAGCTGGGTGGCGGCCGCCCCGCGCCCGCGGTGGCCGAGGGCGACCAGCGCGGCCACGGTGCGCACCGCCTCCTCGTGCGCGGCGGGGATGCCCTCGACGCCGGTGAGCGGCCCCACCCCGGCCACGGTCGCGGCGGTGCGGCGGCCGAGGCGCTGGGCGGTGGTGCGCGCCAGGGCGTCCGGGTCGGAGCCGGGGACGAGCGCGATGGTGTCGCCGTCGTGGGCGCCGACGAGCGCGCCCTCACCGACGGCCGAGCCCGCCGAGAGCAGCAGCGCCCGCGTTGAGGCCGCGGGCTCGCCGCGCAGGACGAGGAGGCAGTACTCGGCCCCCGGGTCGACGCCGGCGCCCCGCGCCAGCTCGAGCCGGTCCTCCTCCGACCCGCGGGCCGACACGAGCTCGGAGACCACCCGGTTGCGGGCCGACTGCCGGGCGTCGGCCGCCTGCCGCTCGAAGAGCAGGACGAGCGCAGTCACCACGCCGGCGCGCTCCACCGTGCGTCGGTCCGAGTCGTCGAGCTCGCCGACCCCACCGACGAACAGCGTGCCCAGGCGCTCGTGGGCGGCGGCGATCGCCAGGCCGTAGACGCCGTCGCGCTCGACGAGGCGGCCGCCATCGAGGTCGGCGAGGGAGTCGGGCACCGAGCCGGCGCGCGGCGACGCGCTGCGCACGGCACCGTCCTCCCCGACGACCACGGCCCAGCCGCCGAGGAGGTCAGCGAGCGCGCGGGTGAGGTCGTCGACCCCACCGCCCTCGAGGACGAGGGAGGCGAACCGGTCGTGCGCCGCCGCGGCCTTATCGACCCCGGCGGCGTACTGCTGCACGGTGTCGTGGGCCTGGGACAGGGCCTTGAGGGCGTTCTCGGCGTCGGCGAGGGCGCGGGTCTGCACGAGCGTCACGGCGGCGAGGGTGGCGAGGTTGCCGAGGAGGGCGACGTCCTCGAGGGCGAAGGGTCGCGGGCTGCGGTTGGCCGCGAAGAGCACGCCCATGAAGGTGCCGTCGACGACCAGCGGCGTGCCGCAGATGGCGACGATCCCCTCCTCGCCGACCGCGCCGTCGATGGGCGCGGTGTGCCGGAACCGGTTGTCCGACCAGTAGTCGGCGGTCCAGTAGGGCTTGTACGTGGACGCGACGAGGCCGCCGAGACCGGCGCCCAGGGCGAGCCGCACCGACTGGAACCGCGCCGACACCGACCCGTCGGTCGCCCGCATGTAGGTGTCCTGGTGCTCGGGGTCGAACAGCGTCAGGTAGGCGAGGTCGGCCCGCAGGAGGGAGCGGGCGCGCCGGACGATGGCGTCGAGGACCTGCGCGGGGTCGTTCTCGCTGGCCAGGGCGCGGGCGGTGTCGAGCAGGGCGCTGAGCCCGGCCTCGCGGCGCTGGTGCACCTCGCGGGCGGCGGTGACGCGCAGCGCGAGGTCGCGGGCCTCGGGCGGCGCGGGGGCCGCCGCGACGTCGGCGGTGGGGGCGTCCTCCGCGAGGAGGGCGAGGAGGGCCAGCACGTCCCCGGCGGGGGTCTGCTGCTCCGGCTCGCTCGTCACGGCCCCGATCCTAGGGAGGGGTCGCGGTCCCCGGGTGGGGGCGGCCGCGCTCAGTGCGCCGTCCACCCGCCGTCCATGGTCAGGGACGCGCCGTTCACCGAGGCCGCGGCAGGCCCGCAGAGGAAGAGGACGAGGCTCGCCACCTCCTCCGGCTCCACGAGCCGCTTGACCGCCACGGGGGCGAGCATGACGTCCTCGAGGACCTCGGACTCCTCGATGCCGTGGGTGCGCGCCTGGTCGGCGACCTGCTTCTCCACCAGCGGGGTGCGGACGTACGCGGGGTTGACGCAGTTCGACGTCACGCCCTTCGGGCCGCCCTCGAGGGCGACGACCTTCGACAGCCCCTCGAGCCCGTGCTTGGCGCTGACGTAGGCCGCCTTGAAGGCGCTGGCCCGCAGCCCGTGGACGCTCGACACGTTGACGACCCGGCCCCAGCCGTTGGCGTACATGTGGGGCAGCGACTGCCGCACGAGCCGGAAGGGGGCCGCGAGCATCAGGCGGTGGATGAGGTCGAAGCGGTCGACCGGGAAGTCCTCGAGCGGGGCGACGTGCTGGACGCCGGCGTTGTTGACGAGGACGTCGATGTCGGTGGGGAGGGCGGTGAGGCCGTCGAGGTCGGAGAGGTCGGCGGTCAGGGGGGTGACGAGGTCGAGGTCGGCCAGGGCCTCGAGGCCCGCGGCGTCACGGTCGACGGCGTGGACCTTGGCGCCCTGGATCGCGAGCGCCCGGGCGACGGCGAGCCCGATGCCGCTCGCGGCCCCCGTGACGAGGGCGGTGCGCCCGTCGAGGTCGGGGAGGAGCCCCGCGAGGAGCTGCCGGGATGCGTCGTCGCGTGCGTCGGCCATGTCCATGGACGCTAGGCGGGCGGTCAGCGCCCCTTCATGTGGGCGCCGCACACAATCCCGCCGAACCCCTGTGCGGCGCAGCCGCCACCGGTCGAGAGGAGGCACCACGCAGACCGGTGGGGGCGGGCGTCTGCGTGTCGCCTCCTCTCGACGGGTGAGCCACCCGCCGGGGCGGGGCCGAGTCACGGTTTCGACACGGACGGTGGACAACGCTGGACGGCCGCTGCACCCGTGTGGGAGAACTGTCCCGTGGTGGATGGGAGCGCTCCCACGCGGAGCACGGACGCAGCTCGACCGCGGCCGTCCCGTCCCGCACCGTCTGGCACCCGTGCCGAGGCCGACCGGGAACCCGGCAGCGGCACGGGTGCCGGGCGGCCCCCCACGATCGACGAGGTGGCCCGCCGGGCCGGCGTCGGTCGGGGCACGGCCTCCCGCGTCGTCAACGGTTCGCCCCACGTCTCCGAGTCGGCCCGGGCCGCGGTCCTGCGGGCCGTCGACGAGCTCGGCTACGTCCCCAACCGCGCCGCCCGCTCCCTCGTCACCCGGCGCACCGACACCGTGGCCCTCGTCGTCTCCGAGGACGGCGACCGCCTCTTCGGCGACCCCTACTTCGCCGCGGCGGTGCGCGGCATCGGCGAACGCCTGGGGTCCACGCCCGTCCAGCTCCTCCTGATGATGGCCGGTCGGCCGCGTGAGCGGGCCCGCGTCCTGGACTACCTCACCGACCGCCACGCCGACGGGGCTCTCCTGCTGTCGCTGCACGCCGACGACGACCTCCCCGACGTCCTCGAGGCCCGGGGCGTGCCCACCGTGTGCGCGGGCCGCCCCGCCCAGCGGCGCCCGGCCTGCGTCGTCGACGCAGCGAACCACGAGGGTGGGCGGGCCGCCGTCGCGCACCTCGTCGAGCGGGGCCGCCGGGCGGTCGCCGTCATCACGGGGCCGCAGGACATGTCGTCGGGCGTCGACCGCCTCGCGGGCGCCCGCGAGGCGTGGTCGGCCGCCGGCCTCGATCCCGCCGACCTGCGGGTCGTCGAGGGCGACTACAGCGAGCGCAGCGGCGAGGCCGCGATGCGCGGCCTCCTCGCGGCCGGGCCACCGCCCGACGGGGTGTTCGCGGCCTCCGACCTCATGGCCACCGGGGCCCTGCGGGTGCTGCGCGGGGCCGGGCTGCGGGTGCCGCTCGACGTCTCCCTCGTGGGCTTCGACGACGCCCCCGTCTGCCGGCACACCGACCCCGAGCTGAGCACCGTCCGGCAGCCGGTGGAGGAGATGGGCGCGGTGATGGCCGACCTCCTCCTCGCGCGGATCGCCGGGCAGGTGGTCGCGGCGGAGACCGTCCTCCCGACGACCCTCGTGGTGCGGGGCTCGAGCTAGGGGAGCGGGGCCGCAGGGCCGGCGCCACCGTCGGCCGGGAGGAGGACGCCCGCGAGGACGAGGCGCCGCAGGTCGTCGGGGTGCAGCCGGGCGGGGTCGAGGTCGCCGGCGAGGACGACGCGCACGGCATCGCGGGCGGTCGGGGGCACGTCGACGCGGGCCACCCGCGTGACGAGTGTGTCGCCCTCCCACCGGGCGGCGAGGCCGTCACGGACCCGCCAGGCATGGGCGTGCGTGCGCTCGGCGGCCGCGTGCTGGTCGAGCACCCCGAGGGGTTCGGCCCGCTGGGCACCCCGTCCCCGGGCGGCGAGGAGGCGGGCGAGGTCGTCGTCGGACACGGCGTCCAGGGCAGCCTCGAGGGCGGCACGCACGGCCTCGCGGTGGCGGGCGGGCGTCATCGGGTCGAGGACGTCGACCCCGAGGGGCAGGGACGCGCGGGCGGCCGGGTCGTCGTCGAGGTGGGTGGTGGCGGCGTGCAGCAGGTCGTCGAGGAGGTGGCGGACCGTCCAGGTGTGGACGCCGAAGGTCAGGTGGGTGCTGACCCCGCCGAGCGCCGTGGCCGAGTGCAGCCAGCCGCGGGGGAGGTAGAGGCAGTCGCCGGGGCGCAGGACGGCGTCGATGACGGGGCCGGCCCCGGCGGCGCGTGCGACGTCCTCACGGCGGTCGGTCCAGGGCTGGGTGCGCAGCGGCGCCTCGATGACGGGCGGCCGCACGCTCCAGTGCTTCTCGCCGGCCACCTGGACGACGAGCACGTCGTGGACGTCGTAGTGGTCGTCGAAGCCACGGTTCTGCGGCGGGGTGACGTAGGCGTTGACCTGCACCGGGTGGCCGAGGTCGGCGGCGAGCTCGCGAGCCGTGCGGGCGACCGGCGCCCAGGTGCGGTGGAGGGCCTGGAGGACGATCGTCGCGCCCTCGGCGAACTGGCGCAGGACCTTGTCCTCGCTCACCTGGTCGCCGATGGCGGCACCGACGCCCCCACCGAGGGTGAACGCGGCGTCGGGCAGGGTGGCGCCGTCGCGCGCCATCCGCAGGAACGGGGTGCGCAGCGCCCGAGAGGAGAGCAGCTCGTCGACCGCGGCGGGGCCGAAGCCGTGGGTGGGTGCCGGGAGGTCCTGCGAGCGGGTGAGCAGCGGCGCGCGGCCCCAGTGCTCGCGCGCGAACGTCTCGCGCGGGACGCCGACGAAGGCCCCGAGCCCACGGCCGGGGCGTGCGGCTCCGGTCGTGGGCTCGAGGGCGTCCGGAACCGCGCCCGGGCCCGCGACGGGTGTCGCGGAGCGGGCGTCGGCGGACGGGTTCATCAGGAGGCGTCCGCCCCGCCGTCGGCGCCGCCGTCGTGCTCACCGGGGGTGGCCGCGTCGCCGGCTCCGGCGTCGGCCGGGCCCTCGGCGCCACCGTCGGCGCCGCCGTCGTGCTCGTCCGGGGTGCCCGGGTCGCCCACGCCGCTGTCGGCGGGACCTTCCGTGTCGCCCCCGGCGCCGCCGTCGGCGCCCCCGTCGTGCTCGCCCGGCGCCCCGAGGTCACCGGCTCCGGCGTCGGCCGGGCCCTCGGTCTGCGTGGGGTCCTCGCCCTGGATGTCGCTCATGTCGCGCCCTCCTGTCGTGTCGGCACCGGGGCGGCGCCGCCTGGCGTCGAGCCTTGCACCCGCGATGGCGTGGCGGGCCTTTGCGCGCAGGCCGACACGGGCTTCGACACGGGCGCTGACCGGCGCTGACCGGCGCTGACCGGTGCTGACCTGCGAGGACCCCCGGAAACGACACTGACCCCCCGCCAGGTCGTGGCGTGAGGGTCAGGATGCGGTGCGACCGGGTGACGTCGCAGCCCGGCGGCGGCGTCGGTGGCGCGTGCCGGGCGGGTGGTGCGGGGTGCTGCGGTCAGTACATGCGGGGGGCGGTGGCCTGCGCCATGAGGTAGAGCTCCTGCGACTCGCGCACGAGGTCGCGGTCGGAGTGCTGGCTCCAGCTGCGGCCGTTGTGGCGGCTGGTGCGGAACTGGGCGGCGAGGGCACGAGCCTTCTGGACGGAGAGGGTTGCGGTGTTCATGTCCTCAATGGTGGAGGACAAAACTGTTCAGCACAACGCGACTTTGCTTAGGGGTCGTGCAGTCTGGCTTAAGATTCATCCATGCTCGACCCCCATCGCCTCCGCATCTTCCGCTCCGTCGTCGCGAGCGGCTCCGTCCAGGCCGCCGCCGACAACCTGGGGCTGACGTCCTCGGCGGTGTCGCAGCACCTCCAGTCCCTGCAGAAGGAGACCGGGCTGACCCTGTTCCAGCGCGCCGGGCGGGGGATCGTCCCCACCGAGGCGGCCCTCGTCCTCGACGCCCAGACCGACGAGGTGATGAGCCAGTGGGGCCGGCTCGACCAGGTGGTGCAGGACCTGCGCGACGGGCGGTCAGGGAGGCTGACCATCGGGTACTTCGCGTCGGCCGGCGCCGCGTGGATGCCCTCGCTCGTCAAGCGGCTGACCAACGAGTACCCCGACCTCGTCCTCGAGCTCGTCCTCACCGAGGTCGAGCACCGGGGCCCACGCCCCGACATCGACCTCGTCATCGACCCGCCCGACGCGCCGGTTCCGCAGGGGTACAACCGGATCGACCTCATCGACGACCAGTACGTGGCGGTCCTGCCCCGCGGACACGCGCTCGCCGAGGAGGCGGCCATCCCGCTGGCGGCGCTGCGCGGCGAGACGTGGGTCAGCAACGACTACGCGAAGGCCTTCGGGCACCGGTTGCTCGTGGCGGCCTGTGCCGCAGCGGGGTTCCGGCCGCGGTTCACCGTGCAGGCGCAGGACCACTACACGGCGATCGGCTTCGTCGGGGCGGGCATCGGGGTGTCGGTGATGCCGGGCCTGGCCGCCCGCAGCCTGCCGGCCAGCGTGGTGCGGGTCGCCCTCGAGCCCCCGGCGCCGGTGCGGCACCTCGCCGCCCTGGTGCGCGACGACGGGACGAGCAACCCCGCCGCCGACCGGGCCGTGGCGCTGCTCACCGACCTCATCAAGCACCCGAGCGCGATGCCGCGCCGCGCCCTCCCCCGCTGACAACCCGCGACTGAGTGCGCTGAACCCACGCTCGGGGGCGTCCCGGGCGTGGGTTCAGCGCAATCAGTCGAAGAGGGTCAGGAGGTGCGGGCGGGCTCCGGCTCGGATGACGCCTCGGCCTCGGCCTCCCCCTCGGCTGCGGCGTCGGCCTCGGGCCGGGCCGGGGGCTGCGTGGAGGCCGCGGGCCGGCCGAGCTCGCCGGACGCGAGGCGCTCGGAGAGCTTGAGCCCCTCGACGTCGAGGTCGGGCAGGAGCCGGTCGAGCCAGCGCGGCAGGTACCAGGCTCGGTCGCCGAGCAGGTGCATGACGGCGGGCGTCAGCGTCATCCGGACGAGCACGGCGTCGACGATGACGCCCACGGCCAGCCCGAACCCGATCGGCCGGACCATCGCCAGGTGGCTGTACGCGAAGCCGAGGAACACCGAGAACATGATGACCGCGGCGGCCGTGACGACCTTGGCGCCGTGGACGAACCCGGTGCGCACCGCGGTGCGGCTGTCCTGCCCGTGGGCGCGGGCCTCGTGCATCCCGGAGACGAGGAACATCTGGTAGTCCATGGCCAGGCCGAAGAGCACGCCGATGAGGATGATCGGCCCGAACGCGAGGATCGGCCCGGGGTGGTTGACCCCGAAGAAGCTTCCGGCCCAACCCCATTGGTGCACGGCGACGGTGGCACCGAAGGCCGCGCCGATCGACAGGAGGAACCCGCCGGTCGCCACGAGCGGCACGACGACCGACCGGAAGACGAGCACGAGGATGACGACCGAGAGCCCCACGACGACGAGCAGGTAGCCCGGGAGCGCCGCGGCCATCCGCTCGGACAGCTCGATGTTCGCCACGGTCTGGCCGGTGAGGCCGACCTCGACGCCGCTGTGCCGCGCGAGGGTGCCCGTGGCGAAGGTGATGCGGTCCACCGTCTCCTTCGTCGCGGGGTCGGCGGGGCCGGTGGTGGGGACGATCTGGAACGCCAGGGTGTCCTTGTCGTCGCTGACGCCGAACGGCAGGACGCTGCGCACGCCCTCGACGTCCTTGAGGGCGGTGGCGATCCGTGCCTGCTCGTGCAGGACCTCGGCGTCGGTGGTGGGGCGGCCGGCCTCGGGGAGGGTCGCGACGGCGATGACCGGGCCGTTCATGCCGGGGCCGAAGGCGTCGCCGATGGTGGAGTACGCGAGCTGCGCCGACGAGCCCTTCGGCTCGGCGCCGCCGTCGGGGAGGCCGAGCTGCATCGAGGCCACCGGGATGGCCGCCGTGCCGAGCACTGCCACGACGCCGAGCACCGTGAGCCACGGGCGGGCGGTGACCACGCGGACGTACCAGCCGCCGTGCTCTTCGTCGGAGGCGTGGCCGGCGGTCTCCCGCGTGGTCAGTACGCCGGGCGTGGCGTATCCGGCCTTGCGCCAGCCGCGCTTCGAGACCACGCGCGGGCCCATGAGCCGCAGCACCGCCGGGCTCACGGTCACCGCGACGACGACCGACACGGCGACCGTGCCGGCGGCGACGAGGCCCATCTCGGCGAGGATCGGCATCCCCGACAGGGTCAGGGCGGCGAGCGCGATGACGACCGTGGTGCCGGCGAAGACGACCGCGCTGCCCGCGGTGCCCACGGCCCGGCCGATCGACTCGACGGGGTCCATGCCGGCGAGCAGCGAGGCGCGGTGCCGGTTGACGATGAAGAGGGCGTAGTCGATGCCGACCGCGAGCCCGAGCATGAGGGCGAGCGCCGGCGTCGTCTGGTTGAGGTCGACCACGGCGGTCAGGGCCATCGCCGAGCCGAGGCCCACGCCGACGCCGAGGAGGGCGACGAGCAGCGGGAGCCCCGCGGCGACGAGGCTTCCGAGCACGACGACGAGCACGAGGATCGCCACCGTGAGGCCGAGGATCTCGCCGGGGCCGACGAGCGCGACGTCCTGGGTGATCTCCACGCTGTAGTGCGCGGTGATGCCGGCGGCCTCGAGCTGCTCGGCCGCGGCGGCGGGGACCTTCTCGCGGTCCTCGAGCGGCACCGACTGGGGCGCGTCGTCGAACTGGAGCTGGGTGACCGCGACCGTGCCGTCCTCGCTCACCAGGCCCGTCCCGCCGGAGGCGGCGCGCACGGCGGAGCCGTCGACGTACTGGGCCCGCCCCGCGGCGAGGTCGGTCTCGCCCTTGGTGAGGTCGGCCTCGGCCTTCGCGAGCTGCGCGCGGCCGTCCTCGACCTGGGTGCGCAGGGCGGGGATGGAGGGGTCGTCGGGGTTGGCCTTCTCGAGCTGGGCGAGGAGCGCCTCGCCGCCGGCGAGCCGGAGCTTGCCGTCGTTCAGCTGGGCGCGGCCCTTCTCGAGCTTCGCGGCGCCGTCGGCGAGCTTCGTCTTCGCGGTCTCCAGCGAGGTCCCTGAGTCGTCGAGCTGCGCCTGCGCGTCGAAGGGGTCGATGACGCGGGTGACGTGGGGGACCTCGCGCCACGTCGCGAGGACGTCCTTGACGGTCTGGCGCTGGGCGTCGGTGAAGGCGCCGTCGTCGCTCTGGAGGACGACCGTGGCGAACCCGCCCGCGGCCTCCGGGATCTCCCGGCCGAGGGTGTCGAGGACGCGCTGGAACTGGGTGTCCGGGATGGTGATCCGGCTGCTGAGGGGATTGCCGAGGGTGCCGGCGGCCGCGCCGACGGCGGTCAGCAGGACGACCCAGATGGCGATGACGCGCCAGGCGTGCGTGGCGCACCAGCGGCCGAGGCGGTACAGGACGGAGGACATGGGGAGCCTTCCCGATGGGGGTGAAGGAGGTCAGGAGGTCCGCGCGGCGACGCGGCCGGTGCGCTGCGGGTCGAGCCCGGTGCGCAGGAGGTCGAGGGCGGTGGTGACGGTGGAGCGCAGGTCGAGCGGGTCGGCGCCGGGGGTGGCGGCGGCCCGGGCCCAGACGCGGAACGCGGCCTCGGCCGCGCCGACGAGGGTTGATGCCGTGGTGGCGATGACGAGGTCGTCGGTCCCCTCGGGCAGGCGACCGCGCAGCCAGCCCTCCAGCCAGTCGAGCCACTCGTGCAGCTCGACGAGGCAGAGGCCGCGGGCGTGGGTGGAGACCTCGGCCGCGCGGGCGATGACGGCGATGCGCTCGAGGAGCTCGACGTCGCTCGGGTTGCTGATGACGGCCAGCGCGCTGTCGAGGACGTCCTCGTCGGCCGGTCGGGCCTCGAGCCGGTCCCCGATGGAGTCGAAGAACTCGGCGATGCTCGCGGTGAGCACGGAGTCGACGCTGGGGAAGTAGTTGAAGAAGGTGCGGCGCGAGACGCCGGCGCGGTCGGCGACGGACTCGGCGGTGAGGGCCTCGACGCCCTCGTCGCGGACGATGCCGTAGGCCGCGGCCGCCAGCGAGCGGCGGGTCTCGTCGCGCTTGCGGTCGCGCAGCGAGGTCGCCGCGGCCACGACGGAGCAGCGGTCGCCCTCGACGGAGCGCGTGCGGTGGATGGTCATGGACGCCAGCGTACGCCTTGGATGCACGCCAGTGCAAAACTGCACGACCATGCATCCGGTCACGATCCCGCGATTCGAGGTGAAACCCGACCCTGTGGCGGTAGATCTTCACCTCGACCCGGCGGGGGTGTGCGCCGATTCGAGGTGGAAGTCGACGCTGTGGAGGTGGAGTTTCACCTCGACCCGGCAGGGTCATGCAGTGGGTCGAGGTGTTCGGCCGGCATGGCGCACCGCCGGAACACCTCGAACCGACGGACTCCCGACGGGTGGACGGGTCAGGCGGAGATGTCGCCCGGCGTCGCGAGGCGCTGGGCCGAGGCCGGGACGATGTGGCGGCGTCGGCCCAAGAGGAGGCCGAGCCCCGTGCCCAGCACCCAGAGGGGCACCGCCACGGCAGGCCAGGCTCCCACGGCCTGGGCGGCGTCCTCGGTGACGATCACCAGGACCACGAGCGCCGGCAGGGACAGGACCACACCGAGGGCGAGCCCGACGGCGGCGGCCTGCATCCGGATGGTGCGCATGCGCCACAGCGTGGCACCCGCCGAACGGACCTGTCGACCCCTTCGCCGAATCAGCCGGTGGTGCCGTCGAACGCCGGGTGGTGCGTCCCGACCTTGCGTGCCGCCGACAAATGACCGCCGAGGAAGCCGCCGACCGCAGCAGCCGTCGCCCCGGCGAGGCCGAACCGCGCCCCGGCCTCGTGACGGCCGCGCTTGCGGGAGACGTACGAGGCCGCGTAGAGGCCGATGGCGAGCCCGTTGGTCACGGCGTGCACGAGCCCGACCCGCTTGTCGCGCGTCCCGGCCTCCGACCACTGCGCCCAGCCGGTCCATGCCGTCGGGCCGACGGCGAACAGGCTCGCGCCCACCAGCTGCTGCGCGGCGCCGCGCGAGCTCTTGCCGCCGACGAGGTCGAGCAGGGTCGCCGAGGTCCACGACCCCAGCACGAAGTCGGTGAGCACCGGATGGAGCGCGTGCCCCAGCCAGTCGCCGCGCAGCACCTGCCCGCGAGCCCCCGACCCGAAGGTCGAGCGGATCGTCGGCTCGATGGCGGCGACCGCGCCATCGAGGGCGGAGAGCTCCTCGAGGCGCAGCAGCAGTGACACCTGGGGCGGAGCCTTCTCGAGCGAGCTCATCCGTTTCCTCCTCCGACGACACGACCGTCCACCCGCACCGTACGACCGCAGCGGCCTCCTCGTCGCGTCCGGTGCGCGCCGTCCACGGAGGATGCCGACACGGACGCCCGCCCCTCAGCCCCCGCCGAGCGACCCCACGGCCCGCGCGACGATGAGCAGGGAGATCGCCAGCGCGGCGGTCGACTGCATCGCCATGAGCAGCTTGGCGCGCGTGCTCAGCGGCATCGTGTCGGTCGGGCTGAAGGCGCTGGAGTTCGTCACCGACAGGTACAGGTAGTCGACGAACTCGGGGATCCACCCGCTGCGGGCGCTCGCCGTCGCCGCGACCTCGCTGACCGCGCCGGAGTTCTCGTCCTGCGAGAACCGCCAGTCGGCGGGTGGCAGCTGGTCGCGCCGCGAGCGGTGCCGTGCGACGGGCCCGCCGCGGTCGAGCTCCCAGTAGAGGAGCGCGAACCCGATGACGTTCGTCAGCCACACCTGGACACCGCCGAGCAGCAGGCCCTTGGGGTCCTCGTCGGAGCCCAGGGTGCCCACGAGCATCCCGAGCGCGACGAGGTTCGCCCCGATGACGACGAGCGCGAGGACGACCGACACCCAGCGCGCCCAGCGGTTCGACCGGACGACCCGCACCGGGTTGACGACCACGAGCGAGACGAGGAGCAGCGCCTCGACGACCGGGATCGCAAAGCGCGGGCCGACGAGCAGGGGTTGTGGCAGCAGGGCGTAAGCCACGATCGCCACGATCACGGCGACGGTGGGGGGCAGGCGGTGCTCTCCCTCACCCGACCTGCGGTGGCCGCGCTCCTCGTCGAGCACGTCGCGTGCCATCCGACCTCCTGTGCCGACCACGGAACGGCTCTTGACCTGCCACGACGGACGCTACTCCGACGGCGGGTGGTACAGCTCGTCCACGGCCTCGGCGATGTCGCCGCCGGCCTCCACCGGCTCGACGAAGAGCCGGGCCGAGGCGATGAGGCCGTCGTGCACGGTGGCGATGACGACGCCCCGCATGGCGAACGCCGACCCGTCGACGTGGGTGCCGGACCAGCTCACCTCGCCCCACTCGACGTCACCGGAGGTGGCCGTGGCGACGAGCTCGGCGCGGAAGTCGGGGACGCCGCCGAAGACACCGGTCCAGTTCTCGAGCACCTGGGCGCGGCCGGTGAAGGCGCGACCGGGGTGGGCCGGCTGCTCGCTGACGTAGTCCTGGGAGAACAGGGCGGCGAACGACACGGGGTCGCGCGCGTTCTGCGCCGCGACGATCCGCTCGTGGATCGAGCCCATGCCACGGACCGTACGCCTGCGCGACGCCGCTGGCGAGGTCGTCAGGTCTCGACCCACTCGATGGCCTGTCCCCAGTCTGCCGCGCCGCGTCTCGGATGTGAGGCGGACCCGCACCCACCCTGACCGCCACCAGAGCCGCACCGTGGGAGCCTGTGGGGCATGCACGGCAGCAACGACGCACCGGGCCGGGCCGAGGCCCTGCTCCAGCTCATCCGGTCCTCCGTCATCGGCGAGGACCACGTGATGGAGACCCCCTACGGCCGCCGTCGCGTCACCTACGCCGACTACACCGCGAGCGGTCGGGCGCTGACCTTCATCGAGGACTTCATCCGCGACGAGGTGCTCCCCGGGTACGCCAACACCCACACCGAGAGCAGCGGCACCGGCCTGCAGACCACCCGCCTGCGCGAGGACGCGCGCCGCATCATCACCGAGGGGGTGCACGGCGACGACGACACGGTGGTCCTGTTCACGGGGTCGGGGTGCACGGGCGCCATCGACAAGCTGATCGGCGTCCTCGGGCTGCGGATCCCCTCCAACCTCGAGGACCGGTGGGACCTCGCGCGCCACGTCCCCGCCGACCAGCGGCCGGTCGTCCTCATCGGGCCCTACGAGCACCACTCGAACGAGGTGCAGTGGCGCGAGTGCGTCGCCGACGTCGTCGCCATCCGCCAGGACGCCGACGGCGGGGTCTGCCACGAGGACCTGAGGGAGCGCCTCGAGCAGTTCGCCGACCGTCCCCTCGTCATCGGGTCGTTCAGCGCGGCCTCGAACGTCACGGGCATCGTCAGCGACACCTACGGCATCTCGGCGATGCTCCACGCCCACGGCGCGCTCGCCTTCTGGGACTTCGCGGCCGCGGCGCCGTACGTCGACATCGAGATGACGGCCCCGGTCGACGGCGACCCGCTCGCCTACAAGGACGCGATCTTCCTCTCGCCGCACAAGTTCATCGGCGGGCCGTCGACACCCGGCGTCCTCGCCGCCCGCCGCGAGCTGTTCACCAACCGCGTCCCGGTCGTCCCCGGCGGCGGGACCGTCGCCTACGTCAACCCCGAGGACCACGCCTACCTCGCCGACCCCGCCCACCGCGAGGAGGGCGGCACGCCCGCGATCATCGAGTCGGTGCGCGCGGGGCTGGTCTTCCAGCTCAAGGAGGCCGTGGGAGTGGAGACGATCCGCTCACGCGAGGAGCACTTCCTCTCGCGGGCGGTCGCGGCGTGGAGGGCGGAGCCGGGCATCGAGATCCTCGGCAACCTCGACGCCCCGCGGCTGTCGATCGTCTCGTTCGTCGTCCGGGCGCCGTCGGGGCAGTACCTGCACCACAACTACGTCGTCGCGCTGCTCAACGACCTGTTCGGGGTCCAGGCGCGCGGCGGCTGCTCGTGCGCCGGACCGTACGGACACCGCCTGCTCGGCATCGACCTCGAGCGCAGCCACGAGTTCGAGCGCGAGATCACCGGCGGCTGCGAGGGCATCAAGCCCGGCTGGGTGCGGGTGAACTTCAACTACTTCATCTCCGACACGGTGGCCGACTACGTCGTCGAGGCCGTGCGCCTGGTCGCGCGCGACGGGTGGCGGCTGCTCGGCGACTACCTCTTCGACCCGCTCACCGGCCGCTGGCGGCACCGCGACGGTGTCGTCGAGCCGCCGATCCGCCTGGGTGCGGTGCGCTACACCGACGACGGATCGATGGAGGTGCCGCGCGGCCACGCGCGGGCCGGCGAGGACGTCCTCGCCGAGCAGCTCGCCGACGGCGCCCGCATCCTCGCCGCGGCGACCCCGCCCGACCTGTCGGTCCGCGCCGAGATGTCGGCCGACTTCGAGCACCTGCGCTGGTTCGACCTCCCGGCCACGGCGCTCACGCCCTGATGGCGTTGCGCCACAACGACGTCGGGCAACCGGTCGGGGATCCGGTCCCGGGCTGGCAGGGCGCACCCTTCCCGCCCGGCGCCACGCTGGTCGGGGAGCTCGTGACCCTGCGCCCCGTCGTGGCCGACGACGCCGCGGACCTCTGGGACGCCTGGGAGGGGACGGCCGAGGCCGACTGGACCTACCTCCCGATGGAGCGGCCGACCGGCCCGCACGAGACCGCGGCGATCATCGACGCCATGGCCTCTGACCCGTCGACCGTCGCGTACTGCGTCCTCGTGAACGGTTCTGCCGCAGGGGTGCTCAGCCTGATGCGGATCGACCCCGCGAACGGGACGGTCGAGATCGGGGCGGTGATCCTCGGGACTCCTCTACGGCGGACCGCCGGGTCGACGCAGGCCCAGCGCCTCCTCATGGGCCACGTCCTCGACGACCTCGGGTACCGCCGGCTGGAGTGGAAGTGCGACGCCCTCAACGCGCCGTCGATGGCGGCGGCCGAGCGGCTCGGGTACACGTTCGAGGGCGTGTTCCGGAACGCCGTGGTCACCAAGGGCCGCAACCGGGACACCGCGTGGTGGTCGGTCACCGACGCCGAGTGGCCTGCCCTGCGGCGCCGTCTCGACGCGTGGCTCGACCCGGGGAACTTCGACGCCGATGGCCAGCAGCTCACCCGGCTGGGTCGCTAGGGCGCCGGGGTCCAGCCGCTCGGCGTGGGCACCGGTGTCGCCGTGGGCGGTTCGCCCGACCCGGGCTGCGGCCCGTACCGCGCCGTGAGCGGGTCGAGGACGGTGAGATCGAGCAGTGAGGTGCTCGTGTACTGCACCGGGACCTCTCCCTCACGGGGGACCTCGACCGTGAGCAGGATGCCGGCGCGCGGGCGGCCCTGGCGCAGCACGGCAGCGGCGGCATCGAGGACGGCGTAGGGGTTCTGCGTCCCGTCGCTGACGAGGGCGCCGCTGTACAGCGCCCCGTCGGTGAGGTTGTCGCGGAAGGAGACCTTGGCTCCGGTGACCCCGGGAAGGTCGCGGACCCGGTCGAAGAGCTGGTCGTCCGGGACCGGCGTGTAGGCGGTGATGGCGCTCTCCTTCGGCGGGACCGGGTCCCCGGTGCATCCCACGAGCCCGAGGGCCACCACCACGGCGGCGGCCGCGCCCGCGGTGCGGCGACCGGTGCGGGAGAGGCGGGTCGGCATCATCATGGTCCTGGGATGGGTTCGGCTCGGGTCAGTGGCGGACGACGTCGTAGCGGGAGGCCTCGACCGGACCGGAGCCGGTGAAGAACTTCGCGTTCTGCTCGCGCCACGCCTCGATCGAGGGGTCGTCGCTGCCGTCGATCATCGCACCGGTGGTGACGTAGTTCTTCGTGGCGTGGGCGTTGCCGGGGTTGGGCGGGCTGTCGGCCGACCCTCCGGCCAGCTCGTCGGGCAGGTCGCGACGGACCGTGGTCCAGTTGGGCGCGTCCGGGTTTGAGGTGCCGTCGAGCATCGGCACCGGGTCCTGCTCGTGCTCCACCGACAGGACCGACACGCTCGGGTCGATGTCGAAGCGCCCGATCGGCGAGCCGCCCGTGACGACGCTCTGGATGTTCAGCTCGCGCACCACGGCCGGATCGCTGGCGATGCTCGCCGCCGTGATGCCGCCCTGGCTGTGGCCGGTGAGCATCACGGGGGAGCCCGGGGGCACCTGCTCGCGGATCGCGTCGATGACGGTCTGCCGCCACACCGAGTCGCCCCCGGTCATCAGGGTGACGTTGGAGGTGAGGTCGACCGGGTTGCCGGTGCGGGTGGGTGACCAGTCCTCGGTGCCGGGGACCTGCACGACGTAGGCGAACGAGCCGTCGGCCTGCGGGACCTTGATGACGCGCAGCTGGCCGCTCTCCGCCGACTCCTCCGTGCTCTGGCCGTCATCCATGAGGCCCTGCTGGGTGAAGACGTCCTGGACCGCATGGTCCAGCGACCAGCCGTCGCCGAGGGTGACGGTGCTGCTGGGGTCGCCGTCGATGGTGAAGCTGCCGTCGTCGACGAAGGCCCCACCGAGGTTGCCGAGGGCGATGAGCCCGGCGATGGAGGTCTCGTAGTCGAGGGAGGGCCAGCGTCCCCCGGTCAGCCCGCTGAGCAGCGCGAGGCCGCCCGGTCCCAGCAGCGTGGACAGCGTGAACCCCGTGCCCTGCACCAGCCCGGGCGCCCCGCGGGTGAGGGCCTCCATCAGCCAGGGGTTGTCGTAGATCGTCTGCATGACGTCGTCGGTGAGCTCGCCCGACTGCACCTCGCGCGCCAGGGCGATGGCGAGGGCCGGGTTCTGCACCGAGAGGGCGAGCAGGCCGACGCCGCCGAGGACGACGGCGCCCGGCAGGACGACCCCGGCGGCGAAGCCGGTGGCCGCCTGGAGCGCGTCGAACGTCTTCTTGGCGGTGTCGTCGACGAACTCATAGGTCGTGACCGAGGCGTCGATGAGCGTGCCGCTCACCAGGAGCGCGCCGCCGCGCACCGTGAGGCCGTTCGGCCCGGTCGCGGCCCACAGCACCGCGGCCTCGACCCCGGGCACGAGGTCCGGGCAGACCAGTGCCGCGGTGAGGACGTCGCCGTCGACGGCCCCCCCCGACACGCGGCCGACCCGCTCGAGGAGGTCGTCGCCCGCACCGCGCATCGCCCCGGCCTGCGAGCGCAGGTCGGCGAGGTCGGCCGCCATCCCGCCGGCGCCACCGCTGACGTCGAGGCCGTCACCCATCGGTCCCACCGCCGTCCTCGGTCGTCGGTCCGGCCCCGACGGCGGCGTCGGCGAGCACCGCGGAGACGGCACCGGTGAGGGCCGTGAGGAGGGTGCGGGCGATGTCCTCGCCCGACCGCGGGACGTGGCGGACCGTGGCCCGCGGGGTGCGGACGAGCTCGACGTACCCGCGCCGCGTCAGCATCCACTGGCCGATGAGCGGGCCGGCGCCGTGGCGGCGGATCGTCACGACGGCGGAGCCGCGCAGCTCGAGGACGAGGGCGAGGAGCACCTCCGGAGGCGTGGACCAGCCGTTGTCCGAGCAGACGGCGTCGACGGTCTGCCGGTCGCCGGTGCGCAGCGCCCGCCCGAAGGCGACCGTGTGCTCCTCGACGAGCTCGACCTCCGCCAGGCCGTCGGGACCGGAGGGGTCCGGGGCCGGAGGGAGGAGGCGCAGGACCTCCTCGACGAGGTGCTCGGGAGTGGTGAGGTCGACCTCGACCCCGGGCAGGCCGCTGGCGGCGCTCGGCGACCCGCCCTCAGGGACGTGGAGGCGGCGGACGACCCCGAGGACCGTGGTGAGGTCGGTCGAGAGCTCGCCGAGGACGCCGACCCGCCCTCCGACGGTGGCGACGTCGACGGTGAGGACGGCCCGGTGCCGCGTGGCGAGCGCGTCGACGAGGTCGCCGTCGGGTGCCGCCGTCGCGTCTGACCAGGCCGCGGCGTCGCCGGTGCGGGGGCGGGCCCAGTCGGGGACCGGCGGCTCATCGGCCGCGCTCCAGGCCGCGGCCCACGCGCTCTCGTCGAGGCGGGTCCGCAGGGCGCCCCGGTCGGGCAGGAGGGCCGTCATCGCCCGATCCTGCGGGCGAGGTCGAGCCAGTCGGGGTGGCCCGGCGGGGGCAGGTCGCCGACCGAGTCGAGGAGGTCGCGGGCGGCCTCCTCGGCCTTCTTCTCCGCGCCGGTGAGGGTGTCCCACACCGCTCCGGCGAAGCGCCCGACGGTGTGGCGGGCGGCGGACACGGTGTCCTCGACGGCGTTCATCGCGGCGGCGATGAGGCGCTGCCGCTCCTCGAGGGTGTCGGCGAGGTGGTCGAGCTTGCGGGCGGCACCGGTGAGGGCGTCACGGGTCTCGTCGATCTCGCGCGCGTGGTCGCGCAGGCGCTCGCGGTAGCGCTCGGCCGCGAGCCCGACCCACTGCACGCCGTCGCCGCGCCGGACGCGGCTCGCCGTCACCTCCACGTCGCTCGCCTCGGAACGCATCCGCCGGGCGAGCGCGCGGATCTGCTCCGGGTCCCCTCCCAGTGCCATGGGTTGACGCTACCGGCGCGGAGGGCCGCCCGGCCATGCGGAGCGGTCCCCGGCGGGTCGCGTCAGCGGCCGAAGGGCGGTTCGAGGACGCGCGTCGACGTCACCGCGGCGACCGGAAGCGGCCCGAAGAGGTGGGGGAACAGCTCCGACGCGCCGGGATGCGGTGCCTCCCAGCGGAGCTCGGCGTCGAGGAGGTCGGGGTCGATGCTCAGCAGCACGAGGTCGCCCGTGTGCCCGGTGTAGTAGCGCCCGAGCACGCCCGGCCACTGCTCGTCCGTCGACAGGTGGATGAAGCCGACGTCCTCGAGCGACAGGCCCAGGGTGGAGCGCCGGTAGGCGCCGGACTCCTGCGCGAGGGCCCACTGGTCCGCCTCGGCGAGGTGGAAGAGCGTCTCGGTCACGGGGTCCACGGTCCCACGCCCGCCGCTACGCTCGCCGGGTGACCCAGCGCATCCGTCCGGCCGCCGTCGAGGACGTCCCCGTCATCCTCCGCCTCATCCGTGAGCTCGCCGAGTACGAGAAGGCGCTGGACGAGGTCGACACCACCGAGGAGCAGCTGCGCGAGGCGCTCTTCCCGCAGGGTCGTGAGGCCGCGGTGTTCGCCCACGTCGCCGAGGTCGAGGGCGAGGTCGTCGGCTGCAGCGTCTGGTTCCTGTCGTACTCGACGTGGACCGGCACCCACGGCATCTGGCTCGAGGACCTGTACGTGACTCCGGCACACCGCGGTTCGGGCCTCGGCCAGGACCTGCTGAAGACGCTCGCCGACATCTGCGTCACCCGCGGCTACCACCGCCTCGAGTGGTGGGTCATCGACTGGAACGCCCCGAGCATCGGGTTCTACGAGTCCATCGGTGCCGTCGCGCAGGAGGAGTGGATCCGCTACCGCCTCGACGGCGAGGCCCTGACGGCCCTCGCACCCTGAGGCCGCGATGTCCAGGGGGCACGGGTCGGGGAGAGTGGTCATCGCGACCGCCGTGGCCCTGGCTGCCCTCGTGCTCGTCGGCTGCAGCGTGCGCACGGACGACCTGCCTCGCGCGGCCGCGACCTCCGCCGGCGCCACCGCCGCAGCCTCCGCCAGCCCGTCGCCCTCGCCGTCGGTGAGCCGGCTGCCCGCCCCGGAACCCGTCACCATCGACAAGCCGCCCAGCGGCGCCCCGGTGGAGGACGCCCGGCTGCGTGCCGAGCTGCTCGCGATGCTCGTGCAGGACCAGGCCGTGCGCACCGGCAAGGCCCCGCCGGGCGACCCGCGCACGCCCGACGAGCTCGCCGCCGACTGGGACGAGACCGACCGCCGCAACACCGCCCGGATGGTCGAGGTCATGGACGAGCACGGCTGGCCCGGCTGGCGGCTCGTCGGCAGCGACGGGGCCTTCGCCGCCTGGGTGCTCGTCCAGCACGCCGACCTCGACCTCCCCGTGCAGGAGCGCGGCCTGGCCCTCATGACGGCGGCGGTCGAGAAGGGTGACGCCGACCCGAGCGACCACGCCTACCTGGTCGACCGCGTGCGCGTCGCGAAGGGGCAGCCACAGGTCTACGGCACCCAGTGGGGCAGCGACGCTGCCGGCAACCCCGAGCCGCGCACCCCCATCGAGGACCCGGCGATGGTCGACGTCCGCCGGGCCGCCGTCGGCCTGAAGACCATCGACGCCTACCTCGAGGAGCTCGCTGCGGTCGAGTGACGCCGACCTCGTGCCACTTCAGTGCGGTTCTCGCGGCCCGAGTCGTCCAGAACCGCACCCAAGTCGCACGAGGTGGTCAGGCCTTCGGGACGGTGGACTCGAGCTCGGCGAGCCAGGCGGTGGCGGCGGCGTCCGACGGCATCCGCCAGTCACCGCGCGGCGACAGCGACCCGCCGGCGACGACCTTCGGCCCGTTGGGGATGGCCGAGCGCTTGAACTGGTTCTGGAAGAACCGCCGGTGGAACACCGCCATCCAGCGGGTGATGGTCGCGAGGTCGTACTCGGGGCGCGATCCCTCCGGGAACCCGGCCGGCCAGAGCCCAGCGGAGGCGTCGGCCCACGCGTGCTCGGCGAGGAAGGCGATCTTCGAGGGCCGGTAGCCCCGGCGCAGCACGTGGAAGAGGGTGAAGTCCTGGAGGTTGTAGGGCCCCACGGAGTCCTCGGTCGACTGGATCTTCTCGCCCTCCTTCGTGGGGACGAGCTCGGGGCTGATCTCCTGGTCGAGGATCTCCAGCAGCGTCGAGTTGACCTCGCCCTCGAACTGCCCCGACGACACCACCCACCGGATGAGGTGCTGCATCAGCGTCTTCGGCACCCCCGTGTTGACGCCGTAGTGCGACATCTGGTCGCCGACCCCGTACGTGCACCAGCCCAGCGCCAGCTCGGACAGGTCGCCCGTCCCCAGCACGATGCCGCCACGCTGGTTGGCCGCGCGGAACAGGTAGTCGGTGCGCAGGCCGGCCTGGACGTTCTCGAAGGTGACGTCGTAGACCTCCTCGCCGCGCCCGAACGGGTGGCCGAGGTCCTTGAGCATCTGGGTGGCGGCGGGACGGATGTCGAGCTCCTCCCAGGTGATGCCGAGCGACTCCATCAGGTGGATGGCGTTGCTCTTGGTCCCCGCGCTCGTGGCGAACCCCGGCATCGTGAAGCCGAGGACGTGGGTGCGCGGGAGGCCGAGGCGGTCGCAGGCCTTGGCGGCGACGATGAGCGCGTGGGTGGAGTCGAGCCCGCCGGAGACGCCGATGACGATGGTCGGGACCCGCTTCGGGTCGCCGCCGCCGATGGCACGCATCCGCTGCTCGAGCCCGGAGACCTGGATGTTGTAGGCCTCGTAGCAGTCGAGCGCGAGGCGCGCCTCGTCATCGGGGACGAAGGGGAAGCGGTCGACGGCACGGCGCAGCCCGAGGTCGCCCGACGGCGGGCGCAGGGCGAACGGCACGACCCGGAAGCCGCCGTCGTCGGCCGTGTAGGCCTCGGCGTTGTCGTCGAAGCTGCCCTGGCGCATCCGCTCCTGGCGCAGCCGGTCGAGGTCGACGTCGACGACCGTGGCGCGGGGGCCGTCGGGGAACCGCTCGGACTCGCCGAGGAGGTCGCCGACCTCGTACGCCATCGTCATCCCGTCCCACGACAGGTCGGTCGACGACTCGCCCGCGGTGGCGGCGGCGTAGAGGTACGCGGCGTTGCACCGGGCGCTCGCGGAGCGGGCCAGGAGGTGGCGGTCCTCGGCGCGGCCGACGGTGATGGGGGAGGCGGAGAGGTTGAGCAGGACGCTCGCCCCGGCCAGCGCGGCCTCGTGGCTGGGCGGCACGGGCACCCACATGTCCTCGCACACCTCGGCGTGGACGGTCAGGCCGGTGACGTCCTCGGCCTGGAAGAGCAGGTCGGGGCCGAAGGGGATCTCGCCGTCGACGTCGGCACCGGGCCAGGTCGGGCGGACGAGGAACTCGCCCTGGTGGCCGGTGCCGGGGGCGAAGTGGCGCTTCTCGTAGAACTCGCGGTAGTTGGGCAGGTACGACTTCGGCGCGACGCCGAGCACCTCGCCCCGGTGGATGACGACCGCGCAGTTGAACAGCCGGTTGCCGTGGCGCAGCGGGGCGCCGACGACGACGAGGGGGAGCAGCTTGGCGGTGGCCTCGGCGAGGGTGATCACCGCGGCGTCGACGGCGTCGAGGAGGACGTCCTGGAGCAGGAGGTCGTCGATCGCGTACCCGGACAGCGACAGCTCGGGGAACAGGGCCACGGCGACGCCGTCGTCGTGGCACGCGCGGACCTGCTCGAGGATGCGCTGCGCGTTCGTGGCCGGGTCGGCGAGGGCGACGGGCACCGTGCACGCGGCGACCCGGGCGAAGCCCTGGGCGTAGACGTTCCGGAAGTCCATGCCCTGAGCCTATGGGCCACGCTGCCCGTGGCGGGCCGCGTCGATGGTGTCCGGGCCGGTCAGGGGGTCAGGAGGACCTTGCCGACGGCGCGGCGCTCGTCGACGGCCGTGAGGGCGTCGGCCACCTCGTCGAGGTCGCGGACCTCGCCGACGACCGGGTCCAGGGCGCCGGACTCGAGCAGTGGGACGAGGTCGTCCCACTGCTGGCGCAGGAAGGCCGGGCCCGGTCCGGCCGGGTGGGTCCACCAGGCGCCCCAGCCCACCCCGACGACCGAGAGGTTGTTCAGCAGGAGCCGGTTGACCTTCACCTCGGGGATCGAGCCGGCCGTGAAGCCGATGACGAGGAGCCGGCCGCCGGGCGCGAGGGAGCGCAGCGAGTCGGTGAAGCGGTCGCCGCCCACGGGGTCGACGACGACGTCGACGCCGCGTCCTCCGGTGAGGTCGGCGACCGCGGCGCGGAAGCCGTCGGCCGCGACCACCTCGTGCGCACCGGCGCGGCGCGCGGCCTCCGCCTTGTCGTCGGACGAGACCACGGCGATGACGCGCGCGCCCCACGCCCGCGCCAGCTGGACCGCCGCGGTCCCGATGCCGCCCGCCGCCCCGTGGACGAGGACGGTCTCGCCGTCGCGCAGCCGCCCGCGCGCACGCAGCGCGAAGTGGCAGGTCAGGTAGTTCATCGGCAGGGCCGCGCCCTGCTCGTACGTGACCCGCTCGGGCAGCGGGAAGACCGAGTGGGCGTCGGCCGCCACGACCTCCGCGAAGCCGCCGAGGAAGGGGAACGCGGCGACCCGGTCGCCCTCCTCGAACCCGCTGCCCGACGGTGCCGACCGCACCCGCCCCGCGACCTCCGAGCCCGGGACGAAGGGCAGGTCGGGGGTCACCTGGTACTGCCCGCGGGTGAGCAGGACGTCGGGGAAGCAGATCCCGGCGGCCGCGACCTCGATGACGACCTTGCCCGCGCCATCCGGTTCGGGGAGGTCGACGACCTCGATGGCGGCCGGTCCGTCGAGGCGGGTCACCTGGGCTGCGCGCATGGTCGTCATCGTAGGGACGATGGTGGACGGGATCGGGAATGCGCGACCCGGGTCACTACGCTGACGGAACGTGTCCCGACCCCGCCACGCCACCCTCGCCACCGTCGCGCTGATCCTCGGCGGCGTCGCCATCGGGACCACCGAGTTCGTCACGATGGGACTGCTCCCGGAGATCGCGGCCGGGGTCTCGGTCGACATCCCGGCCGCGGGTCACACCATCTCCGCGTACGCCGCGGGGGTCGTGCTCGGCGCCCCGCTGCTGGCCGTGCTCGGGGCGACGTGGCCGCGCAAGGCGCTGCTCGTGGGGCTGATGGCCGCGTTCACCGTGGGGAACGTGCTCAGCGCGCTGGCGCCCTCGTACGAGACGCTCGTCGCCGCCCGGTTCGTCGCCGGGCTGCCGCACGGGGCGTTCTTCGGGGTGGCGGCGCTGGTGGCGGTCGACCTCGCCGAGCGGGGCCAGGCCGGTCGGGCCGTCGGGCGGGTCATGCTCGGGATCCCCATCGCCAACGTGCTGGGCGTGCCCGGCGCGACCTGGCTGGGGCAGAACCTCGGCTGGCGCACGGCGTTCTGGCTCGTCGCGGTGATCGGCGTCGCGACCGTGGCGCTCGTCGCCTACGCGGTGCCGCACCTCGCCCGCGACCACACGAAGACGGTGCGCAACGAGCTGAGCGCGCTCACCAGCCTCCAGGTCTGGCTGACGCTGGGGGTGGGGGCGGTCGGGTTCGGCGGCATGTTCGCCATGTACTCCTACATCGCGCCCACCGTCACCGACGTCACCGGGCTTCCGGCCTCGGCGGTGCCGCTGTTCCTCCTCGTCTTCGGCGCGTCCGGCTTCGTCGGCAACCTCGTCGCGGGGCGGATGGGCGACTGGTCGGTCATCCGGTCGGTCGTCATCGGCATGGGTGGGCTGGGCGTCTCGCTCGCCCTGTTCGCGCTCGTGGCGCAGTGGGTCGTCCCGGCGCTCGTCGTGCTGGCGCTGACCTCGGTGCTGGCGTCGGTGCTCGTCATCAACCTCCAGCTGCGCCTGATGCAGGTCGCCGGCACCGCGCAGACCCTCGCCGCCGCGAGCAACCACGCGGCGCTGAACCTCGCCAACGCCCTCGGCGCGTGGGTGGGCGGCGTCGTCATCGGGGCGGGGTACGGGTACACCGCGCCGTCGTGGGTCGGGGTGGGGCTGGCCGCGCTGGGCCTGCTCATCCTCGGGGCCTCGCTGCTGGTGCACCGCCGCGACCACCCGGACCGCGCCACCTTCCGCCCCGCCGGCCCGGTCTCCCCCGAACGCGTGTGAAACCGCCGGGGATGCCGGGTGGGTTCACACACGTTCCGGCGGGGGAGGCGGGTCCGTAGGCTGGCCGCATGTCGAGCACCGTGAGCTGTGAGGTCGAGGGCGGCATCGCCCAGGTCAGGCTCGACCGCCCGGACAAGCTCAACGCCCTCACCCTCGACACGCTGGAGGGGCTCGTCGCCACCGCCCGGCACCTCGCGCGCGACCGCTCGCTGCGCGGCGTCGTCCTCGGCGGGGCCGGCGACTCGTTCTGCGCGGGCCTCGACTTCGCCACGGTGCTGGCCAACCCGCCCCGCGTCGCCCGCTCCTTCGTCCCCAACCCGTTCCGGGGCACCAACCTGTTCCAGGAGGCGTGCTGGGCCTGGCGCCGGCTGCCGGTCCCGGTCGTGGCCGCCGTGCACGGCCACTGCTACGGCGGCGGCCTCCAGATCGCCCTCGCCGCCGACCTGCGGATGACGACCGCCGACGCCCAGTGGTCGGTCCTCGAGGCCAAGTGGGGCCTCATCCCCGACATGAGCGGGGTGCAGGCGCTCTCCCAGCTCGTCACGATCGACGTCGCCAAGCGCCTGACGATGACCGGCGAGGTGGTCAGCGGTTCCCGCGCGGTCGAGCTCGGGCTCGCCAGCGAGGTCCACGACGAGCCGTTCGTCGCCGCGACCCGCTTCCTCGAGGAGGTCGCCACCCGCTCGCCCGACTCGGTCGCCGCCACCAAGCGGCTCTTCCAGCGCACCTGGTCCTCGGGTGACCGGCGCACCTTCGCCCGCGAGCGGTTCGAGCAGGCCCGTCTCCTCGCCACGCGGAACACGACGATCGCCCGCGAGGCCGCGATGAAGCGCGTCGCCCCCGTCTTCGACCCCCGCCGCCGGTGAGCGACCACACGGAGGTCCGGCACGTCGCGTGCACCCTGTGCGAGGCGATGTGCGGGCTCGAGGTCACCCTCGGGACCGCCGGCGCCGTCGCCGGCATCCGTGGCCACGAGGGCGACCCGCTCTCGCGCGGCCACGTCTGCCCCAAGGCGCTGGCCCTGCCCGACCTCCAGGACGACCCCGACCGCCTGCGCCGCCCCCTCGTCCGCGACGCCGACGGCGAGCTGCGCGAGACCACCTGGGAGGTGGCCTTCGCCCGCGCCGCCGAGCTGCTCGTCGGCGTGCAGGAGCGCCACGGCGACGACGCCCTCGCGGTCTACCTCGGCAACCCGAACGTCCACAGCCTCGGCGCGCTCACCCACCACCCCACCCTGGTCCGGCTGCTCCGCACGAAGAACCGCTACTCCGCCACCTCGGTCGACCAGCTGCCGCACCACGTCGTCGCGTGGGCGCTCTACGGCCACCAGTTCCTCCTGCCGGTCCCCGACATCGACCGCACCGACCTCCTCGTCCTCGTCGGGCACAACCCGATGGCGAGCAACGGGTCGCTGTGGACCGTCCCCGACTTCCCCCAGCGGCGGCGCGAGCTGGCTTCTCGCGGAGGGCGACTCGTCGTCATCGACCCGCGTCGCACCGAGACCGCCAGGGTCGCCGACGAGCACCACTTCGTCCGTCCCGGCTCGGATGCCGCCGTCCTCCTCGCGATGGTCCGCGAGCTGTTCGTCGCCGACCTCGCCACTCCGCCGCCGTGGGTCGACGGGCTCGACACCGTCCGCGCAGCCGTCGAGCCCTTCACCCCCGAGCTGGCCGAGCGGGTCAGCGGGGTGCCGGCCGATGACGTCCGCCGCCTGGCGCGCGACCTCGCCGCCGCTCCCTCGGCCGCCGTCCACGGCCGGATGGGCGTGTCCACCCAGGCGTTCGGCGTCGTCTGCCAGTGGGCGGTCCAGGCCCTCAACCTCCTCACCGGGAACCTCGACCGCCCCGGCGGGACGATGTTCACCACCCCGGCCGTCGACCTCGTCGGCCGCGGCATCCTCGGTCCGGGTGGGTTCTCGCGCAGGCGAACTCGCGTCCGTGGCCTGCCGGGCTTCGGTGGCGAGCTCCCCGTCTCGGCCCTCGCGGAGGAGCTGGCGACCCCCGGTCCCGGCCGTGTCCGCGCCCTCCTCACCATCGCCGGCAACCCGGTCTCCTCCACACCCGGGGGCCACCGCCTCGACGCGGCCATGGGCGACCTCGAGGCCATGGTCGCCGTCGACCTCTACCTCAACGAGACGACCAGACACGCCGACGTCGTCCTCCCCCCGACCGGGCCACTCGAGCGCGACCACTACGACCTCGTCTTCCACCTGCTCGCCGTCCGCGACACGGCGCGCTTCAGCCCGGCCCTGCTCCCCAAGGACCCCGGCGGCCGCCACGACTGGGAGATCGCCCGCGACCTCGGCCTGGCCGTGATGCAGGAGCGTGCGCGCCGCGCGGGCGGGGGCCGCGCCGCGGCTGCCCGGGCCCGGCTCGACCGGCGAGCCCTCGAGGTCGAGGCCCGGCTGCGCACGTCGCCCACCCGGCAGCTCGACGTCCTCCTGCGCACCGGCGGCGCCGGCCTCTCGGTGCGCAAGCTGCGTGCGGCCGGTCCGGGCGGTCTCGACCTCGGCCCGCTGCGCCCACGCCTGCCCGAACGGCTCCACACGTCCGACCGGCGCGTCCACCTCGACGCCGACGTCGTCATCGACGACCTGCCCCGCCTCCTGGCCGCGCTCGACTCCACTGCCCTCGGCGACGACGAGCTCCTCCTCATCGGCCGCCGCCACCAGCGCGACAACAACTCGTGGCTGCACAACCAGGCCCGGCTCACCCGCGGCCGGGCCCGCCACCAGCTGCTCGTCCACCCCGACGACCTCGCCGTCCGCGGGATCCGCGACGGCGACCGGGTCCGCGTGCGCTCGGCCGCCGGTCAGGTGGAGGTCGAGGTGCAGGCGACCGAGGACGTCGCGCCCGGCGTCGTCTCCCTGCCTCACGGGTACGGCCACCGCCGGGACGGGGTGCAGCTGCGTGGCGCCGTCGGCCTCCCCGGGGTCTCGGTCAACGACCTCACGGACCCGGACGTCGTCGAAGCGGTGTCGGGCAACGCCGTCCTCAACGGCGTCCCCGTCACGGTCGAACCCCTCGCCGTCGCCGCCGCAGCCGACGAGGCCTTCGCCACGCGGGACTCCCGGTGACCTCCTCGCCGTGAGTGCTGAGGTGGTCGCCGGGGCGACCACTTCCGCACTCGTGGCGGCAGGAGTGGGACGCACCTCACCGGGCGGGCCGCGCCACCGGTGGCCGGTCTAGGGTCGGCTCATGGACTTCGCACCGTCGCCCCGGGCCACCGACCTCGCGCAACGGGTGCGGACGTTCGTCGACACGCAGGTCGCGCCGGTCGAGGCCGAGCTGGTGCGGGACGTCGCCGCCCGCCGGGCCCGCGGCGAGGACCCCTGGCCGCCCACCGCCGCCGTCGAGGACCTCAAGGCCAAGGCGCGCGAGCAGGGCCTGTGGAACCTCTTCCTCCCCGCCGGGCACGGCGACGAGTGGGCCCGACGCTTCGGCACCGACGGCGGCGCCGGCCTGACCAACACCGACTACGCCGCCGTCGCCGAGCAGACCGGCCGATCGACCCTGGCCCCCCTCGTCCTCAACTGCAACGCCCCCGACACCGGCAACATGGAGGTGCTGCTCACCTACGGCACCCCCGAACAGCAGGACCAGTGGCTCGTCCCGCTCCTCGAGGGCCGGCTGCGCAGCGCCTTCCTCATGACCGAGCCCGGTGTCGCGAGCAGCGACGCCACCAACATGCAGGCCACGGCCACCCTCGACGGCGACGACGTCGTCCTCGACGGCCGCAAGTGGTGGTCCACCGGCGCCGGGCACCCCGACTGCCGCCTCGGCATCTTCATGGGCCTCACCGACCCCGACGCCCCCCGCCACCGCCGCCACTCCATGGTCCTCGTCCCGCTCGACGCCCCCGGCGTGACGGTCGAGCGGATGCTCAGCGCGCTGGGCCACCACGACGAGCCCCTGGGCCACGGCGAGGTCACCCTCGATGACGTCCGCCTGCCGCAGTCGTCGATCCTCGTCGGTCCCGGGCGCGCGTCCGAGATCGCGCAGGGTCGCCTCGGCCCCGGGCGCGTCCACCACTGCATGCGCCTCGTCGGTCTCGCCGAGAAGGCCCTCGAGCTGGCCTGCGAGCGCTCCACCTCCCGCGTGGCGTTCGGCAAGCCCATCGCCGACCTCGGCGGGAACCGCGAACGCCTGGCCCGCGCCCGCATCGCCATCAACCAGGCCCGGCTCCTCGTCCTCCACGCCGCGTGGAAGCTCGACACGGTCGGCATCAGCGGGGCGCTGTCGGAGGTCTCCGAGATCAAGGCCGTGGTGCCGCAGATGGCGTGCGACGTCATCGACCTCGCCATCCAGCTGCACGGCGGTGGCGGGATGAGCGAGGACTTCCCGCTCGCGGCCGCGTACGCCGGGGCGCGCAGCCTCCGGCTCGCCGACGGGCCCGACGAGGTGCACCTGGGCGTCGTCGCCCGGCACCTGCTGAAGCCGTACACCGGAGCAGCGCAGGCCGGTTCGACCACCCAGGAGGTGGCCCGATGAGCCGCCGCGTCCTCCTCACCGGCGGGGCCTCGGGTCTCGGCCTGGCCCTCGTGCGGCTGATGGCCGACCGGGGCGACCGGGTCCTCGCCGTCGACCTGGCCGACGAGCGCCCGGACACCATCCCGGCCGGGGTCGGGTACCGCCGGCTCGACGTCCGCTCGCAGCACGACTGGGACGCCGCGCTCGCCTGGGTGCGCGAGGAGTGGGGCGGCCTCGACCTCCTCGTCAACAACGCCGGTGTCGCCACCGGTGGGCGGATCGACGTCGAGGCGATCTCCGACTGGGAGCGCGTCGTCGACATCAACCTGCTCGGCGTCGCCCGCGGCTGCCACACGTTCACCCCGCTCCTCAAGGAGCAGCGCAGCGGCCACATCGTCAACGTCGCCTCGCTCGCCGGGCTGGTCCACGGCCCGGGCATGGCGAGCTACAACGCGACCAAGGCGGGGGTCGTCGCCATCAGCGAGACCCTCTCGTTCGAGCTGTCCCCGTGGGGGATCGACGTGTCGGTGGTGTGCCCGGCGTTCTTCCGCACCAACCTGCACGAGTCGTTCGCCGGCAAGGACGCGGCGATGCAGGAGGCCGGGATCCGGCTCATCACGCAGGCGAAGTCGGATGCCGCGGCGATCGCGCGGATCGTGCTCGCGGGCATCGACCGGCGCAAGAAGGTCATCCTCACCGAGCAGCTCGGGCGCCAGGCGTGGCTCACCAAGCGCTTCGCCCGGCCCCTCTACGAGCGGGCGATGCTCGCCCAGGCCAAGCGGCTCGCCCGCAAGGGCGGCCAGGACCCCGAGGAGTTCCTCCCGTGACCGAGGCACCGGTCGCCGGGGCCGCCGCGGTCCGCGACGAGGACGCCTTCGACGTCGAGGCGGCGGCAGGCTGGCTGCGCGAGAACGCCACGGACACCGCCGGTCTCGACTCGACCCCCGACGTGCGGCAGTTCGTCGGCGGGGCGTCCAACCTCACCTACCTGCTGCGCTACGGCGGCGGACCCGACGAGGGTGGTCGAGACCTCGTCCTCCGGCGCCCGCCCTCGGGCACCAAGGCCAGGGGCGCCCACGACATGCGCCGCGAGCACGACCTCCAGGCCGCCCTCGCCCCCAGCTTCCCGCTCGTCCCGACGATGGTCGGCTACTGCGGTGACGAGGCCGTCCTCGGCTCCGAGTTCTACGTGATGGAGCGGGTCGTCGGCACGATCCTGCGGCGCGACGTCCCGGGCGACCTCGGCCTCGACGCCGCCGGCGTGAACACCTTGTGCCGCACCGCGGTCGACACCCTCGTCGCCCTCCACGACGTCGACCTCGAGGCCGCCGGACTCGCCTCCCTCGACCGCGGCGACGGCTACGTGCGACGCCAGGTCGAGGGCTGGACCACCCGCTACCGGCGGGCCCGCACCGACGACGTCGGCGACCTCGAGGCGACGATGGCGTGGCTGGCCGAGCACCAGCCCGAGGACCTCCCTCACGTCCTCGTGCACAACGACTTCCGCTTCGACAACCTCGTGCTCGCCCCCGACGACCCCACCCGCGTCGTCGGCGTCCTCGACTGGGAGCTCGCCACCGTCGGCGACCCGCTGATGGACCTCGGCTCGGCCCTGGCGTACTGGGTGCAGGCCGACGACGACCCGGCCTTCCTCGCGATCCGGCTCCAGCCCACGCACACCCCGGGCATGCTCACCCGCGCCGAGGTCGTCGAGCGCTACCTCGCGGCCCGCGGCCTCGACACCACCCCCGAGCGCTGGCGCTTCTACGAGGTGTTCGGCGCCTTCCGGCTGGCCGGCATCGCCCAGCAGATCTACTACCGCTTCCACGCGGGCCAGACCACCAACCCCACGTACGGCGGCTTCCGCGAGGTGGTCCGCTTCCTCGACCGCCGCTGCGCCGAGCTCATCGCCGCCGCCTGACCACCTCGACGACAAGGACCGCCATGCCCACCACGCTCATCACCGGTGCCAGCTCGGGCCTGGGTGCCGAGATGGCCCGCCAGCTCGCCGCCCGCGGCAACGACCTCGCCCTGTGCGCCCGCCGCACCGAGCGCCTCGAGGGCCTGCGCGAGGAGATCCTCGCGGCGAACCCCGGCCGCCGGGTCGAGCTGCGTGCCCTCGACGTCCTCGACGACGCCGCGGTCTTCGAGGTCTTCCACGCCTTCCGCGAGGACTTCGGCACCATCGACCGCGTCATCATCAACGCCGGGCTCGGCAAGGGTGCCCCGCTCGGGACCGGCCGGTACGACGCCAACCGCCAGACGGCCATGACGAACTTCGTTGCGGCACTGGCGCAGACGGAGGCCGCGATGGAGGTCTTCCGCGCCCAGAAGCGGGGCCACCTCGTGATGATCTCGTCGGTCACCGCCATGCGGGGCATGCGCAAGACGATCACCACGTACGCCGCCACCAAGGCCGGGGTCGCGTCCCTGGCCGAGGGCGTCCGCCACGAGATGCTCGGCGAGCCCGACCTCGACATCCGCGTCAGCACGATCTACCCCGGGTACATCCGCTCGGAGATGAACGAGCGCGTCAAGCACACCCCGTTCATGGTCGACACCGAGGTCGGCGTGAAGGCGATGGTCGACGCCATCGAGAAGGAGCGGGCCAACGCCCTCGTCCCGGCGTGGCCGTGGGTGCCGCTGGGCCGGGCGATCCGCCACCTGCCCCTCTCGGTCGTGCGGAAGCTGATCTGAGGATGGGGCGCGTCCTCCTCACGGCGCGGGTCCCGGGTGGCGCCGCGGCCCGCCTCGGCGGGGCCCACGACCTCACCGTCCGCGACGAGGACTCGCCGATGCCGCGCGCCGACCTGCTCGAGGCGGTGGCAGGGGTGGACGGCCTGATGGCGATGCTCGTCGACCGGGTCGACGACGAGCTCCTCGACGCCGCCGGGCCGTCGCTGCGCGTGGTCGCCAACGTCGCCGTGGGGTACGACAACGTCGACGTCGCGGCCTGCCACGCCCGCGGGGTGGTCGTGACCAACACCCCCGGTGTCCTCACCGACGCCACCGCCGACCTCGCCATCGCCCTCACCCTGATGACGACGCGCGCCCTCGGGGCGGCGGAGCGCCGCGTCCGCACCGGTGAGCCGTGGCGCTGGAGCATGACCGGCAACCTGGGGACCGGGCTGCGCGGCAAGGTGTTCGGGGTGGTCGGCCCGGGGGCGATCGGGCTGGCCGCGGCCCAGCGCGCCCGCGCCTTCGGGATGGACGTGGTCCTCGCCGGGCGCTCGACCCCCGACCCCGGCGCCGTCGACGCCCTCGGTGCCCGGGTCGTCGACCTCGACGAGCTGCTCGCCACGGCCGACGTCGTCTCGCTGCACTGCCCCCTCACGCCGGCGACCCACCACCTCATCGGCGCCGCGCAGCTGCGCGCGATGAAGCCGACCGCGCACCTGGTCAACACCGCGCGAGGTGCGGTGGTCGACGAGCCGGCGCTCGTGGCGGCACTGGAGGCGGGGGAGATCGCCGGCGCGGGCCTCGACGTCTTCGAGGACGAGCCGCGCGTTCACCCCGGGCTGCTCGGGCGTGAGGACGTCGTCCTCCTGCCGCACGTCGGGTCCGCCACGGTCGAGACGCGAGCGGCCATGGCCGACCTCGCCGCCGACAACGTCCTCGCGGTCCTCGCGGGTGGGGAGCCGGTCACCCCGGTCAGGGGCTGAGCCACCGCCGGGCGAGGTCGCGGCCCACCCGGCGGAGCAGGTCGGCCGCCGCGGCGATCGAGCGGGCCTCGTCGGGCTCGAGGTCGGCCAGGGCGTACGCGTGACCGACGCCGAGGGTGGCGAGGTCGTCAGGAGTCAGCGCGCAGCGGCCGCAGACGGCGACGACCGGGACTCCTGCGCCCGCGGCCCGGCGTGCGACCCCTGCCACGGCCTTCCCGGCCAAGGTCTGGGCGTCGAGGGAGCCCTCGCCGGTGACGACGAGGTCGGCCCCGGCGAGCCGGTCGTCGAGTCCGACGAGGTCGAGAACGGTGTCGGAGCCCGAGCGCCGCTCCGCCCCGAGCACGGCCAGCAGCGCGAACCCCACCCCGCCCGCCGCCCCGGCCCCGGGCAGGGCGGCCGCGTCGGGACCCACGAGGTCGGCCCAGTGGGTGAGGGCGGACTCGAGGGTGGTGACGTCGTCGGGGGTGGCGCCCTTCTGCGGGCCGAAGACGGTTGCGGCCCCGGTCGGCCCGAGCAACGGGCTGTCGACGTCGGCGGCGAGGACGATCGGCGTCGTCGCGACCCGCGGGTCGAGGCCGCTGAGGTCGAGGGTCGCCACGGCGGTCAGCGCCGCCCCTCCGTCGGCCACCTCGACCCCGGCCGCATCGAGGACGCGCGCGCCCAGCGCCGCCAGCATCCCGGCGCCGCCGTCCGTGCTCGCCGACCCGCCCACGCCGACGACGAGCAGCGACGGGCCGAGGTCGAGGGCGGCGCGGATGGCCTCCCCGAGGCCGCGGCTCGAGGCCGTCAGGGGGGCGGGGACCCCGCCCGGCAGCCGCCCCAGCCCACAGGCGTCGGCCAGCTCGACGAGGACGACCGGCCCGCCGCCGCCCGCGGTCTCGTCGGCCGCCTCGCGCACCGCCGGGGTCGCCGTGACCCGCTCGCCGGTCGGCCCGTGGACCGGCACCGCCACGGCCCGCCAGCCCACCGACAGCGCCGCCGCCACCGTTCCCTCCCCGCCGTCGGCCACCCCGACCACCTCGACCACGGCGTCCGGCGCGACGTCGAGCACCCCCAGGCGCACGGCCTCACCCACCGCGAGCGACCCGAGCGAGCCCTTGAACGCGTCGCTCGCGACGAGCACGCGAGGCCGCCCCAGGCTCGACGTCACAGGTACCGGTGCATGACGTGCAGGCCCACCCGACCGTGCGCCGCCGACTCGAAGGCCTCCGGAACCGTCCCGATGACGGTGAACCCCAGCTCGCGCCAGAGGGCCACCGCCGCCGTGTTCGTCTCCACCACGGCGTTGAACTGCATTGCGGCATAGCCCTGCTCGCGTGCCCAGTCGAGCACCCACTCACCCAGCAGCCGCCCGACCCCGCGACCTCGCGCGGCCGACGACACCATGAACGACGCCGTCGCCACGTGCGCCCCGCGGCCGGGCCGGTTGGGGCCGGTCTTGGCCGAGCCGAGCACCGTCCCGGAGCCGTCGACGGCCACGACGGTCAGCCCCGGTGGGGCCTCGACCCACAGCGACCGGGCCTCCTCCGAGCCCAGGTCGGCCGGGTAGGCGTACGACTCCCCGGACGCCACGACCTCGCGGAACACCGGGAGGAACGAGGGCCAGTCCGCGTCCTCGATCGGACGGACCAGGACCTCGTCAGCGCTCACACCGGGGGATTCTGCCGCAGGTGCAGCCACGGCCGGTGCAGCACGAACCTGCGGCCGCTCAGCTCGTCGACCTCGATCGCGACGACGGTCGAGCGCACCCCGTCGACCCACGGCCGCAGCGGCAGCTGGTCCACGGCATCGGCCTCGGCACCGTGCAGCTCGTGGGCCCGACCCCGGATGACGACGCTGCGAGCGACGTCGTCGGTGACCTCGTCGACCTCGAAGGCGACGTCGGCGTCCATCGTCAGGCCGAGGAGCGTGCTGCCCTCGGCCGTGCGGAGGACGAGGCGCCGGTCGTGGTCGACCGCGTAGTTGACCGGGACGAGGTGGACCTCGTCGGCGAGGTGGAACGCGAGGCGGCCGAGCTCCTGCTCGTGGAGCAGCTCCCAGCAGGCCTCGGTGGTGAGCTCGGTGACGGGCGTGTGGTCGGTCATGGCGTCCTCCGTTCCGGCGGTCCCCGGTCTACGACACAGCGTAGTGGAAAGGTGGTGTCCCGGCTCCGCGGGGAGACCCGGCTCACGCCCCGTCGCGGTAGCGTGCCCGCGTGAGCCACGTCGATGTCGTCGTCATCGGAGCCGGCCCCGGGGGGCTGGCCGTCGCCGCGTCGCTGCGCGCGGCCGGGGTGCGGGCCGTGGTGGTCGACCGTGCGGAGGCGGTCGGCTCGTCGTGGCGTCGGCACTACGACCGCCTCCACCTGCACACCCCGCGGCGCTGGTCGGCGCTGCCGGGCCTGGACATCCCGCGGCGCTTCGGCCGCTGGGTGGCCCGCGACGACGTCGTCGCCTACCTCGAGCAGTACGCCGCCCACCACGAGCTCGACGTGCGGCTCGGCAGCGCCGTCTCCCGGATCGACCGCGCCGACGCCACGGGGCCGGACGCCGAGGGTGCGCGCTGGGTCGTCCACCTCGCCGACGGCTCCGACCTCACCGCCCGTGACGTCGTCGTCGCCACCGGCTACAACCACACACCGGTCACCCCGGACTGGCCCGGCGTCGAGGGCTTCACCGGCGAGGTCGTCCTCGCCCGCGACTACCGCAACGGCCGCCCGTGGGCGGGGCGCGACGTCCTCGTCGTCGGCACCGGGAACACCGGCATGGAGATCGCCACCGACCTCGCCGAGCACGGCGCCACGCGGGTCCACCTCGCCGTCCGCACGCCGCCGCACATCGTCCCGCGGTCGCGGCTCGGCTGGCCGGCCCAGGGCACCGGCATCCTCGTGCGCCGCCTCCCGCCCCGCCTCGTCGACCGCGTCGCCGCCATGCTCGCCGTGGCCCAGGAGCCGGACCTCACCGCCCACGGGATGCCCAAGCCCGAGGCCGACCTCTACTCACGGCTGCTCGCCGGGCGGGTTCCCGTGCAGGACGTCGGGATCGTCGACGCCATCCGTTCCGGGCGGGTGGAGCCGGTGGCGTCGGTGGAGCGCGTCGAGGGAGCGGAGGTCGTGCTCACCGACGGCACCCGGTTGCGACCGGCCGCGATCGTCGCGGCGATGGGCTACCGGTCGGGGCTCGGGCCCCTCGTCGGGCACCTCGGCGTCCTCAGCCCGCGCTCGCTGCCCGTCGTCCACGGCGCCCACGAGCCGCCCGGCGCCGACGGCCTCTGGTTCACCGGCTTCACCAACCCGATCTCGGGGATGCTGCGCGAGCTGCGCATCGACGCCGAGCGCATCGCGGCGCGCATCGCTGCCTCGAGGTCGACCTCCGCTGTGGCGCAGCGGGCGTCGTGATGGCGACCGCCCCCGACCGCGCCCCGGAGACGGTGACGCTCGACGACCTCCATCGCGACGCGGCGGCCCTGGCCACCGGGGAGCGCCGGGTCGTCCTCGGGATCGTCGGGGCACCGGCGTCGGGCAAGTCCACCGTCGCGGAGGCGCTCGTCGAGCGGCTTGGTGAGGGGGCCGTGCTGGTGCCGATGGACGGCTACCACCTGGCCCACTCCGAGCTCGAGCGGATCGGCCGGGTCGAGCGCAAGGGCGCCCCCGACACGTTCGACGCCGACGGGTTCGTCTCCCTCGTGCGGCGGATCCGGGCCGACGACGGCACCACGGTCTACGCGCCGCAGTTCCGCCGGGAGATCGAGGACGCCATCGCCGGCGCCGTGCCCGTGGGGCCCGAGGCCCGCTTCGTCGTCGTCGAGGGCAACTACCTGCTCCACGACGACGGCGCCTGGGCCGACGTCCTCGGCCTGCTCGACGCCTGCTGGTTCATCGACGTCGACGACGACCTGCGCATCGCGCGGCTCGTCGACCGGCACGTCCGCTACGGGCGGTCCCCTGACGAGGCGCGCGAACGGGCCCTGGGCAGCGACCAGCGCAACGCCGAGCTCATCGCCGGCACCGCCGCCCGCGCGACGCGTGTCCTCCGCCTCACCGACGCCTGAACGCCGGGTCTTCGCCGGCGTGGTTCGAGGTACTCGGCCGGCATCCCCCGCGGGCGGAATACCTCGAACCCGACGCGGCGGGTCAGGCGTCGATGCGCTCGACGTCGAGCCGGAAGCCGTGGGCGCGCAGCCGGTCGGCGAGTGGCGTTCCGATGGCCGTGGCGGGGGTGAGGACGCCCGCGGCCTCGGGGAGTCGGTCACCGTCCTCGCACAGCGCGAGCGCGGCCTCGCCGAACATCACCGCGGTGCCGCTGTAGCCGGGGTCGTACGGCGCGAAGACCGTGGAGCGGTAGCGGGCGCCGTTGGTGGCCTCGGCGGTGACCTCCATGCGGAAGCGGCCGGCCGTCATCGTCTCGGCGCTGGGGCCCTCGCCGGGCTTGGGGAGCAGCCGGTCGACGACCGGGCGCAGGGGAGGGAAGGACAACCCGCCGAGGACGCCGAGCAGCGCGGCGGACGTGACACCTGCGGTGACCGCGCCCTTGGCGCCGGGGCCGAAGTCGGAGTACTCGCGGTAGCGGAAGCCCTCGCCGTAGCCGAGCAGCGACGCCGACCGGGCCACGATGCGGGTGTTGAACGCCGCCATGACGAACGGCCCGGTGAAGTGGTCGGACCCCTCCTCGCGCCGTACCGGCGAGGCCTTCTCGACCTTCGCGACGACCCCGGCCAGGGGGCCGGGCAGCTTCGCCGCCAGCCCGGTGGGTGTCGTCGGCGTGCGGGGGCCCGCCGGCCGTGGCGGCCGGCCGCCCTCGGCCAGGGCCCACGGGTCGTCGACGACCTTGCGCGCGGCCGGGTCGCCGCGGAGGGCGTCGACCTGGGTGCGGGCGCTGTCGACGGTCCCGCCGCTGAAGCCGCCCTTCATGCTGCGCACGGCGAGCGAGGTGCGGGCGAGGTCGGCGCCGTCGGCCCGCGCGGCCTCGGCGCAGAGCAGGACCCCCAGGTCGCTCGGCACCGAGTCGAACCCGCAGGCGTGGACGATGCGGGCACCGGTGCCCTTCGCGACCTCGTGGTTCTCTGCGATGCTGCGGTGCACGAACAGCACCTCACCGGTGAGGTCGGCGTAGTGCGTGCCAGCGGCGGCGCACGCCGCGGCGAGCGGCCCGCCGAGCCGGAGGTACGGCCCCACGGTGGTGGCGACGACCCGCGTCCGGGCCGCGAGCTCGGCACAGGCGGCCGGCTCGGTGGTGTCGACCTGGACCAGCGGCCAGTCGCGCGCCGCACCGTCGAGCTCGCGGGACAGCCGCTGCAGCCGGGTCAGCGACCTCCCGGCCAGCGCGATGCGCAGGCCCGCCGGCGCGTGCTGCGCGAGGTGCTGGGCGGTGAGGCGTCCGACGAAGCCGGTGGCGCCGACGAGGACGAGGTCGAGCTCGCGGGGTTCGCTCATCGGCCCACCCTAGGCTCCGTGGCCGCGACCACGACCGGCCGCGGGCGCCATCAGCGGGCCGACGGGTGGGTCGCCGACACGAGCGCCGCGTAGCGCTCGCGCACCTCGGTACCGCGGGCGGTGTCCCCGGGCTCGACCGTGACGTCGACGTCGACGTCCCACACCGGCGCCTCGGCCGCTCCGGACAGGGCCCACGCCGCCTGGCGCGCGGCCCCGGCGGCCACGTACTCGCCCGGTGCGGGCACCGCGACCGGCACCCCGAACAGGTCGGGGGCGATCTCCTGCACCGCCTGGGAGGCCGAGGCCCCGCCGACGAGGAGGACGCGGTCGAGCCGGCAGCCGGCCTCCCTCACCCGCTCGACGGCATCGGCGAGCCCGAGCAGCATCCCCTCGACCACCGCCCGGGCGAGGTTCTCGGGCGTCGCGTTGCCGCGGGTGAGGCCGTGCAGCGACCCGGTGGCGGTGGGGAGGTTGGGCGTGCGTTCGCCGTCGAGGTAGGGGAGCAGGGTGAGGCCCCCGGCGCCGGGCTCGGCCGCCAGGGCCAGCCGGTCGAGGCCGGCGAGGTCGGTGCCGAGCATCGCCGCCCCGGCCGTGAGGACGCGGGCCGCGTTGAGCGTGCAGACCAGGGGGAGGAAGCCGCCCTCGGCGTCGGCGAACGACTGGACCGCGCCGGAGGGGTCGGCGCTGGCCCGGTCGTGGCGCGCGAAGGCCGTCCCACTCGTCCCGAGCGACACGACGACGTCACCGAGCGAGAGCCCGAGGCCCATCGCGGCGCCCATGTTGTCGCCGGTACCCGCCGCCACGGCCATCCCCGTGGTCGTCCGGCCGACCACCTCGGCGGGCGCGGCGACGCGTGGTACGTCGAGGTGGGCGCCCACCGAGCCGACGGCCAGGTGGAGGAGGTCCTCGCGGTAGGAGCGGCTCCCGGCCGACCAGTACCCGGTGCCCGAGGCGTCGCCGCCGTCGGTGGTCCAGCCGGAGCGCTCGCTGCCGAGGAGGGAGCCGGTCAGCCAGTCGTGGGGGAGGACGCAGCGGATGGCGCGCGCCAGGCTCTCGGGCTCGTTCGTGGCCACCCAGCGCAGCTTGCTGACCGTCGTGGCGGCGACCGGGACCACGCCGGTGGCGTCGGCCCAGCCCTGGGCGCCGAGCTCGTCGACGAGGTCGGTGGCGGCCTGAGCCGAGCGGGTGTCGTTCCAGAGCAGGGCCGGGCGGACCACCTCGTCGTGCTCGTCGAGCAGGACCATGCCGTGCTGCTGGCCGCCGACCGACACCGCGGCCACGCCGTCGAGCAGCCCGCCGGACGTCGCCTCCACCCACGCCGACCACCAGTGGCGGGGGTCGACCTCGGTGCCGTCGGGGTGCGAGGCGCGACCGCTGCGGACGACCTCGCCGGTCTCCGCGTCGCGGACGACGACCTTGCACGACTGGGTCGAGGTGTCGACCCCGGCGACGAGCACTCGGTCGGACATGCGGCCTCCTCGGCGTGCGGCCTCGTGCCCCGGTGCGACGACGGCCCGGCCCGATCCTCTCAGGACCGGGTCCGGGCCGTCGTGGTCGGACCGCGGGGCGGACTCAGGGCCGGTGCGCCCTCCGACATCATCGGCGGGCGAGGAACTCCCTCGCCTGGGCGGCGGCGTACCGGCGGTCGGCGGCGTCGATGCTCGCCCGGCTCGACAGGTCGACCCCGGCCCGTGCCGCCGCGGCCTTCGCCTCGGGCGTCGTGAGGTCGGGGGCGACGAACACCTCCGGCCGGATGGATCGGTCGACGGGTGCGTAGGCACGCTGCTGGTCGGCGAGGCGGGCGGAGGAGCCGGCGGCCTTCGTCATCAGGGCCGGGCTGGCGGTGACGGTGGCGCCGGTGACGAGCGGGCTGACCACGGGGGTGTAGCCGCTGGAGTGGCCGAGCTTGTTGGGGTGGAAGGACTCGACGATCGGGTTCGACAGGCCGTTGAGGTACTCGGGGTTGTCGCACACCGCGTGCCCGACGAAGCGCGAGGTCGGGTTGGCGAACGAGAACCCGGCGGCCGAGGCGCGCCCGCTGGTCACCGAGTTGATGAGGTCGGCGGTCGCGTTGAGCCGCGACATCTCGCTCCCGGAGAACCAGGTGAGCAGATTGCAGTCGGTGCCGTTGAAGATGCGCGGGTAGCCGACCACGGTGACCTTGGCCTGCGGGGAGCGCGCCCTGATCTGGGCGTACAGGGCGCTCAGCGTGCCGGGCAGGGTGGTGCGGATGTAGCTCTCGGCCTTGTCGATGGCGCCGTTGCAGTTGCTCAGCCACGAGGGCTGCGCGCAGGTGGTGAGGACGTCGACGAAGCCGGCGTCGTTGCCGCCGATGGAGATGGTCACGTAGTTCGTCGACGCCGTGAGGGCCGAGAGCTGGGTGTTCGTGACGTCGGGGACCTTCGCGCCCGAGCAGGCCCGGAAGTTCAGGGCGTAGCCACGGGCCGACGCGATGAGCGAGGGGAACGCGTACACCGAGCGCAGGCACGTCGAGCCGTCGACGATGTAGCTGCGGGTGCCGACCCCGGAGGAGTAGCTGTCGCCCAGGGCGACGTACGTGGGGGCCGCGGCCTGGGCCGGGACGGCGGAGACGACGAGGGCGGTCACCGCGGCGAGCGCGGCAGCGGCGAGGGCACGACGGTGGGCCATCGGTTCTCCTTCACGACGGTGTGTGGATGGCCCGACGCTAGCGCCGGGGTGGCGATCCTGCCCGTCGAGCGCCGGCGTGGCCGCCGTGGGGCGGGCCCGGGGGTGCGGACCTCCGGGCGGTGGCGGGGCCCGGCTCGCATAGAGTCTCGGCGTGGCCCTGACCGATCTCTCGCGCTGCTCCGCCGCGTCCCGGCACCGTGCCGACCCGCAGGCGGGATCCGCGCCGGTCGCGTCGCGCTGGCTGCTCATCGAGCACCAGGGCCCCTGGTCGAAGAAGCCGCTGCAGACCCCGCCGCTGGCCGGTCCGGTCGGCGTCGAGATCGAGGAGACCGCGGCCTCGTTCGGCGCCAAGGTCCTGCTCATGCGCCGACCGGGCAGGCGCGACTCCGATGACGACGTGCGCAGCTGGTACGCCGTCGACACCGTCCGCCGCACCGGGCTCCGGGGCATCTGGCGCACGTCCGACGACCTCGTGGCGGCCGCCCACGCCCTCGGCCCCCAGCTGAGCGCGAGCGACGAGGACGCCGAGCCGATGGTCCTCGTGTGCACCCACGCGATGCGTGACGCCTGCTGCGCCGTGCGCGGCCGCCCCATCGTGGCGACCCTGGCCAAGGCGCGGCCGGACGAGGTCTGGGAGTGCACGCACCTCGGCGGGCATCGCTTCGCCGGGACCCTGCTCTCGCTGCCCGACGGCGCCTGCCTCGGGCGGCTCGACCCCGACACGGCCGTCGCCGCCGTGGCGGCTCTGCGCGAGGACGTCGTCGACACCCAGTACCTGCGCGGCGTCACCCGCTGGGTCGAGCCGGTACAGGCCGCGCTCATCGCGGTGCTCGGCGCCCACGGTCCCGGGTCGCTCGACGACCTCACCCCCGGGCTCGTCGACGCCTCCGACGACGGGTCGCACACCACGGTCGAGGTGCTCGGCCGCCGGTCGATGCCGGCGCGCACCGTGGTCGAGGTCGTCGCCGAGGCCCTGCCCGACGCGCCCCTGTCGTGCGGCGACAAGCCGAAGGCACACACCGCCTACCGCACCGAGCTCCGCCCCGCCTGACGCTCAGCCCCCGTCGCGGACCTTTCGCCAGCCGCCGGCTCGGTTGTTGGCGATGACGGCACGGAAGAGGTCGCGCAGGGCGTCCTCGTCGAGGACCCCGCCCTCGCGCACCTGGATGCCGCGGGCCGTGGCGTTGCCCTGCCCCTGGTTGACCAGGCCGTGCGGGTCGGGAGCGATCGGGTCGTAGACGAACACGTTGAGGTGCTGCTTGGCGCCGAGCAGGGCGCAGATGTTGCCCTCGAGCACGAAGTACGGCTGCACCCGGCGCTTGATGACCTCCTCGACCTCCGGGTCGGCCTCGTGGACGACCCTGCGCACGGTCTCGGCCACCTGCTGCTGCCACGGAGGAAGCGTGGCGATGTAGGCGTCCACCTGCGGGTTCCGCTCGTCCCCGGTCATGGTCCGAGGCTAGCCCCGGCCCGAGAACGCCCGACTCATTGCGCTGGGTGAACGCGGGGGAGGCCCTTTCGCGTTCACCCGGCGCAACCAGTGCGAGTGTCAGACGGTCCAGGTGGAGGCGCCGTAGCTCCACGTGTACCAGAAGCCCGAGTGCGTCGAGTCCGGGTAGTGCCAGCCGTAGTAGGGCCATGTGTACCTGCCGGAGTAGGTCGGCACCGCCCCCTGGGCCACCTTCTGGCTGAAGGTCGCGGTCCACTGCTTGACCTTGCCGGTGTCGGTCACGGTCCACGCGCCACTCGTCGAGGTGTACGACGTCCGGTCGACCAGGGTGGTCGAACCGCAGATCTTGAAGGGCGCGCTGATGCCGACGTACCAGCTGACGGAGACGTCGACCGTCTTGCACGAGGTCGTCGTCTTGTCGCCGGTGACGTAGTAGTACGAGCTGAGCGTCGACTTGTTGGACGCGACCGTCAGGGTCGACGGGCCTCCGGAGTACAGGTCCGACCCCTTCTGCGTGGACGTGATGGCGATCTGGACCGCCCAGTAGTCGGCAGTGGAGTCGATGTCGTTCACCTTGTACTTCGTCGCGCAGAACCTCGTCGTGCCGTAGGAGGCGTACCCGAGGAACGGGTTGTCGATCGAGGTGCCCTTGCCCTTCCAGTTCAACCACGACGGGTTGTCCCAGCACCACGCCGCCTTGATGGACGAGTTGTTGACGGTCGCGGACGCCTGGGCGGGCAGCATGGCGGCGAGCAGCAGGGCGCTGGCCACGGCGGCGACTCGAGTGAAGGCCTTCATTGGTGCTCCCCTTCCGTGGCGCCCCGTGGCACCGTTCGCACGCTAGGGCTGCCGTGGGAAGGGCGACAAGATCGATTGCGAGGACTCGCAGTGCCAGAGTGGGAGGCATGAGCGCGACGGAGCGGTACCGGGAGGCACGGGACCTGATGGTGGCCCTGCGGGGGGACCACGAGGCGGCGGTCGAGCAGTTCGCCTGGCCCGACGTCGGGGAGACCTTCAACTGGGGCGTCGACTGGTTCGACGCCATCGCCCGCGACAACGAAGCCCTGGCCCTGGTGGTGATGGAGGAGGACGGTTCGAGCTGCGAGATCAGCTTCGACGCGATGGCCGCGCGCTCGGACAGGGTCGCCGCCTGGATGGCGAACGAGGGTGTGCGCAAGGGCGATCCGGTGATGCTGATGCTCGGCAACCAGCTCGAGCTGTGGGACTGCATGCTCGCGGTCATCAAGCTCGGGGCCGTCATCATGCCGACGACGACCGCCGCGGGGGCCGCCGACCTCACCGACCGGGTCGAGCGCGGCGGGGCCCGCTTCGTCGTCACCACCCCCGACCAGGCGAGCAAGTTCGAGGACGTGCCCGGCGACTACGGCCGGTTCAGCACCGCGGCCGCCGAGGGGTGGCGCGACCTGCGTGAGGCCTACCAGGTCGACGTGCCGCCGACGGCCCACCCGGGCACCGCCCCTGACGACCCGCTGCTCCTGTACTTCACCTCCGGCACGACCTCGAAGCCCAAGCTCGTCGAGCACACCCAGGTCTCCTACCCGGTCGGCCACCTCACCACGGCGTACTGGCTCGGCCTGCGACCCGGCGACGTGCACCTCAACATCTCCAGCCCCGGCTGGGCCAAGCACGCGTGGTCGTGCTTCTTCGCGCCGTGGATCGCGGAGGCGACGATCTTCGTGCTGTCGTACGCCAAGTTCGACGCCGAGAAGCTGCTGGAGACGTTGCGGGAGAACGAGGTCACGAGCTTCTGCGCGCCGCCGACCGTGTGGCGGATGCTCATCAACGCCGACCTGTCCGGTGGCCCGGGGAGCCTGCGCGAGGTCGTCGGCGCCGGTGAGCCGCTCAACCCCGAGGTCATCGAGCAGGTCCGCCGCGCGTGGGACCTCGAGCTGCGCGACGGTTACGGCCAGACCGAGATGACGCTCGCCGTCGGCAACACCCCCGGCTCGCCCGTCAAGCCCGGCTCGATGGGCCGCCCCCTGCCGGGTGTGCCCGTCGCCCTCGTCGACCCGCTGAGCAACGAGCGCGTCGACGGCGTGGGGGAGGGCGAGATCTGCCTCGACCTCTCCGAGCACCCGCTGCCCCTGATGACCGGCTACCAGGGCGACCCCGAGCGCAACGACGAGGCGATGGCCGGCGGGTGGTACCACACCGGCGACGTCGCCAGCCGCGACGCCGACGGCTGGATCACCTACATCGGGCGCACCGACGACGTGTTCAAGGCCAGCGACTACAAGATCAGCCCGTTCGAGGTCGAGTCCGTCCTCATCGAGCACCCGGCCGTCGCCGAGGCCGCCGTCGTCCCGGCCCCTGACCCGGTGCGGCTCGCGGTCCCGAAGGCCTACGTCGTCCTCGCCCCCGGCCACGAGCCGACGCAGGACACGGCGCGCGACATCCTCAGGCACGCCCGCGAGCACCTGCAGCCGTGGCAGCGCGTGCGCCGGCTCGAGTTCGCCGACCTGCCCAAGACCATCTCGGGCAAGATCCGCCGCGTCGAGCTGCGCCACCGCGAGGAGGAGCTCGCCGCCGGAGACGGCGCCCCCGAGGGCACCGAGTGGCGCGACGACATGTTCCCCGACCTCAAGGGCTGACGGCGGGCGTCGGCAGGGTCGCCACGACCGACGGGGTGCCGGACGACGTGGGGGTCGGCGCCGGCGTCGAACCGGCGGCGACGGCCGGCACCCTCTCGGTGGTCACCTCGCCGTCGGTGGTGCAGGTGCGCGCGGGGTCGGTCTCACGGCCGTCGACCCGCCGCCCGTTGACGAGCGAGACGTCGTCGTAGGCCGGCCGCCCCTCGATCACGTCGCGGAACCGGTAGCGCGTCAGGGTCGCGAGCCGGCAGTCGGTGCCGAACGTGAGGACGTCGAACGCCGACGGCTGACCCACCAGCTCCTCCCCGCCCTCGTCGGCGAGGAAGTGGGTGAACGGCCCACCGCCGGAGAAGGTCCCGGCCTGGACGCGGTTGCCCTCGAGGTCGACCGAGTGCATGTGCCCGTTCGCCAGCACACCCGCCTCCACGCCCTGCACCGCCCACGGCTCGTGGCTGACGACGAGGTCGGCGACCGGTCGCCCGGTGAACGCCCGCAGGTAGGCCTCGCGCGCCGGGGCCTGCTTGGCCGGTGATCCGGTCCCGCTGTCGCCGAACCACCGCGGGTCGTTGAAGCCGGAGATCCGCACCCCACCGGCGACGACCTCCGTGTAGTCGCCGGCGCCGTCCTCGAGGAGCACGACGTTGGGGATGCGCGACATCCGGTCGAGGACGGCGGTGTCGGTGGTGCTCGTCGCGTCGTGGTTGCCGCGGGCGAACAGGTAGGGGATGCCCACCGACTCGATGCCGGAGAAGATGCCGGCCGCCTCGCCCTCCTGGACGGTGCCGAAGTTGACGAGGTCGCCGGTGTCGATGACGAGGTCGATCGACTCCTCCTCGATGATGGTGCGCATCAGGGCGTACTGGTTGCCCCCGTGGATGTCGCTGACGAGCAGCACGCGCAGCGAGGTGTCGGACTCCAGCGGCGCGGCAGAGTACTTCTGCTGCAACGCGGTCGAGAGCGCGATGAGGTTGCGCAGGTAGGGCGCGACCTGGGTGGCGCGGGTCTCGACGTCGGACAGGATGCCTTGGTTGCGCTGCAGCGTGCCGAGCACGCCGGTCGAGGTGAAGGTCTCCTGCCGGTCGGGCTGGTACGTGGCCGCCAGCGACCCGCCGACCGCGCTGGTCGAGACCACCCAGCCGACGACGCCGGCCACGACGAGGGCCCGCGGCGGGCGGCGGCGGGTGGCCAGCGCCCATCCGCCGATGACGAGGACGACGACCCCCAGCGCGCCGGCGGTGAACCGCACGACGACGGCCGTCGCCGCCTCGCGGATCGCCTGGCTCAGCTCCTCGGGCCCGGGCCGCAGGGTCGAGAGCGACACCCCCGGCCGGGAGAGGACGTCGGTGATGCTGGCCTTGACCTGCGGCACCGCGTGGATGCCCGGCGCCGGACCGGAGAAGCCGACGACGATGTCGCCGAACGCGGTGGTGGCGACGAGCTTTCCGCTGCGCCCCGGGTTGGGGTCGAGGGAGACGCTCGCCTGGTAGTTGCGGGTCTCGGCGGTGACCGGGGCGACGGCCGTGGCGGAGACGCCGGCGAAGGCGCACGCGGCGGTGAGCCCGACCGCGGCGAGGGCGTGGCGCAGCCGCCGCGACCCGATGCGGTGCCCGGCCCACCACCACAGGCCGAGCGCCGTGACCAGCGGCCACAGCACCGTCAGGAACGCGACCACCCGCTCGTGGAGCCCGAACGACGAACCGTCGAGCCCCAGCCCGAGCGAGGCCACCGCCAGGGTGAGGACGACCGCCGCCGGCCGTGCGACCCGACGCGACAGCACGGCCGCGCCGCCGTCCCGCGCCGCGAACCACGGCCAGAGGCCCAGCAGCACGAAGGACACCGTGGCGACGAGGGTGTGCATCCCCGAGGAGCCGGTCCGCGACGGGAGCGGGAACGCGGCGACGGCGAGCGTCATCACCCCGCCGGCCGCGAGCAGGGCCCGACCCGGGGTACGGGCGCGTCCGAGGCTCCATGCGGTGACGAGGTGGGCGAGGCCGGTGAGGACCAGCCCGGTCGTCATGATCCAGCGGTGCGGCGTGCCGGAGGCGGCCAGGGCGCTGATCGACTCGTGCACCGGGTCGAAACCGCCGGGCTGCGTCGCCGCCGCCCAGGTCCAGCCGCCGACGAGGGCCACGAGGGCGCTCGTCGCGCTGAGGACCGCGGTGCGCGGGTGTCCCCACGTGGCTCGCGGCGTCTGACCGGACATGCGCTCCACCCTAGGTCGGCGACCCGGGCGCCGTCCGGCGGTCCCCCGCGAGCACCCTCCGCGACCCCGGAGGTGCCTGCACGAGTAAGACGTTCGACCCCTTCCGCCCCGCCCGCCCGCAGCCCTACGCTGTGCAGCAGCGTCGCCGATGCCACGCGCTGGTCGAGCATCCGGGAGTGGGGCTCCATGAGCAAGCCGTCGTTGACCGATCGCGTCCTCGTCCGCGGCTTTGCGCGGGTCAACGGGCGCAGGTCGTGGGACAAGCTGCCCTGGCTCGCGGGCATGTTCAACCTCATGGCGCTGCGGATCGAGCTGCGCGAGCACAACCTCACCGACACGCGCACCCCCGACCCCGCCACCCGGCGGACCGCGGTCACGGCCGACCAGTGCCCGCACCTCGCGGCCCGGTTCCGCACCCCCGACGGCTCCTACAACGACCTCTCCGACCCCGACATGGGGATGGCGGGAACCCGGTTCGGGCGCAACGTCGCCCTCGACAAGGCGTTCCCCGAGGCGATGCCCGGCCTGATGGAGCCCAACCCGCACACCATCAGCCGGACCCTGATGCGCCGCAAGGAGTTCGTCCCCGCGACGACCCTCAACCTGCTGGCCGCGGCCTGGATCCAGTTCCAGACGCACGACTGGTTCGCCCACGGTCGCGAGCCGGACGACCTCATCGAGGTCGACCTCCCGGACGGCCACGAGTGGCACGAGTCGCCGATGCGCGTGCCCCGCACCCGCCAGGACCCCACGCGCACCGACGCCGACGCCCACCTGCCGCCCACGTACGTCAACAGCGAGTCGCACTGGTGGGACTCCTCGGGCATCTACGGCAGCTCGCCGGAGAAGCAGCAGCGCGTGCGGACCTTCGTCGACGGCAAGCTCGTCGTGGAGAACGGCCGCCTCCCGGTCGACGTCGCCACGGGCACCGCCGTCACCGGGTTCAGCGAGAACTGGTGGGTGGGTCTCGGGCTGCTGCACACGCTGTTCACGTTGGAGCACAACGCGATCTGTGACGCGCTGAAGAAGGCGCACCCGCAGATGAGCGACGACGAGCTGTTCGGCACGGCCCAGCTCGTCAACTCCGCGATCATCGCCAAGATCCACACGGTGGAGTGGACGCCGGCGATCATCGGCCACCCCGCGCTGACCGTGGGCATGCGCGTCAACTGGTGGGGGCTCACCGGCGAGAAGCTGCACCGGATGTTCGGCCGGCTCGGCAGCAGCGAGGAGATCAGCGGCATCCCGGGGTCGCCCACCGACCACCACGGGGCGCCGTACCAGCTGACCGAGGAGTTCGTGTCGGTGTACCGGCTGCACCCGCTGCTCCCGGACGAGCTGGAGATCCGCTCCGTCGAGGCCGACGAGGTGCTCGACACCGCCGCGTTCGAGGAGATCATCCTCAAGAACGCCGAGAAGGTCGTGGCCGGCGAGATCCAGCCGTCCGACCTGCTCTACTCCTTCGGCACCCAGCACCCCGGCGCGGTCGTCCTGCACAACTTCCCCCGCTGGCTGCAGGACCTCACCCTCCCCGACGGCGTCCGCCTCGACCTCGGTGCGGTCGACATCATCCGCGACCGCGAGCGGGGGGTGCCGCGCTACAACGAGTTCCGCCGCCAGCTGCACCTCAAGCCGGCCGCCACCTTCGCCGAGCTCACCGACAACCCGGTCTGGGCGCGCGAGCTCGAGGAGATGTACGGCGACGTCGAGCGCGTCGACCTCCAGATCGGCATGCACGCCGAGACGCCACCCAAGGGATTCGGGTTCAGCGACACCGCTTTTCGCGTCTTCATCCTGATGGCGTCGCGACGGCTCAAGAGCGACCGCTTCCTCACCAACTGCTACACCGCGGAGTACTACACGCAGACGGGGCTCGACTGGGTCTCGGACGCCTCCATGGGGTCGGTCCTCCTGCGGCACTACCCCGAGCTCGCCCCGGCCCTGCGGGGTGTGCAGAACGCCTTCGCCCCGTGGAAGCGCACGGGGCGCCGGGAGGAGCAGCGATGACCGAACCGACCACCGACGTCGAGCGGGACCGCCAGGCGCGGATCCAGCTGATCAAGACCTACTGGGACGCGCTGATGTCGGCCGACATGGTGACCTTCCGCGGGCTGCTCGCCCCGGACGCCGTCATCCACTACCCCGGCCAGAACCAGATGTCCGGCGACTACCGCACCACCGACGACATCGTCGGGCTCTACACGCAGCTGGCGCAGTTCGTGCAGGACGGCGTCTTCGAGGGCGAGGTCCTCGACATCCTGTGCGGCGAGGTCTACACCTCGGTCGTCATCAGGTACACGATCAAGACCCCGTTCAAGAAGCTCCCGGGGCGGGCCGTCGGGCTGTTCATCCTCGACGAGAACCACCTGATCAAGGAGTACTGGCTCCACGAGTGGAACCAGATGATGATCAACTGGGTCTTCCGCGGCTCGTGGGTCAGCTCGCCGGTGACGTCCTTCCTCAAGAAGCGGAAGACCGCGTGACCAAGGCGCCCCTCCCGCCCGGGCGGCTCGGGCTCCCGTGGCTCGGCGAGACCGCGAGCATCGCCGCGAACAACCACGGCTTCTACACCGAGCGCTTCGAGAAGTACGGCCCGATCTTCAAGACCCGGCTCTTCGGCATCAACTTCGTCGTGCTGTCGGGGGCGGAGGCGTTCCACCGCTTCGCGACCGACCCCGCCATCGAGCGGGGGAGCAGCGACCCCATCTCCGTCGAGCAGATCTTCCTGCGTTCCCTGGCGCTGGAGGACGGGCCCGAGCACCGCAGCCGCAAGGACGTCATGCTGCACGGGGTCCGCACCCGGGAGGCCATCTCGGCCTACGTCCCGCGGATGCAGGCGGTGATGGAGCGCACCATCGACGGGTGGGCGGACGCGGGATGGGCGCACGTGCGCCCCGACCTCGAGCGGATGAGCGCGCGGCTCACCGGGTTCATGTACCTCGGCGACGAGAGCGACGCCGCGGCCGACGAGATCCGCGAGGTCGGGTCGGCGATGCGGGCGGCGTTCCAGACCATCCCGGTGCCCGTGCCGGGGATGCCGTACGGCAAGGCGGTCAAGGCGCGCGACCGGCTCTTCGCGATCATCGACGCGTCGATCGCGCGGCACGAGGCGGCCCGGCCGGGAGAGTACGACGACGTCGTCTCCCGGATGATCGCGGCCGCCGACGAGCACGGTGTGCCGCGGGCCAAGCTGCGCGGCGACGTCCTCCACCTCATCTTCGCCAGCCAGGGCGGCTACTTCGTGCCCCTGACCCTGGCGACGATGGCCCTGGGTCAGGACGCCGGAATCATGGAGCGCGCCCGGCGTGAGGTCCTCGAGGTCGCCCCGGACGGCCCCCTGACGATGGACGACCTCGACCGGCTCGTCTACCTGCGCCAGATCTCCAAGGAGGTGCGCCGCTACTTCGCGATGAACTCGGCGAACTTCTTCGGCAAGGCGACCCGCGAGATGGAGATCGACGGGTACCGGGTGCCCGCCGGGTGGGGCGCGATCGCCGCCATCCACATCACGATGCGCAGCGACGACGTGCACGAGGACGCCGACCTCTTCGAGCCCGACCGCTTCCTCCCGGAGGCCGAGGCCGCCCTGGCGCCGGGCAGCTACGTCCCCCACGGCGACGGGGAGCGGGGCGGGCACCGGTGTCCCGGTGAGGACATCGTCACCGTGGCCGTCACGATGTACCTCGCCCTGATGCTGCGGCGCGGCACGTGGGACCTGCCCGACCAGGACCTCACGCTGAGCAACGAGCTGTTCCCGCTGCCCGAGTCGGGGTTGCGGGTGACGATGCTGCCGGCCACCGCACGCGCAGGCGCGTCCGGGCCGGTCGACGCGGGCTGACGCCGGTGCCCAACCCGTTCGTCCTCACCCGCCTGATGATGTTCGCGGCGCACCACGCCCCGGACCGCACCCCCGCCGACGTCGGCCTGGCGTACGAGGAGGCCGAGTTCCCCTCGGCCGACGGGGTGGTGCTGCGCGGCTGGTTCGTGACGCCGAACCGGGTTGCGGGCGAGCCGGTTCCGGCCGGTCCCGCGGTGGTCGTCGTGCACGGCTGGCTCTGGAACCGGCTGGGCAACGTGGCGGGCCTGGCGCCGTTCGAGGACCGGGCGGTCGACTTCCTCCCGGCGACGAAGGCGCTCGTCGCCGCGGGGATCTCCGTGCTCCTGTTCGACCTGCCCAACCACGGGCTCAGCGACGACCGGCGCCCGGTGACCTTCGGGCTGCGGGAGTCCGCCGACGTGGTGGCGGCCGTCGAGCACGTCCGGACGCGGACCGGGGTCGACCCGGCACGCGTGGGGATCCTCGGCTGCTCGATGGGTGGAAACGCCGCGATCTACGCCGTGCCCCGCTGTCAGCCGGTGCGGGCGGTGCTGGCGGTCCAGCCGGCGGTCGTGGCGCACTTCAACGCGAACTTCGCGCGCGACGTCCTCGGTCCGCTCGGTCCGTTCATGAGCCGCTCGATGGACCTCGTCTACTGGGTCCTGCGGGCGCCGCGGCCGAGCAGTGAGAACCCCGCGGTCCCGGCGAAACAGCTGGGGGACACCGTGGTCCGCTACGTGCAGGGCACGGGTGACCAGTGGGGGTCGATGGACGACGTCCGCTCGATGGTGGCGGCGACGCCGCATGCCCTGCCCCTGGTCGAGTACCCCTCGACGGATCGGTATGCCGGGTACCGGTACGTCACCGAGCAGCCCGACGGCGTCGCCGAGTTCTTCGACGGGCACCTCTGAGCTAGCGAACATCCTCTGGTGCTGCCGCCGGCAGGCGCACGATGACGACGAGCCCGCCCTCGGCCCGCGGGGCCAGGGCGAGGGTCCCGCCGTGGGCGCGGGCGATGCTGTCGACGATGGCCAGCCCGAGGCCGGTGCCGGCGTGGTCGGTGTGGGTGCGCGCCGTCCCGCGCTGGAACGGCTCGGTGAGGGTGGACACCAGCGCGGCGGTCAGCGGCTCCCCGGTGTTCTCCACGGTGAGGAGGGCGGCCTCCGGCTCGGTGCCGGTGGTGACCCGCACGGTGCCACCGGTGGGCAGGTTGTGGACGACCGCGTTGTGCACGAGGTTGGTCACGAGCTGTTGCAGGAGGGGGCGCGACCCCACGGTCGGCGCGGCCTCACCCGAGGTCTCGATGGTGGCGCCCCGGGCCTCGGCGAGGGGGAGCAGGGTCTCGGCCGCGTCCTCCGCGAGCAGCGACAGGTCGACCCCCTCGCGGGCCAAGCTGCCCTGGTCGGCGCGGCTGAGCAGGAGCAGGGCCTCGGTGAGCCCGACGGCGCGGCTGTTGACGTGGTGGAGCCGGTCGAGCAGCTCGCGGTGGTCGTGGGCGGGGTCCCTGCGGGCGACGTCGAGGAGGGTCTGGGTGATCGCGAGAGGGGTGCGCAGCTCGTGGGAGGCGTTGGCGGCGAAGCGCTGCTGCTCGGCGACCTGGGCGTCGAGCCGGGCGACCATCGTGTCGAAGGCGTCGGCGAGCTCGCGGAACTCGTCCTCCCTGCCCTCGAGGCGGATCCGGTGCGACAACGATCCGCCGGCGACGGTGCGCGTCGCCTCGGTGATGCGGGACAGCGGCGCGAGCATCCGGCCGGCGAGCCACCACCCACCGACCAGTCCGAAGACCAGGAGCACGGCCATGGCCTGGAACGCCCGCGGCACGAACGCGTTCTTCAGGTCCGTGCGCGTCGGTTGCCACGGACCCGGGCCGAAGGTCGCCTGGTCGGGCACGTAGCGCAGGATGAAGAGCCACGCCGTCGCGATGAGCAGCGCTCCTGCGACCATGACGAAGGCCGCGTAGCTGAGCGTCAGCCTGGCCCGGACGCTCAGGCCCGGCGGCCTAGCCATCCGACGGCGTGTCGATGCGGTACCCGACCCCGGCGACGGTGGCGATGACCCACGGCTCGCCCAGGCGCTTCCTCAGGGCGGAGACGGTGATGCGCACGGCGTTGGTGAACGGGTCGGCGTTCTCGTCCCACGCCCGCTCGAGGAGCTCCTCGGCACTGACGACCCCTCCCTCGGCGGCGACGAGGACCTCGAGCACGGCGAACTGCTTGCGGGTCAGGGCGACGTAGCGCCCGTCGCGGAAGACCTCGCGGCGGAACGGGTCGAGCCGCAGGCCGGCGAGCTCGCGCACCGGCGGTCGGTGGTGGCCGCGGCGGCGGTCCAGGGCGCGCAGCCGGAGGACGAGCTCCTGGAGCTGGAACGGCTTGGTGAGGTAGTCGTCGGCGCCGAGCTCGAAGCCGGAGGCCTTGTCGTCGAGGCGGTCGGCGGCGGTGAGCATGAGGATCGGGATGCCGCTGCCCGAGGCCACGATGTGGCGGGCGACCTCGTCGCCCGAGGGGCCGGGGATGTCGCGGTCGAGCACGGCGATGTCGTAGGCGTTGAGGCCCAGCAGCTCCATGGCGGTGTCGCCGTCGCCGGCGGTGTCGGCGGCGATCGCCTCGAGCCGCAGGCCGTCGCGGATGGCGCCCGCGAGGAGGGGCTCGTCCTCGACCACCAGCACACGCATGCCCCGATCGTAGGGACGCGTTCGTATCGTCGGCGTATCGAGAAGGGCATACGTGCCGGCAACGTGCCGCTGCCTTGACTGGTCGGCATGCCCTACGCCCCCGCCCTCATGACCCGTCGCCGCCCGTCGCCCGCGCTCGCCGTGGTGCTCGTGGCGCTCTGTGTCGTCGGTGTCGCCGGATGCAGCGCCCCGCCGGCCTCGTCGTCGCGCGGACCGATCAGCGTCGCGGTGCCGGCGACCACCGAGGACGGGCTGAGCACCGCGGTGCTCGACGCCCCGCCCGGTCCGCCCGGGTCGAGGGAGGACGGTGGGCTCGGGACCGCCGACGGTCGCCTCCCCGACGGCGCCACCGTGTTCGATACGTATCCCGGTGTGGCCCGCTTGGACCCGGCCCTCCTCAAGGCGTTGCGCCGGGCTGCCGCCGATGCCGAGGGCGACGGCGTCGTGCTCACCCTCAACAGCGGCTGGCGGTCGAAGACCTACCAGGAGCAGCTCCTCGAGGACGCGGTCTCGCAGTACGGCTCCCGCGCCAAGGCGGCCCGCTGGGTCGCCACACCCGCCACCTCGCCCCACGTCTCCGGCGACGCGGTCGACATGGGGAACGGCGAAGCCACCACCTGGCTGTCGCGCCACGGCGCCGCGTACGGGTTGTGCCAGATCTTCCGCAACGAGCCCTGGCACTTCGAGCTGCGCCCGGCCGCCGCCACCGACGGCTGTCCGCGCGAGTACGCCGACCCCACGGATGACCCCCGCATGCAGCGCTGAGCCCCCGGGTGCCGACCCACGGATGACGCAGAAGTCCCGCGATGACGCAGCTGTACCCGCGCCATCGCAGGGTTTGCGCGTCATCCCCGTGACATCCGGGGATTTCTGCCCGGACGCTGTCGCATCCGGGCCGGGGCGTTCGTCGTGAAGATGAGAGCGGCCCGGATGCCGCCTCGCGTCCTGTGTCCCGAGGGGAAGGAACCCACCATGTCGAAGACCATCGCCATCATGTCCATGTCGCTCGACGGCTTCGTCGCCGATCCCGAGGGTGGGGTGGCGGAGGTGTTCGACTGGTACGGCGCCGGCGACGTCGAGATCCACACCGGGGGTTCGGACCCGATGACGTTCCGCATGTCCGAGGGCAGCGCCGCGCACTGGCACGAGCTCACCTCGCAGCTGGGCGCCATCATCACCGGCCGCCGCACCTTCGACGCCGCACAGGGCTGGGGCGGGAACCACGCCTGGGGCCCGGCCTTCGTCCTCACCCACGACGCTCCGGACGGGTGGTCGCGTCCCGACTCGACGATCCACTTCGTCACCGACGGCATCGAGAGCGCCGTGGCGCAGGCCACGGAGGCCGCGGGTGGGAAGGCCGTCGCGCTCCACGGCGCCGACACCATCCAGCAGTGCCTCAACGCGGGCCTGCTCGACGAGCTCCACGTCGACCTCGCGGCAGTGCTCCTGGGCTCCGGCGTCCGGCTCCTCGACCACCTCACCGCCACGCCGGCCGTCCTCGGCGACCCCGTGGTGGTGCAGGGCGTCGGCGTCACCCACCTGCGCTACCCCGTCCTGCGGTGACCCCGACCCGGAGGCATTGGTCAGCGGCTACGAGGAGGACGAGTCGCCGCTGGAGATGACGCGGCCGCCCTCCCCGTTGCTGTTCGGGATGTCGTTGCTCCCCGGCGGGCGACGCGACGGTGGGCTGTCGGCGACGACCCGGGACAGGCGCGCGCCCACCCATCGGCCGGCCCGGCGCAGGCCGGAGAAGAGACGCTGCACGGACGCTCCCGTCGTCGAAGAGGTGGGGTCAGGGGTGCCAGAGGCCGTCGTGGGCGGCCTGGCGGGTGTACTGCGAGGGGTCGAAGAAGCGGTCGTAGTACTCCATCTCCAGGTGCGAGAACTGCAGCCACATCCCGGGTGAGTAGAACGCGTCGACGTGGGCGGGGAAACGGCCGTAGGTCTCGTAGAGGTAGGTGCACGCGTCCTTGACGTACTGGACCTGCTTGGGCCCGAACCGGGTTCCCTGGTCGACGTACGACTTGGCGTCCTCGGCCGACCGGTACGGGCTCGACCAGACCTTCTCGTTGCCGTAGGCCGTGCCGGTGGCGCCGTACTTGGCCTCGATGACACGGTCGACCGCCTCGTCCATCGACGACACGTACGGCGGGCACAGCCCCTCGAGGATGCCGTCGATGCCGACCGGGTTCGGCTGCGACGCCGGGACCGGCGCCCACGGCGAGAGCTCCTTGGCGTCGTCGAGCCGGAAGCCCAGTCCGTACCAGCCCTTCGCCGGGTCGGTCTGCCAGATGTACGGCGTGAACACCGCGCCGTGGATCCAGCCGCCCAGCCCCATCGCCTGGCCGAGCAGCATGAGGTTCTGGAAGTAGAAGAACGCCTCGTAGTCGGTGCGCAGCGTGTGGCCGAACCCGAGCGGGGCGACGTTGTCCTTGCTGACGAACCCCTCACGGACGTACTTCAACCCGCCGATCGGCTGGTACGGGATCTTCTCGGTGAGGTGCAGCGCGCCACCGATCTTGGCCGCCCACTCCACGGCGCCGCTGGGCTTGAAGGTCCGCCAGTCGTCGATGAGCATCGAGCGCTTGCCGTCGGGCTCGCTCGCGAGGATGAGCAGCGCGTTGATGTACTGCCAGGTGCAGTCGACGACGGGGAAGAACAGCGTGGTGCCGGGGGTGTTCGACGCCTGCGCGTTCCAGCCGAGGTAGTACGGCCACTCGCGCGGGAACTCGACCCGGCGGGTGGAGACGCGCACCTTGCACCGTTCGGCGGCGTCGAGCCAGTCGGCCTCGGTCCATGTCGACCAGTCGCGCGGGCGGGAGTTGTACATCTCCAGGGCGTCGGAGCCGGTCGGGTGGCGCAGCAGGAAGATGCCGTCGTCGTTGATCATGAAGAACGACGTCGCCTGGCAGTTGTCGGCGCTGCTGCCGGTGCGCGCCAGCACGTGGAGGAAGGGCGTCCCGAGCTCGGGCTTCCCGTTCTGCTTGGTCAGCGGCCCGTCGTGCGTGGTGATCCCCGTGATCCCGGTGATGCAGGTGATGAGGAGGGCCTCCTCGAGCGGCGTCAGCGGCGCGGGGTCGTTGGTGCTCTCGTGGCTGAGCGGCCCGGCGTCCACCGACTGACCGCGCGGGATGCGCCGGGTGCGCCGCTGGGTGAGCGCCGACATCAGGGGGTACTCGAAGAGGTCCTTGAGCGGGGAGTGCCCGTGACCGTCGTCGGGGGCGGGCTCGGAGAGGACCTCGGCGTGGTCGGTCATGCGCACTCCCTGGTGGTCGGGTGGAGCGGGGCGGGTCGGGCGGTCAGGCGTGGCGGTCGAGCTCGGCGGTGATCACCGGGTACACGTCGCGGGCGGCGTCCTTGCCGATGAACAGGTCCATGTGCGCGTACCCGGGGATGACGTGGCGCGTGTAGAGGTCGGGGTCGTTCGCCTCGCGCAGTGCCTCGTAGGTGAGCCGGCTGCCCTCGGGGAGGAAGAGCCGGTTGTTCTCGCCGTGGAGAAAGGTGATGGGCAGCGCGAGGTTCCCCAGCGCCGTGACGTAGTCGTCGGAGCCGTCGGCCGCGACGACGTGGCCGGTGCGCAGGGCGAGGGTGATCTGCTTGAAGGTCGTCATGTTCGCGACCCCGAACGCCTCGTGGAGGTGGCGGTGCGTCGCGTCGTTGAGCTGGTCGTGGTCGTACACCTCGCCGTAGGTGAACATCACCCGGCGGCAGAACGGCAGGCCGCACTGCTCCTCACCTGCCGGGTACAGGTGCAGCGCAGCGTCGTACAGCCGCTCGGCCCACGACGGGTCGCGGTCGACGTCGGTGGTCAGCGTGTCGACCCCCAGGGCCTGGAGCGCGTCGGCCGCGTGGATGCCCGACCGCAGTGCGTTCACCGTCCCCGAGCGGGGGTGGAACGTCACGACCGACGACACCGCGTGCCGGACACCCTTCAGCCCCAGGGCCAGGGCCATGAGCAGGGTCACCGACCCGATGCAGTGGGCCACGACCTGCACGGTCTCGGCGCCGGTCACCTCACGCACCGTGGCGACGGCCGCCGGGTAGTCGTACCGGGCGATGTCGTCGAGGGTGAACTGGGTCGACGCCGACGGCAGGGCAGGGCTCGCCCGGTAGTCGAGGATCCACACGTCGTAGCCCTGCTCGACCAGGTACTCGGGGAAGTTCGTCTCCGTCGTGTCGAGGAGGTAGGCGAGCGAGGACGTGCCGAACCCCGGCGAGAGGAGCACCGGGCCCTTGTCGCCCCCTCGGAACCGCGTGAGCCGCAGGCCCACCCCGTCCTCCGTGCGGAAGTCGTGCACCTCCGGTGTGCCACAGCGCAGCTGGCGCCGCACCCGCGGGGGCGCGTCAGGGCTGAACGGGCTCTGGTGGGCGAACACCCCGCCGAAGACCTCGTTGAGGGAGCCGGCGAAGTAGCGGCCGAAGCGCGTCATCGCGGCGAGGTGGTCGAGCGGACCGTCGGCCCCGACCGCCTTCATCGTCGTGAGCTGCCTGGCGAAGTCGGCCGGGTGGATGGTGAGGATCCCGCGCGCGACCACGTCGCCGTGCGCGTCGCCCTCGCGGACCGTGACGTAGAGGGTCGTCGTGTCGGCCCAGAGGTCGAGCCCGCCGTCGTCCTCGATCTGCTTGTACCCGTCGAGGTGGAGGTGGCGGCCCTCGTCGGTGACCATCGGCATCGCGTAGAGCATCCGCCGCCCACGGGCCGTTCCCGAGTCGCGGACGAGGAGGTTGAACCGACCGTCGCTGACGCGAATCGGGTTGGGGGACAGGGCTGGTGCGGTGACGGTGCCGTTGATCCGCCCCTGGTGCTCAGGCTCGTCGACGAGGCGTCGGGCGTCGTCGGCCGTGACGGTGACGGTGAAGTCGAGGACCGAGCCGTCGCGCTCGCCCTGTTCGGCCCCCGAGCGGTAGTCGTCGGTCACCGTCGTCGACGCGAACCCGCGCATCGTCTCGGTGAACTCGACCCCGGGACCCCCCAAGGACCCCCGGGTCTCGACCCCGGGGCCGGAACCGCTCATGGACACCACCCGTCGTGCGCCGTGGCATGGCCAGGGCGGCGAGACAGGGTCGCCTGAGCCGGTCCAGGCGGCCTCTCCGGCGAGCGTATCGACGTTTGCCGCCGGGGGGAACAGGCTCGGGAGACTTTGGATCACCCATGGCGGAGGACCCCCGCGACCCTCCACACTGAGGACGGCGGACCACGGCCGGGAGGGTGCCTCGGGCCGGCGGCCACGCCGATGTGTGTTCCCGCGGAGCGGAGTTGAGCCCATGCTGCAGAGCGCCACCACCGAGCACGTCGACGTCGTCGTCGTGGGCTCCGGCTTCGGTGGGTCGGTCGCGGCCTACCGGCTGGCCGAGGCGGGACGGTCGGTCGTCGTCCTCGAGCGCGGGCGCGCCTACCCCCCGGGCAGCTTCCCCCGGACACCGAGCGGCATGGGGCGCAACTTCTGGGAGCCGGCGGTGGGGCGGCACGGCCTGTTCGACCTCTGGAGCTTCGACGGCCTCGACGGCGTGGTCTCCAGCGGCCTGGGCGGCGGCTCCCTCATCTACGCCAACGTCCTGCTGCGGAAGGACGAGTCGTGGTTCGTCCACGAGGACCCGTTGCCCGGGGGCGGGTACGAGGAGTGGCCGGTGAGCCGCGCCGACCTCGAACCGCACTACGACGTCGTCGAGGACATGATCGGCACCTCGCCCTACCCCTACCCGGACACCCCGAAGACCGCGGCGATGCGCGAGGCCGCCCAGGGCGCCGGGCTCGCCCTCCAGCTGCCACCCCTGGCGGTCAGCTTCTCCCGCCGCCGGGGCGAACCCCCCGTGCGCCTCGGCGAGATCGAGACCCCCGGGTACGGCAACCTCCACGGGATGCCGCGGGCCACCTGTCGCCTGTGCGGCGAGTGCGACCTCGGCTGCAACGACGGGGCCAAGAACACCCTCGACCACACGTACCTCTCGGCCGCGAAGCACCAGGGCGCCGACCTGCGGGTCCGCCACGAGGTCAAGGGGTTCCGGCCGCTCACCGGCGGCGGGTACGAGGTCACCTACGTCATCCACACCGGCGCCGACGGCGAGCCGGCCGTCGACCTGCCGGTCCGCACCATCCGCTGCGAGCGCCTCGTCCTCGCGGCCGGGACGTTCGGCACGGGCTACCTCCTGCTCCGCAACCGCGCCGCCCTCCCCGGGCTGGGCAAGGCCTTGGGCAGCCGCTTCTCGGGCAACGGGGACCTCCTCGGCTTCGTCCTCGGGGCGGCCAAGCACGGCGCCGGACGTGACCTCGACGCCAACCAGGGCCCCGTCATCACGAGCGCGATCCGGGTGGGGGACACCGTGGACGGCGACGGGTCCGTCGGGCGCGGTCACTACGTGCAGGACGCCGGCTACCCCTCCTTCGGGGCCTGGCTCGCCGAGACGGTGCAGGGTGCGGGCCTGATCTCGAGGGCCGCACGCTTCGCCGTGGAGCGGGTGGCCAACGAGGTCGCCGAGCGGGGCGACTCGGTCATCGGCGGCGACCTCGCCTCCCTCCTCGGTGACGGCCGCCTCACCAGCTCGTCCCTGCCCCTGCTCGGCATGGGCCGCGACGTCCCCGACGGCGTCCTGCGCCTCGACGGCGACGGGCGGCTCGGCGTCACCTGGACCACCGAGACCTCCACCGACTTCTTCCAGGGCGTCCGCGACACGATGCGCCGGATCGCCGCCGAGCTCGGCGGCGCGTTCTACGACAACCCGCTGTGGTGGGCGCGGCGCGTCATCACCGTGCACCCGCTCGGCGGGGCGCCCATGTCCACCGACCCGCGCACGGGCGTCTGCGACCAGTACGGCGAGGTGTTCGGACACCCGGGTCTCTACGTCCTCGACGGCGCGCTGCTGCCCGGACCCGTCGGCCCCAACCCGTCCCTGACCATCGCCGCCGTCTCCGACCGCGCCTGCACCCACCTCCTCGAGGCCGGGGAGTCGCCCCGGGCAGCGGCCGTCGCGCTCCCCCCGGAGGTCGCGGCTCTGGAGCAGGCGACCGCGGAGGCGGTGGAGAAGGTCGAGGCGCTGGAGGACGCCGCCGCCGAGGCCGTGGAGGCGGTGGAGGCCGTGACCGCCGCCGCCGTGTCGGCCGCCGCCGCAGCCGAACCGGGCGCTGCGGTCAACGGCATCCGGTTCACCGAGTGGATGAAGGGGTTCGCGGCGCTCGGTGAGGACGACCCCCGCACCGCCTACGAACGCGGCCGCCACCACCGTGAGCGCCTGGAGTTCGAGCTGACCATCTCGGTCGACGACGTCGACCGCTTCGTCACCGACCGCGGGCACGAGGGGTCGGCGATCGGCCACGTCGAGTGCGGCCTGCTCGGAGGCCACCTGGAGGTCGAGCAGGGGTGGTTCAACCTGTTCACCGAGGCCGACGACCCCGACGCCCGGCAGATGCTCTACCGCCTGTGGCTCACCGGCCCCGGCGGCAACCCCATGACGTTCACGGGCGTGAAGCAGGTGCGCGACGAGGCGGGCCTGGACCTGTGGCGCGACACCTCGACCCTGTTCGTCACCGTCCGCGAGGGGCACGAGCCGCCGGGCACCGACGAGGGCCGCACGGTGGCCTCGGGCATCGTGACGATCCACGTGCCCGACTTCCTGCGCCAGCTCACGACGTTCCGCACGTGGGGCGGGGACCCGGTGCGCACGGTCGACAGCTTCGGCTCGCTGTTCCTCGGGCAGCTCTGGGCCGTGTACGGATCCATGGTGCCGAGGAACGAGGGGGACCGCCCGTGAAGCGTCACGAGCTGGCCGAGCACTACTCGGTGCTCAACTTCGAGGCCAAGGACGCGGTGCGCTGGCTGTCGCCGAGCGAGCTGAGGACGTACGGCAGCTCGCTGCTCTCGGAGATCTTCGGCAACTACGCCGACAAGCGCGAGCTGCAGAAGGTCTTCGAGGCCGACGTCGTGGAGGTCGTGGCGAACCCGGACGGCGGGCTCTGGCTCGACTACACCGCCGACACGGGCGACGGGTTCGACGCCACCTACACCGTCGCCGCCCTGCTCGGGCAGCCGACGCTGGAGGTGGAGGGGGTCGCGGCCACCCTGCCCCGCGGCGACCTCCTCGTCCTCGGCGGCGACCAGGTGTACCCGACCGCGTCGTCGCGGGCGTACGACGACCGCTTCGTCGGGCCGTTCCGCGCCGCGATGCCCTCGGCCGACCCGCAGCCGCTCATGCTCGTGCTCCCCGGCAACCACGACTGGTACGACGGGCTCACCGCGTTCCTGCGCCTGTTCACCCAGGGCCGCTCCATCGGCGGCTGGCGCACCGAGCAGAAGCGCAGCTACTTCACCGCGCGCCTGCCCCACGGCTGGTGGCTCATCGGGCTCGACAGCCAGCTCGACTCCTACTTCGACGACCCGCAGCTCACCTACTTCGAGCAGACCCTCACCGCCAACCTCCAGGAGGGCGACAGCGTCATCGTCTGCGCCGCGACCCCGGCGTGGCTGATGGCGTCCTCCGGCAACCCGGACGCCTTCAACGGGCTCGAGTGGTTCGAGCGCAACTTCATCGCGAGCCGCCGGATCCCCGGAACCACCGACCGCGAGTCGACCGGCGCGCAGGCCCGGCTCTGGCTCAGCGGCGACAAGCACCACTACATGCGCTACGCCGAGGAGGTCGACGTCCCTGACGCACCCCCCGGCTCCGCCCGGCAGATGGTGACGTGCGGCCTCGGCGGGGCGTACCTCGACGTCACGCACGGCCTGGCCGAGCGGCTCAAGCTGCTCCCCGAGGACTCGCGGAGCTGGCGCGAGGGGGACGGCGAGGCCGACTTCGTCCGGCAGGGTGCGACCTACCCGGCCGTCGAGGACTCCGCCGCCACGGTCGCCCGCCTCGGCCTGCCGTGGCGCAAGGAGTGGATCCTGCGCCGCAACCCCGGGGTGCTCAGCTTCTTCGCCGTCGCGCACGTCGTGATCTTCCTCGTCATCCTCCTGGGGTTCTGGCAGGGCGTGGGCGTCAGTGGCAACGTCCGGATCGTCGACGCGTACCTCTCGGCCGGGCCGCGCAAGCTGTTCACGTTCGGCGGCGGGCTGCTCGCGCTCATCGGGATCCTCGTCGTCATCTCCCTGCTGCCGAAGCTGCGCGGGCGACCTCCCCTGATGTCGGTGAGCGCCCTCGTGCTGACCCTCAGCCAGACTCTCGTCGCGTGCGCCTGCTTCGTGGGGCTCGCCCTGCTGCCCGGCAACGCGTCGGCCCTGGGCCCGTGGCCGAAGTTCCTCGCGGTCGTCATCGGGGTCGCCGTCATCGGCGGGACGTTGGGCGCCACCGCGCTCGGCGTGTGGATCGTCGTCTTCAAGAGCCGCGGCCTGAACTCGTGGGCGATGATGGGCCAGGCCGTCGAGGAGGGGAAGGGCTTCCTCCGGATCCGCCTCGACCCGTCCGGTGCGCTCACCGTGTACCCCGTGGTGACCGAGGAGCTGGTGCGCGAGTACGAGATCTCCCCGGCCGCCGTGCCGACGTCGCGCGGCCGCCCCACGCGCATCCCGGTGCCGGCCGAGGCGCTCCCGGTGCCGCGGCTCATCGAGGAGCCGTTCACCGTGCTCCCGACCCTCGTGCTCTCCTCGGCCTCCGACGACGCGCGCCGCCCCGACTGGACCGAGGAGGACCTCCACCCGCCGGCGCGGGGCCCGGAACGTCTCACGGGCGGCGGCGACGCCGGGGTGGCGGAGGCCGCGACCTAGGCTGGGGTGCATGGGTCTCCCCGCGCACGCCACCGCCTCCACCGAGCCCCTCCCCGAGCCATTCGACGCGCCCTACGCGGAGCCGTTCGGCGCGGTGCTGCTCGACATGGACGGCACCCTCATCGACTCCATCGCGTCGGTCGAGCGGTCGTGGGTGCTCTGGTGCGCCGAGCACGGCGTCGACCCCGAGCGGCTGCGGGGCTTCCACGGGGTCACCGCGGCCAACGTCATCGCCAACCTCCTGCCCGAGGACCTGCGCGAGAGCGCGTTCGCGCGCATCCGCGAGATCGAGGTGGCCGACGTCGACGGCATCACCGTGCTGCCGGGAGCGGCCGAGCTGCTGCGGGCGCTGGAGGCCGGGGGAGTGCCCACCGCCATCGTCACCTCGAGCACCGACGACCTCGCCGAGGCCCGGCTCACGGCGACCCGGCTGCCGCACCCCGCGGTCGTCGTCACCGCGAGCGACGTCGAGCGCGGCAAGCCGTGGCCCGACCCGTGGCTCGAGGGCGCGCGCCGGCTGGGCGTCGACCCGGCGCAGTGCCTCGTCGTCGAGGACTCCGTCGCCGGCCTGCGGGCGGCGCGGGCGGCCGGGTGCCGCGGGCTCGTCGGGGTGCTCGGCACCACGCCGCGGGCCGAGCTCGAGGAGGTGGCGGACCTCGTCGTCGAGGACGTCGCGCACCTCTCCACCGTGGTGCAGGGCGGGCGCGTCGTCGTCCTGCGGCCCTAGGGTTCACCCATGGATGCCGACGTCGTCGTCGTGGGAGCCGGTCTGGCCGGTCTCGTGGCCACCTGCGAGCTGGCCGAGGCGGGGCGCTCGGTCGTGCTCCTCGACCAGGAGAGCGAGGCCAACCTCGGCGGCCAGGCGTTCTGGAGCTTCGGCGGCCTCTTCCTCGTCGACAGCCCCGAGCAGCGCCGGATGGGCATCTCCGACTCCTTCGACCTCGCCTGGCAGGACTGGCAGGGCACCGCCGGATGGGACCGGCTCGTCGCCGACGACGGCACCCCGGGGCCCGACCACTGGGGGCGCCAGTGGGGGCGGGCCTACGTCGAGTGGGCGGCCGGCGAGAAGCGGTCGTGGCTGCGCGAGCGCGGCATCACCTTCTTCCCGATCGTCGGCTGGGCCGAGCGCGGCGACGGCACGTCCGGCGGTCACGGCAACTCGGTGCCGCGGTTCCACGTGCCGTGGGGGACCGGGACCGGGGTGGTGGCCCCGTTCGAGGCCCGGGTGCGCGAGCACATCGCGGCGGGGCGGGTGTTCTACCGGCCGCGGCACCGGGTCGACGAGCTCGTCGTCACCGGCGGCACGGTCACCGGCGCGCGGGGCGCGGTACTGGCCGACGACCCCTCGCCGCGTGGGGTCGCGAGCAGCCGCGAGGTCGTGGGCGACTTCGAGTACGGCGGGATGGCGGTCATCGTCACCTCGGGCGGCATCGGCGGCAACCACGACCTCGTGCGCGCGAACTGGCCTGCGCGGCTGGGGGATCCGCCGAGCGAGCTGCTCACGGGTGTACCCGCGTACGTCGATGGCCGGATGATCGCCATCACCGAGGCCGCGGGTGGCACCGTCGTCAACCGGGACCGCATGTGGCACTACGTCGAGGGCGTCCGCAACTGGAACCCGATCTGGCCGGGCCACGCCATCCGCATCCTCCCGGGCCCGAGCTCGATGTGGTTCGACGGCGCGGGGAACCGCCTGCCGGCTCCGTTCTTCCCCGGCTTCGACACCCTGGGGACGCTCGACCACCTGCGGCACACCGGTTTCGACCACTCGTGGTTCATCCTCAACTCCTCGATCGCCGGCAAGGAGTTCGCGCTGTCGGGCTCCGAGCAGAACCTCGACCTCACCGAGCGGCGCTACCGCGAGGTGCTCAAGCGGCCCATCACCAAGGTCACGCCGTCGGTGAAGGCCTTCCTCGACAACGGCGAGGACTGGCTCACCGCCGTCACCCTCACCGAGCTCGTCGCGAAGATGAACGCCCTCACGCCGGACGCCCCGCTCGACGCCGCCCACATCGAGCGGCAGGTGGTCGAGCGCGACCGGCAGGTGGAGAACGACTACACCAAGGACTCCCAGGTCGCCGCGATCCGGGCGGCGCGCGGGTACCGGGGCGACCGGCTCACCAAGCGCGCCTACCCGCTGCACCGCATCCTCGACCCCAAGCACGGGCCGCTCGTGGCGGTGCGGCTGCGGGTGCTCTCGCGCAAGACCCTCGGCGGCCTGCACACCGACCTCTCGGGGCGCGTCCTCGGCGCGGGCGGTGAGCCGGTGCCCGGCCTGTACGCCGCGGGCGAGGTGTCCGGGTTCGGCGGCGGTGGGGTGCACGGCTACCGCGCGCTCGAGGGCACCTTCGTCGGCGGCTGCCTGTTCTCCGGGAGGACGGCGGGCCGGGCCGCCGCCTCGGCCCTGTGACCGGGGCCGAGGCGCCCGGGGACGGTGCCCGGGTGAGTACCCCGCTGCGCCGGGACCGGGACTTCCGGCGCTACTGGCTGGCCCGCGAGGTGTCGATCATGGGCACGCTCGTCACCGCCGTCGCCCTGCCCGTCCTCGTCTACCGGCTGAGCGGGAGCCCGTCCCTCACCGCCCTCATCGCCGTGGTCGAGGGCCTGCCGTACCTGTTGCTCGGGCTGTTCTCCGGGGCCCTGTCCGACCGGCTCGACCGGCGGCGGGTGATGGTGGTGGCCGACCTCGTCGCCGCCGTCGCCATCGTCTCGGTGCCGCTGGCCCACTGGTTCGGCACCCTGACGGCACCCCACGCCCTCGCGGCCGGCTTCCTCACCCAGGCGGCCTTCGTGTTCTTCGACGGGGCGGCGTTCGGTGCGCTGCCCGCCATCGTCGGTCGGGACCGGATCGGGGAGGCCAACGCCGCCATCTGGGGCGTGGGGTCCTTCCTCGACCTCGGCGTCCCGATGGCGACCGGCGTCCTCCTCGCGTTCGTCGACCCCGCGGTGCTGCTCGGCATCGACGCGCTGTCGTTCGTCGTGTCGGCGGCCTGCGTCTTCACCATCCGGGCGCGGCTGTCGCAGAACCGTTCCGGGCTGCCTCCGCTGAGCCCGCGGGTCCTCGTGGGCGAGGTGGGGGAGGGCCTGCGCTTCCTGTGGCGCCACGCGGGGGTCCGGTCGCAGACGGTGGTCGGCTTCCTCCTCTCGCTGTCCGGTGCAGGGTTCATGTCCCTGTCGGTGCCGTTCGCCGACCGCCTGCTCGGGGTGGGGACCAGCGGCTGGCGGTTCGGCCTGCTGTTCGCGGTGTGGGGCGTGGGCGGGATGCTCGTCGCGGGGATGACGCCCTGGCTGCTGCGGCACCTGTCGCCCAACCGGCTCACCCTGCTCTGGCTGCCGGTGGCCGGCGTGGCGGGCATCGTCGTCACGACCACCTCGACCTGGCTCGTGGCCGTCGTCGTCATGGTCGTGTGGGGGATCTCGTACCAGGGGGTCATCCTCAACTCGATGACCTACCGCCAGCAGGTGACGCCCGAGCGACTCCTCGGCCGGGTCAACACCGCCGGCCGGATGCTGTCGTTCGGGGTGGGCTGGACGGGTGGGGCCCTGGGCGCGAGTGCGCTGGCCGGGCTCGTCGGGCTGCGGGTGGCGCTCGTGTCGGTCGTCGGGGTGGGGCTGCTCGCCGCGGTGTTCGCCTGGCTCTCGCCGCTGCGGCGCCTCGACGGGCGGGCCGGTGGCGACCCCGACGTCGCGCCGGCCGGCTCGGGTGTGGGCGTGGGTGCCGGTGTCGGCCCCGGCCCGGGGCGGGAGGCGGGGTCGTGAGGACGGTGCTGCTGGCCCTGGGCCGCGTCCTCGGGGTGCAGGTGGCGCTGCGGGCGACCGACGGGCTCAGCCCGGGGCAGACGCGCGTCATGCTGGCGATGCTCGTGGCCGCCACCAACCTCGCGCCCATCGTCGCCGTGCTCACCGGGACGATCTCGTACGGCGATGTCTGGCTGTGGCTCGCCATCGAGGTCATCACGATCTACGCCTGGACCCTCCTGCGGCTGGTCCGCCTCCTGCGGTCCGGCGGGAACAGCGTCTTCGCGGCGGGGTTCTTCGGGTTCCACTACGGGATGTTCGCGCTCGTGCCGTTCCTCGTCGGGATGTTCACCGTGCTGCCGTGGTCGCCGTTGCGGGCGCCGTGGCTGACGGTGCTCGTCCTCGGCGGGATCGGCTTCGTCGCCTACGGGTGGTCGGTGCGCGGCTTGGTGCGCGACCGCGCGCCGGTCGGCATCTGGGGGTTCGTCCAGGCCTACGCCCGGATGATGCTCGCCTACTTCGCGCTGTTCGCCCCGATGGTCGCGACCGGGCAGAACGAGGTGTCGGACTCCCAGCCGCTCACCGCGAGCAGCCCGTTCGTGCAGGCCGTGGTGGCGGTGTGCGTCCTCGTGGCGAAGCTCGTCCTCGAGCTGCTGCTCGTCGTCGGGGTGGAGCGCCGCGCCGACGGGCGCACCTACCTGCTCGGCAAGCCGGTCGTCGTCAAGGTCCAGCGCCCCGCCTGACGCGGGGCGGCGCGGGTCAGAGGTACTGGCCGGTGCCCTCGGCGTGGCCGGGCTCGGCGGGCGTGCCCGGATGAGGGGCGCCCGGGCCGCCGGGGTGGGGCATCCCGGGGTGCTGGCCGGAGGGGCCGGGAGGCAGGGCGCGCATCTGCTGCAGCTGCGACTGGGTCGCCATCTGCTGGGCGACGAGCGCGGTCTGGATGCCGTGGAACAGGCCCTCGAGCCAGCCCACGAGCTGGGCCTGGGCGATGCGCAGCTCGGCGTCGGAGGGCTCGGCGTCCTTGAACGGCAGGGCGATCCGCTCGAGCTCGTCGACGAGCTCGGGGGCCAGGCCGTCCTTGAGCTCGGCGATGGAGCGGTCGTGGATGTCGGCGAGGCGGGCCCGGCCGCGCTCGTCGAGCGGCGCGCTGCGCACCTCCTCGAGGAGCTGCTTGACCATCGACCCGATGCGCATCACCTTGGCCGGCTGCTCGACGAGGTCGGCGGGGTTGCTCGACCGCGGGCGGGAGGGGGCGTCATCGGAGGCCGAGGGGTGCGGGGCCAGACCCATCCCGTCGGGCGTGACGACCACGATGCGCTCGCCGTCGCTCGTCACGGTGGCGGGCACGCCGCGCTCCTCGTCGTCCTGGTCGCGGTCGTCGCGCGGCTCGTCGCTCATGGCCCCATCCTGCAACACCGCACGCCGGGCCGGGTCGGGGCGAGTGCGGAAGTGGTCGCTGGGGCAGCCGGCTGGGCACTCACGCCGGGTCGGACGACCCTGTTGACAACGACAAACGATATGCATATCGTCTGTCGTTATCATCGACAGTCGATATGTCAGCCGCCCGAGGGGACCCCATGACCGACCACACACCGCAGCCGTCGCCGGCGGCTCCGCGCCCCACCGAGGCGAAGGACCCGCTGGGCTTCGACCGCACCGACCGCTGGGGCCTGGGCATCCTCCTGGCCGTCGTCGTGGCGGTGACGGTCGTCCTCGAGGTCGTCGCGCCCGTCGTGCGCTGGCTGGCCGGCGAGGCCCACCCGCTCGAGGTCGTCACGAAGGTCAGCGCGCCCGGCATCCCCCTGCCCCTCGCCGACGACGGTGCCGGGCTCGTCGAGGTGCTGGTGCCTGACCCGCCGGCGTTCCTGCGGCTGCTCGACCTCGTTCCGGGGCTGCTCGTCTCGGCGATGCTCCTCACCGGGTGCTGGCTGCTCCTGCGGCTCATGCGGACCATCGCCGCCGGCGACCCGTTCCACCCGGCCAACGTGCGCCGGCTGCGGCTCGTCGCGGGCTTCCTCGTGCTCGGCATGCCGGTCGTCTACGTCGTCGACATGGCCGCCAGCGGCGCGCTGCTCGGCCGGGCCGACGCGGGCGGGGCGTGGACCGACGTCACGGCGGCGTGGCTCGACGTGCCCTGGGCCGCCGCGGTGTCGGGCATGGTCGTCGCCCTGCTGGCCGAGGCGTTCAAGGCCGGCAGCCGGCTGCGCGACGACGTCGAGGGCCTCGTCTGATGCCGGTCGACGAGCCGCACCGCGTCGTGTGCCACCTCGACCGACTCCTCGAGGAACGGGGGATGACGCTCGCGGCCCTCGCCGAGGCCGTGGGCGTCACGGTCGTCAACCTCTCGGTGCTGAAGAACAACCGGGCCAAGGCCGTGCGGTTCAGCACGATCACGGCGGTCTGCGACGTCCTGGGCTGCCAGGTGGGAGACGTCCTCAGCCTCGAGCCCGCCCAGCCCTGACGGCGCTGGGCCCTCGAGCTAGAGCCGCGACTCGGCTGCGTCGCCGCTGAGCCGCTGCGCCAGCCACACCGGCAGGATCGAGACGAGCACGAGGACGACGGCCACGACGTTCACCACGGGCGCCTGGTTGGGCCGGAAGAGGTTGTTGTAGATCCAGATCGGGAGCGTCGGGGTGCCGGGCCCCGCGGTGAAGGTGGTCACGACGATCTCGTCGAAGGACAGCCCGAAGGCGAGCAGCGCCCCGGCGACCAGCGACGGCGCGAGCAGCGGCAGCGTGACCCGGCGGAACGTCATCCAGGCGCCCGCTCCGAGGTCGGCCGACGCGGCCTCGAGCGAGGTGCCCATCCTCCGCAGCCGGGCCGTGGCGTTGTTGAAGACGACGACGATGCAGAACGTCGCGTGGCCCACGATGATCGTGAACAGCCCCGCCGGGATGCCGAGCACCGGCGTGAGGAACCCGGTGATCACCGACTGCAGCGCTAGGCCCGTGACGATGCCGGGCAGGGCGATCGGGAGGATGACGAGCAGGTTGACGGCGGTCTTGCCGAAGAAGTCGTACCGGGCCAGCGCCAGGGCCAGCAGCGAGCCGAGGACGAGGGCCAATGCCGTGGCCCCGAGCCCGGCCTTGACCGACGTGAGGATGGCGTCGCGCGGCCCGGGGGCGTCGAAGGCGGTGGTCCACCACTGGGTGGTGAACCCGGTGGGCGGCCACCCGAACGTCTTGTCGCGGTTGAAGGAGTTGACCGCCACCACGGCCAGCGGCACGTAGACGAAGGCGAGGACGAGCGTCCCGAACGCCCACCACGCGGCGCGCGCCCCACGGCTGGTCCTCATCGCGCCGCCCTCACAGGTTGTCCAGGGCGCCGGTGCGGCGCACGGCGAGCAGGTAGGCGACCATGATGACGACCGAGACGGTGCCCAGCGCCGCCGCGAACGGCAGGTCGAGGGTGTTGTTCTGCAGCACCGCGGTCCCGAGGACCTGGAGCTTGCCGCCGACGATCGACACGGCGATGTAGTCGCCGAGCGACAGGCTGAAGGTGAAGACCGTGCCCGCAGCGATCGAGGGCTTCACCGCCGGCAGCACGACCCGGCGGAACGTCGTCCAGGCTCCGGCGCCGAGGTCCTCCGAGGCCTCGAGGTGCGAGGCCGGCAGGCGGTCGAGCCCGGCGTAGACCGGCAGCACCATGTAGGGCAGCCAGAGGTAGGTCAGGGTCAGCACGACGGCGGCGAGTCCGTAGCCGGGGGTCGAGCCGAAGGTGGAGTCGAGCACCCCGCTGGGCTGCACCATCGCCCGCCAGGCGTAGGCCTTGACGAGGTACGAGGCCCACAGCGGCACGAGGACGAGCGCCACCGCCAGCCCGCGCCATCTGGACGGCACGACCCGGGCCATGAACCAGGCGAACGGCACCGCGATGGCGATACAGAGCACCGTGACGCTCGCCGCGATGAGGACGGTGCGCACGATGATGCCGAGGTAGGTCGCCGTGAACACCTCGCGGTAGTTCTCCAGCGAGAAGTCCCGCACCACGGCGCCGGTGAAGCTGTCAGTGGTGAAGAAGGCCGTCGCGAAGATCATCGCGAGCGCGCCGAGGTATGCGACGCCGAGCCACGCGAGCGGTGCCGCGAGCAGCCCGGCGGGGACCTTCCTGCGCATCGTGTCGTCTCCGGTGGATGGGATCGGTTCTGCGGGTGGGGAACCGGCCGGGATGACCGGCCCGTGGACCGGTGCCGGGCCCGCGCCGACGTGGCGCGGGCCCGGTCTCCGGCTCAGCTGTTGCGGATCTCGGTCCAGGCCTTGGTCCACGTCGCGTAGTCGGTGCACTTGACGTCGGTGCGACCGTCGAGGCAGGCCGTGATCGGGGTGTTCCAGTAGGCGACCTTGGAGAAGTACTCCTCGTCCTCCGCGTGGAAGATCGTGCAGTGGTTGGGGTCGGTGGTCTCGGCACAGGCCTTCTTGTTGCCGGGGGCCTCCCCGAAGTACTCGGCGACCGCCGCGTTGGCCTTGGGCGAGACGATGTGGTCGATGAACTTGTAGGCGCAGGTCTTCACCTGGCTCTTCGCGCTCACCATCCAGGTGTCCGACCAGCCGGTCGCGCCCTCCTTCGGCAGCACGACCTCCACCGGGGCCTTCTCGGCCTGGGCGAGGTTGGCGATGACCTGCCAGGTGGTGCCGACCGTGGAGGACCCGGACTTGAACGCTTGGATCTCCTTGAGGTAGTCGGCCCAGTACTCCCCGACGTGCGCGCTCTGCGCCTTGAGGAGGTCGACGGCCGCGGCGAGCTGCTTCTCGTCGAGGGCGTAGGGGTCCTTGATGCCGAGCTCGGGCTTGGTCGCCTTGAGGTAGAGGGCGGCGTCGGCGATGTAGATGGGCGAGTCGTACGCGGTGACCTTGCCGGCCTGCGCGCTCGCCTGGTCGAAGACGGCCGACCAGCTGTCGGGGGCCGGGCTGACGAGGTCCTTGTTGTACATGAGGAGGTTGGCGCCGCGGCCGTGGGGGACCCCGTACATCTGGCCCTTCACCGAGTTCCACGACTGGTTCTTCAGGCTCTCGAAGATGTCGGGGTAGTTCGTGATGAGCGAGGTGTTCATCGGCTCGACGTCACCGGCGGCGATGAGGCGCAGCGTCGCGTCGCCCGACGCCGAGACGACGTCGTACTGCCCGGTGCGCATGAGCTGCACGGCCTCGTCGGAGGTGCCGAACGTCTTCACCGTCACCTGGCAGCCGGACTCCTTCTCGAAGTCGGACACCCAGTCGACGGCGGGGTCGGTGGAGCCGTCCTCGACGTAGCCGGGCCAGGCGAGGACGCTGACCTTGCCCTCGGGGGTGCCGAGGGCGCTGAGCGGCTTGAGGTCGGGGACCTGGAAGCCGCCGGCGCCCGTGGCGCCGGTGCCGGACCCGGTGTCGGATCCGGAGCCGCAGGCCGCGAGGGCCAGGGCCGTGACGGCGGCGGCGGCGCCGACGCGGAGGGTGGAGGTGGTGCTCACGATCGCTCCTCGGGGTGTGCTGGGTGGGGTGCTGCCGGGTCGGGCCGTGCAGGGCTGGTGGGGATCTCGATGACGTGGCTCGGGGCCCAGAGCAGGTCGACCGAGGCACCGCGGGTCGCGCCGTCGGGGGCGCTGCGTCGACCGTTCTGCTCCAGGACGACGAGGCGTCCTCCGGCATCGAGGTCGACGACGTAACGGGTCACCGGGCCGGCGTAGACGACCTCGGCGATGGTGCCGGGGGCGCGGACCGACCCGTCGTCGGCCGCGGTGCCCGGCGACTCGAGGTGGATCTTCTCGGGCCGGATCCCGAAGGAGCCCTCGCGGCCGAGCACCGCGCGGGCGGCCTCTCCGGCGAGGAGGTTCGAGGTGCCGACGAACCCGGCGACGAACCCGCTGGCCGGCTGCTCGTAGACCTCGCGGGCGGTGCCGACCTGCTCGATGCGGCCGGCGTTGAAGACGGCGATCCGGTCGGAGAGGGTCAGCGCCTCCTCCTGGTCGTGCGTGACGAAGAGGAACGTGATGCCGACGTCGCGCTGGATGGCCTTGAGCTCGACCTGCATCTGCTCGCGGAGCTTGAGGTCGAGGGCCCCGAGTGGTTCGTCGAGGAGGAGGACCTTGGGGCGGTTGACGAGCGCGCGGGCCAACGCGACCCGCTGGCGCTGGCCGCCGGAGAGCTGGTCGGGGCGGCGCGAGCCGTGCTCGGGCAGGCGCACCTGCTCGAGGGCCTCCTGTGCGCGGGAGCGCGCCTCGGCGCCCGGGACCTTCTTCACCCGCAGGCCGTACTCGACGTTCGCGAGCACCGACATGTGCGGGAAGAGGGCGTAGTCCTGGAAGACGGTGTTGACGTCGCGGCGGTTCGGCGGCAGGTGCGTGACGTCCTCGCCGACGAGCTCGACGGTGCCGGCCGTCGGCTCCTCGAAGCCGGCGATCATCCGCAGCACGGTGGTCTTGCCGGAGCCGGAGGGGCCGAGCATCGAGAAGAACTCGCCCGCTCCGACCTCGAGGTCGGCACCGTCGACGGCCACGACGGGGGGCGTGCCGGCGAACTGCTTGCGCAGTCCCCGGAGGTGGATCGCGGGCACCGTCCGGCTCACGTGGCTCCCTCGCTCGGTGGCGCCGCGCCCCTGGGGCCGCGGACCTTGCGGTGGAAACATATGGGACCATAGGTTTCACCGCAAGAGATGGCCGACGGTCGTGATGAAACGGTGTCCCGAGGGGGTGCCGTCGCCGTCGGCGGGTCGGGCAGCGAGGCCAGGAGGAGCGCGTGGATGAGACCGTGGTGCCGAGCGGCGCGTCGCTCCAGCTCGGCCCCTACGCCGCCGTCTTCGCGCCCCTGGATGCCGCCGGCCGTGCGGAGGCCGTGACGCGGCGCCTCGGCGACTCCATCGCCTTCGGCCTGCTCCCCGACGCGTCGCCGCTGCCACCGGAGAGCGACCTCGCCGAACGGTTCGGGGTGGCCACCACGACGGTGCGCGAGGCGTTGTCGACGCTGCGGGCCGACGGCCTCATCCGCACCCGTCGAGGACGCGGCGGTGGGTCGTTCGTCTGCGCGCCCGCCGATGGAGGACGCGCCGCCCTCCTGGACCGGTTGCGGCGCACCGGGATCGGTGAGTGGCGCGACCTCGCCGACCACTACGCGACGGTCAGTGGCGGGTGCGCTCGCCTGGCGGCCCACCGCGCCGACGACGCCGACGTCGCCCGCCTCGAGGAGCTGGCGTCCCGTCCCATGCGTGCCGACCGGGCGGGGGTGCAACGGCTCGAGGGGCAGTTCCACGTCGACCTCGCGGCCACCGCCCAGTCGGCGCGGCTCACCCGCGAGGAGATGTCGCTGCAGGGCGAGCTCGGCCCGTTGCTCTGGCTCGCCCACACCCAGGCGGGGTCGCTGGAGCGGGCGGGCGACCGGCACCGGGCCATCGCGGCGGCGGTGCGCGACGGTGACGCCGACCGGGCGCGGGCGGAGGCCGAGACTCACGTGGGCGAGCTGTTCGGGGCGGTCCGGACCATGGTCCTCGAGGCACGGAGGTCGCGATGAACGGGATGAACGGATCGAACGGGGCGGTCGAGGCCGAGGCGCGCGGGCTGGCGGACCGGGTCGACGAGGTCGGCGCGTGGGTGGTCGGCACGGTCGGGGCCCTGTCCTCGCTCGTGGCCGGGCAGCTGGCGCCCATGACCCGGAGGGCCGACCTCGACATCGAGGACCACTGCCGCGCGCTCCTCGAGCAGCGCGAGATCCCGCTCGCGGGAGCCGGTTTCGTCGCCGAGGCGGGGGCCCTGGCCGACGCGCCGTACTGGCTCGAGTGGTGGACCGCCGACCCGGAGGTGGGCGCCGCGAGCTGCCGCCGGCTGGCGGCCGACACCGACCCGGCGTCGGTGGGCTTTCGCGACTACACCGAGCTGCCGTGGTTCGTGACCCCGCGGGAGACGGGCCTGCTGCACGTCACCGGGCCGTACGTCGACTACGTCTGCACTGACCAGCACACGCTGACCGTCACGCAGCCGGTCGTCGTGGGCGGGAGGTTCGTGGGGGTCGCCGGGATCGACGTCCTCGCCGCGACGGTCGAGCGCCTGCTGCGCGACCCGCTCGACACGGCGTCCGGGGTCCTCGTCGTGGTGAACCGGGTGGGGCGGGTCGTGGCGTCGTCCGACCCCGAGCACGTGGTGGGCGACCTCGTGGGTGGCCTGCCGGACGACGCCTGGTTCACGAGCCGGCGGTCCGGCCGGGCGGGCGAGGGCGAGCCGTGGGAGTTCGTCGCCTGCACGACCGTGCCGCTCGGCGTGCTCATCCGCCTCTGAGGCCCGTCCGCTCCGCCGTGAGTGCGGAACTGGTCGCCGGGGCAGCCGTTTCCGCACTCGCGGCGGAGGATTCGGAGGTTCCAGGGCCGGCGAGGCGGCGCAGCAGGGGCTGGGTGGCCAGCGCGAGCACCGCGGCCGCGACACCCGCAGACACGGTCACCGAGAAGGCGCCGAGGTGGCCGTGGAGGTCGGCCAGGCGACCGGCCACCCCCGACCCCACCGCGTAGCCGATGCCGGTGGCGGCAGCGAGCAGCGTCATCGCGGTGCCGACCTTCGAGGGCGGGGCCGCGCGCTCGCCGAGCATGAAGACGCTGATCATGTACGGCGCGACGACGAAGCCGAGAACGAGCACCACGGCGAACAGCTGCGGCACCGAGTCGGTCAGCAGCAGCGGCGACGACAGCACCGCCAGCCCGAGCGCTGCCACCAGCACGCGTGTGGCGTAACCGATCCGCGCCGGCAGGGCGGCGACGGCGAGGCCCGCGATGACCGAGCCGACCCCGAGCGACGCGTGCACGAGCCCCGCGATGCCGGCCTGGCCGGCCAGCGTCGCGAGCACCGTGGTCCCGGTCTGGATCGAGCCGAACACGACGCCGATGAGCAGCTGGGCCACGAGCAGCACGACGAACACGCCCGTCACGAGCCGGGCCCCGGAGTCGATCGCCGCGCGGTGGGCGTGGGCGAGCCGGGCGGTCGGGTGCAGCGCGAACGCGCAGCCGAACACGAGCAGCACGCTCGCCGCGACGACGAGCGCCAGCGCCGGGTCGGCGACGACGACGAGCAGCCCCAGCAGGGCCGGGCCGAGGACGAAGGACGCCTCGTCGGCCGCGCCCTCGTAGGAGAAGGCGGCCTCCATCAGGCGCGGCTGCCGGCTGCCCTGCTGGCGGGTGATGGGCCGCCACCGGACCCGCGCGAGCGGCCCGATCTGCGGCATCGCCGCACCGGCGAGGGCGGCCGAGGCGATGACGAGCGCCGGGCTCGCGCCGCCCCGCGCCAGGGCGACGAGCAGGAGGAGGCCGGCCCCGCCGAGGAGCGACTGGACGAGCACGACGGGGCGCTGGCCCACACGGTCGGCGAGTGCGCCGGCCACCGGGGCGCCGACCGCGTTGGCGACGGCGAGCGCGCCCGCGGCGGCACCGCCGAGCCCGTACGAGCCGGTGGTGGCGGCGACGAGGAGGAGGGCGCCCATCTGGCTCATGGCCAGGGGCAGGCGGCCGACGAAGGCGACCGCGACGTAGAGGGGTCCGGCGAGGCTGAACAGCCGCCGGTAGGAGGCGAGGGGTGACATCGGTGGTGCTTTCGGGTCGACCGCCGGGTACGGCGGAAACTGGCGTGCGCCGAACCCGCCTCCAACGGCGCACCAGGACCCTGTGCACCGCCCATTCTACGCCCGCGCGCCCGGACCTCCCGCCGGTCGGCCGGCCCGCCCGACGCTCGTGCTCAGGTGGAGCGGCGGGTGACCTGCGGCGCCCTGCGGATGCCGGCCCACGCCATCAGGGCCGCGACCAGCGGGACGAGCACCCCCACCGTGGCGAGCTGCAGCCACGGGATGACGAGGGTCGTGTCCTGCCCGATGGGCACCCCCGTGACCGAGTCCCAGCCCTGGCTCGTCAGTGGCCGCGCGATGGCGATGCCCGGCACCAGCCCGACCGCCACCCCGAGGAGGCACCCGACGGCCGCGAGGAGGAGGGCCGCGGCGGCCGCCATCACGCGCCGCGTCCCCCTCGTCGCGCCGAGGGCGGCGAGCGTCGCCTGGTCGGTCTGCTGCTCGGCCAGGGTGAGGGCGGTCGACGTCAGGGTGATGACGAGGATGAGGAGGGCGAACACGCCGAGCAGCACGGCCACCACGACGGCGTCGTCGCGCGAGAAGCCCCGCTCGACCGTCACGCCGACCTCGTCGCCGAGGACCGCGGACAGCCGTTCGGCCACGGTGTTCGACACGGGGGCACCGGAGGCGTCGCGGATCGTCAGGGAGTGAACCCGGGTCGGCCAGTCGCGGGCCACGGCGCTGTCGGACGCCAGGGCGAGCGTGGACCCCAGGAGCCCGGCGTCGACCTCCTTGGTCACCGGCAGCGCGACCACGGGGACCTTGACCTCCTGGGTGACCTTCACGCCGGGGTCGGTGGTCCCGGTGGCGTTCGGGTCGACCACGGTGGTGCCGCGCACCACGGTGACCGTGCCGTCGGTGACCGCGCGAGCCGGCAGGCCGCGCACGAGGGCCGCACCGGCCCGCACCGCCGTCACCTGCACGGGGTCGAGCCCGAGCCGGCGCTGGAGCTCGGCGGCGGGCAGGAGGAGCACCTGGCCGTTGCCGCTGGCGTTGGTGCCCGCCACCATGCACGGGGGTCCCTGCACCGACTCCGCCTCCGATGCGGGCACCCACTCGAGGTCCACGATGGTGCGCTCGGCCGTGCAGCCGGGGGGCAGGACGTTGAGGAAGCCGACGTCGTAGGGCTTCGTGGGGGTGGCGGGGTTCTGCTGCATCATCGGGTCCTGGGTGTCGAACACCCGGTTCTGGCTGACGAGGAGCCCGGGTGCCGCACCGCGGGCGGCCGCGTCGTCGAGCCGCGTGCCCCACGCACTGACGAGGGCCTCGCCGGGAAGCGTCTGAGGGGTGTACTGCTGCCGCCCCTGCTCGGTGTCGCTGGCGAGCCCCGTGAGCCCGAAGGTGAGTCCCGCGACGGCCGCGAGCACCGCGGCCACCGACGGCGCGCTGCGCGACCGGTGCCGCGCGAGGTCACGGGCGGCCATCCGCAGGGCCGCCGGCAGGCGACCACCCAGCCGTCCCACCCCGGCGAGGATGACCGGCACGAGGAGGAGGGTGCCGACGATGAGGATCACGGCGCCGAGGGTCACGGCGAACTCGCCACCCTCCCGGATGCCGAGCAGCTCGGTGACGCTGGGCAGCCCGCCGACCCCGGTGGAGCCGAGGACGACGACGGCACCGAGCAGCGTCAGCACCACTCCGGCGAGGAGGACCAGCCGGCTGGGCGGCGGCGACACGCTCTGCCCGCGCATGACCCCGACGATGTCGAGGCGCCCCAGCCGCCGAGCCGGTGCCAGGGCGGCCAGGAGGGTGCTCGCCACGGCACACAGGGCGATGCCGCTGAGCAGCCCCCAGCGGATGTCCAGCGGGGTCGAGCGCGAGAGGGTGAGCTCGCTCGTGGTCAGGGCGATGACCGAGGGGGTGGCGGCCACGCCCAGCACGGTGCCGACCACCGCCGACGCGCTCCCGAGCACCAGCGCCTGGGCCAGGACGGTGCGGCGCAGCACGGGCGTGCTCGCACCGTTGCTCGCGGCGAGCGCCAGGGTGCGGCGCTGGCGGGCGGCACTGACGGCGAAGGCCGGCCCCACGAGCAGGGCCGTGGTGATGAGCAGCATGGCCGCGCCGAGCCCGAGGAGCAGCCGCATCTGGCTGGCGTCGCCCCGGGCGTTCGCGCGGATGTCGGCTGGCAGCTCGTCGATCGACGGCGGGTTGCGCAGCGCGGCGGCCGACGTGACGCGCAGCCCGTAGTCGTTGAGGGCGCGCACCTCGGCCCAGGTCACGGGGTCGCTGCCCCGGACGATCCACGTGTTCCCGCGCGCGGTGGCGCCGTCCGGCAGGACGGGCACGACGAGCCCTTCGGACCCGCCGTAGTAGCTGAGGACCTCGGCGGTGCCGACGACGTCGAAGGTGTGCGGGGTGCCGTCGACGGTCACCGTGGCACGGCCGCTGCTCGGCAGGCCCTTGGAGACACCGAACGGGGTCACGAGGGCCTCGGTGGCGCCCTGCGGCCAGCGTCCCGACCCCAGCCGCAGCCGGTCGCCGAGGCCGACGGAACCGTCGAGGGCCAGCCCTTCCATGCTGACCCGCCGCTCGCCGACGGTGAGGCGGACCGCGAACGTGCCGAGGGGGGAGACGGGCGCGCCCACGAGCCGCGACACCGCCGCCGCGTTCTCGAAGCCGGTGGCGTCGGCCGAGTAGCCCGGGATGGCCTTCGCGTCCCCGACCGAGCTCGTGCCGGCGTCGGGGTCGGCGCCCTGCTGCAGCCGCCCGCTCTCCGGACCGTCGAGGAGGGCCTGGCCGTTCCCCATGAGGGGGGTGATCTTCTCCGGCCCGTCGATGTCGGAGGTGACCGCGAGGGTGACGACGAGGCTGAGCAGGAGGGTCGGCAGGGTCACCATGACCACGACGAGCGCGCTGCGGCCGCGGTGGCGACGCACGTCGCGCCGCGCCATCCGCAGGGCCACGGTCCAGGTCGAGCGCCAGGTGGCGAACCGGCCCGGCTCGGGGGCGCCGGGGTCCTCGGCCCGGCCGCCGTCGGTGCGCTCCTCGGGGCGGACGAGCGTCGTCATCGCGCCGCGGCCTCGCTGGCGAGGAGGTCCTCGGGCGTCTCGCGCGAGCCGGTGGAGTCGACGACGACGCCGTCGCGCAGGAAGACGACGCGGTCGGCCCAGGCCGCGTGCCGGGCCTCGTGGGTGACGAGGAGGCCGGCGACGCCCTCGTCGCAGCGCTCGCGCAGGACGCGCAGCACCTCCTCGCCGGTGTGGCTGTCGAGGGCGCCGGTCGGCTCGTCGGCGAGGACGAACCGGCGGCTGCCGACGAGGGCCCGGGCGATGGCGACGCGCTGCTGCTGCCCGCCGGACATCTGGTCGGGGTAGCGGTCGGAGAGGTCCATGAGGTTCATCAGGCCGAGGGTGTGGCGCGCCTGCCGCCGGGCCTGCCGGGCGCGCACGCCGTCGAGCTCGAGGGGGAGGGCGACGTTCTCGGCCGCGGTGAGGCTCGGGATGAGGTTGTAGTCCTGGAAGACGAAGCCCATGCGGCGACGGCGCAGCTTGGCGAGGTCGCGCGGGGCGAGGTCGGTGAGGGTGTCGCGCCCGATGGAGACCGTGCCCGAGGTCGGGCGGTCGAGGCCGCCGGCGACGTTGAGCAGGGTCGACTTGCCCGAGCCGCTCGGTCCCATCACGGCGACGAGCTCACCGACGGCGATCTCCAGGCTGACCCCGGCGAGGGCGGTGACCGCCGTCTCGCCGGAGCCGTGGACGCGGGTGACGTCGGTGAGGACGACGTGTGCTGCGGTCATCAGTGGTTCCCCCCGTGGTGCGTGGCGACCGGCTCCTGCGCGGTCGCCGGGTCGTGTGCCGGCGTGCTGATGGGCGCGGGCCGCGGGCGGCGGGCCAGCATCGTCTCGACGTGGTCGAGCCAGCGGACCTCGGCCTCGGCCGCGAAGACGAGGTTCTCCAGGACGAGGAGCCAGGCCAGGCCGGCGTCGTCGGCGGACGCGGGGCGTGGCATCCCGGCGGAGGTGGAGGCCTCGGCAGCCCCCTCCGTGCTGCCGAGGGCGCCGCGCTTGAGGCGGGTGAGGTCGCGCAGGTGGCGCAGGGTGGCCGTGCGCTGGGTCTGCACGACGTGGTGGACGTCGACGCCCGGGGCGGTGACCGCCAGGGCGAGCTTGATCGTCAGCTCGTCGCGCGGGGTGTTGGTGCGGTCGACCGGGGTGGACCACCAGGTGGCGAGCTCGTCGTGGCCGCCCGCGGTGAGGCGGTAGGCGATGCGGCCCTCGCCGTCGGCGTCGGCGGCCTGCTCGACGAGGCCGTCACGGACGAGGCGGTCCAGCGTCGTGTAGACCTGCCCGACGTTGAGCGGCCAGGTCCCGCCGGTGCGTCCCTCGAACTCGCTGCGCAGCTGGGCGCCGTACTTCTCGCCCTCGGCGAGCAGGGCCATCAGGCCGGACCGGACCGACATCGGCATTCCCCTTCGACGGGCGTTGCATACCGGGTATGTCACGCGTGATGGGAGATGTATACCGAGTATGTGTCAGCGGGTCAAGCATGATCGGGCGGGTCCGGGGCAGGAGGTGGGCATGTCACCTGTCTCGATCCGTCCGGTCGGCGGTGCCCGCGGGTGCCTGACCATGCTCGTCGTCTCTGCACTGCTGTCGCTGCTGCTGACCGTGGTCCTCAACCTGGTCGTTCGCTGAGCCCCTCGCGACGTCCCGCCGCCGCGAGCACGTCTGGGGTCCTCAGTGCGCGAGCAGCTGCGCGATCAGGGCGAGGGCGGCGGGCAGCGCCTGCACGACGAGGATGCGACGGCTCAAGGTGGCCGCGCCGTACAGCCCGGCGACGAGGACGCACGCGAGCCCGAAGAGCGCGAACGCGTAGCGGTGGTCGGCCGGCCCGACGAGCCCGAGGACGAGCGCCGCCACGAGGAACCCGTTGTACAGCCCTTGGTTGGCCGCGAGGGTCGTGCTCTCCTGCGCGAACTCGGGCGTCGTCCCGAATGCGGCCCGTCCTCGCGGGGTGGTCCACAGCGCCATCTCGAGGACGACGATGTAGACGTGGATGAGCGCCACGAGGGCGGTGAGGATGAACGCGACCGTCGACATGGTCGATGTCTACCGCACGGCACCGCCCCCGCGACAGGCCACCGCGCCGCCCCACCGCTCGGGTGCGCGCGCGGAACAGGTCGAGCGGGGGAGGACCTCATCCGCTGGGCGGCGGGTGCGTCAGGTGGTGAGCAGGACCTTGCCGACGTGCGCGCTCTCCTCGAGCTCGCGGTGCGCTGCTGCCGCCTCGGCCAGCGGGTGGCGCGACTGCACGACCGGCCACACCCGGCCGGCCGCCAGCAGGGGCCACACGTGCTCGCGCACCGCAGCCACGATCGTCGCCTTCTCCGCCGCAGGCCTGGCCCGCAGGGAGGTGGCGATGACGGCCGCGCGCTTGCGCAGCAGGACCGACAGGTCGAGCTCGCCGCGCGTGCCCCCCTGCATCCCGATGACGACGAGCCGCCCCGCCGTGGCGAGGACGTCGACGTTGCGCCCGAGGTACGCCGCCCCCATGTTGTCGAGGACGACGTCGGCGCCGTGGCCGTCGGTGGCCTCGCGGACCCGCTCGACGAAGTCCTCCTCGCGGTAGTTGACGAGCACCTCGGCACCGAGCGCGCGGCACGCCTCGAGCTTCTCGGCCGACCCGGCCGTCACCGCCACGCGCGCCCCGACCTCGCGGGCCAGCTGGATCGCCATCGTGCCGATGCCGGAGGAGCCGCCGTGCACGAGCAGGGTCTCGCCCGGCTGGAGGTTGGCCGTGAGGAAGACGTTGGACCACACGGTGCACACGACCTCGGGCAGCGCCGCGGCATCCACGAGCGACACCCCCTCGGGCACCGGGAGCAGCTGCCCCACGGGCACGCGCACGGCCTCGGCGTACCCGCCGCCGGCGAGCAGGGCGCACACCTCGTCGCCCACGGCCCAGCCCTCGACGCCCTCGCCGAGCGCGGCGACCGTCCCGCTCACCTCGAGCCCCGGCACGTCGGACTCGCCGGGCGGGGGTGCGTAGAACCCCTGGCGCTGGAGGAGGTCGGCGCGGTTGACGCCGGCCGCCGCCACCGAGACGAGGACCTCGCCGGCCCGCGGCTGTGGCGTGTCGACCTCGGCCAGCACCAGGGCCTCGGGCCCACCGAACGAGGGGAGGGTGATCGCCTTCATCCCGTCACCGTATGCCTCGCGACCTCGGGTCCCCACCACCGAGCCCAACCACCCGGTCGGGCCATTGACCGCGGCCCGGGCGCGGGTCGAGCATGGGCAGGTTCCCGCGCCGGTGAGGCGCACCCCCGGAACCACCGCCGTGACCCCCGCGCCGGCCCCTGACACCAGGGACCGAGCCCCGGAACGTGGTCGACACGGCGGACTCCTGGCCCCGGTCGTGGCCGCCGCGGCGGACCCAGCAACGACGGCGCGCCACCGCACGCCGTCGCCAGGGTGAGGGCCGCCTGCCGGCCCGCGAGGAGGTGCGGCATGCCACGGTTCCGGGGTGGCTCGGTGACACGGACCCCCGTGTCACCACCACGAGGGGGAGTCTGGGGAGGCCTGCGGACGGGCCCGTAGCCCGGGCCGATGACGGGCTCGTGAGGGGCGCGCTCCGGAGGTCCAAGGCGTCGGTCCCGACACCCCCGTTGCGTCGGCGACCGTCCTACGGTGGGGGATCCGCCACCCGCCACCGATGGGAGCAACCACATGTCGATCGAACGCCGCACCGTGCTCAAGGGAACCGCCGCCGTCGCGGGAGGGGCCGTCCTCGGCGGCCCGTTCGCGGGGCTGGTCGCCGCACCCGCCTCGGCGCTCGGGGCGCCGGCGTTCCGCGGCCTGCGCGCCGCACGGGACGAGCGGGACGGGAAGGTCCGCCTGCACCTGCCCGAGGGGTTCCGCTACCGCTCCTTCCACGACACCGAGTCGCCCGTCACGCTGAACGACGGCACCGCCCTCCCCGGCCGCCACGACGGCATGGCCGCCTTTGCCGGCACCGCCGGCCGGGTCACCCTCGTGCGCAACCACGAGGTCAACAACCCCGGTCCCGCGTTCGGCCCCCAGGGCGACCACACGTACGACCCGATGGGTCGCGGCGGCTGCACCGTCATCGACGTCTCGCGCACCGGGGAGGTCGCCCAGGCGTGGACCGGCCTCAACGGCACGATGATGAACTGCTCCGGCGGTCCGATGCCGTGGGGCACCTGGATGACGTGCGAGGAGACCGTCAACGGCCCCGACGTCGGCCCCGACTTCACCGGCGCCTCGAACGTCCCGCTGACCAAGCCGCACGGTTTCGTCTTCGAGGTGCCCACCAGCGGGCGGAGCAACGGCGAGCCCGTGACCAAGGCCGGCCGCTTCGCCCACGAGTCGGTCGCCTTCGACCCGCGCGGCGGCAGCCTCTACCTCAGCGAGGACAACTTCGCCTTCCCCTCGGGCTTCTACCGCTACACGCCACGGACCTCCCCGATGGAGACCGGTCGCCTCGACAACGAGGGCCGGCTGCAGATGCTCAAGGTCAAGGGCGTCGACAACGCCCACCTCGAGGCGAGCCAGGCCAAGGGCACGCGGTACCACGTGGAGTGGGTCGACATCGACGACCCGGACCCCACCTACCCCTACACGCCGGGCCAGGTCGCGCCGACCTCGAACGACACCGCCATCAACCACGTCGGCGACCAGGGTCGCGCGCAGGGCGCCGCCCACTTCTCGCGCCTCGAGGGCACGATCCACGACAAGGGGGTCATCTACTTCACCTCCACCCAGGGCGGCGGCGCCGCGATGACGGGCCCGGACTCGGTGGGCGGGTACGGCAAGGGCTTCGGCCAGGTGTGGGGCTACGACACCCGCAGCGAGACGCTCTTCCTCGTCTACCAGTCGCCGGGCAAGCAGACCTTCGACTTCCCCGACAACATCACCGTCAGCCGCAAGGGCACCCTCGTCGTCTGCGAGGACAGCAACCAGGACAACTACGTGCGCGGCCTCTCCCGCGGCGGGCAGCTCTGGGACATCGCGCTCAACCGGGTCGAGAGCTCGCGCACCGGGCTGCCGCGCTACGACGACGAGTTCGCCGGGTCGACCTTCAGCCCCGACGGCCACACCCTGTTCGTCAACGTCCAGGCCAGTGCGGGCATGACGTTCGCGATCTGGGGCCCGTGGGAGCGGATCGGCGTCTGACCGGCCCTCCCCACCACGGCACCGAGGAACGCGCCGCCCCCACTCCCGGGGCGACGCGTCCTCGCGTGCGGTCCGTCGGCTACAGGCCGAAGGCGAACAGCTTGGTGTTGGGGGTGCCGAAGCCGAAGTTGCTGTAGCCCGAGCCCCAGTAGAGCGTGCCGTTGGAGATGGCCGCGCCGGACAGGCACGACCCGCCGCTCGCGAAGCGCCACAGCTCGGCACCGGTCGCCGCGTTGAGGGCGTACATGTGGCCCAGCGCGTCGAGCGAGCAGCCGAACACCACGCCGTTGGCGGTCGTCACCGGTCCGGCGGTCGAGCCGCCCTGCGACGGCCGGGTCTCCCAGAGCAGCTGCCCGGTGGCGGCGTCGAGGCCGCTCCACACGCCGGTCGTGGCGCCGTTCCACGGCACGAGGTTGCTGTTGGCGTTGGCCGTGTAGACCCGCCGGCCGTCGGTGGCCGAGCCCCACTGGAGACCGCCGGCCGTGCCGCCGGGTCCGGCCTGGGTCACCCAGACCACGGCCCCGGTCGAGGGGTCGAGCGCCCAGTACTGGCCGCTCTTCTGGCCCGCGCCGACGAGCTCGCGGCCCTTCGAGGGTCCGGACGCCACCGTGTAGAGGTTCGGTGCCTGGCCGAAGTCGAAGTCGGGCCCGGCGGGCTCGGGGCAGTTGCTGCCGTCGCCGATGAACGGGATGCAGTCGACCGTCCAGGCGTCGAAGTCCAGCGCCCGGGTCGCCCACTTGATCGCGCCCGTCCGCATGTCGAGGGCGAGGATCGAGTCGAAGTGGTCGGCGGCGTCGATGCAGGCGAGCCGGCCGGCCGGCGTCGAGGCCGCCGCGACGCACGCCAGGACCCCGGGCGGGGCGTCGTAGTTGTTGCCCGTGGCGATGTAGACCGTCCTGCGCTTGGTGTCGATGGCCGGCGAGCTGCCCCACACCGCGTTGCCGGGGTACCCGACCGGGGTCATGTACGTCTTCCACAGGAGCCGACCGGTGGCGGCGTCGAGGGCGTTCATGCTGCCGCGGAACGAGCAGCAGGGGTAATCGGGGACGATCGCCGAGAAGGCCTCCTCCTGCGAGGCCGTGCCGATGTAGACCACCCCGTCGAACACCGTCGCCGACTGGGTGATGATCGCCGCCGGGTGGCTCTCGACCTGCGTCTTCCACAGCAGCGCTCCGGTGTTCTTGTCCACGGCGAACACCGCGCCGCCGCCACCGAAGGGTCCCTGGTTGCCCAGGATGAGCGCCGTGTCGGTGACTGCAGGGGTGGCCCGTGCCTTGTCACCGGTCAGCCCGGTGTACGCGCTGATGGAGGTGCGCCAGACCTGCTTTCCGGTGGCGCGGTTCACCGCGTAGAGGTTGCCCGCCCAGTCGGGGAAGTAGACCCGCTGCCCGTCCACGGCGGGGGTCGCCGAGACGTCGCCACCGGTCGTGAACTCCCACTTCTTCACCAGTCCCGAGACGTTCGCGGCGGAGATCTTGCTCTCGTTCGCCGCGAACCGGGTGTTGGCCCGGTCCCCACCGGCGGACGTCCACCCGTTGCCGCCGGGCGCCGCCAGCGCCTGACCACCGAGGAGGAGCGTCCCCACCGCTCCCACCGCCACCACCAGCTGGGCACGCCGCCGCCACGTCGTCATCGGGTCTTCCTTTCGAGAGGGAAGGGGGTGGCCCGGGCACCGTCGACCGGGCCACCGGCCAACGTACGACCGGGGCGAGGAGGGCGTCCATGGCCCGACTGGGGGGTCCGGCAGGGTCAGCGCATGGCCCGACCGAGCCGGGTGGACAGTCCCGCGGCGGCCTTGCGGACGGCCCCGACGAGCCGGGCGGTGGCGACGTCGTCGACGTCGGCCTGGGCGAACGTCACGGCCACCCCGGCCACCGGGTAGTCGTTGTGGTCGAGGACGGCCACGGCCACCGAGCCCAGCCCCGGGGTGACCAGCCCGTCCTCCACCGCGTGGCCCCGCTGGCGCACCGCCTGCAGCTCGGAGCGCAGCTGGGTCGTGGAGGCCGGGCCGCGTCCGTCGCGCTGCACGAGCGCGGCGCGGTCGGGGTAGAGGGCGCGGACCTGGGCGGCGGGCAGCGCCGCGAGCATCGCCAGCCCCGAGGCCGTGAGCGCCGCCGGCAACCGGACCCCGACGTCGGTCACGAGGAGCGGACGGCCCGGCGCCCGCTGCTCGATGACGTAGAGGACGTCGCGCCCGTGGAGGACCGCGAGGTGGGCGTTCTGCCCGGTCGCCTCCGCGAGGCGGTCCATGACCCCGCGCGACATCCGCTCGAGCGGTGCCTGGCGCTGGTAGGCCGAGCCGAGCTCGTAGGAGGCCAGGCCCAGGCCGTAGCGGCGCTCCTCGGGCAGGTGGCGCACGTAGCCGCGGTCGACGAGGACGGTGAGCAGGTGGTAGACGCTCGACCGGGGCAGGCCGAGGTCGCGGGCGATGGCGGCCGCGGGCACCGGCTCGCCCCGCCGCGCGATGAGGGCGAGGACGTCGAGGGCGTGGCCGGCGGCCGGGGCGTTGGCCATCAGCCCACCCACCGGTAGAGCCGCTCGGGGCGGCCCGTGGAGCCGTAGCGCAGCCGGACGTCGGCGCGGCCGGTGGTGACGAAGTGCTCGAGGTAGCGCCGGGCGCTGACGCGGGACAGGCCCACGCCCTCGGCGACCTCGGTGGCCGACAGGGTCTGGGTCGAGGCGGCGAGGGCGTCCTCGACGAGCTTGGCGGTCTCCGGGCTCATCCCCTTGGGGAGCGGTTCGGCGGCGCCGCCCGCGGAGCTGCGGGCGAAGACGCGGTCGACGTCGGCCTGCCCGGTGACCTCGGTGCGCTCGAGGAAGGAGCGTTGGGCCGCGTACCGCCGCAGCCGCTCCTCGAGGTCGCCGAAGCCGAAGGGCTTGAGGACGTAGTCGGTCACCCCGAGCCGCACGGCCGCCCGCACCGCCTCGCTCTCCTTCGCCGCGGTGATGACGACCGCGTCGCACGGGTTCGGGCCGGTGCGCAGGTCGGCGAGCAGGTCGAGGCCGAAGCGGTCGGGGAGGTAGAGGTCGAGGAGGAGCAGGTCGGGGCGCAGGGTGGCCACGGCCTCGGCCGCCTCCTTGCCCGAGTGGGCGACCCCGACGACCTCGAACCCCTCGACCCGCTCGACGAACCCGACGTGGATCCGCGCCACCATGAAGTCGTCGTCGACGACGAGCACCCGGATCACGGCCCGACCTCCGACGGCACGACCTCTGGTGCCGACGCGTCCGACGGAACCGGCTCTGCCGCAACGGGGTCCACGAAGGTCGACACCCCGAGCCGGGCGACGAACGAGGTGACGCCGTCGACCCGCTCGACGTCGATCTCCCCGCCGCGACGACGGCAGACGAGCCGGGTCAGCGCGAGTCCCACGCCGTGCTCCATCGGGTCGACGCGCTTGGTGGTGACGCCGTGCTCGAAGAGGGTGGCACGCAGCTCGTCGGGGATGCCGGGCCCGGAGTCGGCGACGACGATCTCCACGGTGCTGGCGTCCTGGCGCAGCCGCACGCGGACGAACGGGTCGGGCCGCGGGCCGCGGGGGGCGTGCTCGAGCGCGTTGTCGACGAGGTTGCCGAGCACCGTGGCGACGTCGGCGGCGTCGTGGGTCTCGAGCCGCTCGAGGCGGGTGTCCTCGGCGAGGGTCAGCTCGACGCGGCGCTCGTTGGCGCTGGCGACCTTGGCCATGAGCAGGGCCGCGATGGTCGGGTCGTGGACGAGGGTGTTCACCGTGAGGTCGAGGGCGTGGCGCCGCTCGCTCAGGGCGTCGACGTAGCGGACCACCTCGTCGTGCTCGCCGATCTGGATCAGCCCGCTGATGGTGTGCAGCTGGTTGGCGAACTCGTGCGCCTGCGCACGCAGCACGTGGGCGGTGGAGCGGAACGAGCCGATCTCGCGCTCGAGGTCGGCGAGCGCGGTGCGGTCGCGCATCGTCGTGACGGTGCCGAGGACGCGGTCGCCGCTGACCACGCGCATCGTGCTCATGACGAGCACCCTCCCACGCCGGATGACGACCTCGTCGCGCGCCGCGGTGACGAGGTCCTCGGGGTCCGTCGGGGCGCCCTCGGCCGCGGGGCGCGGGTTCTCGCCGACGAGCACCTCGCGCAGGCGACCCTCGATGCGCAGGTCCGAGACCGACATCCCGATGGCGTGCTCGGGCAGGTCGAGCAGGTGGCGGGCGACCTCGTTGACGAGGGTGATCCGGTGCTGCGGGTCGAGGGCGATGACGCCCTCGGCGATGCCGCGCAGCATCGCCTCGCGGTGCTCGGCCAGGCCGGCGATCTCGCGCGGCTCCATCCCTCGGGTCTGGCGCTTGATCCGCCGCGAGAGCAGCCACGACCCGCCGAGGCCGACGACGAGGGCGATGCCGAGGTAGGTGAGCAGGTACGACGAGGTGCCCTGCAGGCGCTCCAGCGTGGACGGCGCGCGCTCGGCGACCATCACCGTGCCGAGCAGCTCGCCGGCCCGCGACGCCGTGGACGGGTCGCTGTCGTCGTCGTCGCCGGCGAGCACCGGAACCTGCGACACGATGACCTCCTGCCCGCCGATGACGAGGGTTCCCGACCAGCTGCCGCCCTGCGCGACCCGAGGGTCGCCGACCGGCAGCCGGCGCTCCTCGAGGAGCGGGTCGGTGGACACCCGCACGTCGAGGTCGGGCTCGGCGAAGGTGATGGAGGTGACGCCGGTCTGGGTGACCAGGCTCAGACCGAGGGTGGCCAGGCCGGTGCGGGTCTCGGGCTGGTCGAGGTTGGCGCGCACGAGCGGGCTGGACGCGACCTGCTCGGCGATCGCCGAGACGCGGCGCCCCTCGACCCGCTCGAAGGTGGCCTCCGACTGCGCCAGCGACACCGCGGCGACGGCCACGAGGACGACGACGATGATCGCGAGCTGGAGGGCGAACAGCTGCCCCGCCAGCGTCGTGCGACGCCGCCTCAGCCTGACCACAATGAACTCAACCTTCTCTGCTGACACAAGCGCGACAGGGGCCCGACGCGCCACGACGATCATCGCGTCCGACTTCACCACACGAAAGTGATCTCAACGATGAGACTCCACCGCATCGCCCTCGGGGCCGTCGTCGCGGCCTCCCTCGCGCTCACCGGCTGCGGCGCCACGAAGAACCAGGGCGGCGGTGACGCGTCGGCCTCCGCCAGCGGTGGCGGCGCCCCCGCGACCGGCCTGCAGTACATGGTCCCCAACAGCCCGGGTGGCGGCTACGACACGACGGCCCGCACGGCCGCGCAGGTCATGGAGAAGGAGAAGATCACCGGCTCGGTCCAGGTCTTCAACCTCCCGGGTGCCGGTGGCACCGTCGGCCTCCAGCGCGTGGTCAACGAGAAGGGCAACGGCAAGCTCGCGATGCAGATGGGCCTGGGCGTCGTCGGCGCCGCCTACACGCAGAAGTCGGCGGCCTCCCTCAGCGACACCACCCCCATCGCCAAGCTCATCGAGGAGGCCGGCGCGATCGTCGTGCCCAAGGACTCCCCGTACAAGGACATCACCCAGCTGGTCGACGCCTGGAAGAAGGACCCCAAGGCCCTCGCGGTCGGTGGCGGCTCCTCGCCCGGCGGCCCCGACCACCTGCTCCCGATGCAGCTCGCGGCCGCGGTCGGCATCGACCCCAAGACCGTCAGCTTCGTCTCCTACGACGGTGGTGGCGAGCTCCTCCCCGCGCTCCTCGGCAACAAGATCGCCTTCGGCGCCAGCGGTTTCGGTGAGTTCCTCGACCAGGTCGAGGCCGGCGACGTCCGCGTCCTCGCGGTGACCTCGGCCGAGCGGGTCGACGCCCTCAAGGACGTCCCGACCCTCAAGGAGTCGGGCATCGACCTGGAGTTCACCAACTGGCGCGGCGTCGTGGCGCCCCCCGGCATCTCCGAGGCCGACAAGGCCGTCTGGATCGACGCGTTCACCAAGATGCACGCCTCCGCCGGCTGGAAGGCCGAGCTGGAGAAGCGCGGCTGGGTCGACGCCTTCGAGACCGGTGACGAGTTCGGTGCCTTCCTCAAGGCGCAGGACACCGAGGTCGCGGCCATCCTCAAGAAGCTCGGCCTGGCCTGACATGAGTACCGAGGCCACCACGGCCACCACCGCGGTCAGGGACCGCGCGCAGTACGCACTGTGCGCGGCCCTGGCCCTGGTCGGGGTGGTCGTCATCATCGACGCGAGCCGCATCGGCCACGTCACCAGCAGCAACGACCCCGTGGGTCCGCGCGCCATGCCGTTCGTCGTCGGGGCGCTCCTGCTCGTCGTCGCGGTCCTCTACGCCGTCGACGTCGCCCGCGGCGGGGTCGGCGAGGCCGAGGCCGGCGAGGACGTCGAGCTCGGCCAGGCGGCCGACTGGAAGACGGTCGGCCTGCTCGCCGCGGCCTTCGCCCTCAACGCCGTGCTCATCGAGCCGCTCGGCTGGGTCATCAGCGGGTCGCTGCTGTTCTTCCTGTCGGCGTTCGCGCTCGGCAACCGCCACCACGTGCGCGGGCTGGCCATCGGCATCGCCCTGGCGCTGATCACGTTCTACGCGTTCGCGATCGGGCTCGGCGTCAACCTGCCCGCCGGCATCCTGCAGGGGATCCTCTGATGGACAACCTCAACGCGCTCCTCGGCGGGTTCGCCGACGTCATCACCCCGATGAACCTGCTCATCGCCCTGCTCGGCGTCACGGTGGGGACCGCCGTCGGCGTCCTGCCGGGCATCGGGCCGGCGATGACCGTGGCCCTGCTGCTGCCGGTCACCTACGGTCTGCCGGTCGAGCAGTCGCTCATCCTCTTCGGCGGCATCTTCTACGGCGGCATGTACGGCGGGTCGACGACCTCGATCCTGCTCAACACCCCGGGGGAGTCGTCGTCGGTCGTCACCGCCCTCGAGGGCAACAAGATGGCCAAGTCCGGCCGGGCCGCCCAGGCGCTCGCGACCTCGGCGATCGGCTCGTTCGTGGCCGGCACCATCGCGACCGGGCTCATCGTCCTCGTGATGCCGCAGGTCGTGGACTTCGCGATCACCCTCGGGTCGCCCGAGTTCCTCGCGATCATCCTCGTGGCCTTCGTCGGCACCGCGGCGATCCTCGGGTCCTCGCGGCTGCGGGGGTTCGCGGCGCTGCTCCTCGGCCTGTCCCTCGGCCTCGTCGGCACCGACTTCGTCACGGGCCAGCAGCGGCTGACCTTCGGCAGCCCCTTCCTCGCCGACAACATCGACGTCGTCGTCATCGCGGTCGGCATCTTCGCCATGGGCGAGGCCCTGTGGGTCGCGGCGCACCTGCGGCGCAAGGCGGCGACCGTCATCCCCGTGGGTCGCCCGTGGATGTCGAAGGAGGACTGGGGCCGCTCCTGGAAGCCCTGGCTGCGCGGCACGGCCCTCGGGTTCCCGTTCGGGGCGATCCCCGCCGGCGGCGCCGAGATCCCGACGTTCCTGTCGTACCTGACCGAGCGCAAGCTGACCAAGCACCCCGAGGAGTTCGGCAAGGGCGCCATCGAGGGCGTCGCCGGGCCCGAGGCCGCGAACAACGCCTCGGCCGCCGGGACGATGGTGCCGCTCCTGGCGCTCGGCCTGCCGACGAACGCGACGGCGGCGATCATCATCGCGGCGTTCATGTCGTACGGCATCGAGCCCGGGCCGCTGCTGCTCACCAAGCAGCCCGACCTCGTCTGGATGCTCGTCGCGAGCCTCTTCATCGGCAACTTCTTCCTGCTCGTGCTCAACCTGCCGCTGGCTCCCACCTGGGCCAAGCTGCTGCGCATCCCGCGGCCGTACCTCTACGCGGGGATCCTGTTCTTCGCGTCGATGGGTGCGTACGCGGTGCAGGGCCAGCCGTTCGACCTCTACCTGCTGCTCGGCCTCGGCTTCCTCGGGTTCGCGATGCGGCGGTTCGGGCTGCCGGTGCTGCCGCTCATCGTCGGCGCGATCCTCGGGCCGCTGTTCGAGAAGCACATGCGCCGCTCGCTGCAGACGACCGGTGGCGAGCTCTCCGGCCTGCTCGGCGGACCCGTGTCCTGGGTCTGCTACGCCTTCATCGCCGCGGTGCTGCTCTGGCCGCTCGTGGCGCGGTTGCGTCGTGGCCGTGGTGGCGATGACGACCGTTCCGGTGATGGCTCCGACGACGACAACGACGGGCACTCTGGCGTGAACCTCGCCGGTGTCAGTCAGTGGGGATGAGGCTGACATGACCGTTCTCGTGGGCTACGTGCCGAACGCGTTGGGAGAGGCCGCCCTCCGGGCGGGCGTGGAGGAGGCGCGGCTGCGCTCGCAGCCGCTCGTCGTCCTCAACATGTCGCGCGACGACGTGCTCGTCGACGCGCGGCGGGCGGGGTCCGACGACCTCGCGCGCGTCGAGCGTGACGTCGCCGAGCTCGGGGTCGACGTCGAGGTCGTCCAGGTCCTGGAGGGGTCCGACCCCGCCGAGACGATCGTCGCGGAGGCCGAGGCCCGCTCGGCGGTCGTCATCGTCATCGGGCTGCGGCACCGCACGGCCGTGGGGAAGCTCCTCATGGGGTCGGTGGCGCAGCGCATCCTCCTCGATGCCCGCTGCCCCGTCCTCGCCGTCAAGGCCGAGTGATGGACCTCCCTGTGGCGCAGGTGGTTCCGACCGCCGACCTCTACGACGAGTACGGCGACACCCTGCAGTCGTGCTCGCTCCAGCTCCGCCGCATCGGCGGTGCGGCGCGGTTCCAGGGCGTCGTCAGCACGGTGCGCTGCCACCGCGACAACGCGCTCGTCAAGGCCGCGCTGGCCGAGCCGGGCGAGGGCAAGGTGCTCGTCGTCGACGGCGGTGGGTCGCTGGAGTCGGCGCTCGTCGGTGACCTCATCGGTGCGTCGGCGGTGGCCAACGGCTGGGCCGGGGTCGTCGTCAACGGGGCGGTGCGCGACGTCGTGGCGCTCGGGACCCTGCCGCTCGGCGTGCTCGCGCTGGGGTCGAACCCGCGCAAGAGCGCCAAGGACGGCGTCGGCGACCGCGACGTGCCGGTGGCCTTCGGCGGCGTCGAGTTCGTCCCCGGAGCCCACCTCTGGGCCGACGAGGACGGCATCCTCGTCACCCGCCCCTGACGTCTCCCTCGTCGTCCAGCGTCGCGAGGATGCGGCGCAGGGCCTCGCGGTCGGCGTCGGGGAGGCGGCCGAACAGGGCCTCGGCATCGGCCCGCCGGGCCGTGCCGATCTCCTCGACGAGCCGCGCCCCCGCCTCGGTGAGCGTGATGACGGTCGCCCGCCGGTCGGTGGGGTCGGGGCCGCGCGCCACGAGCCCACGGCCTTCGAGGGCGTCGACGACGTCGGTGACCGAGCGGGGTGCGATCCGCAGGTGGGCGGCGAGCTCGCCCGGACGGATCCGGTCGTGGTGCGCGACGACGCGCAGCGCCCGGCCGTGGTGGGGGCTGAGGTCCCACGGCGCCATCGCCTCCGCGCCGCGACGGCGCAGCGAGCGGGCCAGGCGCATCACGAGGTCGCCGAGGTCGGCCTCTCCGGCGGCGTCGCCCTCGCCCCTGGCGGCGCGACGGCCGGGACCACGGTCATGCGGCGGGCGGCGGTCGTCATCAGGTCGGGCGGCCATGGGGGAATGCTAGACCGAACTCCTGTGTTGGGCTCATTGTGAGGTAACCTCACCAAAGACCATGACAGGAAGGAGGGGTGCCCATGACGGCCGCCCTCACCGACACCCGCACCACCGCCCCCACCCCGGCCGGTGGCAGCGCCCCCGCGCTCCCGGCCCCCGACGCCGACCCCACCGGCCACGGCGGGCGCGGCTCCCACGGCGCCGGCCGAGGCGGTCGCGGCGGGGCCATGACCGTCGACCCCCGCGACCGCGCCCGGCTCGCCGAGGCGCCGGTCCCGATGGGCCGCGTCCTCGCCCTCTTCCGGCCGCACCGGGCCCGCATCGCCGTCGTCGTCGCGATCATCGTCGTGACGAGCGTCGTCGGCCTCGCCCAGCCGTTCCTCGTCCGCGAGGTCGTCGACGTCGCCCTCCCGCAGGGCGACCTGCGCCTGCTCGCCCTCGCCGTGGGCGGCATGGTCGCCGTCGCGGCGGTCACGCAGCTCCTCGGCGTCGTGCAGACCTGGCTGTCGACCCAGGTCGGCCAGCGCGTCATGCACCGCCTGCGCACCGACGTCTTCACCCACCTCCAGCGCCAGTCCCTCGGCTTCTTCACCCGCACGCGCGGCGGCGAGGTGCAGTCGCGCCTCGTCAACGACGTCGGCGGGATGCAGGGTGTCGTCACCTCCACGGCGACCTCGATCGCCTCCAACGTCACCACCGCCGTCGCCACGGCGGTCGCGATGGCGGCGCTCTCGTGGCGCCTGTCGCTGCTGTCGCTCGTGGTCATCCCGCCGGCGATCTGGCTGACCCGCAAGGTCGCCCTCATCCGCCGCGAGGTCACCGCGCGCCAGCAGGCCGCGCTCGCCGACCTCAACCACCAGATCGACGAGGGCCTGTCGGTGAGCGCGGTCCGCCTCGCCAAGACCCTCGGCACCGGCCCCCGCGCCGCCGAGCGGTTCTCCGAGACCTCCGACTCGCTCGTCGACCTCGAGCTGCGCTCGCAGCTGGCCGGGCGCTGGCGGATGGCGACGATGCAGATCGTCTTCTCCGTCATCCCCGCCCTGGTCTACCTCGCGGCGGGGCTGCCGGCGACCTCCGGTGGGATGACGATCGGCACGCTCGTCGCGTTCACCGCGCTCCAGGGGGGGATCTTCCGCCCGCTGATGGGCCTGCTCAACGTCGGCGCCCAGTGGGTGGCCTCGATGGCCCTGTTCTCACGGGTGTTCGAGTACCTCGACCTCGTGCCCGACGTCCCCGCGCCGGCGCACCCCGTGCCGCTCGACCCCCGGTCGGTGCGCGGGGAGGTGCGCGTCGAGGGTGTCTCGCTGCGCTACCCGGGCTCTGACCGGGAGGCCGTGGCGGGGCTCTCGCTCGTCGTCCCCGCGGGGTCGACCCTGGCGCTCGTCGGGCCGACGGGTTCGGGGAAGTCGACCGTGGCCGGACTGCTGGCGCGGCTGCACGACCCCGACGCCGGGCGGGTGACGGTCGACGGCATCGACGTGCGCGACCTCGCGCCCGAGGTGCTCGCCTCGGTCGTCGGCGTGGTGTCGCAGGAGAGCTACCTCGTGCACGCGTCGGTGCGCGACAACCTGCTCCTGGCCCGTCCCGCGGCCACCGAGGGCGAGCTGTGGGCGGCCCTGGCCGCTGCCCAGGTCGCCGACCTCGTCGCCTCCCTCCCGGATGGTCTCGACACGATGGTGGGGGCGCGCGGCCACCGGTTCTCCGGCGGTGAGCAGCAGCGCCTCGCCGTGGCGCGGACCATCCTGCGCGACCCGCCGGTCCTCGTCCTCGACGAGGCGACCTCGGCGCTGGACACCGCCACGGAGCGGGCCCTGCAGCGGGCGCTCGACGAGCTGGCCCGCGGCCGCACCACCGTGACGATCGCGCACCGGCTCTCCACCGTGCGCGACGCCGACCGGATCGCGGTCCTCGACGAGGGTCGGCTCGTCGAGTCGGGCACCCACGACGAGCTGGTCGCCGCCGGTGGTCGGTACGCCGGCCTCGTCGCCGCCGCCGACCGCACCCTCGCTCCGGCTTCCTACTCACGGCCGACAAGGGGCGGGGCAGGTCTGTGATCCGAGACACGACGGGGCGTCGGGTGCTGTCGGCGCGTCGTCCGCGGCGCTGGAATGGGGAGATGAGCGACGCCACCTCCACGCCCGGACCGGCCTCCGACGGCACGCACCAGAGGATGCCGGCCGCCTATCCGGGGCAGGGCCCGGACCCGACGGGCGCCGGGCCGGAGGATGCCGTGCCCGGGCTCGAGCCCGTGACCGTGGGCGCCGGACCCCTCACCATCGACGACGTCGTGCGCGTCGCGCGCCACGGCGCCCCCGTCGTCGTCGCCCCCGACGCCCTCGCGGAGGTCCGCCGCAGCCGCGACGTCATCCGCTCACTTGCCGACGACACCCAGCCCCACTACGGCGTCTCCACAGGCTTCGGGGCCCTCGCGACCCGGCACATCCCGGTTGACCTGCGCCACCGCCTCCAGCGCTCCCTCATCCGCAGCCACGCCGCGGGCTCGGGCGCCGAGGTCGAGCGCGAGGTCGTCCGCGCCCTCATGCTCCTGCGCGTCGCCACGCTCGCGACCGGGCGCACCGGCATCCGCGAGGAGACCCTCGCCACCTACGTCGGCCTGCTCAACCACGGCATCGCGCCGGTCGTGCGCGAGTACGGCTCGCTCGGCTGCTCCGGCGACCTCGCGCCCCTCTCGCACTGCGCCCTCGCGCTGATGGGCGAGGGTGAGGTCCGCGACGCCGACGGCACCCTGATGGAGGCCGCGCGCGCCCTCGAGGCCGCCGGGCTCGCGCCGGTCGAGCTCGAGGAGAAGGAGGGCCTGGCCCTCGTCAACGGCACCGACGGCATGCTCGGGATGCTGTGCCTCGCCATCCACGACCTGCGTGAGCTGCTCGTCGTCGCCGACGTCGCCGCCGCGATGTCGGTCGAGGGGCTCCTCGGTACGGACGACGTCTTCGCCGCCGACCTCCATGCGCTGCGCCCCCAGCCGGGCCAGGCGGTCGCCGCCGCGAACATCCGAAAGGTGATGGCGCACAGTGAGATCCGCGAGTCGCACCGCACTGACGCGTGCACCCGCGTCCAGGACGCCTACTCGCTGCGCTGTGCACCGCAGGTCGCCGGCGGGGTGCGCGACACCGTCGACCACGCCGCCCGCGTCGCCGGCTGGGAGCTCGCCAGCGCCGTCGACAACCCCGTCGTCACCCCCGACGGCCGGGTCGAGAGCAACGGCAACTTCCACGGCGCCCCGGTGGCGTACGTGCTCGACTTCCTCGCCATCGTCGCGGCCGACCTCGCGTCGATCTCCGAGCGGCGCACCGACCGCTTCCTCGACGTCTCGCGCAGCAACGGCCTCCCGCCGTTCCTCGCCGACGACCCCGGCGTCGACAGCGGCCACATGATCGCCCAGTACACCCAGGCGGCGATCGTGTCGGAGATGAAGCGGCTCGCCGTGCCGGCGTCGGTCGACTCCATCCCCAGCTCGGCGATGCAGGAGGACCACGTGTCGATGGGGTGGTCGGGCGCCCGCAAGCTACGCCGCGCCGTCGACGGGTTGTCGCGCGTGCTGGCGGTCGAGGTGCTGACGGCGGCCCGCGGCCTCCAGCTGCGCGCGCCGCTCGCCCCGGCTCCCGCCACGGCGGCCGTCGTCGAGGCGCTCGTCGGTGCCGGTGCCTCACGGCCCGGGCCCGACCGTTACCTCGCCCCCGAGATCGAGGTCGCGCACCGCCTCGTCACCGACGGCACCGTCCGCCGCGCGGCCGAGTCCAAGGCCGGCCCCCTCGCCTGACCCCCTCTCCATCGCGACCTACCGCCGGGTACGTGGGGTGATCACCCCACGTACCAGGCGGTAGGTCGCGATGGAGGTGGCGATGGCGGGCGCTCCGCAGCGTTGCCCCACGCGACGCCTCCTCGCGATCGTGGGTGAAAACCGTCGCCATGCCGACGGTTTTCACCCACGTTCGAGCGAGGGCTGAGGGGTCAGGCGTCGCGGCGGACGCGGACGACGAGGTCGTCGGAGTGGTGCGCCCCGGCGCCGCCCTCGATGACGCGGGGGCGCCGCTCGTCGACCTCCACCGTCCAGCCCGCGCCGACGCCGGCGGCGACGTCGGCGGGGGAGAGCAGCTCCTCGGGGTCGAAGCCGTGGGCACGCGCCCGGTCGCGGTCGACGTCGGCGTGGTGCACGACGAGCAGCGAGCCGCCCGGCGCGACGAGCCGGGCGAGCGTCGGCAGCGGGTTCGTGTCGGTGAACAGCGTCGGGTAGAAGGCGCTGACCAGGTCGAACGCGCCGTCGGCGAGGTCGTCGGCGGCGTCGGCCAGCTCGGCGTGCACCCAGCGGACGTCGACGCCCTTGGCCTCGGCGGCGGCGCGGGCGCGGTCGAGGGCGACCCCGGACGGGTCGAGCCCCACGACAGCCCACCCCTGTCCGGCCAGCCAGACGGCATCGGCGCCCTCGCCGCAGCCGATGTCCAGCGCCCGGCCCGGAGGAAGCCCGCCTGCCTCGATGGTGAGGGCGTGGTTGGGTGCCCCGCTCCAGATGCCCGAGGCGTTCTCGCCGTACCGGGCGTCCCACTCGGCCTCACCCGGCCGCGTCCCGACGACGTGGCCGCTGGTGAACGCGTCGTCGTGCACGTGCCCGTCGCCGTGCGTGTGTCCGTCGCCCGAGAGGCGGGCAGCGCCGTGCGAGTGGCCGTCGCCGTGCTGAGGGTGCGCGGCATGGTCGGGCGCGGAGGTGGGGCCGGCATCATGCGAGGACGTCATGCCCCGAGTCTGCCTCGGCTCCCCCAGTCCCCGGCGAACGTGTGTGAACTCGCCGCGGATCCCGAGCGAGTTCACCCACGTTCGCGAGGGCGGGGCGAGGGCGCCAGGTCTCGGATGGCAGACACGGTCGCCGCGGGAGGCCTTGGGGACACGCACCCCCGTTGCCACAGTGGAGACATCCCGACGAAGGAGACCGACATGGACGGCGCCCGCCCCGTGCGCAGCCCCCGCGGCACCACCCTCACCGCTCGCCAGTGGTCGACCGAGGCCCCGCTGCGGATGCTCATGAACAACCTCGACCCCGAGGTCGCCGAGCGTCCCGACGACCTCGTCGTCTACGGCGGCACCGGCCGCGCGGCCCGCGACTGGCGCTCCTTCGACGCGATGGTCCGCACCCTCACCACCCTCAAGGCCGACGAGACGATGCTCGTCCAGAGCGGCCGCCCGGTCGGCGTGATGCAGACCCACGAGTGGGCGCCGCGCGTCCTCATCGCCAACTCCAACCTCGTCGGCGACTGGGCCACCTGGCCCGAGTTCCGCCGCCTCGAGCACCTCGGCCTGACCATGTACGGCCAGATGACAGCCGGCTCGTGGATCTACATCGGCACCCAGGGCATCGTCCAGGGCACCTACGAGACCTTCGCCGCCGTGGCCGAGAAGCGCTTCGGCGGGACGCTCGCCGGCACCCTCACCCTCACCGGCGGGTGCGGCGGGATGGGCGGCGCGCAGCCGCTCGCGGTCACCCTCAACGGTGGCGCGTGCATCGTCGTCGACGTCGACGAGACCCGGCTGCGCCGCCGCGTGGAGCACCGCTACCTCGACGAGGTGGCCGACTCCCTCGACCACGCGGTCGAGATCGCCCTGCGCGCCAAGGCCGAGCGCCGCGCGTGGTCGGTCGGGGTCGTCGGCAACGCTGCCGAGGTGTTCCCCGAGCTGCTGCGCCGCGGCGTCGACATCGACGTCGTCACCGACCAGACCTCCGCCCACGACCCGCTGTCCTACCTCCCAGAGGGCATCGCGCTCGAGGACTGGGCGGAGTACGCCGCGAAGAAGCCCGAGGAGTTCACCGACCGCTCGCGCGCCTCGATGGCGCGCCACGTCGAGGCGATGGTCGGCTTCATGGACGCCGGCGCCGAGGTCTTCGACTACGGCAACTCCATCCGCGACGAGGCCCGCCAGGGCGGCTACGACCGCGCGTTCGACTTCCCCGGCTTCGTGCCCGCCTACATCCGGCCGCTGTTCTGCGAGGGCAAGGGCCCGTTCCGCTGGGTCGCGCTGTCGGGCGACCCGAAGGACATCGCCGCCACCGACAAGGCCGTTCTCGACCTCTTCCCCGACAACGACCGCCTCCACAAGTGGATGCGCGGCGCCCAGGAGCGGATCGCGTTCCAGGGGCTGCCCGCCCGCATCTGCTGGCTCGGTCAGGGTGAGCGCGACAAGGCAGGCCTGGCCTTCAACGACCTCGTCCGCAGTGGTGAGGTCAGCGCCCCCATCGTCATCGGCCGCGACCACCTCGACACCGGTTCGGTGGCGAGCCCCTACCGAGAGACCGAGTCGATGCTCGACGGGTCCGACGCCATCGCCGACTGGCCCCTGCTCAACGCCCTCGTCAACACGTCGTCGGGCGCGAGCTGGGTGTCGATCCACCACGGCGGCGGCGTCGGCATCGGCCGGTCCCTGCACGCGGGCCAGGTCTCGCTGGCCGACGGCACCGACCTCGCGGCGCAGAAGCTCGAGCGCGTCCTCACCAACGACCCGGCGATGGGCGTCATCCGTCACGTCGACGCCGGGTACGACATCGCCGAGCGGACCGCGGCCGAGCAGGGCGTCCGCGTCCCGATGCGCGAGTCCTGACCCCCGACACCCGCTGACTGATGGCGCCCAGCGAACGCCCGGACCCCGTTCCGGCGTTCGCTGTGCGCAATAAGTCGCGGGTCAGGCGGGGTCGGTGACGTCGGCGACCCGGGCCGACAGGGCCGCGATGGCGTCGTCGGCGTCCACCGTGGCCGCCACCCCGTGCGCCCCCGCACCGAGCGACACCCGCCGGCCGGCCATCGTCGCGTCGGCCACCACAGGCCACGCCGTGCTCGACCCGAACGGCGTGATCGTCCCGCGCTCGTAACCGGTGACCTCGAGCGCCGTCGCGGCGTCGGGCATCGACATCCGGTTCACCCCGAGGACGGCCCGCAGCTTCGGCCACGAGATCTCGCGGTCGCCGGGCACGAGCACGAAGAGGAAGTCGCCCTCCCCGCGGCGCACGACGAGGGTCTTGACGATGTCGCGCGGCTCGACCCCGCGGGCGGCCGCCGCCTCCTCGAGGGAGCCGACCCGCCCGTGCCGCGTGACCTCGTGCTCCACCCCCGAGGACGCCAGCGCCGCGAGGGCGCGCTCCTCACCGCTGCTCGTCATGGCGCCAGCCTAGGTGGCCGCCACCGCGACCCGCCCGGACGCACAGTTCCACGCCATGGAACCGAAGGGGGCTGACGTGCCGGTTTCTGGCACCCGAGACAACCGGCGCGTCGCTGCCGCCCCGTCGGTCGCCTCCAGTTGGTCCAATGGAGCCATGTCGTCGACGCCGCTCCAGGACGGGGCAGCCACGGGGTTCCGCCGCATGTGGCGCGACCTCGAGGTCCTCGGGCGCGATGACGACAGCGGCGGCTACCACCGCTTCGCCTGGACCCGCACCGACAGCGAGCTGCGCGAGTGGTTCGAGGGCGAGTGCGCCGAGCGCGGGCTCGACGTCACCACCGACCGCGTCGGCAACCAGTGGGCCTGGTGGGGAGACCCCGACGCCGCCGTCGCCGCGGGCGACCCGGGCGTCGTCATCGGCTCGCACCTCGACTCCGTCCCCGACGGCGGCGCCTTCGACGGCCCGCTCGGGGTGGTCGGGGCGTTCTCGGCGCTGGACCAGCTGCGCGAGAACGGTTTCCAGCCCTCGCGACCGGTCGGCATCGTCAACTTCGTCGATGAGGAGGGGTCGCGCTTCGGGGTGGCGTGCGCGGGTTCCCGCGTCCTCACCGGCGCCCTGAGCCCCGACCGCGCACGCTCCCTCACCGACCGCGACGGCCTGTCGATGGCCGAGGCGCTGCGAAGGGCCGGCCGCGACCCGCGCCACCTAGGCCGCGACGAGGACACCCTCGGGCGGATCGGCACGTTCGTCGAGCTGCACATCGAGCAGGGTCTCCACCTCGTCGACCTCGGCCGGGCCGTGGGGGTCGGCAGCGACATCTGGCCGCACGGGCGCTGGCGCTTCGACGTCCCCGGGGAGGCCAACCACGCCGGCACCACCCGCCTCGCCGACCGCGAGGACGCCATGCTCGGGCTGGCCGCCGCCGTGATCGCGGCCCGCCGGTCGGCGGAGTCGCACGGCTGCGTCGCCACGGTCGGCAAGGTCAACGTCGTGCCCGGCGGGGTCAACGCCATCGCGTCGTGCGCCACCGGCTGGCTCGACGCCCGCGGTGCCGAGGCCGACTCCGTGCTGCGCGTCGTCGCCGAGGTGCGCGACGTCATCCACGAGTTCGACGGCCTGATGACCCAGGAGTCCTGGACCCCCACCACCGACTTCGACCCCGCGCTCGCCCGGCGGATCGCCACCCGGCTCGGCGGCGCCCCGGTCATCGGCACCGGAGCGGGCCACGACGCGGGCATCCTCGCCAACGACGGCGTCAGGACCGCGATGCTGTTCGTGCGCAACCCGACCGGCGTCTCCCACTCCCCGGACGAGTGGGCCGCGGTCGACGACTGCCTCGCCGGCGTGGCGGCCCTCGCCGACGTCGTCTCCGACCTCGCCGGGGGCGGTGAATGACCGCGTACTGGTGCGAGCACGCGGTGCTCCCCGGTGGCGTCCGACGGTCCGTCCGCGTGGTCACCGACCGCGGCCGCATCACCGAGGTGCTTCCCGAGGCCAAGGCGCTGCCGGATGACGTCCGCCTCACCGGCGTCGTGCTCCCCGGGCTCGCGAACGGCCACAGCCACACGTTCCACCGGGCGCTGCGCGGTCGCACCCACGACGACGGCGGCAACTTCTGGACCTGGCGCGACGCCATGTACGGCGTGACCCGCAAGCTCGACCCCGACACCTACCACTCGCTGGCGAAGGCCGTCTTCGCCGAGATGCTGCTCGCCGGGTACACGGCGGTGGGCGAGTTCCACTACGTCCACCACGCCCCGAACGGCCGCCGGTACGACGACCCCAACGTCATGGGCAAGGCGCTCGTCGCGGCCGCCCGCGACGTCGGCATGCGGCTGACCCTGCTCGACACCTGCTACCTCGCCGGCGGGCTCACGGCGGGCGGCCACCTCGAGCTCGACGAGGTGCAGGAGAGGTTCAGCGACGGGTCGGTGCAGGCCTGGGCCGAGCGCGTGTCGGCCCTGGCCGACGACGACACCACCCGCATCGGCGCCGCGGTGCACTCGGTGCGCGCGGTGCCGTGCGACGACCTCGCGGCCGTGGGTGAGCTGGCGGCCCGCGGCGACCGGCCGCTGCACGTCCACCTCTCCGAGCAGCCGGGCGAGAACCTCGCGTGCGAGGGCTTCTACGGCTGCTCGCCGACCGAGCTCCTCTCGGGTGAGGGGCTGCTGGGCCCTGCGACCACCGTCGTCCACGCGACCCACCTGTCGGACAAGGACGTCGAGCTCCTCGCCGGCGCCCGCACCACGGCGTGCTTCTGCCCCACCACCGAGCGCGACCTCGCCGACGGCATCGGCCCGGCGCGGCGCCTCGCGGACGCCGGCGTCAGCCTCTCGCTCGGCTCCGACCAGCACGCGGTCATCGACCCGTTCGAGGAGGTCCGCGGCGTGGAGATGCACGAGCGGCTCGAGACGCTCGAGCGCGGCCGGTTCGACCCGTCGTCGCTGCTCGCCATGGCGACCCTCGACGGCTACCGCTCGCTCGGCTGGGACGGCGGGCTCATCGCGTCGGGCCAGCTGGCCGACCTCGTGGCCGTCCGCCTCGGCAGCCCGCGCACCGCCGGCGTCTCGCCCGACCGGGTCCTCTACGCCGCCACCTCGGCCGACGTCACCGACACGATCGTCCACGGCGAGCACGTCGTCAGCGGGGGAACCCACCGCGCCGGCGACGTCGGACGGATGCTCGCCGACGCCATCAGCAGGGTCCGGCGGTGACCGCGGGACCCATCGGTGCGGGCGCTCGGTCCACGCTCGTCACGGGCATCGGTGAGCTCGTCACCTGCGCCGGACCCGACTGCGGCACACCGGTTCTCGGCCCGGTCGTGGCCGCCGAGGAGCGGCTCGGCGTCCTTCGCGACGCGGCGGTCGTCATCCAGGACGGCGAGGTCGCGTGGGTGGGGCCCTCGGCGAGGGCCCCGATCGCGGACCGGCGGGTCGACCTCGGCGGTGCGGCCGTCGTCCCCGGGTTCGTCGACAGCCACAGCCACCTCGTCTTCGCCGGAGACCGCTCCGCAGAGTTCACCGCCCGGATGGCCGGCACCCCCTACGACGGCGGCGGCATCGGCGTCTCCGTGGCCGCCACCCGCGCCGCGTCCGATGACGAGCTCCGCTCCCTCCTGCGTGCTCGGGTGGCCGAGATGCGTTCTCTCGGAACGACGACCGTCGAGGTGAAGAGCGGATACGGCCTCGACGTCGAGCACGAGGAGCGCTCGCTGCGGCTGGCCCGAGAGGTCACCGACGAGACCACCTTCCTCGGCGCGCACGTCGTGCCGCCCGAGGCCCGTGACGACCGCGCCGCCTACCTCGACCTCGTCACCGGCCCGATGCTCGCGGCCTGCGCCCCGCAGGCCCGCTGGGTCGACGTCTTCTGCGAGCCCGCCTCGCCGTACGCGTTCACCGAGGACGAGGCGCGCCGCGTCCTCGAGGCCGGGCGCGACGCCGGGCTGGGGCTGCGGGTCCACGGCAACCAGCTGTCACAGGGGCCGGGGGTGGGCCTGGCCGTCGAGCTGGGGGCGGCGAGCGTCGACCACTGCACCTTCCTGTCCGACGAGGACGTCGAGGCCCTCGCCGGTGCGGCCGGGACCACGGTGGCCACGCTGCTGCCGGGGGTCGAGTTCTCGACCCGCCAGCCGTACGTCGACGCCCGCCGTCTCGTCGAGGCCGGTGCCGACGTGGCGCTGGCCACCGACTGCAACCCGGGCACCTGCAACACCGCCTCCATGCCGTTCGTCATCGCCCTCGCCGTGCGAGAGATGCGGATGACGGCGGCCGAGGCCCTCGTCGCGGCCACGGTGGGAGGCGCAAGGGCGTTGCGTCGCAGCGACATCGGGCGCATCGCCGTGGGTTCCCGGGCCGACCTCGCCGTCCTCGACGCCCCCTCCCACGAGCACCTCGCCTACCGACCCGGGATGCCGCTGGCCCGGGCCCTCGACCTCCACCAGCACTGAGCCCTTCCCCCGGGCGACCCGGTGCGGGACCGTGGGGTCCGAGGTGGTGCAGGTGGCCGAGCGCGCGCAGGTCCGGCGAGGGACGTCGGCGACCGGGATGGACCACGCGTCCTGGGGCGACGGCGACCGCACGCTGCTGTTCATCGGCGGTGGTCCGGGCGGCAACGTGCCCTCCGGCCGGCTGTCCCGCACCACGCAGCGCTGGTTCGAGCCTTTCACGGCCGCGGGCCACACGGTCAACTACGTCAGCCGCCGCCGGGGCATGCCTCCCGACCACACCGTCGAGGACATCGCCGACGACTACGGCCGGTTCGTCCGTGACGAGCTGGGAGGCCGGGTCGACCTCCTCGTGGGGGTCTCCTTCGGCGGGATGGTCGCGCAGCACCTCGCCGCCCGCCACGGCGACCTGCTGGGACGGGTCGCCGTCGTGGCCGCGGCGGCCGAGGTCAGTGACTCGGGCAAGGACGTCGACGCGCGCCTGGCGCGGGCGGTGGAGCGCGGCGACCGGTCGGCGGTGGGGGCCACCTTCGCCGAGTACGCGCTGCGCGGCCGACGGTGGGGGTGGCTGCGGCGGCTGGCCGGCCCCGTCGTCGGGCGGATGCTGACGTCGGGAGCCGACTACCCGACCTCCGACGTCGTCGTGGAGGCACAGGCCGAGCTGGGCTTCGACGCGCGGGCCGCGCTCCCCGGCATCCGGGTGCCCGTCGTCCTCCTCTGCGGCGACGCGGACCCGTTCTTCCCGGCGCGGGTCGTTAAGGAGACCGCCGCGCTCGTCCCGCGGTGCACGGTGCAGTGGTACCCGGGCCGCGGCCACCTGTGGGTGGCGTCGTCGCGGACGGTCCCGCCCGACGTGCTGCGGCTGGTGGGCCCGGAGGCCCCGATGGACGAGGCCTGAGCCCCGCCGCGCGCCTCAGCTGACGGGCTCCTCGGCGATCTCCTTGGGGAGGTGGCCGGCCGACTTGGCGTAGTACGCGGCGGCCTTGCGCTCGGTGAAGGTGCGGGCGACGCCGACCGCGAGACCGGTGACCGCGGCGTACGCCACGGCCTTGGCCAGGGGCGCGTCGGGGTCCTTGGGGTTGATCTCGTCCTTGAGCGCGCGGCCCCACACGGCGTTGACGAGCTTGGTGGCGAGCACACCGGCGAGGATGGCGCTCCCGGTGCCGAGCAGCTTCCAGGCGAGCGGTCCCATGTGTCGTCCTCCAGCAGTGGTTCGGGTGTCGGGGAGGTCCCCGGGGATCGTCGCCACTGTAGTCGGGCGGGTATAGGCTGACGACGTCCAACGACAGGGGAGCGCTCCGGCGCTGAGAGTGCGGTCCGCCGCAGACCCTCGAACCTGATCCGGTTAGCACCGGTGGAGGAAGTCGGGAATCTCAGGTGCACCCCCGGCACACCCGGAGGCGCGTGCCTGCGAGGTGCCGGGAGTGTCCCTCCCCGAGGTGTCCACTCACCACGGGAGAAACGTCATGGCAACACCGCTTCGCGAGAGCCCGGTCCGCAGCCGGCGCTCCATCGCCGCCACCACGCCGCTCATGGGCTGGCGCACGGTCGACATCCTCACCATCGCCTTCCTCGGCGCGGCGCTCGGCGTCGCGTTCTGGGGCTGGGGGATCTTCTACAACGGGCCGATCACGGCCCTCAAGCTCGGCTACGCGCCGCTCAACGGGCTGTTCGTCGGGACCTGGTTCCTCGCGGGTGTCGTCGGCGGTCTCGTCGTGCGCCGCCCGGGCGCGGCCCTGTTCTGCGAGGTCGTCGCGGCGCTGGTCTCGATGCTGCCCGGCACCGAGTGGGGCGCCACCGTCCTCGTCTCCGGCATCCTCCAGGGCCTCGGGGCCGAGCTGGCGTTCGCGATCTTCGGCTACAAGCTGTTCGGAGTCGTCGCGGCCTCGCTGGCCGGCGCGCTGTCGGCGCCGCTGGAGTGGGCCTTCGAGGTCGTGAAGTTCCCGGCGTCGTGGGCCGACGTGCCCGTGCTGTCGGTGCTCGCCAACGGCGGCGGCTGGTACGCCGAGTGGGTCGCGCGCGACAAGATCGCCTACCTGGTGGCGATGGGCGTCTCGGGCGTCGTGCTGGCCGGAGTGGTCGGGTGGCTGCTCGTGCGGGTGCTCGCCCAGGTGGGGGCGCTGGCCGCCTTCCCCGCAGGCCAGGAACACCGGGAGTCCCGGGCCGTCTGAGCCGATGACGACGATGGCGCGTCCCCCGGCGCCGGGCGGGAGCGACCCGCGCGGCCGCGGGCTCGTGGAGGCCGAGGCGCTCACCTGGCGCCCGTTCGGCCGCCGCGAGCCCGTGCTGCGCGACGTCACGCTCCGGCTCGAGCCGGGGGAGCGCGTCCTCCTCGTCGGGCCGTCGGGGTCGGGCAAGTCGACCCTGCTTCGGGCCTTCGCCGGGCTCCTCGAGACCGTGGACGCCGGCGAGCTGTCCGGGTCGGTGCGGGTCGACGGGGTGGAGCCGGGCGAGCGGCCGGGGTCGGTGGGGCTCGTCCTCCAGGAGCCCGGATCCGGCGTGGTCGCCGTGTCGGTCGGGCGCGACGTCGCCTTCGGACCAGAGAACGTCCGGATGCCGCGCGCCTCGATGGAGTCCGCCGTCACCTCCGCGCTCGCCGCGGTCGGGCTGGGCGACCTGGCGCTCGACACCCCGACGTCGGCGCTGTCCGGCGGGCAGACGCAGCGGCTGGCGCTGGCGGGGACGCTCGCCCTCGACCCGTCGGTCGTCCTGCTGGACGAGCCCACGGCGATGCTCGACCCGGCGTCGGCGCAGGAGGTGCGCGACGCCGTGGCCGCCCTGCTGGGGCTCGGCGCGGCGCCCGGCTCCTTGACCGCTGGGGCGTCCACGTCCGGGCCGGCCGAGGTGTCGGAGGTGTCCGCGTCCGGGGTCGCGGGCGGCGCCGGGGCCGGTGTCGCGCCGACCTTCGTCGTCGTCGAGCACGTTCTCGGGCCGTGGGTCGACCTCGTCGAGCGCCTCGTCGTGCTGGCCGACGACGGCCGCGTGGTCGCCGACGGCCCGGTGCGGGCGACCCTCGAGAACGAGCGCGAGCGGCTCCTCGCGATGGGCGTGTGGGTGCCCGGGGAGGGCCCGCCCGACCCCGTCGCCGTCGACCCCACCCTGTTCCAGCCCCAGCTCCAGTACGGCAACACGCCGAGCGCTGGAGTCGGTGCTCGGCGTGTTGCCGTCCTGGAGTGCGGGCAGCTGGTGGTCGAGCGGACGACCCGGCTCGTCGACGGCCGGGTGCGGACGCGCCGGGCCGCGGAGACGTCCGCGCCCCTCGACGCGACGCCGGGCTCCCTCACCGCCCTCGTGGGCCCCAGCGGGTCCGGCAAGTCGACGGTCCTGCACGCCCTCGCCGGCTTCCTCGGGCCCAGCGACCCCGATGCCGTCCAGGTGCCCGACCCGAATGGCGACCGCGGCACCGTCACCCCGGCCGACCTCTCCGCCCGGGACCTCGCCGCCGCCATGGCGTGGGTGCCGCAGTGGTCGAGCTCGACGATCGTCGCGACCACCGTCCTCGACGAGGTGCTCGCCACCTCGCGCGCCCTGGGCGCCGACGGCCCCGGCACCACCGAGCGCGCCCGCGCCCTCCTCGAGACCCTCGGCCTGGACCACCTCGAGCGCGCCGACCCGCGCCAGCTGTCCGGGGGCGAGCAGCGCCGGCTGGCCGTGGCCGCCGCCCTGCTCCACGGCCCGCCGGTCCTCCTCGCCGACGAGCCCACCGTGGGGCAGGACCGCCGCACCTGGGCCGCCCTCGTCGGCCTCGTCGCGGCGTACCGGGCAGCCGGGGGAGCGGTCGTCGCCGCGACCCACGACCGCGACGTCATCGACCGGGCCACGGCCGTCCACCGCCTCGCCACACCGCCGCCCGAGCCGCCCGAGACCTCCACGGCGACACCGCTCGTCGCGCGCTGCGGACCCCTCGCCCTCCTCGCCGCGGCGCTCCTCGCCGTGCCCGCGGGCGTCATCGCACCGCACTGGTCGGTCTCGGCGTGGGTGCTGGCCGTACAGGCGGTGCTCGCGGTCGTCGGGCTCTCGGCCCCGGGCCCGGGAGCCAGGCCGCGAGGACGACTGCGCCGCACCGTCGTCCGGCTCCTTCCGGGGCTGCTCGCCGCGGCCTCGGTCGCGTGGTCCACCTGGCTCCTCGCCGGCCACGACCTCGATGCCGCTGCCACGGTCGCTCTGCGGGTCCTCGTCATCACGCTGCCGTCCGCCGTGCTCATCCCCTGGGTCGACCCCGACCGCCTCGGCGACCACCTCGCCCAGCGCCTCCACCTCCCGGACCGGCCGGTCGTCGCCACGGCCGCGGCCCTGCAGCGGGTGCACTCCTTCGGCGACATCTGGCGCGAGCTCGGCCGGGCTCGCCGCATCCGCGGGCTGGGCGTCTCGTGGCGGCGCCCGCGCAGCATCGCCACGCACCTCGGCGCGCTGACCCTCGGGCTCCTCGTCCGCACCCTGCGGGCCGCCGCCGACCTCGCCGTGGCGATGGACGCGCGCGGGTTCGCCACGGCCTCCGCCCGCACCTGGTGGATGCCGTCCCCCTGGCGCGCGCGCGACACCCTCCTCGTCATCGGCGCCGCCGTCCCCCTCGCCGTGGCCGTCCTCGCCCGCTGACGAGCCCGACTCATTGCGCACAACCCACCGTCGCGGGGTGGTTTCGGGTGGGATATCCGCAATCAGTGGGGAAGGGGGTCCACCCGGGGGGAGGGTGTCGTCCGTACTCCTCAGTGACGGGGTCGGCATCGGGCAGGAGGAAGGGGGAGGCGTGGCGGACCGGGAGGCGTTCGACGCCTACGTGCGCGAGCGGTGGGCACCGCTGCTGCGCACGGCCGTGCTGCTCACCGGCGACCGGCACGCCGCCGAGGACCTCGTCCAGGAGACGCTCGTGCGGGCGGCGCAGCACTGGCGCCGGGTCGACCCCGCCACGGCCGACGCCTACGTGCGCCGCATCCTCTACACCCGCTCGGTCGACGCCTGGCGCTGGCGGCGGCACCAGCCCGACCCCGCCGGTCACCCCGGCCACGACGACCGCCCCGACGACGACGCCCGCCCCGGTCACGACGACGGCACCCGCGCCGCCGACGACCGCATCACCCTCGCCGCCGCCCTCGCCCGGCTCACCCCACGGCAGCGCGCCGTCCTCGTCCTGCGGTTCTACGACGACCGCACCGAGGTGGAGGCCGCGCGCCTCCTCGGGTGCTCGGTGAACACCGTGAAGTCGCAGACCCGGCACGCCCTCGAGCGGCTGCGCACCCTCGCGCCCGAGCTCGCCGCCACCTTCGGCCGCCAGGAGGCCACCCGATGAGCACCGACCAGCTCGGCACCGCCCTGCGCGGCCTCGTCGACGGGGCCGAGGACGCGGCCACAGCCCCCGACGCCACCGACCTGTGGGCCGGGGGGCTCCGCCGGCGTCGCACCGCCCGAGCCGTTCCCGTCCTCGCCGCCGCGTGCGTCGCGGTGATGGTCGCCCTCCTCGCCTGGCCGTCGGGCGCTCCGCGCGCCTCCGTCCCCGCCGACGGGTCGTCGCGGCTGACGTCGTTCCCCGCGACGGTCGCCAAACCGCCCTTCGCCTCCTCGACGCTGACGCCGGGCGTCACCGCGGCCGTCGTCATGGAGTCCGGCGACGTCGTCGACCTCCACGCCGTCTCGCCCACGGGAGTGGTCACGCGCCTCGACCTCCCCCAGGCGCTGCCGGGGACCGAGGGCCTGACCCTGTCGCCCGATGGTCGCTGGCTGGGTCGTGGCGGGGACCTGTACGACCTCGTGGGGGGCGACCGGGTCCCGAGCGGCGACGTGCGCGCCCGCCTGGACACCGAACGGGTCGTGGTCGACCGGGCGCCCTGGTGGTCGCCGGACTCGCGCCGCGCCTTCGTGCAGGCGGCGGACCAGGGGCAGCCGACCTCGGTCGGGTACGTCCTGGGAACCGACGGCTCGGTCACCTCCGCCCCGCTGGTCGCGGGTGGCATCCCTGTGGTCATCGCCGGTTGGCTCGACCCCGACACCCTGCTGGCCTTCGTCGACATGACGGATGAGAGCGGCTACCGGCTCGAGGCGAGGACGTGGCGCGTCGGCGACTCCCAGTGGGTGGTCGGCGAACCGGACCTGACCTGGGCGGCCGACAGCGGGATGGACGTGGGGGTCCGCAGGGTCTCGGTCTCGCCCGACCGCACCCGCATCGTCGTGACGGCTCCTCAGACCGACCGGGCCGGTCTGCAGTACGTCGGGACGAGCGCGATGGAGTTCGATGCCCGCACCGGCCGGCAACTCCCCCTCGATGCGTCCGCTGTCGATGACGCATCGGCCGAGCCCGACTCCTACGGCTGGGCCGGATGGGGCTGCCGCGTGGGCTGGCGGGACGAGAGGCCGGTCGCCGCCGACGGCGACCTCCAGGCCATCACCCTCCCGCCCGCCGGACCGCTGCCCGAGCTCTCGTCCCGGTTCGACGCCTCCTGCACGGTCTTCGCCGGCGACGAGGTGCGCGGGACCCCGGTCGCTGGCGGGATCTCCGTCTGGCAGGAGCGCGGCTGGACCTGGGGGTGGCGCCTGCTCGTGCTCGGGGCGGTAGTTGCCCTGGTCCGCTGGTACTCCCGCCGCCGGGCCTGGCGGCAGGACTTCCGCGAGCAGCTGCCGCCGTTCCCCGGACCCCAGGTCCGCTGACCTTCACCCCCGCAGCCCCGCGGGCAGCCGTCGTATCCGGTGTCGGTGGCGGGAGGCATACTGGCTGATCGTGTCCGCTCCCTCGTCGCCCCCCGTCGAGAAGGTGCGCATCCCCCAAGAGATCTGGGTCCTCATCGCCTCGGCGTTCGTCATCGCCCTGGGCTTCGGGCTCATCACGCCGGTGCTGCCGCAGTTCGCGCAGAGCTTCGGCGTCGGGGCCACCGCGAGCTCGGTCGTCGTGTCGGCGTTCGCGTTCTTCCGCCTCGTCTTCGCGCCCGGTGGGGGGCGCCTCATCGCGCGGCTGGGGGAGCGGCCGGTCTATCTCGCGGGGCTCGTGATCGTCGCCATCTCCACCGGCGCCACGGCCTTCGCGCACTCCTACTGGCAGCTGCTGGTCTTCCGCGGGCTGGGCGGCATCGGGTCGGTGATGTTCACCGTCTCGGCGGTCGCGCTGATGATCCGCCTCGCGCCGCCGTCCATCCGGGCGCGGGTGTCGTCGGCGTACGCGTCGGCCTTCCTCATCGGCGGCATCGGCGGCCCGGTCGTCGGTGGCGTGCTCGGCAACCTCGGGCTGCGCGTGCCGTTCATCGTCTACGCGATCGCCCTGCTCGTCGCCGCCTCGGTGGTCGCCATCTTCCTCCGCGGAGCGTCGCTGCGGCCCGACGAGGAGGCCGCGGCCCGCCCCGCGCTGACCTTCCGCGAGGGCTGGGGCGACAGCGCCTACCGCGCCGCCGTCGGGTCGGGCTTCGCGAACGGGTGGGCGAACTTCGGGGTCCGCAACGCGATCCTCCCGCTGTTCGCCGCCGTCGTCATCGGCAAGCAGCCGTGGGTCGCGGGCATGGCGCTCGCGGTGTTCGCGGCCGGCAACGGCGTCGGGCTCACCGTGGCCGGGCGGCTGTCGGACCGCATCGGCCGCAAGCCGTTCATCGTGTCGGGGCTCGTCGTCAGCGGTCTCGCGACGGCGGTCACCGGCTTCTCCCAGAACCTGCCGACCCTGGTCGTGCTGTCGGTCGTGGCGGGCCTGGGCTCGGGTGCGCTGAACCCGGCCCAGCAGGCCTCCCTCGCCGACGTCGTCGGCCGCGAGCGCAACGGCGGCCCCGCGCTCGCCGCGTTCCAGATGTCGGCCGACACCGGTGCGATCATCGGGCCGATCGTCGCCGGGCTGCTCGTCGACATCGGGTCGTACTCCCTGGCGTTCGGCGTCACCGGCGCCATCACCCTCCTCGCGGCCATCCCCTGGCTGCGCGCCCGCGAGACCCACGTCGTCCGAGGCTGACTCGAGGGGCGCCCGGTCGAGGTACTGCGCCGGCGTGTGGTGCCGGGCGAACACCTCGAACCGTCGATGGAGGGGGCGCGGGAACCGGAGGACGGCCGGCGCGCGTTGATGACGGGCCGGCCGCGTGCCGGTGGGCGCGCCGGGTCCCCGGCCGCCACGAGCGAGACCCGGAGGTCACCATCACCGCAGCCACCGCCACCGTCGCCGCCAGCACCGTCGTCGACCAGCAGGTCGAGACCCTCCTCGCCCTCGGCTACCCGGCCCTCGCCGGCCTCACCGAGCAGGCGTTCACCGACCGACTCTCCGCCGCACGCGACGCCGCCACCCGGCTGCCCGACCTCCCCACCGAGCTCTCACCCGGGCGCACCCCGCTCGTCCTCGTCGTCACCCGCGACCTCGTCGACCCCGAGCGCACCGTCCCGCTCCTGCGCCTCGCCCCCGAGGGCACCAGGCCCGGCATCCTCGACCGCAACCACGGCGAGCAGGGCCTCGCGCCGTACCGCCCCATCGAGGAGGTCCGCCTCCCCGCGCCGGACGCCTACCTGCTGCTCGACGTCGACCGCGGCGAGGAGTTCCTCGACGTCCGGCCGGAGGAGGCGCTGCCCGTCATCCTCGGGCGCGGCCGCACGCCGCTGACCATCGAGGAGGGCATCGCCGTCGTCACGCACGTCCCCGAGCTCCTCGAGAAGAGCCGGTGCTTCATGCTCTCCGGCTCACGGCGCGGCGACCGGCGGGTGCCGGCGATGTGGATCTCCGAGCGGGCGCCCAAGCTCGGCTGGTGCTGGGACCGCAACCCGCACACGTGGCTCGGCGTCGCGAGCGCCGGAGACCGCACGACCTGACTACCCGGCCACGTCCTCGCGGACCGGCGCCGCGTCCTCCACGACCTCCTCGACCCGCTTCGGCATCAGCCAGGCGGCGAGCAGCAGCGTGACCGCGACCGCGAACGACAGGAGGAAGACGGCCTCGATCGCCGGCTCGAGGACGCCCGGCGGCAGCGACTCGAGGCTCTCGGGCTCGTGGCCCAACCGCCCGCGGACGACCGAGTTCGCGACGGCCCCGAAGACCGCGACCCCCACCGCGCTGCCGATGGAGCGGGCGAACAGGGTGGCCGACGTCGCGACCCCGCGCTGCTGCCACCCGACCGACGCCTGCGCCGCGACGATCGACGGGCTCGCCACCCAGCCGAACCCCAGGCCCATGACGAAGTTCGGCACGGCGAGGTGCAGCGGTGAGGACGACCCGTCGACCGTGAGCAGGAGCGCGGCGCCGATGACCGACACCACCGCGCCGAGCAGCACCGTGGCGCGGAACCCGAAGCGCAGGTAGATGCGCCCTGCGGAGGTCGCGGCCACCGGCCAGCCGATCGTCATCGCGGCCAGGGCGAACCCGGCGACGATCGCGCCGGTGCCGAGGACGCCCTGCGAGAACAGCGGCACGTACGAGCTGAGCCCGAGGAGCAGCACGCCGACGACGAGCGAGAGCGCCATCGCCGCCCCCACCACCCGGTGCCGGAACACCCACAGCGGCAGCACCGGCTCGGCCGCCCGCCGCTCCACGGCCACGAACGCGACCGTGAGCACCACGGAGCCGACGAGCAGCAGGACGCTCACCGGCGACGACCACGCCCAGACGACCCCGCCCTCGAGCAGCGCCACGAGCAGGGCCACCGTCGCCACGGTCAGCAGCACCGTGCCGAGGTAGTCGATCCGTGGCCGCCGGGCCGACGGGTCGCGGGCGGTGCGGTGCTCGGTGAACCTGCTCCACAGCATCCAGCCGGCGACGAGGCCGAGCGGGAGGTTGACGAGGAAGATCCAGCGCCACGAGAGGTAGTCGGCGAAGATGCCGCCGAGGGTCGGGCCGACGAGCGAGGAGGCCGCCCACACCGAGGCGACGTAGCCCTGCACCTTGGCGCGCTCGGCCACCGAGTAGATGTCGCCGAGGATCGTCATGCCCACCGGCTGCACGGCCCCGGCGCCGAGCCCCTGCAGGGCCCGGAACGCGATGAGGCTGCCCATCGACCACGCGACCCCGCACAGCAGCGACCCCACGACGAACAGCCCGACGCCCACGAGCATCACGGTCTTGCGGCCCATGAGGTCGGAGAGCTTGCCGTAGATCGGCATCGACACCGCCTGCGCGAGCAGGTACACGGAGAACAGCCACGGGAACTGGGTGAGGCCGCCGAGGTCGTCGACCACCGCGGGGACCGCGGCCGCGAGGATCGTCGCGTCGATGGCGACGAGCCCGGTGCTGAGCATGACCGCGAGGAGGACCGGCCCGCGCTCGCTGCGCAGCCCCACCGAGGCGCGCGTGATGGGGGCGGCGTCGGGTGAGGTCATGTCAGCGGCCAACCCCGTCGCGGCCGGTGACATTCCGCGGGGTTCGACACCCGAGCGCGCTCACCCGAGGGCGAGGGCGTCGCGCACGGCGGGTTCGGGCGGCCCGAGGACGGGGTCGCGCCGGGAGACGACGTCGACGACGGCCTTCACGGCGGCCGGCACCTCGCGCACCTCCCCGCGGAGCCAGACGTCCCGGTACCGCTCGCCGGTCCAGTCACCCACCCCTTCGGCGTCGAGCCCGACCGCCCGGCAGATGGCGACAGCCCGGGGCAGGTGGTACCCCTGCGAGACGACGAGGACGCGGTCGACGCCGAACACCTCGCGGGCGCGCACGCACGAGTCGTAGGTGTCGCGGCCGGCGAAGTCGCGCATGACCTTCGCCGCGGGGATCCCCCTGGCGACGAGGTAGTCCTGCATGGCCGTGGGCTCGTCGTAGGTGGTGAACCGGTTGTCGCCGGAGACGAGGACGACCTCGGCCTTGCCGCTCCCGACCAGGGTCGCGGCGACGTCGAGCCGGCCCGCGAGGTACGGGCTCGGCGTGCCGTCGGGGGTGAGCCCCGCACCGAGGACGAGGACGACCGGGGCGCTCGGGGCGTCGGCGGCGCGGTGCACGTGGCCGGAGGACGCCACGCGGGTCCACCCCCACGGCCCCAGCCCGACCACCAGTCCCACCACGCCCAGGGCGAGGACGACCCGGCGGGTGCGACGACCGGGTCGCGACCGCCTCGATGGCCGTGGCGCACCCTCGTCGCGCCGCCCCCGGAGTCGAACCATGGCCGCGACGGTACCGGCATACCCTGACCCCGTGAGCGACCTGACCTCCGCGGAGCAGCGCGTCCTCGACGCCCTCGACGAGGACGCCCTCGTGGCCACCCTCGTCGACCTCGTGCGGGTGCCGAGCGTCACCGGGACCGACGCCGAGGCCGACCTCCAGCACACGATGGCGCGCTGGTGCGAGGAGGCGGGCCTCGAGGTCGACCTCTGGTCCCTCGACCTCGACGAGCTGCGCGCCGACCCCGCCTTCCCCGGCACCGAGGCGCCCCGGCTCGAGGGCCACGGGCTGGTTGGCACGACCCCCGGTGAGGGGATCCCGGGCCTCGTCCTCCAGGGTCACGTCGACGTCGTGCCCACCGGAGACCTCGCGAAATGGGCTGGGGGAGAGCCGTTCTCAGCGCGCATCGAGGGTGGGGTGCTGCACGGTCGCGGCGCGTGCGACATGAAGGCCGGCGTGGCCGTGAACCTGGCCGTCGCCCGTGCGGTGCACCGGTCGGGGGTCCGCCTCGAGCGCCGGCTGGCCGTGCACAGCGTCGTCAGCGAGGAGGACGGCGGGCTCGGCGCCTTCGCGACCCTGCGCCGCGGGCACGGCGGCGAGGTGGCCGTCATCACCGAGCCGACGAGCCGTCGGGTCGTCACGGCGAACGCCGGCGCCCTGACCTTCCGCCTCGAGGTCCCCGGCCGGGCCGCCCACGGCAGCACCCGCCTCGAGGGCGTCTCGGCCATCGACGCGTTCTTCCCCGTGCACGTGGCGCTGCGCGACCTCGAGGCCCGCCGCAACCGCGACGCCGACCCGCTCTTCGCCGACACCCCTCTGCCGTACGGCATCTCGGTCGGCACGGTGCGCTCCGGGGACTGGGCCAGCTCGGTGCCCGACCTCCTCGTCGCCGAGGGCCGGATGGGCGTGCGGCTCGGTGAGGACCCGGCCGACGCCCGCCGCGCCCTCGAGGAGGCGGTGGCGCAGGCCGGCGCGCGCGACCCGTGGCTGCGCGACCACCCGCCCGTGGTCACCTGGCCGGGGGGCCAGTTCGCCTCCGGACGGCTGCCCGACGGCCACGGCCTGTTCGAGGAGGTCGTCGGCGCCGTCGAGGCGGTCACCGGCACCCGACCGGCCGAGGGCGCCGCACCCTACGGCTCGGACCTGCGCCTCTACACCGGGGTCGGCGGCATCCCCGCGCTCCAGTACGGCCCCGGCGACGTCCGCCTCGCCCACGCCCCGCGCGAGTCGGTGCCGCTGCACGAGGTCGTCGAGGTGGCGCGTGCGCTCACCGTCCTCGCGGCCCGTCGCCTCGGCGCGCACTGAGCGACGGGCGACGGGCGACGAGCGACAGACGACGGCCGCACGCCGCGGCCGAGTGTCAGCCGTCGAGGTCGAGCGCCTCGTCGGGCCGCATCGGGTGGAGGTCGCCGAGGGTCTCGGCGACGACGACGGCCGTGTCACCGCGCGCCAGCCGGAAGTCGGTGGGCGGGTTGACCAGCGTGTGGTCACCGCGGGCGACGGCGAGCAGCGTGGCGTTGTGCTCGCCGCGCAGGCGCGTGGCGAGGTCGTCGAGGGTGAGGTCGACGTAGTCGTCGGGCAGGCGCACCCGGTACAGCTCTGAGCCCTCGCCACCGGAGACGATGTCGGTGACGAGCGCCGCGATGCCCGGGTACAGGGCGGTGCGCGCGAGCAGCCGCGAGGCCAGCCGCGAGGTCACGAGGATCTCGTCGGCCTTGGCCCGGCGCACGTGCTCGACGTGCTTGGGGTTGTTGACCTCCACGACGGTGCGCACCTGCGGCGCCATCGTCTCGATCGCGAGCACGGTGAGGATCGAGCGCATGTCGGCCTCGTTGCTCGAGTCCGACGGGCAGATGATCGCCGCCGCGGCCTCGGGGACGCCGGCGCGCTCGAGGTCGTCCGCGCTCGTCGCGTCGCCCCGCACGAAGTAGCAGCCCGGTCCGGCCGGGCTGCGTTCGGTGTCGTGGAGGACGACGACCTTGGCGTCGAACTCGTCGCTCTTCAGCTCCTCGATGAGCTCGCGGGCCGTCCCGTTCCAGCCGCAGACGACGATGTGGTCGCGGTACCCCGAAGCACCCATCCCCTGACCTTCCTTGAGCAGGAACTCGATGACGAAGCCGACGATCGCGGCCGTGAGTGCCGCGACGATCGCGACACCGAAGAAGGCGAGCAGCCACCCGATGATGTAGCCGCCGCCGCTCGTGACGTAGCTGGCGTCGCCCGACCCGATGACGGTCGTCACGGCCCAGTAGGCCGAGTCGACGAGCCCGCTGAGCGAGCGCTTCTCGGGCTCGAGCGCCGTCACCGCCACCGTGGCGACGACGACGATGCCGGTGAGCGAGATGACGAGGGTGCGGAAGAAGTGGAGGTCCAGGCCCTCGCTGAGCCGTTGCGCGTGGAAGCCGACGCGCCGGATCACCGGGATGTGGCGCAGTGCCCGCCGCGGGGCGGTCAGGACGCCGAACAGCCAGGCGCGTGCGCGCCTCACCGGGAACGCCTGACCTGCAACCCCATCGGCACAGTGTGGAGGTGAGCCCGTCGGGCCACAAGACCCCGCCCGTGGGGGCTGGGACGCGGGGCGCGCAGGTGGCACGATGCCCGGATGGCCAGACTCCGCTACACGGCGATCTGCTCCCTCGACGGGTACGTCGCCGACGCCGAGGGCGGGTTCGCCTGGGCCGCACCCTCGGACGAGCTGCACCAGGTCGTCAACGACCTCGAGCGCGAGGTCGGCACCTACCTCTGCGGTCGGCGCGACTACGAGGTGATGAAGGTCTGGGAGACGATGCCCGGCGACGTCCCCGGCCCGGAGGGCGAGTACGCCCGGATCTGGCGGGCGGCCGAGAAGGTCGTGCACTCCACGACGCTCGAGGACGTCGACACCGCCCGCACCCGGCTCGTGTCGACCTTCGACCCGGTCGCCGTCGAGGCGCTCCTGGCCGACAGCACCCTCGACGTCAGCGTCGGCGGGCCGACCCTGGCGGCCGAGGCGTTCCGCGCCGGGCTCGTCGACGAGGTGCACCTCTTCCTCCACCCGGTCGTCGTCGGGGGCGGCCTGCGCGCGCTCCCCGATGACGTGCGCCTCGACCTCGAGCTGCTCACGACGGAGGTCGTCGGGTCGGTCGTGCACGTGCACCACCGCGTCCGCCGCTGACCCGTCGGGCGGGCCGGGGCCTCAGGCGTCGGGCTCCCGGTCGGCCTCGGGCGGGGGGTTGCGAGGCGTCTCGGCCACGCGGTCGGCGACCTTGGGCAGCACGGCCCACAGGAGGGTGAGCACGGCCAGCAGGACGCCGCCCGCGACCCACCCGGCCGTCGTGCCGATGACGACGTCGACGACGAGGAGGACGACGCCGGACAGGGTCACGGCGAGGGTCAGGAGGCCGGCGACGGCGAACCGGTTGCCGGACGTCACCAGGAGCTCGCGTCGCCGCTTGCGGAACAGCGCCCGGTGGAACGCGACCGGGGCGACGACGAGCCCGGTGGTGAGCACGGCCCCCGTGAGCACGGCGAGGTAGACGTCCTTCTGGAACGCGGTGAGGTCGCCGAAGCGCTGCGAGAACGGCACCGTGAGCAGGAAGCCGGTGAGGATCTGGACGCCGGTCTGCGTCACCCGGATCTCCTGCAGGAGCTCGTCCCAGTTCCGGGTCAGCGTCTCCTGCGAGGGCTGGTCGTCGTCGTTCGCCATCGGTCCTCCGTCGGTCGCCGACCAGGCTCGTCCTCGAACCCGTCGGGCTCGGAGTCTAGGGCGGTCCCGCGGGTGGGAGAGTGTCCCGGTGACCGAGAGCGACGTGACGATCGACGGGCTCCCGGAGCCGTTCAGCGCGAGGCCGCCCGGGGCCGATGACGCCGGACCGGTCGCCGAGCTGCTCGCCGCCCACCAGCGCGCGGCCAAGGGCAGCGGCACCCGCGACGAGGACGCGGTGCAGCGGCTCCTCGCCGGCATCGGCTCGTGGACCCGGCGGCAGGTGCTCGTCCACGACCGTGACGACCGGCTCGTCGCCTGGCTCAGCGTCCACGACCGCGCGGCCGGGCGCACCGTCCTCGAGGTCACCGTCGACCCCGGCCTCGAGACTGACCCGGCGGCGGAGGTCGCGGGCGCCCTGTTCGGGGCGGGCGAGCGGCACGCGGTCGACATCGCCCGGATGCGGCGGCTCCGGGGCACCCTCCTCGACTCGGGCGCGTACGCCGACGACCCCCGCCAGCAGGGCTGGCTCGCCGCCGCCGGCTACGAGCACGTGCGCACCTGGTGGCAGATGACGCGGCCCGTCGACCCCGCCGAGGCGCAGTCGCTCCCGGCCGCGCGCGAGGGCGTCGTGGTGCGACCGGTGGACCGCCACGACGACGGCCTCCCCGTGGCGCAGGACCTGCAGGACGTGCACCGTGTGCTCGAGGAGTCCTTCCAGGACCACTTCAGCAGCTATCGCGAGAGCTTCCCCGAGTTCGTCATGCGGCTGCGCGAGGATCCCGGCCACCGGTGGGACCACTGGTGGCTCGCGACCGTGGAGTCCGATGGTGTGGCGCTCCCGGGCGGGGCGCTCGTCTCGTCCGTGCTGCGCGCCGACGCCTCCGGCGCCGAGGGCAGCTACGTGGACTACATCGGCGTGCACCGGCGCGCCCGCGGCCGCGGGGTGGCGAAGGCGTTGCTGCACACCGTGATCGCCGACGCCGCCCAGCGCGGGCGCAACCGGGTGGGCCTCGAGGTCGATGCCGACTCACCGACCGGCGCCGACGGCCTCTACCTCGCGATGGGCTGGGTCACGGACTACCGGACCCAGTCGTGGCACCGCGACCTCGACGTCCCGCGCTGACCGGGGCGCGCTGAGCCCAGCCCGAGGTGGTCGGCCTCAGTCGGTGGAGACGTCGACGACGAGGCGCGTCGGGTTGGTCAGGGTCGTGACCCGGAAGGGACGCTCCCGGTCCAGGCCGACGAACACCTGGCCCACGCCCTCGAAGCCACCGCAGAACGAGTTCGCCTGGGCGACGACGGTGTTCTTCAGCGAGGCGGCCGAGGCGTCGCCGGGGCAGTCGTCGAGGGAGGCGGGGATCTCCAGCCCGGTGACGAGCACCTCGAGGTAGGCGTCACCCGCGACCTCCACGGGGTCGCCGCTGCCGTCACCGATCGGCTCGTCGACGGGGCGCACCCGGAAGGAGAGGGGCCCGGGTCCGTCGAACTCCCAGACGACCCGGTCGTACCTCTCGTGGGTGCCGACGCGCACGGCGCCGCGGGTCCCCGGCGGGCCGCCGCCCTCGGGGAAGGAGGCCGAGGCGACCTCGTCGAGCGCGTAGGGGCGACCCGTCGCGCTGGGACTGCTCGAGGGCGAGGGGGACTCGGACGGGGTCGGCGACGCCGAGGTCTCGGACGCCGACGGGGTGGTCGAGGTGGAGCCGGTGGGCTCGGGGTCGCCGCAGCCGGCCAGGGCGAGCAGCCCCACGGCGATCACCGCGGCGCGGACGGACGTCCTCATGGCACACCTCTCTCGTCACTCCTGCACCACGAACGCTACTGGCCGCGCACGCACGCCACGGGCCGTTCCGCGGTGGCGGCGGGTCACGATCCGGTCGCGGCGGAGCGCGGGAGGGTGTCGTCAGGCCGGGGGCGTCGCCGGGGCTCCCTCGCGGTCGAGGGCCGTGCAGACACAGACCCTGTTGCCCTCGGGGTCGGCCACGACGACGAAGGACGGTGCCTCGTCGGCATCCACGACCGTGCCCCCCGCCGCCACGGCCGCCTCGATGCGGCCGGGCGCGACCTCGGGGTCGAGCCAGAGGTCGAGGTGCCACCGCTGCCGCGGCGTCTCGTGGGCGTCGGTGCGCTGGAACCACACCTGCGGCAACCCCGGCAGGAGGTCGACGACGTCGCCCTCGGCGTGGTGGTGGTCGGGGTCACCGGTGAGGAGGGCGGCCCAGAACCGCGACTGCGCGGGGACCGACCAGGTGTCGAGGCCGAGCTCGAGCTGCACGACGAGGTGCGGTTCGGCCTCGAGCCCGTGCTCGCGGGCCACCGCGCTGACGGCGCGGGCGACCTCGAGGTCGTCGGCGGTGATCCACAGGCCCTTCTCGAAGCGCGTGGCACAGCGCAGGTCGACGGCGGTGGGCCCGACCGTGAGCTCGAGGTGGTCGGCACGCTCACCGGCCGCGTCGGCGGCGGCCAGGGCGAACGCCGCCCCGGCCCGGGTGTCCGCGACGCGGTAGCGGGCGTGGATGGCCTGGGCGAGGACGCGCCAGTCGGGGAGACCGGCCGCGAGGACGTCGGAGTACTTCAGCGCTTCCATGGCCCGACCCTGCCACCGACCTCCGACAACGGCGCCTCCACGAACGCGCGAAGCCCGTCGCCATCATCAGTCGCAGGACACGCCGACATCTACTCCGCGGCGTCGGCGTGTTCTGCGACCTGGAGGGCGAGCGCACGCGGCAGCCGGGAGACCACCACGCGCGACCCCCGCCGCGGCACGCTCGTGATGTTGCGGACCCGCGGCTCGTCGTCACCCACGGCCTCGACGTCGAACGCCGTGAACACCTCGCGGAGCACGGCGACCCCCTCCATCAGCGAGAAGCCGGCCCCGATGCAGCGCCGCACCCCGCCACCGAAGGGCAGCCAGGAGTTCGGCGGCGGGCTCGCGCCGAGGAACCGCTCGGGCCGGAACACCTCGGGCTCCGGGTGGCTCTCCGGACGCGCGTGCGCCACGAGGATCGACGCCGCCACCGTCGCCCCGGCCGGCAGCGCCACCCCGCCGACGGTCGCCGGCGCCTTGAGCGTCCGCACGACCATGGGGATGACCGGGTGCAGCCGCATCGACTCCTTGAGCACGGCCTCCAGCCACGCGTCGTCACCCGCGGCCGCCGCGGCCCGCGCCCGCTCGCGCTGCTCCACCGACCGCCCCACCTCGTGCAGCGCCCAGGCCAGGGCGGTCGCCGTGGTCTCGTGCCCGGCGAGGAGGAGGGTGACCAGCTGGTCGCGCAGCTCGGCGTCGGAGAGGCGGTCGCCGCCGTCGTCGACCCGGATGAGCTGGGAGAGCACGTCGGGGCGCGTCGCGAGGTCGGGCGAAGCGCGGCGCTCGCGGATCTCGGTGTGGATGACGGCGTCCAGCTCGCGGATGGTCTCCGCCGCGCGCCGCCACATCCCCACGCGGCGCAGGGGTGGGAACGCGGCCCCGAGGAGGACGGCCGGGTTGACGTCGACGGTCGCGTTCACCAGGGGCCGCAGGCGCTCGAGCCGCGCCTCGTCGGTCACCCCGAAGACGACCCGCAGGATGACCTCGAGGGTCAGCGCGTTCATCCGGTCGAGAGAGCGGAACTCCACGCCCGGGTGCCACCCGGCGACCTCGGCGCGGGCGACGTCGGTGACCAGCCCCTCGTACCCACGCATCGGCCTCCCGGAGAACGCCGGCATCAGCAGCCGTCGGGCCCGCTTGTGCTCGGCGCCGTCGACGAGGAGCAGGGAGTGCGGCCCCATGACCGGGCCGAGGATGGAGTTGGCCTCGCCGGCGTGGAAGACCTCGGGGTCGCCGGCGAAGATGTCGCGGATGGCGTCGGGCCGGGTGAAGAGCACCGTGGCCCGCGGCGACGGCAGGATCCGGACCGTGAAGACGTCGCCGTAGCGGCGGTGCAGCCACGGGACGAAACGGTGGCGGAAGCGGAGCAGGCCCACGCTCTGCACGAGCCTCGGCCAGCGGGGGCCGGGCGGGAGCAGCGCCGGATCGAGCCGGTCCGGTCGTGGCGCCATCGCGTCGTCCTCTCACCCCTCCTCCCCGATGCTACGGCTCACCGCACGGGCGCCGGGGCTACCCTGCGCCCATGGGACGTCGCGTCGCCCTCGTGCTCGGGGCCGGAGGGGCTCGCGGGTACGCGCACATCGGTGCCGTGCAGGTCATCCTCGAGCGCGGCCACGAGATCGTGACCATCGCCGGGACCTCGATGGGCGCCCTCGTCGGCGGGGTCACCGCCGCGGGCCGGCTCGAGGAGTACACCGAGTGGGCCACCGGCCTGACCCAGTACGACGTGTGGCGGCTGCTCGACATGAACCTCGGTGGGGGAGGGGCGATCCGGGCCGAGCGCGTCTTCGCCAAGGTCGCCGACATCCTCGGCGGCGCCCTCATCGAGGACTGCGCCGTGCCGTTCACCGCCGTCGCCACCGACCTCAACAACCGCCGCGAGGTGTGGTTCCAGCGTGGGCCGGTCGCCACCGCCATCCGCGCCTCGGTGGCCATCCCGAGCATCGTCACGCCGGTGGTCGTCGGCGGCCGGCTCCTCGTCGACGGCGGGCTGATGAACCCGGTGCCGATCGAGCCGACGACCGCGACCTCCTCCGACCTGACCATCGCCGTGAGCCTGCAGGCGGGGCACACGCGCGGCGTCGACATCCAGCCGGCCTCTCCGGTGCGGTCGGTCTCGGCCCTCACCGAGTCGGTGCGCTCCCTCACCTCGCGGGTCGGCGCCCTCATCGGGCACACGGGCGCCGAGGGCCACCCCACCGAGCCGCACGCCGATGACGTGGCCCACGAGGTCGAGCCGGTCACCGAGTCGACGGGCTCGCCCGAGCGCGCCGGTGCCGACCGCGGCCTGGACTACCTCCCGGCCCCGAAGGACCTGACCTCGAGCGAGGTCTTCAACCGCTCCTTCGACACCATGGCCGCGCTCATCACCCGCTACCGGATGGCGAGCAACCCGCCGGACGTCCTCGTCAGCGTGCCGTCCGACGCCTGCCGCACGATGGACTTCCACCGGGCCGCCGAGATGATCGCCCTGGGCCGCGAGCTCACGCAGCGCGCCCTCGACGACGCCGGGTACTGAGCCGGCACCCCGCCGGCGGGCGTTGGGTGCGGCGCCGTGGTTCGATGCCGGACATGGCGATCCCCACCCCCGACGAGGACTGGAAGCGCGACCGGATCGGCAGTGCCCGGCGTGGAGAGAACCCCACCGTCCTGGCCCGGCTCCCGCGCTCGTTCGCCGTCATCGGTGACGCCCAGAAGCTGCCGGGCTACTGCGTCCTGCTCGTCGACGACCCCGCGGCCGAGTTGGCGGACGCTGCTACGCGCGGCTCCACACCACGCCGCTGACGTCCACGAGCGTGTCGTCGACCAGCTCGAACCCGAACCCGATGCGGTGCCGGATGACGTTCCCCCCGGGGAGGCAGGTCAGCGTGCCGGGGACGTCGAGGAACGCCCCGTCGGCCCGGCCGGCCCCGACGAACCGGGCGGGGTCACCGCCACAGGCGTTGGTCGCGGAGTCGTCGTAGAGGAAGACGCTGTAGGCGCCCGACCCCGAGCCGCGGATCGACACCCACTGGTTGCTCCCGTCGAGGTCGGTCGAGGTCCAGGTCCCGGTGAACGGCCCGGCCGCGGCGGCCGCGCTGCCGGGCGCCGCGACGGCGGCGCCGAGGGCCAGGAGGGTCGAGAGGACGGCGACCACGGTCCGTCGCATGGCGGGCTCCTTCGTCGGTGGGAGGCGGCGCGCGACGCGGCGCCGACCCCACGCTCCTCCGCGGGTGACGGCGTGGGCAATGGCCCGATGGCGTCATCCGGCACCGCGCCACACCCTCCGACCGAGCCCCCTCGACGCCGGGTCCCGGTCCGGGAACACCAGCGCACCGCGCAGAGTTGAGTCGGGTGAACGCAAGTTTCGACCGGCGAGTTTGGTCAACCCGAGCCGCCGGTCTATCTTGAGTCCCAAGCACTCAACCCCGTAGTCAGCACTGAAGGAGACCAGCCACCATGGCCCGTGCAGTCGGTATCGACCTCGGCACCACGAACAGCGCCGTCGCCGTCCTCGAGGGCGGCGAGCCCACCATCATCGCGAACGCCGAGGGCGGTCGCACCACCCCGTCGGTCGTCGCGTTCTCCAAGGGCGGTGAGGTGCTCGTCGGCGAGATCGCCAAGCGCCAGGCCGTCACCAACGCCGACCGCACCATCCGCTCGGTCAAGCGCCACATGGGCACCGACTGGGCGTCCGACGACGTCGACGGCAAGAAGTACACCGCGCAGGAGATCAGCGCCCGCATCCTGCAGAAGCTCAAGCGCGACGCCGAGTCCTACCTCGGCGAGGCCGTGACCGACGCCGTCATCACCGTCCCCGCGTACTTCGACGACCACGAGCGCCAGGCCACCAAGGAGGCCGGCGAGATCGCGGGCCTGAACGTCCTGCGCATCGTCAACGAGCCCACCGCCGCGGCCCTGGCCTACGGCCTGGACAAGGGCAAGGAGGACGAGCTCATCCTCGTCTTCGACCTCGGCGGCGGCACCTTCGACGTCTCCCTCCTCGAGGTCGGCAAGGACCCCGACGACGGCTTCTCCACCATCCAGGTCCGCGCGACCTCCGGGGACAACCAGCTCGGCGGCGACGACTGGGACGAGCGCGTGGTCAACCACCTGCTCACCACGGTGAAGAACACCTCGGGCGTCGACCTGTCCAAGGACAAGATCGCGATGCAGCGCCTGCGCGACGCGGCGGAGCAGGCCAAGAAGGAGCTCTCCTCGGCCTCGAGCACGAACCTGTCGCTGCAGTACCTCTCGATGTCCGAGAACGGCCCCATCCACCTCGACGAGACGCTGACCCGCGCCCAGTTCGAGCAGATGACCAAGGACCTCCTCGACCGCACCAAGCAGCCGTTCCAGAACGTCATCAAGGACGCCGGCATCGACCTGGCCGCCATCGACCACGTCGTCCTCGTCGGCGGCTCCACCCGCATGCCGGCCGTCTCTGCGCTCGTCAAGGAGCTGACCGGTGGCAAGGAGCCCAACAAGGGCGTCAACCCCGACGAGGTCGTCGCGCTCGGCGCGTCCCTCCAGGCCGGTGTCCTCAAGGGCGAGCGCAAGGACGTCCTCCTCATCGACGTCACGCCGCTGAGCCTGGGCATCGAGACCAAGGGCGGCCTGTTCACCAAGCTCATCGAGCGCAACACGGCCATCCCGACCAAGCGCAGCGAGGTCTTCTCCACAGCCGAGGACAACCAGCCCTCGGTGCTCATCCAGGTCTTCCAGGGCGAGCGCGAGATCGCGCAGCAGAACAAGCCGCTCGGCACCTTCGAGCTCTCCGGCATCGCGCCGGCGCCGCGTGGCGTGCCGCAGGTCGAGGTCACCTTCGACATCGACGCCAACGGCATCGTCAACGTCTCCGCGAAGGACCGGGGCACCGGCAAGGAGCAGAAGATCACCATCTCCGGCGGGTCCGCCCTGTCGAAGGAGGAGATCGAGCGGATGGTCAAGGACGCCGAGGCTCACGCCGAGGAGGACAGGACCCGTCGCGAGGAGACCGAGACCCGCAACATGGGCGAGTCGCTCGTGTTCTCCACCGAGAAGTTCCTCGCCGAGTCCGGCGACAAGGTCAGCCCCGAGCTGCGCGGCCCGGTCGACGAGGCCCTCGTCGCCCTCAAGGACGCGATCAAGCCCGACTCCGGCGCCTCGCGCGACGACATCCAGGCCAAGATCGACGACCTGAACACGAAGTCGCAGGAGATGGGCGCGGCGATGTACGCGGCCGCGGCCGAGCAGGGCGAGTCCGGCGACGTCCCCGGCGCCGAGTCCACCGACGGCGGCCAGCCGGCCTCCGACGCGGGTGACGACGACGTCGTCGACGCCGAGGTCGTCGAGGACGACGAGGAGAAGAAGTGACCGACCCCTCCACCCCGCACGACGACGTCGCGCCGGAGGACGTGGCCCTCGAGGGTGACGTCGTCGACGACAGCGCCGACGACGCCATCAACACCGAGTCGGTCAACGACGGCGAGGAGGTGGCCCCGCACGGCGGGGCCACCCCCGCCGGGGCCGCTGCCGGTGGGCCGGCTCCGGCCGACCGTGGCGACGAGGGACCGTTCGGCGACCACCCCGACACCGTGCTGGCCGCCGAGCGGCTCGCCGACCTCCAGCGCCTCCAGGCCGAGTACGTCAACTACAAGCGCCGCGTCGACCGCGACCGGGCCCTGGTGCAGGAGCGTGCGGTGCGCGACGTCCTCGAGTCGCTGCTGCCCGTCCTCGACGACATCCAGGCGGCGCGCGACCACGGCGACCTCGCCGGTGGGCCGTTCGCGGCGATCGCCGACAAGCTCGAGGGCTCCCTCGGGCGCTACGGCCTCGAGCGCTTCGGCGCCAAGGGCGAGGCCTTCGACCCGATGCGCCACGAGGCCCTGATGCACGCGCCGTGGCCGGAGGGCGACCCCGACCTCCCGGTCGACGCGTCGTCGACCACGGTCGTCACCGTGCTGCAGCCCGGCTACCGTGCCGGTGAGCAGGTCCTGCGGCCTGCTCGCGTCGCGGTCGCCGACCGCGACTGACCCCGCCCGACGGCAGCCGAGAGGAGGCGCCCGTGGCCAGCCAGGACTGGTTCGAGAAGGACTTCTACGCGATCCTCGGCGTCCCGAAGGACGCCGACGACGCGGCCATCAAGAAGGCGTACCGCAAGCTCGCCCGGCAGTTCCACCCCGACCGCAACGCCGGGAACGACGCCGCCGAGCAGCGCTTCAAGGACGTCGGTGAGGCCCACTCGGTGCTCAGCGACAAGAAGCAGCGCCAGGAGTACGACGCCGTGCGCTCGATGGCGGGGGGCGGCGCCCGCTTCCGTGCCGGCGGGCCCGGCGGCAACGGCGGGTTCGAGGACGTCTTCAGCGCGTTCGGCGGGGGCGGCGGCCAGCGGGTCCGCTTCCAGCAGGGCGGGCCCGGCGGTGCCGGTGCCGGCCAGCCCGACCTCGACGACCTCCTCGCCCAGATGTTCGGAGGCGGTGCCGCCGACGCGGGCCGCGGTGGGGCCGACCCGTTCTCGGGCTTCGGCGCCCCGCGCGGCCCCCGCAAGGGCAACGACGTGCAGGCCCGCACGAGCCTGAGCTTCCGCGACGCCGTCGAGGGCGCCACGGTCACCCTCACCACCGCCGAGGGCGCCCGCATCACGACGAAGATCCCGGCCGGCGTCAAGGACGGGCAGAAGATCCGCCTGCGCGGCAAGGGGTCCGCGGGCGACCGCGGCGCTCCCCGGGGCGACCTCATCCTCACCGTCAGCGTCGAGAAGCACCCGGTGTTCGGGCGCGACGGCGACGACCTCACCGTCGACCTCCCGGTCACCTTCGCCGAGGCGGCGCTCGGTGCCACCGTGCGCGTCCCGACCCTCGACGGCTCGTCGGTGCGGGTCAAGGTCGCGCCGGGCACGCCCAGCGGTCGGGTGCTGCGCGTCAAGGGCCGCGGCGTCGTCGGCCGCCACGGCACCGGCGACCTCCTCGCCCGGGTCAGCGTGGTCGTGCCGCAGCGCCTCAGCGACACCGCGCGCGAGGCCCTCGAGGCGCTCGCCGCGGAGGAGGCGGACTTCGACCCGCGGGCCGGGCTCATCGAGCGCGCCGAGACCTGAGGGAGGCCGCCGTGACCCCCGTCGACCGCTCCGCGTTCGCCCCCGACGACGACACCCCGGTGTTCGTCATCTCGGTGGCGGCCGAGCTCGCGGGGATGCACGCGCAGACCCTGCGCCAGTACGACCGCCTCGGCCTCGTCACGCCGTCGCGCACCCGCGGGGGTGGCCGGCGGTACTCGCAGCGCGACGTCGTCCTGCTGCGCGAGGTGCAGCGGCTCTCGCAGGAGGAAGGGGTGTCCCTCCCGGGGATCGCCCGCATCCTCGAGCTCGAGAACCAGGTCGACGCGCTGCGTGCCCGGGTCGTCGAGCTCGCCGCCGAGCTGGCGGCCGTGCGCGAGTCCTCGGGCCAGGGCACCCGGGTGTTCTCGGTGTCGCCCACCGGCGACGTCTACGCCACCCGCCTCGGGCAGCGCCCGCGGCACGAGCGCTCTCAGGCCCTCGTCGTGTGGAGCCCACCCACGCGCCGCTGAAAGACTCGCGGGTGTGCCGGACACGAGTGTGGTGTGGACGTGACGGAGCGGGTCGGGCCCGGCGCCGTGGGTGAGGACGCCCGGCGCTTCGAGGCGCTCGTCCACGCCGTCCACCAGCCGCTGCTGCGCTACCTCCTGCGCCGGGCCGACCACGAGACGGCGGCCGACGTCCTCGGCGACACCCTGCTCGTCCTCTGGCGGCGCCGCGACGAGGTCCCGCCGGATGCCGCCCTCCCGTGGGCGTACGGCGTGGCCCGGGGCTGCCTCGCCAACGCGCGGCGGGGAGCCCGCCGCCGCGCGGCGCTCGTCGCCCGGCTCGTCGTCGTCGACCCGCCGCGCCCCGTGACCGGACCCGAGGAGACGGCGGCAGCCGACGACCTCGACCTCCACGCGGCGCTGGCCCGGCTCACCCCCACGGAGGCCGAGGTCGTCGCCCTCTGGGCGTGGGAAGGGCTGTCCCCCAGCGAGATCGCCGTCGCCCTCGACATCACGCCGAACGCGGTGAGCATCCGGCTGCACCGGGCGAAGGCGAGGCTGCGCGACCTCCTGGGCGGGCCGCCCACGAAAGACCGGGACGCCGACCGGACACAGACGGGACGAGGGAAGGAGGAGCGATGACACCAGAAGGCAGCACCCCGGCCGACCGGGCCGACGGCCCGGACGCCGACCTGCGCGACAGGCTGCAGCGCGCCGACCCCCTCGCCGGCCGGGACCCCCGGCTGGACCCGTCGTCCCTGGAGGTCCTCGTGTCCGAGCTCACCCGCAGCCCCCTCGACCCCGCCACCCAGGAGCTCGGCATCACGCCGCCGCCCCGACGGCCGCGCTGGCTCGTCCCGGCCGTCGCGGGGGCGGCCGCGGCCGCCGTGGCGGCGGTGGCCCTGTCCGGCGTCCTCGCCGGTGACCCGGCACCGAAGGCGCCGGTGGCCCAGCGCCCGGGCCTCACCCTCGCCGTGCAGGGCGGCGACCCCGCGACGTCGATGTGCATGGCCCTCTCGCCCGAGCTCCTCGCCCCGGCCCAGTACGCCTTCGACGGCGTCGTCACGTCGGTCGTCGGCGACACCGCCACCCTCACGCCCTCGCACTGGTACGCCGGCGAGCGCGCCGGCACGGTGGCCGTCACCGTGCCGCCCGAGGTCGACACCGCGCTCGTCGGGGCCCCGCGCTTCGAGCTCGGCAAGCGCTACCTCGTCTCCGGCGGCGACGGCCAGGTGGGGGTCTGCGGCGCGAGCGACGCGTACTCGCCCGAGCTGGAGGCGATCTACCGCAGCGCCTTCCCCGGCTGAGCGCGCCGCGGCCTCACTGCTGGCTGGGGAGGGCCCCGACCATCACCGTCGGGTCGCCGAGGACGACGAGGCTCTCGCGGTCGAGGGCCGTGAGCTTGTAGTACGTCGCGCGCTCGCGGGCCCCCTCGACCTCGGCGTCGACGTCGTCCCTGGCGTCGGAGAGCTTGCCGTAGAGCGCCCCGACGCCGGCGTAGTACTCCGCCAGGGCCAGGCCGACCGGTTGGCGGCTGAACAGGCGGGGGTAGACGCCGCGGACCAGCTCGGTGACGACGTGCTGGCCCGTGTCGGGGACGACGAGGGTCCAGTCGAAGGTGGGCTCGACGTGGCCGACGAACGCGGCCAGCGGCGGGTCGGCCTCGAGCAGGGCGCGCGGCAGCGGCGACACCTGCGGCCCCAGCGCCGCCACCCCGGCGACGACCCGGTCGGCGACGGACCCGGCGGGGAGCAGCCCGGTGTAGGAGGTCCCGAGGTTGCTCCCCGCCGAGCAGCACGCCTGGGCGACCCAGACCGCGCCGCCGGGGGACCAGTCCTCCAGCAGGGCCGCCGGGTCGAGGCCGGTGAGGGTCTGGTCGACCGGCACGCCGAGGGTCGCCCGCATCGCGTCGAGGTCGTCCAGCGGCGCGGTCATGCCGTGGCTGCTCGTGACGACCAGGCCGGGCCGCCGCTCGGCCAGCGTCGTCCGCAGGGTGTCGAGCGTCGCCGTGGGGCCGGCGAAGCGGTGCACGGTGATCTCGCTGTCCGTGGCCAGCGCGCCCTGCACCTGCGCCGCGACGGTGATGTCCATCGTGCGGGTCATGGCGTCGTGGGCCGTGCTCCAGACGACGGCCTCGCCCGCCGCCGGCCGCGCACCGGCCCAGTCGGCGAGCAGCGCCTCGACGTACCGCTCGAGCCCGGCCTCGCCGAGGTCGAGCCGGCCCACGAAGTGCCGCCGGTTGAGCGAGAGCTGCACCGTCCACGGCACCTGCGTGGGCGGGCCCACGACGAGGACGAAGCGGGGGATGCGGCCCGGCCCGGTCCCGAAGACGCTCACCCCCACCTCGAGGTCCTGGCGCCGGCCGTCGGGCAGGTAGCGGGCCACCCGGTCGGTGCCGAGGTCGGGCCGGTACCGCAGCACCACCGCCCCGGGCCGCTCGGCCAGCAGGTGGCGCACGGCTGCCGGTGCGTCGGCCCCCACGGCCCGGTCGGCGACGGGCACGAGGTCGTCGTCCGGCAGCAGCACCCCGTACCCGACGTCCGGGTGCCGCCAGTCGCCCGGGTCGGGCCCGGCCGGAGGGGCGAGCGGGCGCTGCGGCCGCAGCATCGACCCGCGCACGCCCCACCGGCGCGCCTCGGCGTCGAGCGTCGCCTCCACCGGGGTCGCGGCGTCGGTGAACGCGCTGAGCCGGATCTCGGTCGGCAGGCTCATGGCACGAGACCGCGCAGCTCCGCGGCGATGCTCGCGTCGGCCCCCGCGGGCAGGACGTCGATGAGGCCGCCGAGGGTGTCGCCCTCGGAGAGCCGGGTCCGCTCCTGGTTCTCGCCCACCCCGGCCGGCGGCAGCTCGAGCCGGAAGGGTCCGGGCAGCTTGTAGAGCACCGGCAGGGTCCACGTGTCGTCGTCGCCCGGGTTGCCGCCGTGGAGGTCGCGCAGCCGCCGGCGTGCGGCGACGAGGGTGTCGGACCACGCGAGCTCGTGCTGCCCCGCCCCCGCCGCCACGACCCGCTGCACCGCGGCGAGGACGCCCGGGTACCACTCGCGGGAGAAGGCGTTGGCGTCGTCGACGTCGACCTGGCGCCGCATCCCGACGGCCGCCGGCACCCCGTGCGCGACGACCTCCTCCGCGTGGGTCAGGGCCGCCGACCCCGCCTCCGCGCCCCGGCAGATGTTGAGCACGACGCACCACGCCCCCGTGCGGCGCGCGGCCAGACCGAGCTCCTCGGCCCGCACGAGCACCGAGCTCGTGCCGTCGGCGCGCTCGAAGTCGCCGATGGTGCCGAGCTCGACCATCCCGATGTCGTTGGCGATCGCCCCGTGCCCGAACACGTGGAGGATGTGCGGCTGGCTGTTCTCGACGAGGGCGAGGACCGGGACGTCGGCCGCGGGGTTGGGCAGGGCGACGACGGTGAGGTCCGGGTCGCCGAGCGCCCGGGCGGGCTCGAGCACCCCGGCCTCGTCGCCCGAGACGAGCGTGACCTGCACCGGCAGGCCGGCCGCCCGGGCCGCGGTCACCGCGGCGTGGATCCCCGTCCACTCCTCGGCGGCGTCCTGCCCGACCGCGGACAGCACGCACATCAGCCGCAGCGGGGGCACGAACGGCCGCACGGGGTCGCGGTCGAGGGTGGACCCACGGGCGATCCGCGCGATCGGCCAGCGCTCGCCGAGGGCGAGGAAGTCGTTCCCCGCGACGAGCGCCTCCCACGACAGGCTGTGCGCCAGCGGGTCGCCGACGCGGAAGAGGATCGGCAGGCTGACCTGACCCGGAGGGTGCGCGAGCACGAGGTCGAGCACCTGCTGCACGGTGGGGTTCTGCCGGATCCGGTCCGAGAGCCCCTCGCCGAGCTGGCGGACGACCCCGGGCGGTACGAGCTGGGTGAGGTCGTCCACGGTGAGGAAGCTGACGACGTCCGGCACGTCGAACGGCGACTCGATGCGGCAGGCCGCCCCCGGCATCCCGGCCGCGGGGTCGACGTAGACCACGACCTCCTTCACAGCGTCCGCTCCGCGTGCTTGTCGATGACGCCGCGTGCCTTGCGGACCGCCGCGGCCACCCCGTCGAAGTGCGCGACCTCGGCCGCCGTGGGGGTGCGCGTGCGCGACTCGCTCTCGAAGCGCATCACCTGGGCCTCCTGCTGCTCCAGGTACCGCTGCGCCGCCGCCAGCCACGCGGGGGTCTCCTCCTTGTCGAAGTGGGCCTGCACGGCCGCCGAGGGCGCGAGGTCGGCCGAGCCGCCCGACGGCGCCTGCGACGCGTGGTCGTCGGCGACCTGCCGCGGCTGGGCGTACAGCTGCAGGCCGGGGCTGACGGGAGGTCGTCCGGGCACGGGGTCGGCGAGGAAGGCGTAGCAGCCGGCCACGGCGTCGTGGCTCGGGTCGAGGGAGGGGTCGTGGAGCACCACCGGACCGGCCCGCCGCGAGCCGAGGTCGTCCGCGAGCATCCGCAACCCGTAGTCCGACCAGTTGTCCGGGAGCCGGGTGAAGCCGACGACGAGGGCGCCGACCCGGTTGAGGAAGGCCTCGAGGTCGCTCGCCTCGAGGGAGACGGGGTACGCCCGGTCGGCGGTCGGCTGCAGCGGGGTGAGGACGGCCCCGTGGCTGCCCAGGCTCGTGCCGTGCGCGAGAAAGTGCACCGCGTCGAGCGAGCGGCCCTCGAGGTCGTCGCGGACCCAGCGCAGCCAGGCGTTGCGCAGGTCCCCGTCCGCGCTCGTGCGCCGCTCGGGTCGGGGGTGGTGGATGTCGAGGCGCGCGATGCCGAGCGGCTCCAGCGCCGCCTGCACCTCCCGCTCGGTGCCCTCGTCGGCGAAGACGTGCAGGTGCAGCCTCGGGCCCAGGCCACGGGCGAGGGCCCCGGCCACCGGCGCCACCAGCCCGGGTGCGGGCGGCGCGCCCTCCGGCGCGGGAGCCGTGGCGACGAGGGCCACGACGAAGGTGGAGGTCGACCGGCTCGGCTCGGGGAGGACGTCGGGCAGCCGCAGGAGGGGGCGCCCGATCGCCGGGACGAGGTCGCGCTCCCACGGCACGGCCCCCAGGGACCCGTACGGCTTGACGAGGTGCAGCCAGAGGGCCCGGTCGGGCTCGAGGACGTCGTGCGTCCAGCCGCCCACGAAGTCGACGAGCTCCGGGGGCACCCGCATCGCCGACTCGCGGGCGTCGCAGCCGAGGTCGTCGAGGGTCACCGTGCGCGACCCGTGCACCGCCTGCTCGCCGTCCTCGTTGACGAGCAGGTCGACCCGGGCGACGGGGGTGTAGCCCTCCTGGTCCAGGCGCACCGCCACGACCGGGAGCGAGTGCTCGCGCTGCAGGCGCATCGCCATCGAGGTCTCCTTCCGCCGCTCAGGACGCCTTGACCAGGTTGAGCAGGGCCCAGGCGGTCGTCGGGTTGGTGACGTCGCCGTGCCCCGTGATGGAGCCCGCCCCGTCGAGCGCCCACACCTCCGGGCCGCCGGGGCCCAGGTCGTAGAAGTCCTCGGGCCGTGGCGCGACCCCGGGCGGCGGTAGCAGCGTGGGGGTCCGCCGGAACGGCACCTCGCCGCGGGGTCCGAAGCCCCCGAGCGCCGCGAACCGGTTCGGCGGTTCCCCGGCCCCGGCCACCCCGATCTCGCCCAGGTCCTTCTGCCGGCACAGCGCGAGGTGGAACACCTTGGTGAGGGGAAAGTCGTGCGGCGAGAACGTCGACAGGATCGGCAGCCGCACCTGCGCCAGCGCCGGGCGGTAGCCGCCCACGGCCCCCGGCTGGTCAGGGAGGGAGGGCGAGAAGCACAGGTGGTTGACCGCGGGCTGGAGCAGCAGCATCGAGTCGACCGGCCGGGGGAGGGGCGCGCCCTCGGGGCGGGCCACCGCGTTGAGCAGCACGCGCGCGCCGTACGAGTGGCCGATGACGTGCACGCGGGCCGTGGGTGCCGCCGCCTGGACGTCGCGCAGCAGCGGTCCCACCCCGCGGGTCCCCACGGTGCCGGCGCGGTCCTTCATCTGGCGCACGGTCAGCGCGCGGATGAGGTTGCGCGGGTTGAGGACGTCGAGCAGCCCGGCCGCCTCCGGCCCACCCGGCCCGGCGAGCGGGCCGCCGCCACCGGGCGCCGCGGCCGGGGCCCCGAAGTCGAACGGGTCGACCGGGATCGCCGGCCCGGCCCCGAGCTCGGCGTCGAGGGCGGACCAGGCGGCCAGCAGGTCGTCGGCCGACGCGTCGGACCCGTCGTCCCCGAGCTCCTCGTCGCCGCCCGGCTGGGCCGCGGCGAGGATGGCGGCGAGCTCGCGCGCCGTGCCCTCCCGGTCCAGCTCCGGGGTCTCGACCAGGGCGTAGAAGCGGTCGCGGTCGGCACCGGGCACCACCTGCGCCAGCGAGTCGACGGCCTCGCGCACGGCCGGGTCGGGCGGGTTCTCGCCGGCCGCGGCGGGCGCCGGCCCCTCCTCCCACGGCCAGACGAGGGCGGTGGAGGGCCAGAAGATCCCGGCGAGCACCGGCCGGAAGTCCCGGCCCAGCTGCACGCCCGTCCGGGCCCGCACCCCCTGGAACTCCTCGATGAAGTCGCGGTAGCGGGCGAGCGCGGTGTCCCAGTCGTTGTTCCAGCCGTGGCAGAACACGAAGACGTCGGTGGTGTCGCCGGCCCGGAGGGTGTCCAGGAGGTGCGTGGTCGTCAGGGGGCCGCGGTTGCGCCCGTCCTCGTCGAGCTGGAGGGCGTAGAACGGCGCGCGGTGGCCGTCGGGTGCGGTGACGTGGAACAGCGGTCCGGGCTCCGTCATGCAGGCCCCTCTCCCCGCGCCGACAGGGTGCGCGTGCTCCGTCCGGTCTACTCCCGGTCGGTGCCGCTGACAACCCCCCGAACGAGCCGTTGCGCGCGGGTCACGGCCGCGAGGACGACGAGCGCCGCGACGAGCGCGGCCAGCCCCACGACGACCGAGCGCGGCTCGTCGGCCACCCGGCCGTAGGCGATCCACGCCAGTCCCCACGCCATCGCCACGGCCACGGCCCACCGGCCACCCAGTCGCTCGGCGAACACCCGGCTGAGCACCGCCGCCACGACGAGGACGACGACCGCCAGGCCCTGCGCCACGGCCGGGCCCGGGTCGACCCCGCTCGACACGAACGCGGCGGTGACGTTGGCGCACGCCGCCACGGCCACCCACCCGAGGTAGAGGCCGAACGTGCCGTCGACGACGACCGCCTCGACGGAGCCGTACGACGGGTTCTCGGTGAGCCGCCGCACGAGCAGCCCGAGCACCCCGGCCAGCGCCGCGATGACGCCGACGCTCACCCAGATCCACCCCTGCTGGGTCACGAGGAGCCACAGCGCGTTCAGCACCATCGAGGCGGCGACGAGCCACCCGATGGCGCGGTGCCGCCGGTCGGTCGTCTGCTCGGGCAGCCACTGCCACACGGTGTACGCGGCGAGCCCGAGGTAGATCGGCGTCCAGACGAGGAAGGCCGGCCCGGCGGGCGCGAGGAGGGTGGCATCCGCGGCCAGCGCGCCGCCCGACGACTCCTCCACCCGGGTCCCGAGGACGCCGACCCCCACCAGCGTGCCGACGACGCAGAACACCTCGGCCAGGGTCACCGCCACCTGGCGCCGACGGTCACTCGCCTCGACCTGCGGACGTGCCGCGTGGCTGCTCATCGCGCCATTCGACCACGTCGTGGTCGTCCTGCCCCACGCTCCCAGCGCGGGCGTCTATCGTTCCCACGACAGATCGCGCGGTCCAGCCCAGTGCCGCGCGACCCCTGACCTGCCGAGAGCGATGGTGGGCCATGCCCGACGACCAATCCGGGTCGTCCCGACGGACCGGTGACGCCGAGCCGCCGATGCGCCGTGCCGAACGGCGCTACCCGCCGTCGTCGTACTACCGCCGCGTCGCGCTGGGCACGGTGCTCCCCGGTGCGGGGCTGCTGCGCACCCGCTGGAAGGCGCTGGGCTGGGTCCTCATCGCCGTCGTCGTGGCCCTCGTCGGGTCCGTGGTCTGGTCCTTCGTGCAGGACGGCATCATCCGCACCGCCCTCGACACCGCGGTCAACACCAAGGCCCTGCAGGTCGTCGCGCTCGTCGTGCTGGTCGGGTCCGTCGTGTGGGTCGGCTCCATCGTCCTCACGGCGCAGCAGTCGTGGCCGCGGATCCGCGAGGGCCGGTGGCTGCGGGTGCTGTTCGCGGCGCTGATGTGCGCGGTGGTCGCCGCCCCCGCCGCCGTGGCGGTGCGGTACGTCGGCGTGCAGGCCAGCGTCATCAACGACGTGTTCTCCGACGGCTTCGGCGAGGGCCACATCGCCGACCCCGAGCAGCCCGACCCGTGGGCCGACATCCCGCGCGTCAACATCGCGCTGCTCGGCTCCGACGCCGGCCGCGACCGGGTGGGGGTGCGCACCGACTCGATGATGGTGGTCAGCATCGACACCAGGACCGGTGACGCCCTGCTCATCGGCATCCCGCGCAACCTCGAGAACGTCCCGATCCCCGCGAGCAACCCGCTGCACCGGCTGTGGCCCAACGGCTACAACTGCGGCGACGAGTGCCTGATGAACGGCATCTGGACCCTCGCCACCGACCACCCGGACCTCTTCCCCGACGACCCCAACCCGGGCCTGACGTCCACGATCGACGTCCTCGGGGAGATCACCGGGCTCGACATCCAGCGGTCGGTCGTCATCGACCTCAAGGGCTTCAAGGAGCTCGTCGACGCCATGGGGGGCGTGGAGGTCAACGCCCGCGAGCGGGTGTGCGTCGAGTGCTCGTCGCTCCCCGGCGGCGGCATCAAGTGGACGAACAACGGCAAGGTCGAGTGGATCGAGCCCGGCCTGCAGAAGCTCGACGGCCGCCGCGCCCTCTGGTACGCCAGGTCGCGCGCCGGCAGCGACGACTTCAGCCGGATGCGCCGCCAGCGCTGCGTCGCCGGGGCCCTGCTCACCCAGGCCGACCCGGTCTCGCTGTTCGCGAACTACCCGAGGATCGCCAAGGCCGTGAAGGACAACGTGCGGATCACCATCCCGCAGAGCGAGCTACAGGCGTGGGTCGACCTCGTCCTGCGCATCCAGGACGGCGGGTCGATCCGGTCGCTGCCGGTCACGAGCAAGGTCGTGCGGCCCGCCGACCCGGACTTCGCCAAGATCCGGGCGCTCGTCGAGAAGGGCGTGCGCGCGCCCACGGCCAGCCCGTCGCCCTCGGCCTCGGCGTCGCCGTCGTCGACCCCCACGCCGAGCACGACCTCCACCTCCTCACCGACGCCGTCGGTCCCGGCGGACGAGTCGGCCGCGCCCATCTCCGCGACCTGCTGAGTGGCCCGGCGTGCCATGCTCGGGGCGTGAGCGAGCACCTGCTGGTCTTCCCCGAGAAGGACGTCGCCGATGAGGTCGCGGCCGAGCTCGCCGACGAGGGCTTCACCGACGTCCGGGTCATCCGCGAGGCGCTGGCCGGGGAGGACGACTCCGAGGCCCACGAGTGGGCCGTGTACGTCCGCGAGGACAACGTCGGCGACGAGTCGGGCCCGGTCGAGGGCGGGCTGCGCGACCGCTTCGAGGCGCTCGTCGAGGAGCACGGGGGCTGGTACGACCCCGAGCCGAGGAACCCGCCCCCGGGACCCGTCTGAGCGCTTGGTCTGCCCGTTGCGAGCACGCAGTTGAGCGGAATACGCTCAACTCTGGTGAGGTTGGACCGGAGGAACCCCCGTCCCCTCCCGTCCGAGGAGAGTCCCGCATGGAGCTGAAGCCCACCACCCGCGTGGCCGAGGCGCTCGCGGTGGCGCAGCGCGCCGCCCAGGGCGCCGGCCACCCCGAGATCACCCCGTCGCACCTCGCGCTGGCCCTCGCCGAGCAGCAGGACACGACGACGCCCGCGCTGCTCACCGCCGCCGGCACGTCCGCGCAGGCCGTGGCGCGGGCCGCGCGCGGCGTCCTCGAGGGGCTGCCCCGCAGCAGCGGCTCGTCGATGGCGACCCCGGGCCTCGGGCAGGCGGCGCTGGCCGTGCTCCAGCACGCGTCCACCCTCATGGCCGCGCGCGGCGACACCCACCTCTCGACCGACGCGCTGCTCCTCGCCCTCGTCGAGAAGGGCGCGGTGCAGGGTGACGCCACAGCCCTCGAGGCCGAGCTCGACCGGCTGCGCGGCGGCGCGACCGTGACGAGCGAGGATCCGCAGGAGGCCGGTGAGGCGCTGCAGAAGTACGGCACCGACCTCACCGAGATGGCCCGCGACGGCAAGCTCGACCCCGTCATCGGGCGGGACGGCGAGATCCGGCGCGTGGTGCAGGTCCTCTCGCGGCGCACGAAGAACAACCCCGTCCTCATCGGCGAGCCCGGTGTCGGCAAGACCGCGGTGGTCGAGGGGCTGGCCCAGCGGATCGTCGACGGCGACGTCCCCGAGTCGCTGCGGGGCAAGCGGCTCATCGCCCTCGACCTCGGCGCGATGGTGGCCGGCGCCAAGTACCGCGGCGAGTTCGAGGAGCGGCTCAAGGCCGTGCTCGAGGAGATCAAGGCCTCCGACGGCCAGGTCGTCACCTTCATCGACGAGCTCCACACCGTCGTCGGGGCGGGCGCCACCGGCGAGTCGGCGATGGACGCGAGCAACATGCTCAAGCCGATGCTGGCCCGCGGCGAGCTGCGGCTGGTCGGCGCCACGACCCTCGACGAGTTCCGCGAGCACGTCGAGAAGGACCCCGCACTCGAGCGCCGCTTCCAGCAGGTCTACGTCGGCGAGCCGTCGGTGGAGGACACCATCGCCATCCTGCGCGGCCTGAAGGAGCGCTACGAGGCGCACCACAAGGTCGAGATCGAGGACTCGGCGCTGGTCGCCGCCGCCTCCCTGTCCGACCGCTACATCAGCGGGCGGCAGCTGCCGGACAAGGCCATCGACCTCGTCGACGAGGCCGCGTCGCGCCTGCGGATGGAGATCGACTCCAGCCCCGTCGAGATCGACGTGCTGCGCCGTGCCGTCGACCGGCTGCGGATGGAGGAGCTGCACCTGGCCAAGGAGACCGACGACGCGTCGGTCGAGCGGCTCGAGCGGCTGCGTGCCGACCTCGCCGAGAAGACCGAGGAGCTGTCGGCGCTCACCGCGCGGTGGGAGTCGGAGAAGGCCGGGCTGAACCGCCTCGGCGAGCTCAAGGCCCACCTCGACGACCTGCGCACCCGCGCCGACCGGCTCCAGCGCGAGGGCGACTACGAGGGGGCGTCGCGCGTCCTCTACGGCGAGATCCCCGCGCTGGAGAAGGACGTCGAGGCCGCCCAGCAGGCCGAGTCGCAGATCGACACGAGCGACCTCATGGTCAAGGAGCGGGTCGGCGCCGACGACATCGCCGAGGTCATCTCGGCGTGGACCGGCATCCCCGCCGGGCGCCTGCTCCAGGGCGAGACCGAGAAGCTGCTGTCGATGGAGTCGATCATCGGCGCGCGCCTCATCGGCCAGGCCGACGCGGTGCGCTCGGTGTCCGACGCCGTGCGGCGCGCGCGGGCCGGCATCGCCGACCCCGACCGCCCCACCGGCTCCTTCCTCTTCCTCGGGCCGACCGGTGTCGGCAAGACCGAGCTGGCGAAGTCGCTCGCCGACTTCCTCTTCGACGACGAGCGGGCGATGGTCCGCATCGACATGTCCGAGTACTCGGAGCGGCACGCGGTGGCCCGCCTCATCGGCGCCCCGCCCGGCTACGTCGGGTACGAGGAGGGCGGGCAGCTCACCGAGGCCGTGCGCCGCCGGCCCTACTCGGTCGTCCTCCTCGACGAGGTCGAGAAGGCCCACCCCGAGACCTTCGACATCCTGCTCCAGGTCCTCGACGACGGCCGGCTCACCGACGGGCAGGGCCGCACGGTCGACTTCCGCAACGTCATCCTCGTCATGACCTCCAACCTCGGCTCGCAGTACCTCGTCGACCCGACCCTGGCGCCGGGCGACCAGCACGAGGCCGTGATGGCGGCGGTGCGGCAGGCCTTCAAGCCCGAGTTCCTCAACCGGCTCGACGAGGTCGTCGTCTTCGACCCGCTGTCGACCGACGAGCTCGGCCGGATCGTCGAGCTCCAGGTGCGGGCGCTGTCGACCCGGCTGCGCGACCGTCGGGTCACCCTCGAGGTCACCGACGCCGCGCGGGCCTGGCTCGCCGAGCAGGGCTACGACCCCGCGTACGGTGCGCGCCCGCTGCGGCGTCTCGTCCAGCGCGAGATCGGCGACCGGCTGGCCCGGGCGCTGCTCTCCGGCGACGTCCGCGACGGCGACGGCGTGACGGTCGACGTCGACGAGGCGGGCCACACGCTCCGCCTGACCTGACGCCGACTCGGCGCGGGTTAGCCTGACGCCCATGCGCCGTCGCTCCGTCCTCGCCGTCGCCGGCCTCGCCCTCGCGCTGACCGGCTGCTCGGGGACGGACGAGACCCCGGCCAAGCCGGCGGCCGAGCGGCTCGCCGCCGCCAAGTCCGCCTTCGACGGCGCGACGACGGTGGCGCTCGACCTCACCAGCCGCGACGTCCCCCCGCGCGAGAACGGTGTCACCGCCGCCAAGGGCTCGGGCGTCATCGACGCCTCCGAGCCGAAGTTCGCGGGCACCATCACCGGCACGATCGAGGGCGTGGCCGGCACGGTCGACCTCATCTGCCTCGGCGACACCGCGTACATGAAGTTCTTCACCCCGGACTACGTCGAGACCGACCTCACCACCCTCAACGCGCCCAACCCGGCCCTGTTCTTCGACCCCGCCAAGGGCATCTCCTCCCTCCTCACCGAGGCCGCGTCCCCGAAGGCCGACGGGCAGACCCGCGCCGGCAGCGAGGTCCTCGACAAGGTCGGCGGGACCCTCCCCGGCACCCGCATCGAGGACCTGTTCCACCTCGGCGACGGCACGGGCACCTTCACGGTGACCTTCGGGCTCACCGCGAAGGACGAGCTGCGCACCGCCTCGCTCACGGGGCCGTTCTTCCCCGGCACCACGGCGACCTACGTCCTCACCCTCACCGACTACGGGAAGCCCGTTGAGGTCACCCGCCCCTAGGGCCCTCCTCGCGACCGCAGCGGTCGCGGTCTCGCTCGCCGCCGCCGACACCTACGTCGTCGTCCTCGCGCTCACCGACATGATGCGCGGGGTGGGGGTCGGCATCGACTCCCTCCAGCGGGCGACGCCGATCATCTCGGGCTTCCTCCTCGGGTACGTCGCGGTGCTGCCGCTCATCGGCCGCCTCGCCGACCTCGTCGACCGCCAGCGCGTCCTCCTCGGATGCCTCGCGGTGTTCGTCGTCGGGTCGGCCGTCACCGCGCTCGCGGTCGAGCTGCCGGTGCTCGTGGCGGGCCGGGTCATCCAGGGCGTCGGAGGGGGCGGGCTCGTCCCGGCAACCCTCGCCATCGTGGCCCAGCTGTGGCCGGCGGACCGGCGCGGTGTGCCGCTCGGCGTCGTCGGCGCGGTGCAGGAGCTGGGGTCCGTCCTCGGGCCGGTGCTCGGCGCGCTGGTCCTCGTCGTCGCCGACTGGCGGGCGATCTTCTGGCTCAACGCCGTGGCCGGGGTGCTGCTCGCGGTGGCCGTGGTCGTCGTGGGTGGGGGAGCGGTGGGGAGGCCGCGCGTCGTCACCCTCGTGCTGTCCGCCGTGACCGCCGGGGTCCTCGGGCTCGCGCTCGTCGCCCCCGAGCCGCTCGTCACCAGCGTGGCGCTCGGGGTGCCGTTCGTGCCGTTCGGGGACTCGACCTCGCGGTTGGCGACGCCGGTCGGGGTGGCGGGCCTGGTGCTGCTCGTCGTCACGCTGGTCGTCGCCGGGCGGGGCGGGTGGGCGCTGCTGCGCCGGGCCGACCTGCTGGGCGCGGTGCTCGTCGGGGGGGCCCTGGGCTGCGTCGTCCTCACCTTCGCCGCGGCCGAGCCCGAGCGCGAGGTCGTGGGCCCGCTGGGGTACGCCCTGCTGCCGGTCGCCGCCGCGCTGGTGGCGGCCTACGTCGTGCACCACCGCCGGTCGGCAGCACCGCTGGTGCCCCGCGGCCTCGTGCGGGGGAGGCTCGTCTGGGCGCTCGTCGTGTCGCTGCTCGTCGGGGTGGCGCTCGTCGCCGTCGTCGTCGACGTCCCGCTGCTGGCCCGCCTCGTGCACACCTCCAGCCAGACCGAGGCCGCGCTCGTCCTCGTCCGCTTCCTCGTCGCGGTGCCGGTCGGTGCGCTCGCCGGCGGCTGGGCGCTGCGGCTCACCGGGCCCGGGGTCGTGGCGGGAACGGGCCTGGCCCTCGCCGCCATCGGGCTCGGCCTGATGACGACGTGGGGCCGCGGCAGCCTCGACGACCTCGTCGCCTCCACCCTCGTCCTCGCGCTCACCGGCCTCGGGATCGGGCTGGCCCTCGCGCCGGTCAACGACGCCGCCCTGGCCGAGGCCTCGGCGGAGTCGCACGGCACGGCCTCGGCGCTCGTCGTCGTCGCCCGGATGGTGGGGATGGTCGTGGGCGTCGCCCTGCTGACCGCGATCGGGCTGCACCAGTACTACGTCGAGGTCGGCGGGCTGGCCGACCCCACCGACACCGAGGCGCTCAAGGACGCGGCCGTCCTCCAGGTGGCGTGGGTCTTCCGCGGGGCGTCGATCGCCGCGGCCCTCGGGGCGGTGGCCTCGCTCGCGCTCGGCGTCCGCCGCCGCGAGCACGCCGAGGGTGCGGCCCCGACCTTCGGCCTCTGACGCCGGACGTCCGCGACGAGTAGCGTCCGGAGCATGGCGACGTCGGCAGAGCTGCTGGGTGACACCTTCTCCCGGGTGCGCGAGACCGTGAACGGCGTGCTTCACGCCACGGACGAGGAGCACCTGGCCCGGCCGCCGGCGCCGGGGGCCAACACCGTCGCCTGGCTCGTGTGGCACCTGACCCGCATCCTCGACGACCACGTGGCCGGCGCCTTCGACCTCGAGCAGGTATGGACCCGCGACGGCTGGTACGAGCGCTTCGCCCTGCCCTTCCCCGCGGAGGCGCACGGGTACGGGCACACCTGGGACGACGTGCTCGCGGTCCGCGTCCCCGGCGCCGACCTGCGCGGCTACCACGCGGCCGTCCAGGAGGCCGCGGCCGCGGTGCTCGTCGGCCTCACCGACGACGACCTCGACCGGGTCGTCGACGAGGACTGGGACCCGCCGGTCACCCTCGCGGTCCGCCTCGTCAGCGTCGTCAACGACATCGCGCAGCACGCCGGGCAGGCGGCCTACGCCAGCGGCATCCTCGGCCGCTCCTGAGGCGTCGCACATCCGCTTGACCGTATATACGACGTGTCGTATGTTGGGTGCGTGCCCAGCCGACTCGCCGTCCTCGAGGTGATCGCCGACCCCACCCGCCGCCGCATCCTCGATGCCGTGCGGGGCGGCGAGCGCTCGGTGGGCGAGCTCGTCGAGGCCGTCGGGATGCACCAGCCCGGGGTGTCCCGGCACCTCAAGGTGCTGCGCGACGCCGGCCTCGTCGAGGTCCGCCGCGACGCCCAGCGCCGCCTCTACCGGCTGCGCGCGGAACCCCTGCGCGAGCTCGACGAGTGGCTCGAGCCCTACCGCGCCGAGCTGGCCGGGCGCCTGGACTCCCTCGAGCGCCACCTCGAACGCACCGCCCGACCCATCCCCCCGAAGGAGCGATCCTCGTGACCGACGACCTCACCACCCGCTACGACGGCGTGCTCGAGCGCACCGCCGACGGTGGCGTCATCCGCTTCGAGCGCCACCTCGCCTACGACGTGCGCGACGTGTGGGACGCCATCACCGCGCCCGAGCGCCTCGCCGACTGGTGGCTGCCGTTCGACGCCGACATCACCGTGGACCTGCGCGAGGGTGGCGAGATGGTCTTCTCCGGGAGGTCGCCCGACGAGCCGGTGAGGATGACGTGCACGATCCTGCGCCTGGAGCCGCCGCTGCTCTTCGAGCACACCCACCCCGCGCCGGGGTCGACGATGCGCTGGGAGCTCGAGGCCGCCGACGCCGGCTGCATCCTGCGGCTGAGCCACGTCGTCCCCGACGTGCAGGAGGCGGTCGACAACCTCTACCTCGTCGGCCTGCAGACCTCCCTCGACCGGCTGGAGCCGTGCCTGGCCGGGCGACCCGAGCCCTGGGACTGGGACGCCTTCGCCGCAGGCCGGGCCCACTACGCCGAGCGCGGCCTGGCCGCACCGGAGGTGGCGTCGTGAGCGCCCCGCGCGAGCAGCTCCTGCGGGTGCAGAACTTCATGCTCTCCACCGACGGGTTCGGCACCGGCGAGGGTCAGAGCGTCGAGCGGCCCTTCGGCCACGCCGACCCGTCGAGGCTCGCCGCCTGGGCGGGTGCCACGGCGAGCTGGCCGAACCGCACCGACCCCGGAGGAACCCGCGGCCTCGACGACTACTTCACGCGCGACTTCTCCCACAACATCGGCGCCGAGATCATGGGGCGCGGCAAGTTCGGCCCGCAGCAGGGGCCGTGGGAGGACCTGGAGTGGGAGGGCTGGTGGGGAGACGAGCCGCCGTTCCACACGCCGGTCTTCGTCCTGACCCACCACGTGCGGCCGTCGATCTCGTTGTCGGACACCACCTTCCACTTCATCGACGCCGACCCCCACGAGGCGCTGCGGCAGGCCAAGGAGGCGGCCGACGGCAAGGACGTGCGCCTCGGCGGCGGCGTGGCCACGGTGCTGGAGTTCCTCGCGGCCGCCCTCGTCGACACGATGCACGTCGCGGTCGCGCCGGTCGAGATCGGCCGGGGCGGTCGGCTCTGGGAGCGGCCCGAGGACCTGCTCGACCGCTTCCACCACGAGGAGGTCCCGAGCCCCAGTGGCGTCGTCCACCACCTCTTCTGGCGCCGCTGACGCCGAGCGGCCGCTGACCCGCGCGGCTTCAGTCGCGCCGCAGGCCGAGGGGGACGCCCTCGCCGTCGGGGCCGACGGGCACCGGCAGCGGGCGCACGCCCTCGAGGCGCCGCCGGTAGTGCACGTGCCCCTCGTACCCGGCGAGCGCCGACCACAGCACCCGGTGCGCCTCCCACGGCAGCGGGTCCTCGCCACGCCGCCACGACGCCCCGAACGACACCCACACCGGCACCCAGTGCGCGGCGTCGTCCCACGCACCGCGCCGGGCCTCCAGGGTGCGGCGGCGGTACTGGAACGCCTGGCGCGGCCCGTCGGCGCAGATGGGGGCCGTCGCCATCGGCCACACCCGCAGGTCGAGGTGCATGAGGACCACCTCGAGCTCGGCGAGCACCGCGGGGTCCACCAGGACCGTCGCGACGTTCTCGTGGGGGCGGCGCGTCATCCCGGCACGCTAACCCCGACCACCGACGGCCCGGAAGCCCCCGACCGGGGCAGGTTCAGTCGTCGAGCTGCACGACGACGGGGGCGTGGTCGCTCGCCCCGGCGCCCTTGCGCTCCTCGCGGTCGATGACGGCGCCGGCCACGCGCGCCGCGAACGACGGCGACCCCAGGACGAAGTCGATGCGCATGCCGCGCTTCTTCGGGAAGGCGAGGCGCTGGTAGTCCCAGTACGTGTAGGTGCCCGGGCCGGGGGCGTGCGGGCGCACGACGTCGACGAAACCGGCCTCGAGGAAGGCGTGGAAGGCCGCCCGCTCACCGGGGGAGACGTGGCTCTTGTCGAGGTAGTACTCCATCGACCAGACGTCGTCGTCCTGCGGCGCGATGTTCCAGTCGCCGCACAGCGCCACGGGGGTGCCGTCGGCCGCCCACTCGACCGCGCGGTCGCGCAGCTGCCCCAGCCAGGCGAGCTTGTAGGCCATGTGCGGGTCCTCGAGCGCCCGCCCGTTGGGGACGTAGACCGACCACAGCCGCACCCCGGCGCACGTGGCGCCGATGGCGCGGGCCTCGGGAGCCACCGGCTCGCCCCACCCGGGGTCGCCGGGGAAGCCGACCTGCACGTCGTCGAGCCCGACCCGCGACAGGACGGCAACGCCGTTCCACTGGTTGAGGCCGTGGTGCGCCACCTCGTACCCCAGGGCCCGCAGCCGCTCGAACGGGAACTGGGCGTCGGTGGCCTTGGTCTCCTGCAGGAGCAGGACGTCGACGTCGGAGCGCTCGATCCACGCCTCGACGCGGTCGATGCGGGAGCGGATGGAGTTGACGTTCCAGGTGGCGATGCGCACCCGGCCACCCTAACGAGGCCCACCGACGTGCACGCCGATGGTGGTGGGGGCACCGACGACCGGCGGCGGGGGCCGGGTTACCGTTCCCGGCGTGGGCACCGCACTCGTCACCGGAGCGTCGGCCGGCATCGGCCGCGCGTTCGCCGAGCGACTCGCCCGCGAGGGCACCGACCTCGTCCTCGTCGCCCGCGACCGGGCCCGGCTCGAGGAGCTCGCCACCGCCCTGCGCGACCGCCACGGGGTCGCGGTCGAGGTGCTCGTCGCCGACCTCTCCGACCGCGAGCAGACCGGGCGGGTGTGCGACCGCCTCGCCGACGACGTCCGTCCCGTCGACCTCCTGGTCAACAACGCCGGCTTCGGCTTCCGCAGCAGCTTCCTCGACAACGACCTGAGGGAGGAGGAGGCGGGCCTGGACGTCATGGTCCGCGCCGTCCTGCTCACCTGCCACGCGGCCGGCCGGGCGATGCGCGCCCGCGGCCGCGGCGGCATCCTCAACGTCTCGTCGGTCGCCTCCTTCATCGCCAACGGCACCTACTCGGCCGAGAAGTCCTTCGTCACCGTGTTCTCCGAGGGGCTCGCGAGCGAGCTGGCCGGCACGGGGGTCACCGTGACCGCCCTGTGCCCCGGGTTCACCCGCACCGAGTTCCACCAGCGGGCCCGGATGTCGATCTCCGCCCTCCCGCAGGCGCTCTGGCTCGACGCCGACGTCGTCGTGGCCCAGGCGCTGCGCGACGTCGCCGCGGGCAAGGTGATCTCGGTCCCGGGCGGGCAGTGGAAGGTCCTCACCGCGGCCCTGCGGGCTACCCCGCGACCGCTGCTGCGCGGCGGGGCGATGCGCGCCGTCGACCGGTTCCGCGTCCGCGGCTGAGCCCGGCTGTATCAGGCGGGCCTGCGCCCTCCTCTTTCGTGGTGACCCGCACCGAGCGGGACCACCCACCACGAGGAGACGTCATGGCCCTGAACTGGAAGGCCCTGTCGAAGGTCGTGAAGATCCCGCCGCAGGCCTGGGACTTCATCATCCCGAAGGGCCCGGTCCGCGGCTCCTTCACCACCCGCGTCGACGCCGTCGCGCTCAACCCGCAGCCGCTCCCGCCCGCCGAGGCGGAGGTCGGGGCGCAGCTGCTCCAGAACGTCCTCTACGGCGCGATCATCGTCGTCGGCGGCCGGGGCGAGGGCGCCGGCAAGCAGTTCCTCGACGAGATCGACGACTGGTGCGGCACCGGCTGGCCGCGCAAGTGGCCGTGGCCGCGCCCGCCGAAGGGCTGGGACGAGGGGCAGGTGTTCGCGGGGGCCGGCATCGTCGCCGCCGCGCTCGCCGACCAGTACGACCACGACCCCGAGATGCAGGAGGCGCTGGGCGCCGCGGCCGAGCGGCTGCTCGACCGCTCCGTGCAGGGCTGAGCGGGACACGGCGGGGGCCCGGCATCGCAGGGGCGCCGGGCCCTCGTCGTCACCCGCCTCGGCGACCTACCATCGGACGATGGACCCGGGCGTCGAGTCCGAGGTGGCCCGCGAGTACCGCCACCTCCTACGCACCGGCTCGGCCGACTGGCAGGAGACGGCACACCGCCATGCCCTCCTGGCCCTCGGCCCGTGGGTGCGGGCCCGGCTCCTCGCCGAGCTGCGCGCCCTCCTCCTCACCGGGACCCGGCTCGGCCCGGACGACGTCCACGCCATCGCCCGGCTGCTCGTCCTCGCCGAGCGGCGCCGCCCGCGGACCCTCCTCGACGGGCTCTCCCCGGACCTCCTCGACCGGCTCGCCGCCGCCGTCGTCGCGAGCCCCACGGGCGGGTCCCTGGGGGTCGGCCTCGACCTCTGGGACGGCACCGACCCGCCCGAGCAGCCCGAGGAACCGGTCGCCCGCGACCTCCACCAGCGCTGGCACGCGCAGCGCGCCACCCCCGGCTACGAGGGTGATGCCGCCGCGTTCTTCGCCGCGCCGCCCCCGCCGTCCCGCCCCGCGGGCGGCTGACCCGGGCTCGGTGCCAGGCCCTACGGTGGGTGCCGTGACCGACATCGCCGCCGACCGCGCCCGCCTCCTCGACCTCGTCCGCGCCAAGGCCATCGTCCACGGCCGCGTGACCCTCTCCTCGGGCAAGGAGGCCGACTACTACGTCGACCTGCGCCGCATCACCCTCGACGGTGAGGCCAGCCCGCTCGTCGGCCGCGTCATGCTCGACCTCGTCAAGGACCTCGACGTCGACGCCGTGGGCGGCCTCACGCTCGGCGCCGACCCCGTGGCCACCTCGATGCTGCACGCCCGCGCCGCCGAGGGCGGGCGCCTCGACGCGTTCGTCGTGCGCAAGGCCGGCAAGGCGCACGGGCTCCAGCAGCGCATCGAGGGCCCGTCGATCGAGGGCCGGCGGGTGCTCGTCGTCGAGGACACCTCGACCACCGGGGCCTCGCCCCTCGATGCCGCCCGCGCCGCCCAGGAGGCCGGGGCGACCGTCGTCGCCGTGGCGACGATCGCCGACCGCGCCACCGGGGCCGCCGAGAAGTTCGCCGAGGCGGGCCTGGAGTACCGGCACGTCTTCGGCCTGGAGGACCTCGGCCTGGCCTGACCTGCCAGTAGGCTCGCGCCAACCCGGTCCCCACGAGGAGCTGTCATGACCATCACGATCGTGCTCGTCATCATCGTCGTCCTGCTGCTGGGCGTCGTCCTGTGGGCGGTCGGCGTCTACAACGGCCTGATCAAGCTGCGCAACCTCGTGCAGGAGGCCTGGCGCCAGATCGACGTCGAGCTCACCCGGCGCCACGACCTCATCGGCAACCTCGTCGAGACGGTCAAGGGCTACGCGGCGCACGAGCGCGGCACCCTCGAGGACGTCGTCAAGGCACGCTCCGCCGCGATGGCGCCCGGCCAGTCGCCGGCCCAGCAGGCCGAGAGCGAGAACATGCTCAGCCAGGCCCTCGGCCGGCTGCTCGCGATCGTCGAGGCGTACCCCGACCTCAAGGCCAACGAGAACTTCATGGCCCTGCAGACCGAGCTGACCTCCACCGAGGACCGCATCGCCTCGGCCCGTCGCTACTACAACGCCACCGTGCGCGACCTCAACACCAAGGTCGAGACGGTGCCCTCCAACATCATCGCGGGCGTGTTCAACATCGAGCGGGCCGAGTACTTCGAGGCCGTCGGCGAGCAGCGCGAGGCCCCGCGGGTCGACTTCGGCCAGCGCGACGCCGTCATCCCGCCCCCGAGCAGCTACACCGCCGGGCCCGGCGCCACCCCCGCCTCCCCCGAGGGCCCCGGCACCACCCCCGCCCCGCCCGCGTCACCGGCTCCCCCCGCTCCTCCCGCCTGACCCGCCTCACCCTCGAACCGCGTCCTACGGGGCAGTACGTGTCGTGATCACGACACCTACTGCCCCGTAGCGCGTCACGGAGGGGGGCCCGTCGGCGTCCACCGGTCGGTGGACGGCGGGTCAACCGCGCGGGCGTCGCGCGCCTGAGCCCCTGGCGGCCACGCTGGGGCCATGGACGCGATCACGATCAGGGGCCTGCAGAAGACCTACGCCGGGAGGCCGGCCGTCGACGGCCTCGACCTCGACATCCACGAGGGTGAGGTCTTCGCCCTCCTCGGCCCGAACGGCGCCGGCAAGACGACCACCGTCGAGATCCTCGAGGGGTTCCGGCACCGCGACGCCGGTGAGGTCGCCGTCCTCGGCACCGACCCCCGGGGCGCGGGGCTGGCCTGGCGCAACCGGATCGGGATCGTCCTGCAGAGCTCGGGCGGCCTGGACCTCCTCACCCCGCGCGAGGCGGTGGCGACCACCGCGAAGGCGTACTCCCGCTCGCGCGACGTCGACGACGTCCTCGCCGCGGTGGGCCTGGAGGCCAAGGCCGACACCCGCGTCGTCGGGCTGAGCGGGGGCCAGCGCCGCCGCCTCGACGTCGCGCTCGGCATCGTCGGCCGCCCTGAGCTGCTCTTCCTCGACGAGCCGACCACCGGCTTCGACCCGCAGGCCCGCCGCGACTTCTGGGAGCTCATCCGCTCCCTGTCCGGCGAGGGCACGACCATCCTGCTCACCACCCACTACCTCGACGAGGCCGAGCAGCTCGCCGACCGCGTCGGCGTCGTCGCCGCCGGCCGGCTGCTCGCCCTCGACACCCCGGCCGCCCTCGGTGGCCGCGGCGCCGAGGAGGCCACCATCGCGTGGGAGGAGGACGGGGTGCGCCGCACCGTGCGCACCGCCACCCCCACCGCCGACGTCGCCGGCCTGGCCGCGCGCTTCCCGGGCGAGGTCCCCGGCCTCACGGTCACCCGGCCGTCCCTCGAGGACACCTACCTCTCCCTCATCTCCCCCCACCTGACCGACGAGACCGTGGAGGTCCCCGCATGAGCACCCTGGCCCTCGGGCTCGACCGCACCGTCCTCGAGCTGAAGATGTACTCCCGCGAGAAGGAGGCGGTCTTCTTCTCCTTCCTCCTGCCGATCCTCCTGCTCGCCCTGTTCTCCACGATCTTCGGTGGCCAGTTCGAGGGCGGCGACGGCTCGATGACGGCCGGCCGCTTCTTCCTCCCCGGCATGGTCGCCGCCGGTGTGCTGCTGACGAGCTTCCAGACGATGGCGATGTCCGTGGCCACCGAGCGCGACGACGGCACCCTCAAGCGGTTGCGCGCCACCCCGATGCCGCCGCTCGCCTACTTCCTCGGCAAGGTCGGCCTCGTCGCGGTCTCGAGCCTGGCGCAGGTGGCGCTGCTCCTCGTCGTGGCGCGGGTCGCCTACGGGGTCGAGCTGCCCACGGATGCCGCGGCCTGGGGCCGGTTCGCCTCGGTGTTCGCCCTCGGGGTCCTGTCCGGCACGGCGCTCGGCATCGCGTACTCGTCGCTGGCCTCGGCCCGCTCGGTGGGCGCGGTCGTCATCGGCCCGATCCTGGTGCTGCAGTTCATCTCCGGCGTCTACATCGCCTTCGCCGACATCCCCGACTGGCTCAAGCAGGTCGCGTCGGTGTTCCCGCTGAAGTGGATCGCCCAGGGCATGCGCTCGGCCTTCTACCCGGACGACATGGGCTCCCTGGAGATGGCGGGGTCGTGGGAGACGGGGCGCACGCTCCTCGTCCTCGCCGCGTGGGCCGTCGTCGGGCTGGTCCTGTGCGTCACGACCTTCACGTGGTTCAAGCGCGGCACCACGTGATCCTCCGGGCGCGATGATGGGCGACGTGACGACGACGGACACGACCTCGCGGGAGGAGTTCACCGCGATGTGGCGGCGCCAGCAGCCCGCGTGGCACGCGGCGGTGGCGTTCGTCTGGCTCGCGGCGGTCGTCGTCACGGTCGTCGACGACCCCGGCCCGTACGGCCGGGTGCCCTCGCTCGCGCTCCTCGGCCTGATGGCCGCGGCCTACCTCGGCCTCGGGGTGCGGGCGATGGCCCACGAGAACGTCGCGTTCGCCGTCGCCTACCACGTGGTCGTGTGGAGCGCCCTGCTCGCGATCCAGTGGGTCGACCCGGGCACCCAGTCGTGGCTGCTGTTCTTCGCGCTCTTCCCGCAGCTGTGGGCGATGCTCCCGGCGCGCTGGGCCACCATCGCCACGGTCGTCGTCGTCACCGCGTTCTCGCTGGTGCGGTGGGCGCAGCTGGAGTTCGACCGCGACAGCGCCACCGAGATCCTCATCTCGGGCACCATCTCGATGGGCCTGTCGCTCTCCCTGGGGCTGTTCATCAACCGGATCATCACCGAGGCCGAGAGCCGCGCCGAGACGATCGACGAGCTGCGCGCCACCCAGGACCGGCTCGCCACCGCCGAGCGCGTCCGGGGCGTGCACGAGGAGCGCGAGCGGCTCTCCCGGGAGATCCACGACACCCTCGCGCAGGGCTTCACCTCGGTCGTCGCCCTGTCCCGGGCCGCTGACGCCGCCTTGGCTCGCGGCGACCTGGTCGCGGCGCGCGACCGGCTCGCCCTCATCGAGGCCACGGCGTCGGACAACCTCGACGAGGCGCGGCTCATCGTGGCCGAGCTGACGCCGGGGCACCTGCAGTCGCGCACGCTCGTCGAGGCGGTCGAGCGGCTCGGCGCCACCGTCGAGACCGCGAGCGGCGTGCCCACCGACGTCCGCGTCGAGGGCGACCCGGTCCCGCTCGGCGGGACGGCCGAGGTCGTCATCCTGCGGACCGCGCAGGAGGCGCTGTCCAACGTGCGCCGCCACTCCGGCGCCGCGCACGTCGGGGTGACGCTCACCTACGCCGACCCGCTGCGGGTCGTGCTCGAGGTGCGCGACGACGGCGTCGGGTTCGACACCGCCGGCGCCCGCAGCGGGTTCGGGCTCGACGGCCTGTTCGCCCGGGCGGCGGAGGTCGGCGGCGCGGTCGACGTGCGCAGCCGCCCCGGGGCCGGGACGACCCTGCGGCTCGAGGTGCCCCGGTGATCCGCCTGCTCGTCGTCGACGACCACCCCGTCGTGCGCGCCGGGATGGTCGCGGTGCTGGGGGAGGAGCCCGACTTCGAGGTCGTGGGGGAGGCGTCGAACGGGGCCGAGGCCCTGGGGCTCGTCCCACGCCTGGCGCCGGACGTCGTCCTCATGGACCTGCGGATGCCCGTGATGGACGGCCCCGAGGCCACCGCGCGCATCGTCGCGCAGCCGAACGCCCCGCAGGTGCTCGTCCTCACCACCTACGACACCGACGCCGACATCGTCCGGGCGGTCGAGGCAGGCGCGCGCGGCTACCTCCTCAAGGACACCCCCACCGCCCTGCTCGCCGACGCCATCCGGCGCGCGGCGCGGGGCGAGACGGTGCTCGCGCCGCCGGTCGCCGCCCGCCTCGCCGACCGGTTGCGCGCTCCGTCGCGGCCCGAGGTCACCGCGCGCGAGCTCGACGTCCTGCGGCTGGTCGCCCAGGGGATGTCGAACGCCGACGTGGGGCGCGAGCTCTTCATCGGCGAGGCGACGGTGAAGACCCACCTCATCCGGGCGTTCGCGAAGCTCGGGGTCACCGACCGCACGGCGGCGGTCACGGCGGCCTACGCCGCCGGGCTCATCGACCTCCCGCGGGACTGACCCGAACGCCTGCGGGTCGTCGGTGGCGCCACCTACCCTGTGCGCGTGGGGAACGGGGACGAGCGGGGGCGCTTCGACGCGCGCGAGGACGAGGTCGCGCGCCGCGAGCGCGAGATGCTGCGCCGCCTCGAGGAGCTCGACGTGCTCGACCGCCTGGCGACCCGACCGGGCGAGGTCGTCTGGCCGACGGCGGCCCCGGTGCCGGCCCCCGGGCCGAAGGGACGCACGGCGGTGCTCGCCGTCGCCGTCCTGGCCGGGCTCGTCCTGCTCGGCGTCCTGCTCCACGCCAGATCCGGTGACCCGGTGGCGGAGGCCATCGCCGCCCAGCCCCCGCTCTACTCGGGGGGCGACGGAAGGGCGCTTCCGGCCGTCGACGCCCCGGTGACCGACCCCACGACCTACCGGTTCCTCCTCGTCCACCGGGGCACGACCGACCCGGTGACGTTCGACCCCTGCACGGTCATCCACTACGTCGTCCGTGAGCGTCCCGGCACGTCCGGGGCCGGGCGCGAGGCCGTCCGGCGCGCGGTGGCCCGGGTCCAGTTGGCCACGGGCCTGGCCTTCGTCGACGACGGCGACACCACCGAGTCGCCGGTCGGCAACCACGCGACCTCCCGTCGGGACCTCTACCCCGGGCGCCGGTGGTCGCCGCTGCTCATCGCGTGGAGCGACCCGACCGAGTTCCGCCAGTTCACGCAAGGGGGAGAGCGCGGGATCGCCGGCGTCGGCCTGGGCGACGCGGTGCCCGACGACCAGGGCCGCTCGACCTACGTCACCGGCCGGATCGTCCTCAACACGACGACCATGCTCGAGAACCTCGACTCCGACTGGGGCCGCCGCCAGGTCGAGTCGGTCGTCATGCACGAGCTGGGCCACGTCCTCGGCGCCGACCACGTCCAGGACCACGACCAGCTGATGTGGGACGACAAGGACGGGCAGACCGACCTGGGGCCCGGCGACCGCTACGGGTTCTCGCGCCTGGGCGCCGGGCAGTGCTCGTCGGGGCTCTGACGCCCCACCTCGACCTCAGTCGCGGTGGCGCAGGTCGTCGACGGCCTCGTCCAGCTCGTCCACGGCGACCTTCGCGCCACGGCGGTGGCGGATGACCTCGACCACCATCGGCAGCACCGAGAACGCGACGATGAGCAGGATCGCGGACTCGAGGTGGTCGTGGATGAAGTCGATGCCGCCGAGGAAGTAGCCGAGCAGCGTGACGCCGGTGGCCCACAGGACCGCGCCGACCCCGCTCCACACGAAGAAGTGGCGGCGCTCCATCCGGCCGACGCCGGCGACGACGGTGATGAAGGTGCGCACGATCGGGACGAAGCGCCCGAGGACGAGGGCCTTGGCGCCGTGCTTGTCGAAGAACGCGTGGGTCTGGTCGAAGTACCGCTTCTTGAGGAAGCGACCGTCGCGCTCGTAGAGCGGTGACCCGACGGCGCGGCCGATCTCGTACCCGACGACGTTGCCGAGGAACGCCGCGGCGCTGAGGACCAGGCACGCCACGCCGATGTTCATGCCGAGGTCGCCCCGGGCGATGAACAGGCCCACCGCGAAGAGCAGCGAGTCACCGGGGAGGATCGGGAAGAGCAGCCCGCACTCGATGAAGACGATCGCGACGCCGACCCAGAAGAACTGGGGGCCGAAGCTGTCGAGGAGCCACTGGGGGTCCATCCAGTCGGGGCCGAGGGAGTGCATCACGTCCGCAAGGGTAGGGCGCCCGGCCGTGGGTGGCGTCATCCGCGGCTGTGCCACTCCTGTGGCACCGGGACGCCCGGTCCGCGGGCGGTTCCTGATGCGGCAGGGGCGGCGGCGTTACATTGAGCGCTCCGGTCCCCGCCCCACGCCGGAGCACCCGCCCCCCGAAGGACGCCGCCCATGCCGCTCACCACCCCCCGTCGTCTCCTGGGCCTGGCCGCCGCCGGGTCCACGCTCCTGGCGGTCGCCGCCTGTGGGGCTCCCGTCGACGAGCCGTCGGCCTCCGGGTCCGGGTCGCCCTCGGCCGGCGCCACGGCCTCCTGCGCCCCGGCCGACCTGAAGACCCTGACGCCCGGCACACTGACGATCGGCACCGACAAGCCGGCGTACGAGCCGTGGTTCAAGGACGACAACCCGAGCAACGGGCAGGGCTACGAGTCGGCCGTCGCGTTCGCGATCGCCGAGCGGCTCGGGTTCCCGAAGGACAAGGTCACCTGGGTGGTCGCGCCGTTCAACACGGTCATCGCGCCCGGGGCGAAGACCTTCGACATCGACCTCAACCAGGTCTCGATCAGCGACGAGCGCAAGCAGGCCGTCGACTTCTCCTCCGGCTACTACGACGTGCGCCAGACGGTCATCACCTACAAGGGCAGCCCGATCGACGGCAAGACCACGGTTGCCGACCTCAAGGGCGCCAAGCTCGGCGCGCAGGTTGGCACCACCTCGTACACGGCCGCCGACGAGCAGATCGCCCCCACCGAGAAGGTCGCGGTCTTCGACACCAACGACCTCGCGGTGCAGGCCCTGCAGAACAAGCAGATCGACGGCATCGTCGCCGACCTGCCCACCGCGTTCTACATGACCACCGCCCAGCTCGACGACGGCGTCATCGTCGGCCAGCTCCCGGCCGAGGGCGACACCGAGCAGTTCGGCGCCGTGCTCGACAAGGGCAGCCCGCTCACCGCCTGCGTCACCGGTGCGGTCGACGCGCTGCGCTCGGACGGCACCCTCGAGAAGCTCGTCGACGAGTGGCTGTCGACCCAGGGTGCGCCCGAGCTGAAGTAGCCCGTGCCCGACAGCGTGCGCACGACGGGACCCACGGACGGCTCGGCCGACCCGTGGGTCCCGTCGGCGCTCGAGCAGGAGCGGGCGGCGTGGCGCCGCTCGCGGGCCCGACGCTCCACGGCGGTCGCCGTGGTGTCGACGGTGGCGGTCGTGGCGGTTGCGGTGGGCCTCGTCGTGACGTCGCCGGGGTGGCCGCGGGTGCGCACGACCTTCTTCTCGTGGGACAAGGCGGTCGACGCGCTGCCGGCGGTCCTCGACGGGTTGTGGCTCAACATCCGGGTGATGCTCGTGTGCGCGGTCCTCATCGGGCTGCTCGGGCTGACCCTCGCGGTGATGCGGACCGTGCGGGGCCCGGTGGCCTTCCCGCTGCGGCTGTTCGCCACGGCGTACGTCGACCTCTTCCGGGGGCTGCCGCTGCTGCTCGTGCTGTTCCTCCTCGGGTTCGGGGCGCCGGCGCTGCGGCTGTCGGGGCTGCCGTCGTCGGCGTTGTTCTGGGGATGCAGCGCGCTCGTCCTGTCGTACTCGGCGTACGTGGCGGAGGTGTTCCGTGCCGGGATCGAGTCGATCCACCCGTCGCAGCGGGCGGCCGCGCGGTCGCTGGGGCTCACCTACGGGCAGACGCTGCGGCACGTCGTACTCCCGCAGGCGGTGCGCCGTGTGGTGCCGCCGCTGATGAACGACCTCGTGTCCCTGCAGAAGGACTCGGGCCTCATCGCGGTGCTGGGCGTCATCGACGCGATCCGGGCCGCGCAGATCGAGACGGCGCGCGACTTCAACTTCACGCCGTACGTCGTGGCCGGGGCGCTCTTCGTCTGCCTGACGATCCCGATGGCGCGCTACACCGACCACATCGCCCGCAAGCGGGGCTACGCCGGCGTGACGGGAGCCCTCTGATGGCGCTGCTCACCCTCGAGGGGGTGCGGAAGTCCTTCGGGCAGAACGTCGTCCTGCGCGACATCGACCTGTCCGTGGAGGCCGGCCAGTGCGTGGTGCTCATCGGGGCGAGCGGCTCGGGGAAGTCGACCCTGCTGCGCTGCGTGAACCTGCTCGAGGTCGTGGACGACGGGCGGATCACGCTGGAGGGCGACGACCTCACGGACCCACGCGTCGACGCCGATGCCGCCCGGGCCCGGATGGGGATCGTCTTCCAGGCGTACAACCTCTTCCCGCACCTGTCGGTGCTGCAGAACATCACGCTGGCGCCGATCCGGGTGCACAAGGTGTCGAAGGACGAGGCGGAGGAGCGGGCGCTGGCGATGCTCGAGCGGGTCGGGTTGCGCGACAGGGCTGCTGCTCGCCCCGACGACCTGTCCGGTGGGCAGCAGCAACGCGTGGCGATCGCCCGGGCACTGGTCAACTCGCCGCGGCTCATGCTCCTCGACGAGGTGACGTCGGCCCTCGACCCCGAGCTCGTCGGTGAGGTGCTCGACCTCCTGCGGTCGCTGACCGACGAGGGCATGACGATGGTGCTCAACACGCACGAGATGGGCTTCGCGCGACAGGTCGCCGACACCGTGTGCTTCCTCCACGACGGCGTGATCCACGAGCAGGGGGCGCCCGAGCAGGTGCTCGGCGACCCGCGCGAGGAGCGGACCCGGCAGTTCCTCTCGCGCCTGCACGCGTGAGCGGGTCGGTCGAAGGCGCGTCGGTGGGCGGCGACGGCGCGGACGCCGGGGCCGAGGTCGGGGTGGGCCCCTGGGTGGGGGAGTGGCCGGACGGCGACCACTGGGACCCCGAGCTGCTGCGTGACGGCGACCGCCGCAACGTCGAGGACCGGTACCGGTACTGGCGGATGGAGGCGGTCGTCGCCGACCTCGACACCCGCAGGCACCCCTTCCACGTCGCCATCGAGAACTGGGGGCACGACTTCAACATCGGGTCGGTCGTGCGAACGGCCAACGCGTTCAACGCTGCTGCGTTCCACGTCGTCGGCAAGCGGCGGTGGAACCGGCGGGGCGCGATGGTGACCGACCGCTACCAGCACGAGCACCACCATCCGACCGTGGCCGACCTCGCGGCATGGGCCGCCACGGGGGCGTCCGACGGTGGGCGGCTGCCGCTCGTCGGCATCGACAACCTGCCCGGGTCGGTGGGGCTCGAGACGTACGACCTGCCGCGCGAGTGCGTCCTCGTCCTCGGGCAGGAGGGGCCCGGGCTGACGCCGGAGGTGCTGGCGGTGTGCGACGTCGTCCTGCACATCGAGCAGTTCGGCTCGACGCGCTCCATCAACGCCGGTGCGGCGGGCGCCATCGCGATGCACGCGTGGGTGCGGCGGCACGTGTTCGGCCAGCAGACGGGTGTTCCGTCGGGCGGCTCGGCGGGGCGGGCGGAATAGCCCCGGCTCCGCGACTGCTGGCCTTGGGGTGAGCCAACCCGTCGCGCCCGCCCTGTCCGTCCTCGACCTCGTCCCGGTCCGCGCCGACCAGGGGACCGGTGACGCGATCGCCGCCACCCTGTCGCTGGCGCGGGTCGCCGACCGGCTCGGGTACCGGCGGTACTGGATCGCCGAGCACCACAACATGCCGGCCGTCGCGGCCACCAACCCGCCGGTGCTCGCGGCCATGGTCGGGAGCGCGACCGAGCGCATCCGGGTCGGGTCGGGCGGGGTGATGCTGCCGAACCACGCGCCGCTGGTCGTGGCGGAGCAGTTCGCGCTGCTCGAGGCGGCGTTCCCGGGCCGGGTCGACCTCGGCATCGGACGGGCGCCGGGGACGGACCCGGTGACGTCGTGGGCGCTGCGGGCCGGGGCGGGCGGGGTCGAGGCCGATGCCGTCGACCGCTTCCCCGACCACGTCGACAACGTGCTGGCGATGATGTCGGCCGAGGGCGCGGCGCTGCGACTGGCATCGGGCGACCACGTGCTGCGGGCCACCCCGAAGGCGTCGTCGGTGCCGACGATCTGGCTGCTCGGGTCGTCGGACTACTCGGCGCGGCTGGCGGCCTCGCGCGGGCTGCCGTACGTCTTCGCCCACCACTTCTCCGGGCGCGGGACGGCGGAGGCGCTGGCCCTGTACCGCTCGCAGTACCAGCCGTCGGCCGAGAACCCGCTGCCGCGGACCTTCCTCACGGTGAACGCCGTCGTCGCGCCGACCCGGGAGGAGGCGCTGCGGCTCGCGCTGCCCAACGTGCGCTCGATGGTGGCGCTGCGCACCGGGCAGCCGCTGCGGGCGGCGCAGCTCGTGGAGGACGCGGAGGCCGAGGCGCTGGCGCCCGCGCACGAGGCCATGGCCGAGGAGATGCTGCGGCGGTGGGTCGTCGGGACGCCGGAGGAGGCGTCGACTCAGCTGCGTTCTCTCGCTGCCGAGTTCGGTGTCGACGAGGTCATGGTGAGCCCGGTGGCCGGGGCGGTGCGAGGGACTGCTGTTGACCGCTCGCCGGCGCGCGAGCAGACCCTCGAGCTCCTCGCGGAGGCCTTCGCCTGATCCCTGAGGGCGTTGCTCCTGGTCCTGCTGGCCCCGTGAGGCTCTTGCGTGCCAGCCATCCAACGTCCACCTCACCGGTGGTGGTGGTGTTCTTTGCAGGCGGCTGGATGGCAGTAGGCCCTCCCCGTCTTCCACCTCACCCTGGGTGACGGCGTAGTTCTCAGGCGCCTGGATGGCATGAGGCCCTCCTCGTCTTCCACCTCACCCTGGGTGACGGCGTAGTTCTCAGGCGCCTGGATGGCATGAGGCCCTCCTCGTCTTCCACCCCACCCTGGGTGACGGCGTAGTTCTCAGGCGCCTGGATGGCATGAGGCCCTCCCCGTCTTCCACCCCACCCTGGGTGACGGCGTAGTTCTCAGGCGCCTGGATGGCATGAGGCCCTCCGCGTCTTCCACCTCACCCTGGGGGACGGCGTAGTTCTCAGGCGCCTGGATGGCAGCGCGCCCGGCACGACGTCGGCGTCGCCACCGCTCCTGGTCGCGTTCTCACGTGCCTGGATGGCAGCTCTCTTCCTTTGCCTGTACTCCTCCTCTCGGTCCGTGGTTGCCCTGAAACGCGTGGCTGGTATCGCGGCGCCTGCCGGCCTCCCGGCTCACGCGAGTGTCGGTCGGCGCCCCGTTAGCGACGGCTGTGCGGGCGCCTCCCCCGCAGCTCTCACCGAGTCCTTGCTGGCGAGTTGCGATGCGCCAATGAGTCGAATCGAGCTGCGCTTCATCCACATTCAGTGAATCGAACACTTGTGCCATGGCGTCGAGGCGAGTAAAATCGCGAACAGGGGAAGGGGGAAGCAATGACCGTCACACAGGCACCGGTTCGGGGGAACGCGGCAGGTTCGGACGAGTTGCTCGCGGTGCTCGACGACGTCGCCGCGGCGCTGTCCACGCTGACTCTTCCTGCGGTGGCGGTCGGGGGCCGGGACGCCTGGTCGGACGTGGTGCGGACCTGCCAGCACATCGTGAACGCGGCCACGGGCGTGCAGGACGCGGCGATCGTGCGGCTGTGCGCGATCGAACCCGACGTCCTCGACGACGGGGAGGTGGTCGAGCGGCACCACGCGCCCGGTCACGTCGCCTTGGACGGACCTGCGCTGGTGTCCTCCGCCCTGGACGTCACCGCCGTGCACGCCGAACGCCGCGTGCGTGGCGCGATCCGGCTCACCGCCGACGGTCCCGCGGGAACCAACACCTGCACCGGGTTGGGTGGCTTGCACGACGCGATGCGCACGGGCACCCTCGACCCCTACCGCGCATCGGTCGTCGCCGACGAGCTGGAGGAAGCACCACCGGAGGTCGCCGAGACCATCGTCGCCACCCTCGGCGAGCACCTCACCCGAGAGACCGGCCCCCAGCTGCGGCGGCGCACACGACGCCTCATCGCGCGGATCAGCCCCGACCTGCTGCGCCAACGGGCCAAGCGCGCCCGAGAACAGTGCGGACTACGGCGGTGGGTCGACCAGCCCGGCGTCGACCGGTGGGAAGGGACCTTCCCCAGTGAGGACGCCGCCACTGCGTGGGCCGCGATCGACGCCCGAGCCCAACAGCTCGTCACCGACGGCACCTGCGACCGCATCGACCGAGCCCGAGCGCAAGCGCTGGTCGACCTCGTCACCGGCAACGCCACCATCACCACCATCGTCATGCTCACCACCCCCGCCACCGACGAGCGCGCACCCGTCCCGGCCAGACCGATCGTGGTGAAGCCCGTCCCCGAGGAATCGCCAACATCGACCGACCAGGCGCTGGCAGCTGGAACGTCGGTGACGCACGGACGAACTGGACCGAACGCGCCCACCGACTCGATCCGAACCGCCGGAGGACTCCCTCGCAGCGCGAACCTCACGCCCACTCCGGCGCCCGTCCCCGCTTCTCAGTCGACGATCGGCGAACGGCGGCCACGCGTTCCCGCACTGACCGCACCAGAACTGGTCGACCCACTCCCCGACCACGGCCCACCCAACCGGGCCCAACGACGACGAACCAGACCCGAACCCGAAGACCTCGTCGAAGTACCCAACCCCCTCGGCGGGGAACCCATGCTCGTCGCCCGGGCCTGGCTCGACGCCCTCCTGGCCTCACCCACCGCCACCATCCGACCCGTGACCTGCGACCCGGTCACCGGCGCCCTCCGCAGCCACATCACCACCGACGCCTACCGGCCACCCAAAGAGCTCGCCGACCGCATCCGGAGACGCGACGGCAGATGCCGCTTCCCCGGCTGCCACGTCAACGCCCGCTTCTGCGACATCGACCACGTCCGCGCCTGGCCGCTCGGCCCCACCGCCGACCACAACCTCATCTGCCTGTGCCGACGACACCACCGCATCAAACAACGACCCGGCTGGCACCTCACCCTGCACCCCGACGCCACCGTCACCTGGACCGACCCCACCGGCAGGCGACGCACCACTGCGCCCATCGACGCCCTCCGCACCATCACGCTTCCAAGTGCCAACGCGGCTGAGTCCGAGACCACCCCGATGACCGCCCCCGGCCCCGCGGTCGCCATTGACGCCCACAGCTCCCTCGAGTTCGCGCTCGAACACCTCCTGGGCAGCTCGGCCCCCGGCCGCCGCGGCCGCCGGCCAGAACGCCGGACCGTCAAGACCATCCGCCTCCACGGCCTCACCGTCGACGAACCGGCACGGCATTGCCACACCAGAGCACGCATCCACCGCCGGGCGCGGACCACGGACGGCTTCCCCGACACCCCGCCGTTCTGACCGTCCGGTGCCCAGAACACCCGCAGACGAGACCGTCCGGATCCGACTGTGCGACCCCGCCATCACGACGACCGCCCACGGACGACCAAGGTCGGCAAGAATCTCGACAGCACCTGTCGATTCGGACCTCGCCCGCCCGTCATGGGGGTGAGGTCGCGACCCGCGCGGCCCGGAGTCCGGAGGACCGAACCATGAGCACGACCTACCTCATCCTGCTGCCCACCGACGAGAACGGCCTGGCCGAGATGACCGAGGAGCAGGGCACGGCCCTTCGCGCCGCCCACGGCCAGTTCGCCCAGACCCTCGGCGAGCGTGGCCACACGATGGTCGGCGGCGCCCAGCTGGCGCCCTCCCGCGACGCACGCACCGTCCGCCCGGCACCCGACGGACCGGTCATCAGCGAGGGTCCGTTCGCCGAGACGACCGAGCAGCTCACCGGCTACTACGTCGTCGAGTCCGACGACCTCGACGACCTGCTCGACGTGAGCGGCATCCTCGCCTCGGTCGGCCACGCCATCGAGGTCCGGGCCTGCGTCGGCATGGGGGAGGGCGCCTGATGCGGGAGTACGTCGTCCTCATCGTCGGGGACCCCGATCGCTGGTGGACCACGATGAGCCAGGAGGAGCGGGCCGCCGGCTACGCCGAGTACACCCGCTTCGACGAGGAGCTCACCCGGCGCGGCCACGAGGTCACCGGCGGCGCCGAGCTCCACGGCACCGCCACGGCACGGCGCATCGCGGCAGGAGGTGGACCCGTCACCGACGGCCCCTTCACCGAGTCCACCGAGCAGGTCGGCGGCTTCTACCAGGTCCGTACCGCCGACCTCGACGACCTCCTCGAGTGCTGCCAGATCATCGCCAAGCTGGGGGACGGCATCGAGGTCCGCCCCGTCGTGACGTCGGAGGACCGCTCGTGAGCCGCCACCTCATCCTCCTGCCCGCCCCGGAGGCCGAGTGGGCGAACCTGCCCCCGGAGGAGCACGAGAAGGGGGTGCGGTCGCACGAGCAGTTCCACCGCGACCTCGAGAAGGGCGGCCATCGCGTCGTCACGACGGCCCCGCTCACCCCCTCCGCCGAGGCGACGTCGATGCGACCCGACGGCAACGGCGGCGTCGTCCTCACCGACGGCCCGTTCACCGAGTCCACCGAGCAGGTGGTCGGCTTCTACCTCGTCGACACCGACGACCGCGCCGACCTCCTGCGCCTGTGCGGCGAGTTCGCCGGCCGCGGAGAGCTCATCGAGTTCCGTGACGTCGTGGCCGACGGCGAGCACGACCATGGCAACGGCGACGACCACCGCGGTGACTCCCCGTGAGGTACCTCGTCCTCATCGCCAGCGACCCCGGCGACTGGGAGCGGGCCACACCCGAGGAGCGCCAGGGCTACTTCGACGCCCACGACGCCTTCGAACGCGCCCTCGCGGCGCAGGGCACCAAGGTGTCCGGCGCCCCGCTGGCCTCGGCCGACACGGCGACCACCCTGCGCCATGAGGGCGACCGCCTCACCGTCACCGACGGCCCGTTCGTCGAGCTCGTCGAGCAGGTGGCCGGCTTCTACCTCGTCGACCTCCCCGACCTCGATGCCGCGGTCAGCGTCTGCGCCCACCTGCCCCGCAGCTACGCCGTCGAGATCCGCCCGACCATCGAGATCGAGGGCTACGAGCCGCCCCGTGACCTCTGACGAGGCCCTCGCGGCGACCGTGCGCGAGGAGTGGGGACGCCTGGTGTCCCTGCTCCTTGCGCAGTTCCGGCGCCTCGACCTCGTCGAGGACGCCCTCGGCGACGCCGTCGAGGCCGCCGCCCGCACCTGGCCGCGCGACGGCACCCCCGACCGCCCCGCCGCCTGGCTCCTCACCACCGCACGGCGCCGCGTCGTTGACCGCCTGCGCGCCGAGGCGGTGGCGCTGCGCCGTGAACCGCTCCTCCTCGTCGAGGCCCGCGACACCGAGCCCGCCCCGATGGCCGACCCGGGTGGCCTCGTCGAGGACGAGCGCCTCCGCCTCGTCCTCATGTGCTGCCACCCGACCCTCGCCCCCGAGGTCGCCAGCGCTCTCGCCCTGCGGCTCGTCGTCGGCGTCCCGACCACCGACATCGCCCGCCTCTTCCTCGTCCCCGAGGCGACGGTCGCCGCCCGCATCACCCGCGGGAAGAAGAAGGTCGTGGCCGCCGGCATCCCCTTCGCCGTCCCCGATGCCGCGGTCCTGCCCCAGCGCCTCGAGACCGTCGCCCAGACCGCCTACCTCGCCTTCACCGCCGGCTACGCGCCCGGCAGCGGCCCCGACCTCCTGCGCGCGGAGCTCGCCGGGGAGGCCGTCCGCCTCGTCCGCGTCACCCTCGCGCAGGCCCCCGACGAACCCGTCCTGCGGGCCCTGCTCGCCCTCCTGCTCCTCCAGCACTCCCGCCGTGACGCCCGCGTCGATGATGACGGGCGCCTCGTCCTCCTGCCCGACCAGGACCGCTCGCGCTGGCACCACGACGAGGTCGCCGAGGCGGTCGCCCTCCTCGCCACCGTCCCCGTCGGCCACTCCCTGCTCGTCGAGAGCTACCGGCTCCAGGGCCTCGTGGCGGTCGAGCACGCGACGGCGGCCACCGCCGCGGACACCCGCTGGGACCGCGTCACCGAGGCCTACGACGCCCTCCTGCAGGTGAACCCGTCGCCCGCCGCCCGCCTCGCCGCCGCGGTGGCCCTCGCCGAGCGCGACGGCCCCGACGCCGGTCTCGCAGCCCTCGACGGGCTCGACGCCCAGCTCCCCGGCAGCCACCGCGTGCCCGCCGTCCGTGGCGAGCTCCTCGCCCGACGTGGCGACACCGCCGCAGCCCTGGCAGCCCTCGACACCGCGATCGCCCTGTGCGCCAACGAGGTCGAGCGCGACCACCTGACGCGTCGTCGGGCCGGCCTCAGCGGTCGGACCCGGCCGGATCGCGATCCCGAGCCCTCGGACTGAACCGGAGCAGCGCGACGGCGCCCACCACGAGCACCGGCCACCACCAGTGGACCCCGTCGCTGCCGACGATGCCCTGCCCTGCCATCGACCCGAGCCCTCCACAGGCCAGCAGCGTGACCGCGACCGGCAGCCAGCCCGGGACGGCCGAGGCATCGAGCGGCCGAGGGGTCTCGAAGCGCCCGAGCAGGGCCACGAGCCCCGCCGTCACGGCAGCCAGCACGGCCCACCACAGCGGCCGGCTCGCCCACCACCCGCCGGACAGCGGCTCCGGCCCGAGCCCGAACCCACCGGCCAGCAGCGAGAGCCCGATGACGCCGACCATGGCCGTCAGGTGCCACAGGTAGATCGTCATGATCCGGGTGTTGACGAGGACGGTCGCCCGCCACGGCCGCTCGCGTGACAACCAGCGCGACAGCACCGGCTCGAGGGCCAGCACGAGCCCCGCCTGGAGCAGCCCGAGGAAGCCGAGCGTGACCCGCGTCGGGTACGAGTTGTTCACCGCGGCGCCGTCGAGGCCGATCATCGAGACCGGGTACGGGCCGACCCACACCAGCGCCACGGTGCCGACGAGGCCGATCGCCGCCAGCCCGAGCCGCCGGACCGTGCCCCCCAGTCGTCCGTCGAGCCACGCGTACCCGAGCTGGTGCACCGTCGCCCACACGAACACGTAGTTGGCGAACCCCACGGCCAGCGACCCCGTCCCGATGCTCACGAGGTCCACGACGCACCCGAGGACGAGCCCGCCCACCACCGACGCCCACCCGTACCGCTCCCAGAGCCACAGCGTGGCCGGAGCGATCGCGCACACCACGACGTACGCCGCGAGGAACCACGTCGGCACGAGCGCGATCTGCGACGCGGTGCGCAGCGTCGCGGCCGGCACCCCCGCCGCCGTGGCCACCGACACCGCCACCAGCCAGGTGAGGAGCAGCGGCACGACCGGCACGAGCAGCCGACGAAGCCGGCCGCGCAACCACACCGCGTACGTGACGTCGCGCGACCGGGCGCCCCTCCAGGACAGGGCGTTCGCGTACCCGCCGACGAGGAAGAAGACCGGCATCACCTGGAAGACCCACGTGATCGGGTGGGTCCACGACGCGAGCTCGAGCAGGTGCCCCGGGACGAGCTGCCCGTCGCGCACCGTCACGGCCGCGACGAGCCAGTGGCCCAGCACGACGACGAGGATGGCGGCGGCGCGCAGCAGGTCGACGACGCGGTTGCGGGTGGTGGGTGTCGCGGCGGCGAGGTCGCGGACGGTGGCGAGGTCCATGCCGACAGCGTGGCGCCAAGGGGCCCTCGCCGGCGTGAGTACGCGTACTCCGAACGGGCCGTCCGCGGGTCGTCCGGCGCGTCGTGACCACTTGGTGACAGCCCGTGCGGAGGGTCGTGATTGCACCCTTCCGCCCGGCCGTCGCCGCCGCTACTGTGCCTAACGCCCGACCGTGCAGGGATAGCCGGACGGCACACCGAGATCGTGCACGTCGCCTCGATGACACGCGCGTCCTCGGGGCACAGTCCGGTCCGCAGGGGGCTGGACTGAACGCCTGGCGGGGTGGCACCACACACGTGGTGCCACCCCGCTCCGCGGTGTGGGGCGGACGTACCCGTGGGTACGGACACGGCCGTGTCACCTCCGGCCGATCGTGGAAGGATCGGTGCGTACCGGCACACGCCACCCCCCTCCCGAGGAGATCACCGTGCCCATCGCAACGCCCGAGGTCTACGCCGACATGCTCGACCGAGCCAAGAACGGCTCGTTCGCCTACCCGGCCATCAACATCACGTCGAGCCAGACGGTCACGGCCGCCATCCGCGGCTTCGCCGAGGCCGGCTCCGACGGCATCATCCAGGTCTCCACCGGCGGCGGCGAGTACGCGTCGGGCTCCACGGTCAAGAACATGGTGACCGGCTCGCTCGCGCTCGCGGCCTACGCGCAGGAGGTGGCGAAGGGCTACCCCGTCAACATCGCCCTCCACACCGACCACTGCCCCAAGGACAAGCTCGACGGCTTCGTGCGCCCGCTCATCGCGGCGTCCACCGAGCGGGTGAAGGCCGGCGGCCTCCCGATCTTCCAGAGCCACATGTGGGACGGCTCGTCCGTGCCGCTCGACGAGAACCTCACGATCGCCGAGGAGCTGCTCGCCGCCTGCAAGGCCGCCCGCATCATCCTCGAGATCGAGGTGGGCGTCGTCGGTGGCGAGGAGGACGGCGTCGAGAACGAGATCAACGAGAAGCTGTACTCCACCCCCGAGGACGCCGTGGCCACGGTCCGCGCCCTCGGCAGCGGCGAGAACGGCTACTACATGACCGCGCTGACCTTCGGCAACGTGCACGGCGTCTACAAGCCCGGTGGCGTCAAGCTGCGCCCCGAGGTCCTCAAGGCCGCCCAGGACGCCGCGGCCGCCGAGCTCGGCCTCCCCGCCGGCTCCAAGCCCTTCCACCTCGTCTTCCACGGTGGCTCGGGCTCGCTGCCGCAGGAGATCTCGGACGCAGTCGACTACGGCGTCGTGAAGATGAACGTCGACACCGACACCCAGTACGCCTTCACCCGACCGGTCGCCGACTGGATGTTCAAGAACTACTCGGGCGTGCTGAAGATCGACGGCGAGGTCGGCAACAAGAAGCAGTACGACCCGCGCGCGTGGGGCAAGGAGGCCGAGGCCGGCATGGCGGCCCGCGTCGTCGAGGCCTGCCAGAACCTGCGCTCGGCCGGCACGCACGCGTGAGCTCGGACCTGCTCGGCATCCCCCCGACCCACCTGCCCGAGGACCCCGCCTCCCGTCCGCTGGACGACGGCGTGGCCCCGGACCAGGTGGCGGCCGCCCATCCGTCGTCGTCGCTGGCGTGGGCCGTCCTCGCCGAGGACGCCCTGGCCGACGACCGCGCGGTCGAGGCCTACGCCTACGCCCGCACCGGGTACCACCGCGGCCTGGACGCCCTGCGCCGCAGTGGCTGGCGCGGCCAGGGTCCGGTGCCGTGGGAGCACGAGCCCAACCGCGGCTTCCTGCGGGCCCTCGCGGCCCTGAGCCGCGCCGCGGGCGCCATCGGCGAGGAGGAGGAGCGGCACCGCTGTGCCGAGTTCCTGCGCGCCTCCAGCGCCACCGGCGCGCGCGAGCTGGGGCTGTAGCCCGGGGGGCGCCGAGCGCCCTGAGCACGGACGAAGGGCCCGGGTGCGAACACCCGGGCCCTTCTCCACAGCCGTCTACGAGCCCGCCGGGATGTCGAGCGCTTCCCTCTCGCCAAGAAACGCCCACCCGTCGGTCCCCTGCAACCTCGGCTGTGCTGGTCAATGGTGCAACGGGGGCCCCGGATAGTGCGACACTTGGATGCCACTGGCAGCATTCGGCCACCTTCCGCAGGGGAATGGAGGTGGGACGCGTGAGCGACCCATCGACGTACGACGGTGGGGCGCTCCTCGTCCTCGAGGAGCAGCTCCGGCGCGAGATGACGAGGGTCGAGGAGCGGCGACGCGACCTCGAGGCCTCGCGCGACCTCATCGCCCGGATCACCACCCAGGCGCTCGGCGCGCACGAGCCGATCACCGAACGCATCGACGACGCCCTCGCGCCCTCGGTCGTGAGCCGGCTGCTCGCCGAGACCACCGGGCTGCTGCGCAACTACGTCCTCACCATCGTCGAGGGCCCCGCGCTCGACGACGCGACGATGCGCGCCAACGAGGAGCGCATCCGGCGCGGCGAGGAGCAGCGGGCCGTCTACCCCGCCTCGGCCCTGTCGACCCCCCAGGGCCAGCGCTGGATGTCGAGCTGGGCCGAGGTGGGGGAGGACCAGCGCATCCTGCCCACGACCGACACCGAGTTCGCCGTCTTCGGCTCGGCGGCGGTCGTCGCCCTCTCGGCCTGGGACGACCCCGCCGAGGGCTACGTCGTCATCCGCGACCCCCTCGTCGTGCACCTGTACACGGCGTACTTCGACCTCTCCTGGCGCCACGCGGTGCCCGCCCCGGCGGTCGGGCGCGAGAGCACCGGCGACCCCAAGCTCGTCGAGCTGCTCGAGCTCGGGCTCAAGGACGAGGCCATCGCCCGCTACCTCGGGGTCAGCCTGCGCACCGTGCGCCGGCGGGTCGCGCACCTCATGGCCGTGAACGGGGTCGACACCCGCTTCCAGCTCGGCTGGGCGCTCGCCCGCCGCCGCCGCTGACACGACCGGGGAGCACGGGCGCACTCGCGATAGGGTGGGGTGTACGAGGCCCCGGCGCGTACCCGCGAGGGGCCTTCGGCGCGCTCGGGGTCGACGCACCCCGGGGGCATGTTCGGAAGGAGCCGGGATGCCGGCGATCGTGCTGATCGGAGCCCAGTGGGGCGACGAGGGCAAGGGCAAGGCCACCGACCTCATGGGGTCCGACGTCGACTTCGTCGTGAAGTTCAACGGCGGCAACAACGCGGGCCACACCGTCGTCATCGAGGGCGAGGACGGCACGCGCGAGAAGTACGCCCTGCACCTGCTCCCCTCGGGCATCCTCACGCCCACGGTCACCCCCGTCATCGGCAACGGCGTCGTCATCGACCTCGACGTGCTCTTCCAGGAGATCGACGGCCTCGAGGCCCGCGGTGTCGACACCTCACGCCTCGTCGTGTCGGCCAACGCCCACGTCATCGCCTCGTACAACCGCACGCTCGACAAGGTGACCGAGCGCTTCCTCGGCTCGCGCCGCATCGGGACCACCGGCCGCGGCATCGGCCCCACCTACGCCGACAAGATGAACCGGGTCGGCGTGCGCGTCCAGGACCTGTTCGACGAGGGCATCCTGCGCCAGAAGGTCGAGGCGGCGCTGTCGCTGAAGAACCAGGTGCTCGTGAAGATCTACAACACGCGCGCCGCCGAGGTCGACCGCGTCGTGGCCGAGCTGCTCGCCCACGCCGACCGGCTGCGCCCGATGGTCGCCGACACCTCGCTCGTCCTCGAGCAGGCCCTCGACGCCGGCCAGAACGTGCTCCTCGAGGCCGGGCAGGCCACCCTCCTCGATGTCGACCACGGCACCTACCCGTTCGTCACCTCCTCCTCGGCGACCGCCGGCGGGGCGTGCACCGGCTCGGGCATCCCGCCGACCCGCGTCACCCGTGTCATCGCGATCCTCAAGGCGTACACGACCCGCGTCGGCGAGGGCCCGTTCCCCACCGAGCTGTTCGACGACGACGGCGAGACCCTGCGCAAGGTCGGCGCCGAGTACGGCACCACCACCGGTCGCCCCCGCCGCTGCGGCTGGATGGACACCGTCATCGGGCGCTACGCGACGCGCATCAACGGCGTCACCGACTTCGTCATCACCAAGCTCGACGTCCTCACCGGTTTCGACAAGGTGCCGGTCTGTGTGGCCTACGAGGTCGACGGCGTCCGGCACGAGGAGATGCCGGTCAACCAGAGCGACTTCCACCACGCCAAGCCGGTCTACGAGTGGCTCGACGGCTGGTGGGAGGACATCTCCGAGTGCCGCACCTTCGAGTCACTGCCGGCGGCCGCCCAGGCGTACGTCCTGCGGGTCGAGGAGCTCATCGGGGCGCGGGTGTCGGCGGTCGGCGTCGGCCCGGGCCGCCACGAGATCATCGAGCGGCACGCCCTCCTCGACTGAGCCGCGTCGGCTCGCTGCCGCGTCGGTCAGGCGGGGCGCAGGACGTGCATGCGGTGGGCCGCGCGGGTGAGCACGACGTAGAGCACGCGCACGCCGCCCGGTGACTCCTCGGTGATGGCGTCGGGGTCGACGACCACGGTCGCGTCCCACTCCAGGCCCTTGGTCGAGAGCGGGTCGATGACGCGCACGCGCCCGTCGCCCGCGCCGTCGAGGGCGGCGAGCCGGTCCTCCCAGCGGCGGGCCGGGATGACGGCGATCGAGCCCTCGACCTCCTCGAGCAGCTGCTCGACGGCCTGCGCCGCCGCCTCGGCGAGCGAGCCGTCGACGGCGCGGACGACCGGGTCGACCCCGGTCTCGCGCACGGCGTCCGGGATGTCGGCGTCTGGGACGAGGGGGAGGATGACGTCGCGCGCGTGGTCGAAGATCTCGCGGGCGTTGCGGTAGTTGGTGTCCATGTGGAACGCCCGGCGCTCCTGGCCGGCGAAGGCCTCCTCGCGCGCCCGACCGGCCTCGGCGAGGTCGGCCCACGACGCCTGCGCGGCGTCGCCGACGACGGTCCACGAGGCGGTGCGGCCGCGGCGGGCGAGCATGCGCCACTGCATCGGGGACAGGTCCTGGGCCTCGTCGACGAGGACGTGGGCGTACCCCGAGGCGCGGTCGATGCGCCCCTGCATCAGGCGCTCGCGGGCGTCGGCGGGGGTGACGACGTGGTAGCTCTCCTCGGGCGCGACGCGGCGGTCGACCCCGGCACGGACGTCGACGACGCCGTAGGACGCGAGGTCGTCGAGCTCCTCGATGTCGTAGAAGCCGACCTCCTCGCGCTCGACCTCCTGCATCGCCCCGAGGCGCGAGACGAGCTCGTCGACGAGGGCGGCGTCGGAGGCCGACCAGGTGCCGAGCTCGAGCGCCTCGCGGTAGGAGTACGCGAGGGCCGCGGCCTCCTCCTGGTCGAGGACGCCGCGGGACAGCCCGTAGACGTGGTCGGTGTCGGCGAGCGACAGGAGGAGCTCGCGGGGGTCGAGCTGGCGCCACCAGGACGCCATGAACTCGTCGACCTCGCGGGAGCCGTCGAAGGCGTCGAGGAAGGCGTCGCGCTCGCCCTGGCGCACCGAGCGCCAGGCCGCCTCGGCGAGGGCCGTGCGGGCGGCGTCGGTGCCGAGGTTGTGCTGGTGGCCCCGCAGGACGTCGGACCGCAGCCGGCGCAGGACGTGCTCGTCGAGGCGCACGGCGTGGCCGCCGACGAAGGACCGGAACTCCCGCGCCGCACCGGCCGGCGGGCGGGACGCGAGGCGGGACAGTAGCCGGCGGATGCGCAGCGAGCCCTTGACGGCCGCGACCTCCGGGGAGTCCACGCGCACCGCGGTCATCCCGTCGACGAGGTCGCCGAGCGCGCGCAGCGACACCGACTCCTCGCCCAGGCTCGGCAGGACGCGCTCGATGTACGCGGTGTACGCGGCCGACGGGCCGACGACGAGGATGCCGCCGTTCTCGTAGCGGCGGCGCTCGGAGTAGAGCAGGTAGGCGGCGCGGTGCAGGGCGACGACGGTCTTGCCCGTGCCCGGGCCGCCGCTGATCTCGGTGATGCCGCGCGAGGGCGCCCGGATCGCCTCGTCCTGGTGGCGCTGGATGGTGGCGACGATGTCGCGCATCTGGCGGCCGCGGCTGCGGGTGAGCGCCGCGATGAGCGCGCCGTCGCCGAGCACGACGAGGTCGTCCGGCGCCTCGGGGACCATGAGGTCGTCCTCGGCGCCGATGACGGTGGCCCCCCGGCTGCGCAGCACGCGGCGGCGCACCACGCCCATCGGGTCGACCGGGGTGGCGCGGTAGAAGGCGGAGGCGGCGGGGGCCCGCCAGTCGACGACGAGCGGCTCGTACTCGTCGTCGCGCACGCCGAGGCGGCCGATGTAGCGGACCTCGCGCTCGGCGGCGGTGGACTGCTCGGTGCCGAGGTCGAGGCGGCCGAAGACGAGGCCCTCGTACTGCTTGTCGATCATCGCGCGGCGTCGGGCGGCGGCGTAGACCAGCGCGTCGCGCTCGAACAGGCCGGTCATCTCCTCGTCGCGGACGTCGCCGGTGCGGCTGGTGCGGCCGCGGGCCAAGCCGTCGGCCTCGACGTCGGCGGCGCGGCGGGTGGCCTTCTCGAGCTCGGCGTAGACCCGGTCGACGTGTGCCTGCTCGTGCGCGATCTCGCCCTCGACGTCGGGTGAGGTGTCGGGCACCGGGTGGGGAGCGGTCACGGGGCGAGGTCTCCTGCTGTGGATCGGCGATGCACGTGGCGCTGGCCACGGAACTCACCAGTCTAGAGCCCGTGGGCGCGTGGCCACGCCTCGTCCCGCCAACCCGGTCCGCGAGGCCGTCGGCGGACCGGGCCGACCCCCGCCGCCCGCGACGCCTAGGATCGGGGCCCGTGAAGGTACTCGTCGTCGGGTCCGGGGCCCGCGAGCACGCCATCGTCCGTTCCCTCTCCCTCGACCCGTCGGTCGACGAGGTCGTCGCGGCACCGGGGAACCCCGGCATCGCCGCGCTCGCCGCCTGCGAACCGGTGCCCACGGGCATCACCGATCCGCAGGGTGTGGTCGACCTCGCCACCCGCCTCGGTGCCGACCTCGTGGTCGTCGGGCCGGAGGCGCCGCTCGTCGCCGGGGTCGCCGACGCCGTGCGCGCAGCCGGCATCGCCTGCTTCGGGCCGTCGGCGCGCGCCGCCCGGCTCGAGGGCAGCAAGGCGTTCGCCAAGGAGGTCATGTCGGCGGCCGAGGTCCCGACCGGCCTCGCGCACGTCTGCACGACGGTGGAGGAGGTCGAGGAGGCGCTGGACGCCCTCGGCGCCCCCCACGTCGTCAAGGAGGACGGGCTCGCCGCCGGCAAGGGTGTCGTCGTCACCGACTCCCGCGACGAGGCGCTCGACCACGCCCGCGCCTGCCTGGCCAAGGAGGGTGGGGCGGTCGTCATCGAGGAGTTCCTCGACGGGCCCGAGGTGTCGCTGTTCGTCCTGTGCGACGGGTCGTCCGTGGTGCCGCTCGTGCCCGCACAGGACTTCAAGCGGGTCGGCGACGACGACGCCGGCCCCAACACCGGCGGGATGGGCGCGTACAGCCCGCTCGACTGGGCGCCCGACGGCCTCGTCGACGACGTCGTGCGCCGCGTGGCGCAGCCGGTGGTCGACGAGATGCACCGGCGCGGCACCCCGTTCACCGGCGTGCTCTTCATCGGGCTCGCGCTGACGTCGCGCGGGCCGCGGGTCATCGAGTTCAACGCGCGCTTCGGCGACCCCGAGACCCAGGTCGTCCTCGCCCGGCTGCTGACGCCGCTCGGTGGCGTGCTCATGGCCGCGGCCCGGGGCCGGCTCGACGAGCTGCCCCGCCTGCGCTGGTCCCCGGAGCACGCGGTGACCGTGGTCGTGGCCGCGCAGTCCTACCCGGGCACGCCGCGCACGGGCGACCTCATCAGCGGGGTCGAGGAGGTCGACGGCAGCGGCGAGGCGTACGTCCTCCACGCCGGGACGGCCCGTGATGATGACGACCGCCTCGTGTCCGCGGGCGGGCGGGTGCTGTCGGTGGTCGCCACGGGCGAGTCGCTGGCGCAGGCGCGCGAGCGGGTCTACGCCGGTGTCGCCGGCCTGGACCTGCCCGGGTCGCACCACCGCACCGACATCGCCCTGCGGGCCGAGCAGGGCGCCATCACCGTCTGACCGGCCGCGAGTGCGGAAGTGGTTGCCCCGGCGACCGTTTCCGCACTCGCCGCGAGGATGACGGGCCGTCAGTTGAGCTTGCGCGTGCCCTCGGGAAGCGCGCCGCCGGCGAGGACGGCCTCGGTCAGGTCGGCCAGGGCGGTGAGCGCGACGTTCTGGCTCCACGGGCCGTACGAGACGCGGGCGACGCCGAGGCGCTGCAGCGTGTCGAGCGGGAGCGAGCCGGGCACGCCGATGAGCGTGACCTTCTGCGGGCCGAGGGCCTCGACGAGGGCGGCGACGGTCGGCTCGTCGAGCTTCCCGGGCGCGAAGAAGGTGGCCGCCCCGGCGTCGAGGTAGGCCCGGCCGCGCTCGATGGCGTCGGCGAGGACCTCGGCGGGGTCGCGGTCGCCCGCTCGGAGGAAGGCGTCGGTGCGGGCGTTGAGCTGGAAGGGGATCCCGGCCGCCTCACCCGCGGCGACGGCGGCCTCGACGGCAGCCACGGCCTCGCCGAGCGGCTTCAGCTGGTCCTCGAGGTTGGCCCCGACGATGCCGAGGTCGATGGCGCGGGCCACCGTGCCGCCCGGGTCGCCGTAGCCGGCCTCGAGGTCGGCCGAGACGGGCAGGTCGGTGGCAGCGGCGATGCGTCCGCACGCCTCGAGCATGAGGTCGCGGGGGATCTGCTCGCCGTCGGGGTAGCCGTACGAGGCGGCGATGGAGTGGCTCGCCGTGGCGAGGGCGGTGGTCCCGGGCGTGCCGGCGACGACCCTGGCGCTGATGACGTCCCACACGTTGACGACGAGCAGCAGCTCGGGGACGGCGTGCAGGCGCTGGAGCTCGGTGGCCTTGTCGAGGGTGTTCATGCCCGCGACGCTACCCCGGGACATCAACCCCTTCGCCGCGAGTGCGGAAGTGGTCGCACTGGCAACCACTTCCGCACTCACGGCCGGTTGATCGGGTGATGTGGGGAGGATCTACGGCGTCGGTCTGGTGCGGCCGGCGGCGAGGGCGACACCGAGGGCGGTGACGCCGCCGGTCGCCATCAGGGCCGCGAAGGCGGGACCCGTCATCGCGGCGCCGAGGAGGGCGACGACGCCCCCCGCGAGGGCGGTCGAGAGCGCGACGCCGGTGGAGACCGCCAGACCCTGGGCGGCGCTGACCCGGCCGTGCTCGGCCGCGGGCGCCTGGGCGAGGAGCTCGGTGGAGACGGTGGGCGAGACGATGCCCATCCCCGTCGCGGCGAGGGCCCAGCCCGCCATGCCCGGGACGAACCCCACGACGTCGAGGGCGAGCAGGACCGGGCCGAGAGAGCCCAGGGCGATGAGCGCGCCGCCGAGCCGCAGCCGCTGGGCGGCCGGACGCGCCTGTCCCCAGGCCGTGCTGTTGCCCCACGAGCCGAACGCCCAGAGCACGCCGGTCACGGTGAGCGAGACGCCGGCCACGGCCGTGGTCGCGCCCCGGGTCTCGACGAGCATGAGCGGCAGGACGCCGCCGATGCCGGTGAACGCCGCCGAGACGAGCAGCCGCATGGCGATGACGGCGGGCACGCCGCGCACGAGCCGGAAGGTCCCGGCGGGCAGGGCCCGGCTCGCGCCGAGCAGGACGACGACCACACCGGTCGTGATGGCCAGCGCTCCCAGGACGCGGGTGGACGCCGTCTCGAGCCACGGGGCGGTGAAGGTCGTGACGGCGAGGCCCGCGGCGAGGACGAGCGAGGCCGTGACGCGGCGGCGCTCCCCGGCCGCGTCCGCGACGTCCCCGGCGCCGGGGTGGCTGCGGCGCAGGGCCGAGCGGATCGGGACGAGGGCGAGCGGCACGACGACGAGCGGCGCGACGAAGACGACCCGCCACCCCGCGAGGGCGTCGATCCCGCCGGCGATGCTCGGCCCGAGCAGGCTCGGGAGGATCCACGCCGCCGCGAACGAGGCGAAGACCTTGGCGCGCAGGGCGTCCGGCAGCGCCTGCGCCACGAGGACGAACAGGGCCGTGTCGATGAGCGCCTCGGCAGCACCGGAGATCGCGCGCCCGGCGACGAAGACCCCCATCGTCGGCGCCAGCCCGGACACGAGCTGGGCGACGGCGAAAGCCACGAGCCCGGTGAGGAGGGCCGGCCGGGGCCCGCGCCGGTCGGTCCACCCGCCGGACCAGGCCATCGCGATGGTGAAGGTGACGAGGGAGGCGCCCGTGGACGCGCCGAACAGGCCCCAGCCGTCGAGGTCGCGCACCACGGTGGGGAGGATCGTCATCACCGCGCGGTTCTCGAAGGCCGCCAGCGTGACGAGGGCGACGATCCCCACCACGACCGGCAGGTGCTCGCGGCTGAGCAGCCGGACCGCCGGGGTGGCGGCGGCCTCGGTCTCGACGGGCGTCCGTGCGCTCATGTCCTCGATCCTCATACCTCAAGTGCGCTTGAGGTCAACTCGGCCTACGGTGGTGGGGTGGACCGCACCGACCTGCTCCCCATCGGCGAGGTCGCCGCGCGCAGCGGTGTCACGGTCGCCACCGTCAGGTTCTACGAAGACCGCGGTCTCGTCGAGTCCTTTCGCACGGCCGGCAACCAGCGCCGCTACGAACGGCACGTCCTGCGGCGGATCGCCGTGGTGCGGGCGGGGCAGCGGTTCGGCCTCAGCCTCACCGAGATCGGGGCGGCCCTGGAGTCGCTGCCGCACGACCGGCCGCCGACCAAGCGCGACTGGCAGCGGCTGTCGCGGGCCTGGCACGACGACCTCACCGAGCGGATCGAGGCGATGGTGCGGGTCCGGGACGGGCTGTCGTCGTGCATCGGGTGCGGCTGCCTGTCGCTGCGGGCGTGCCCGGTCTACAACCCGGACGACGAGCTGCGGGTCGAGGGCCCGGGCGCCCGGCGCTGGCCGGAGGCCGCACGAGGGCCCGACGACCTCACGTCCCGACCGTGACCGCCTGCGCCTCGGCCTCGGACGCCACCGGCTCGGCGCCGTGGTCGGGCTGGGCGTCGACCGCCGCGAGGTGGGCCCGGCCGCTGAGCAGCACCGCGACGGCGACGACGACTGCCCCCGCACCGACCCAGAACGGGAGGTGGATGGACCGCTCGCCGAGCACCCCGGCCGCCCACGGCGCCACCGCACCGCCGGCGAAGCGGACGAAGCTGTAGGCCGCGGAGGCGACCCCGCGCTCGACCGGCGCCACCTTCATCACGGACTCGGTGATGAGCGTGTTGTTGATGCCGAGCAGGCCGCCGGACAGCACGGTCCCGACGACGAGCACGGGCTTGTGCTGCGTCCAGGCGCCCATGACGGCGAGGACGGCGGCGAACCCGAGCAGCGCGCCCGACATCCCCACGAGCGTCCCCACGCGGCGCTGGACCCACGGCGCGACGACCACCGAGGAGAACGCCAGCAGCAGCCCCCAGCCGAAGAAGACGAGCCCGACGGCGTGCTCGGACAGGTCGAGCGGGAACGGGGTGAACGCGAGCAGCGTGAAGAAGCCCATGTTGTAGAGCAGTGCGGTGAGGCCCACCGTGAGCAGCCCGCGATGGCGCAGGGCCTTCAGCGGGGCCGAGAGCGGCGTCGGCGCCCCGGTCGGCGGGGTGGCCGGCAGGGTGACCCACGTCGAGACGAGCGCCACGGCCATCAGGGCGCTGACGCCGAAGAACGGCCAGCGCCACGAGATCGACCCGAGCGCCCCACCCATCAGGGGACCGGCGGCGATCCCCAGCCCGAGCGCGGCCTCGTAGAGGATGATCGCCTGCGCCACCGAGCCGCGGGCGGCCCGCACGATCGTGGCCAGGGCCGTGGCGATGAAGAGGGCGTTGCCCAGCCCCCACACCGCGCGGAACCCGACGACCCCGCCGATGGAGTCCTGGGCACCCGCGAGGCCCGCGCCGACGATGATGATCGACAGGCCGAGGATGAGGGTGCGCTTGGGGCCGATGCGGCTCGAGACCCAGCCGGTGACGAGCATCGCCAGGCCCATGACGGCCATGTAGCTCGTGAAGAGCAGCGACACCTGCGAGGGCGTGGCGCCCAGCTTGTCGCCGATCGGCTTGAGGATGGGGTCGACGAGGCCGATGCCCATGAAGGCGACGACGCACGCGAAGGCGACGGACCACACGGTCCGGGGTTGGCGCCACATGTCAGGTGTCCTCTCGCTGGGGGGCCGACGGCGCACGGGTCGCCTCGAGGAGCTCGGTGAGGAGGGCGACGGCGTCGCGCAGCCTCGTCTCGTCGGGGGCGACCCGGGCCAGGACCGGGGTGAGCGCGGCGCCCCGGGCCCGGCGCAGCCGGGTGAGGCGGTCGGCGCCCTCGACGGTCAGCGTCACGAGGGTGGCGCGGGCGTCGGCGGGGTCGGGGGTGCGCGTGACGAGCCCGAGGGCCTCGAGGCGCTGGACGGTCGTCGTCATCGACGGCTGGGAGCAGTCGTCGGCGGCGGCGAGGGTCGTGACGCGCGTCGGACCCAGCTCGTCGACGAGGGCGAGGACGCGGGCCTGGGCCCACGGCATCCCGAGGTCGGCGGTGCGGGTGGCCCAGCGCGAGAGGCGGGCGGCTCCGCGCAGGAGCTCGTCGGCCAGGGCGTCGTGGGTCGTCACGTCTCCCGATATTACATAGGCAACCTATGCAAATCCACCCGGGGTGGTGGTCAGCGGTAGCCGCTGGCCTGGAGGGCGAACAGCTCGGCGTAGCGGCCGCCCCGGGCGACGAGCTCGTCGTGCGGCCCGACCTCGACGACCGTGCCGTCGTGGAGGACCACGACGAGGTCGGCGGCGCGCACGGTGGACATCCGGTGGCTCACCACGACGGTGATGCCCCCGGTGCGCCGGGCGGCCTCGCGGGCCCGCCGCATCGTCGCGGTGAGGATCGCGGCCTCCGCCTCGGGGTCGAGCGCCGACGTCGGCTCGTCGAGGAGGACGAGCAGCGGCGCGTCGCGCAGCAGCCCGCGGGCGATGGCCAGGCGCTGCCACTGGCCCCCGGACAGGTCGGTGCCGCCGTCGAACTGCCGGCCCAGCTGGGCCTCGAGCCCGCCGCGGAGGCCACCGACCACGTGGTCGGCGGTCGAGGAGCGCAGCGAGGCCCACAGGTCGTCGTCGTCGGCCCCGGGCCGGCTGACCCCCACGCTCTCGCGCACGAGGAACTGGAGGTCGGCGTGGTCCTGGAACGCGGCGGTCGCCCGCGACCGCCAGGCCACGGGGTCGACGTCGCGCAGGTCGGTGCCCTCGACGACGACCCGGCCCGAGTCGGGGTCCCACAGGCGGGCGAGCAGGGCGACGAGGGTGGTCTTGCCGGCCCCGTTCTCGCCGACCAGCGACACGGTGGTCCCTGCGGGCAGGTGGAGCGAGACCTCGCGCAGCGCCGGCTCGTCGGCCCCCGGGTAGGTGAAGGACACGTCCTCGAACCGGATGCCGTCTCGGAAGGCCGCGGGGGGCGGCTGCACGCTCGTGGACCAGCCGTGGTCGCTCGCGTACACCTGCAGGTCGTGGAGGCGACCGACCCGCTTCGACGTCTCGACCGCCGTGCCCACGACGCCGGACAGCGAGTCGGTGGTCCCGAGGAGCTGGGGCAGCAGGAGGACGAGGACGACGAGGCCGCCCACGGGGACCTCACCGGCGCGCACCGCCATGAACAGGGCGGCCACGGCCACCGCGAGGGCGGCGACGAATCCCAGGCGAGCCATGACGAGGAGGCGCACCCCGGCGCGCCCGGCCGCGGCGACCCGGTGCCGGCGGACGAGCAGCGCGTCGGAGAGGGCGGTGACGACGGCCGGGCCCGCGGCGCTGCACCGCACCTCCTCGCCGTGGTCGGGGCTGATCCCGATGTCGAGCAGGCGGTCGGCACGCCGCCGGGACCACTCGTTGTCGTGCTCGGTGCGCCAGAGCCGGCGCGCGGTGCGGCCGGCCACCCACGTCGGCCAGAACGCCGCGGGGACGAGGAGGACCAGCCACCAGGCGACCGAGGCGAGCACCGCGGTGACGGTGACGGCGGACGCGACCGAGGCGAGCATCCACGGGATGACGCGCGAGGCACCGCCGAGGCGGCGCGAGTCCTCACGGACGGCGGAGACGGTGTCGGCGAGGTCGGGGACGTGGTGGTGGGCCAGGCCGGGGATGCCGGCGATGAGGCGCAGCACGCGGGCTCGCACGTCGCGCTCGGAGAGGTCCTCGAGGGTCGCCCCGACGGTCCAGGCGACGAAGCCGTCGAGGACGCGGGCGAGGAGGAACGCGGCGACGAGGGCCAGACCCCACCGGGTGCGGCCGTCGTCGCCCCGGGTCAGGCCGTCGACGACCGCCCCGGTGCCGAGGGTCGCGAGCGGGCCGAGCACCGCGGCGACCACCGACACGAGGGCCCGCGTGCCGGCGAGAACGGGAGCGGTGCGGAACGACAGCCCGAGCCAGAGCCGGAGCAGCACGACGCCGCGCCTCATCGGGCGGCCTCGCCGGAGGACTCGGCCTCGCCGTCGGGGTCGACGAGGCGGCTCGACTGGGCGGTGAACATCCTGGCGTAGCGCCCACGGGCCGCCATGAGCGCGGCGTGCGATCCGTCCTCGACGACCCGGCCGCCCTCGAGGACGCAGATGCGCGGCACGGGCCGCACCACGGAGAAGCGGTGCGAGACGACGAGGGAGGTCACGCCCTCGGCGAGGCTGAGGTGGCGGCGCACGAGGTCGGCCTCGGCGCGGACGTCGAGGGCCGCGGCCGGCTCGTCGAGGACGAGCGCGCCGGCCCCGTGGTCGACCGCGAACAGCGCACGGGCCAGGGCGACGCGCTGCCACTCTCCGCCGGACAGGTCCTGGCCACCCTCGAACGAGGGGTCGAGAGGGGTCTGCCAGCCCGCCGGCAGCGCGTCGACGACGCCCTGGGCACCGGCCCGGCGGGCGGCTTCGCGCAGGGCCGCGGTGTCATCGGGCCCGGCCCGGCGGCCCACGCCCAGCGTGACGTTGTCGGCCGCCGACAGGGGGTAGCGGCAGAACTCCTGGGTCAGCACCGCGACCCGCCGCTGCCAGCGCCGGACGACCTCCTCGGGCGCAGTGGCGAGGTCGACGCCGTCGACGAGGACGCGTCCGGAGGTGGGCACGAGGGTGCCCGTGAGCAGCCGGATGAGCGTGGACTTGCCGGCGCCGTTGACGCCGACGAGGGCGATGCTCTCGCCGGGGGCGATGCGCAGGGTGAGGCGGTCGAGGACCGGTGCCTCGCGACCGGGGTAGCGGAAGGTCACGTCGTCGACGACGATCTCCGGGGCTCCACCGCTCGGGGGCGCCCCGGGCGCGGTGGTGGCCCCGAAGAGCCGCTCGGTCTCGACGAGGTCGGCGAGGACCGCGCTGCCGCGGCGGAGGATGACGAGGCCGAAGCCACTGACGTCGGTGCTCGCCAGGGAGAGGACGAGGGGGATCGTCGTGGCCGCGGCGCCGACGGTCAGGCGCTCGGCGGAGACGGCCTCGACGACGGCCGCGAGCGCGGCGACGGCGAGGGCCGTGCGGAGGACCTCGAGCCCGGCCGAGCGGCGGCCGTTGCGGCGGCGCTGGGCCCAGAACGGGAGGAACGACGCCGTGGCGCGCCGCGTGTAGCGCTCGGCCAGCCAGTCGGTGAGGCCGAAGACGCGGACCTCGCGAGGCGCTGTCTCGGTGGCCACGAGGAAGGCGTAGTCGGCGTGCCGCTGGTCGGCGGTGGCGCCGACCCAGTGGTCGAGCTCGCGCCCGGCGAGCCGGGCGTGGAGGCCGGCGACGACGACGGCGAACCCGGCGAGGCCCAGGGCCCACCACCACGAGAACACGGCCCCCACGGTGACCGCGGCCCCGACGAGTCCCAGGACGCCGTTGACGAACTGCCCACCGGAGGTGAGGCCGCGGCTGATCTCCCAGACCCGGGCGCGGACGCGCTGCACGCGGTCGAGGTACACGGGGTCCTCGAGGTGGGCGACCCGGGTGGGTCCCACGTGCAGGCGGGCGAGCCGGGCGAGGACGTCCTCCTCGGTCCGCAGCGACAGCATCTGCATCACGGGGAACTCCAGGCCGTCGAGGACCACCGCGACGCCCATGAGGAGCACGACGGCGCCCAGGGCCCACGCGACCGGACCCGACGGACCGCCGGCGACCACGCCGGGGAGCCTGCCGACCACGAGGCCGAGCAGCCAGGCGGTGGCGACGCCGGTGCCGGCGGTCACGAGGGCCGAGCCGAGGACGACGAGGGTGCCGACCGGGTGGACGCGGACGCCGTAGCGCACGAGTGCGAGCACGAGACCTCCCCCGGTCGTGGGCCCGGACCGGTCGTCCGCGCCGCTCTGCCACCCTGCCAAAGGGCTCCGACAGTGTCACCCGGTTAACGACCGCCGAGCCGCCCGGCGGGCGGCCGCGCCCCACCGACCCGACGGCTGGAAGAATCGCCCGCATGGCCGACGCCCCCACCGTCCCCGCGCCCGACGAGCCGCTCGTCCTCGACGGGTACGCGCACGTCTACTCGGGCAAGGTCCGCGACCTCTACGCCCCGCTCGACCCCGCCACCGGCGCACCGCGCGACGACCGGCTCCTCCTCGTCGCCAGCGACCGCCTCTCGGCCTTCGACTTCATCCTCGAGACGCCCGTGCCCGACAAGGGCGCCGTCCTCACCCAGCTGAGCCTGTGGTGGTTCGAGCAGCTCGAGGACCTCGTGCCCCACCACGTCGTCTCCACCGACGTGCCCCCCGAGGTGGCCGGCCGCGCCGTCCTCGTGCGGCGGCTCGAGATGCTGCCCGTCGAGTGCGTCGCCCGGGCCTACCTCACCGGTGGCGGCCTGCGCGAGTACCGGGCCGACGGCCGGGTCAGCGGGGTCCTCTTGCCCGAGGGCCTCGTCGACGGGTCGCGGCTGTCCGAGCCGGTCTTCACCCCCAGCACCAAGGCGCCCCAGGGCGAGCACGACCAGCCGATGCCGTTCGCCGACGTCGTCGCCGCGGTCGGCCAGCGCACCGCCGAGCGGGCGCGTGACCTGACCACGCGGATCCTGGCTCGTGGCAACGAGATCGCCGCGGCCCGCGGCATCCTCATCGCCGACACCAAGGTCGAGTTCGGCCTCGACGACGACGCCCCCGACGGGCTGGTCCTCGCCGACGAGGTGCTCACCCCCGACTCCTCGCGCTTCTGGCCCGCCGACCAGTGGGAGCCCGGGCACACCCAGCCGAGCTTCGACAAGGAGTTCGTCCGCGAGTGGCTGCTGTCGCCGGCGAGCGGCTGGGACAAGGAGTCGGGCGCGGCGCCCCCGCCGATGCCGGCCGACGTCCTCGAGCGCACCCGGGCCAAGTACGTCGAGGCCTACGAGCGGCTCACCGGCCGCACCTTCACGGGCTGAGCCACGCGCCGAACGTCCGGTCGTCGACCGTGGCGCCGGGTCCGGGCAGCAGTCCGGAACGAAGTCCCCTGAGCGGCACCGGGATCCCGACCACCCTCACGCCCTGATGGCGCGCGCCGGCCACCGCCCGCGCCATCGAGGAAGCGTCGAGCTCCTCGGGCCCGGCGAGCTCGAGCAGCGGCGTGCCCGGGCCGCGTCCCACGGCGTCGACGAGCAGCGCGGCCGCGGCGTCGGGGTGCACCGGCCGCAGCCGCATCCGGGGCACGAGCGCGACCCGACCGACCCGGATCTGGCCCAGGAACGTCTCGGCCAGGGTGAACCACGCCGTGGTGCGCACCACGGTGAGCGGCACGGAGCCGGCGCGGTAGGCGTCCTCCTGGGCGGCCTTGCCCGCGTAGTACCCGGTGGAGCGCCGCACGGCGGGGTCGGTGACGTTGACGATCGACAGGACGACGAGGTGGCCGACCCCGGCCTTCTCCGCCGCGGCCACCACCCGGCGGGCCGCGCCCTCGAAGAACCCCACGGCGACGGCCTTCGACAGGGTCGTGCGGTTCAGGCAGTCCACGACGACGTCGGCACCCGCCACCACCGCGTCCAGTCCGGCGCCGGTGGAGACGTCGACGCCCGTCGACCGGGCCGCGCGCACCACCTCGTGGCCCGCGGCCTCGAGCCGCCCGGCGACGAGCGCCCCCATCGCCCCGGTCCCGCCCAGCACCACGACCCTGCTCACCCGGCGACCGCCTCGAGCTCGCGCCGGACCGACTCGCTCCAGCCTGCCATCGCCGCGTCGGCCGCGGGTCGGTCGCCCGTGACGCCGAGCTCGAAGAGGAGGCCGCGGGCCATCGCGAGCGACTGGAGGGCGAGGGTCTCGGCCCGCTCGGGGGGCACCCCGGCACCGACGTAGGCCTCGCGCAGCGCGGGGGTCCACCCCGACAGGAGCCACCGCCGCAGCGGCTCGGCGTGGGGGCGCGAGCGCATCGCGTGGCTCGACAGCTCGAAGAACAGCGGGGCGAACACCTGGGCGCGGTCGGCGACCCGGGTCCAGAACAGGGCGCCGGCCTCGAACGGGTCGTCAGTGGATGCCGCCAGCTCGAGCAGGGCGCCCTGCTCGCCCCGCTCCACGGCCTCGACGACGGCGACGAGCAGGCCCTCGCGGGAACCGAAGTGGTAGTTCAGCATCCGGTGGCTCGTGCCGATGCCGGTGGCGAGGGCGCGCAGGCTGGTGTCACCCACGCCGTGCGCCGCGAACCAGCCGACGGCCCGGGCCAGCAGCTCCTCGCGGGGTGAGGGCGCGGCCTCAGGCACCCTCGGCGGCCGTCCGGTCGAGCGACTCGGCCTCGGTGGTCACGTAGTGCTGCGCGGTGCGGCCGACGAGGAAGCGCACCACCGCGGCGAGGGCACCGGACCAGCGCAGGCCGAGGGCGATCTGCGTGGTGCCGTCGGCGCCCGGCCGCAGCTCGTGGGTCCCCACGGACCGCATCCCCGGCGCCGAGGACTCCCACGTGAACGACCGGCCCGGCACGACCTCGGTGATGGTCCACACCGCCTCGGGCAGCCCCGGCTGCTTCACCGCGTAGGACGCACCGACCTCGTCGGGCCGTCCGGGCTCCAGCGGGGTCACCGACGTCACGGTGGACAGCCAGTCGGGCCAGCGGCGGACCTCGGACATCACCGTCCAGAGCCGGTCGGCGGGGGCGTGGGACTCGCGGACGACCTCGATCATGTACCAGATGGTACACGCGGGCGCGTCTCGCCGGGAGTGCCGGGCGCACCGCGGGGCCGTGCCGCCGGTAACCTTGGGTCTCGGCAGAACCCCACGCGCCGCACCCCCGGGAGACCGCACGCCATGGCCTCGTCGCACGACCTCGTGCTGACCACCGTCCCCGGCGGCAACGCCCTCTCCCCGTTCCGCGCCGCGGCCCTGCTGGCCCGGCTCGAGCGGGTCGTCCCCGGGCTCGCCGGGGTGGGGGCCCGTCACGTCCACCTCGTGGCCAGCCGGCAGCCGCTCGACGACGCCACCGCGGCCACCGTCGCCCGCCTCCTCACCTACGGGCCGCCGGTCGCCCCCGACCCGGAGGGCGCGCACGTCACCTCCGTCGTCGTGTCGCCGCGGCTCGGGACGCTCTCGCCCTGGGCGAGCAAGGCCACCGACATCGCGCACAACTGCGGGGTCGACGTGCGCCGCGTCGAGCGGGTCACCGAGTACCGCGTCGCCACCGACGCCCCCCTCACCGACGAGCAGTGGGGGGCCGTCGCCGACCTCGTCCACGACCGGATGACCGAGACCGCGCTGCCCACGGTGGCGGCCACCGAGGTCCTGTTCGACGAGCGCGAGGCCGAGCCGATGGAGCGCGTCGACGTCCTCGGGAAGGGCCGCGCCGCCATCGAGGAGGCCGACACCGCCTACGGCCTGGCCCTGTCCGACGACGAGGTCGACTACCTCGTCGACGCCTTCACCGGGCTGGGGCGCAACCCCTCCGACGTCGAGCTGATGATGTTCGCGCAGGCCAACTCCGAGCACTGCCGCCACAAGATCTTCAACGCCGACTTCGTCGTCGACGGCGACGCCAAGCCGCGCTCGCTGTTCGGGATGATCCGGCACACCGAGGAGGTCGCGGGCGAGGGCACCGTGGTCGCCTACTCCGACAACGCGTCGATCATGGCGGGCGGCCCGGTCACCCGCTGGCTCCCCGAGGGCACCGCCGGCCCGAGCCGCTACGGCGCCCGCGAGGGCGAGGTCCACGTCCTCATGAAGGTCGAGACCCACAACCACCCCACGGCGATCAGCCCCTTCCCGGGGGCGGCCACGGGCGCCGGCGGCGAGATCCGCGACGAGGGCGCCACCGGTCGCGGCAGCCAGCCCAAGGCCGGCCTCACCGGCTTCGTCGTCTCCAACCTCCACCTGCCCGGCACCGACGAGCCGTGGGAGCGCGACCCCTACGGTTCCCCGGCGCACCTGGCGAGCCCGCTCGACATCATGGTCGAGGGCCCGATCGGCGCCGCCGCGTTCAACAACGAGTTCGGGCGCCCCGGCCTGGGCGGGTTCTTCCGCGTCTACGAGCAGACCGTCGACGGCGTCCGCCGCGGCTTCCACAAGCCGATCATGAGCGCCGGGGGCCTCGGGTCGATCAGCGCCGACCAGACGCACAAGGTCGTCTTCCCCGCCGGCACGCTGCTCGTGCAGCTCGGCGGCCCCGGCATGCGGATCGGCATGGGCGGTGGCGCGGCGTCCTCGATGGCGGCCGGCGCCAACGCGGCCGAGCTCGACTTCGACTCCGTGCAGCGCGGCAACCCCGAGATCGAGCGGCGCGCGCAGGAGGTCATCAACCACTGCGTCAACCTCGGCGCCGACAACCCGGTCCTCGCCATCCACGACGTCGGCGCGGGCGGGCTGTCCAACGCCTTCCCCGAGCTCGTCGACGGCGCCGGGCTGGGGGCGCGCTTCGACCTGTCGGCGGTGCCGCTCGAGGAGTCGGGGCTGGCGCCGAAGGAGGCGTGGTGCAACGAGAGCCAGGAGCGCTACGTCGTCGCCATCGCTCCGGAGTCGTTGTCGCAGTTCGCCGCCCTCGCCGAGCGCGAGCGGTGCCCCTACGCCGTCGTCGGTGTCGCCAGTGGTGACGGCCGGCTCGTCCTGGCCCCCGGGGCCGAGGACGGCCCCGACGACGACCGCCCCATCGACATGCCGATGGAGGTGCTCCTCGGCAAGCCCCCGCGGATGACGCGCGACGTCAACCGCGTCTCGTGGTCCACCCCGGACCTCGACGTCGCGGGGATCGACGTCCGCGAGTCCGCCTACGCCGTGCTGCGCCACCCCACCGTCGCCTCCAAGCGGTTCCTCGTGACGATCGCCGACCGCACGGTGGGCGGCCTCAGCCACCGCGACCAGATGGTCGGCCCGTGGCAGGTGCCGGTCGCCGACGTCGCCGTCACGCTCTCCGACCACGTCGGGTTCGCCGGCCAGGCGATGGCGAGCGGGGAGCGGATGCCGCTCGCCGCGGTCCACGGCCCGGCCTCCGGGCGGATGGCCGTGGGCGAGGCGCTGACCAACCTGCTCGCCGCCCCGCTGGCCGGTCTCACCGGGGTCAAGCTGTCCTGCAACTGGATGGCCGCGTGCGGGGAGGACGGCGAGGACGCCGCGCTCTACGACACCGTGCACGCCGTGGCGATGGAGCTGTGCCCCGCGCTCGGCATCTCCGTGCCGGTGGGCAAGGACTCGCTCTCGATGCGCACCCGCTGGACCGACGAGGCCTCGGGGGAGGCGCGGCAGGTGACCTCCCCGGTGTCGCTCGTCGTGTCGGCCTTCGCCTCCCTGCCCGACGTCCGCGGCACCTGGACCCCGCAGCTGCGCGACGGCTCGGCCCTCGTCCTCGTCGACCTCGGCGCCGGGCTCGACCGCCTCGGTGGCTCGATGCTCGCGCAGGTCTCGGGCGAGTTCGGCGGGGAGGTGCCCGACCTCGACGACCCGCGGCGGCTGTCGTCCCTGGCGATGGCGCTGGCCGAGATCCGTTCCCGCGGAGTCAAGCTGGCGTACCACGACCGCTCCGACGGTGGCCTCTGGGCGGCCGCCTGCGAGATGGCGTTCGCCGGGGCGGTCGGGGTCGACCTCGACGTCGCGTCCGTGCCGGCCCTGTTCGCCGAGGAGCTCGGGGTCGTCCTCGGTGTCCCCGCCGACGACCTGGCGACCGTCGAGCAGGTGCTCGCCGACCACGGCCTGGGCGACCTCGCTGCCGTCGTCGGCCGCACGGCCACCGACCGGACGGTGCGCGTCTCCATCGGTGGCGAGCGGGTCCTCGCCGAGCCGCTGCGCGACCTCGCCCAGGCGTGGGACGAGGTGTCGTGGCGGATCTCCGCGCTGCGCGACAACCCCGGCTGCGCCGACGAGGAGCACGCGGCGTTCGGCGCCGACGACGACCCCGGCCTCGTGGTCGAGACGACCTTCGACCCCACCCACGACGTCGCGGCGCCGTACCTCAACCTCGGGGTCCGCCCCAAGGTCGCGGTGCTGCGCGAGCAGGGGGTCAACAGCCACGTCGAGACCGCGTTCGCCTTCGACAGAGCGGGTTTCGACACCTACGACGTCCACATGACCGACCTCCAGGCGGGTCGCTTCGACCTCGCCGACGCGGTCGGCCTCGTCGCCTGTGGCGGCTTCTCCTACGGCGACACCCTCGGCGCCGGCGAGGGCTGGGCGCGGTCGGTGCTCTTCAACGAGAGGCTCACGGCCTCCTTCCACGACTTCTTCCACCGCGACGACACCTTCGGCCTCGGCATCTGCAACGGCTGCCAGATGTTCGCGGCGCTCGCCGACCTCATCCCCGGTGCCGAGGCGTGGCCGCGGTTCACCCGCAACCGGTCCGAGCAGTACGAGGCCCGCCTCACCCAGGTCGAGGTCCTCGACTCGCCGTCGATCCTCACCGCAGGCATGGCCGGCAGCCGGGTCCCGATCGCCGTCGCGCACGGCGAGGGCTTCGCCGACTTCTCGGCGCGGGGCGACGCCGCGTCGGTGGCTCGCGTCGCGCGGTTCGTCGACCACCACGGCGACGCGGCGGTCTCCTACCCGCACAACCCGAACGGCTCGCCCGACGGCCTCACCGCCGTCACCACCCCCGACGGCCGGTTCACCGCGATGATGCCGCACCCCGAGCGGGTCGCCCGCAACGCCCAGCTGTCGTGGACCTCCGGCCGGGTCGAGGACGAGAGCCCGTGGCTGCGGATGTTCCGCAACGCCCGCGTGTGGGTCGACTGATGGCGCGCCTGCTGCGGGCCGAGGACGTCCTCAACTCGACGTTCACCCAGACCCAGTTCCGCGAGGGCTACGACGAGCGCGAGGTCGACGAGCTGCTCGACGACGTCGTCGCCACGCTGCGGCGGCACGAGGGCGGTGGCGCCGCCGAGGCGTTCCGGATGACGTCCGAGGGGCTGGGCTCGGCCCGGTTCGCCGTGACGAAGTTCCGGCGCGGCTACGACCGCGAGGAGATCGACGCCTTCCTCGCCGACGTCATCCACACCCTGCGCCACCACGAGGCCGGGGGCACCCTTCCCCGGGTGACCGGGGGCGCGTCGGCCTCCGCGCCGCGCGAGTCCCTGGGCGCCCGCATCCTGCGCACCCTGCGGGGCGAGCAGGGGTGACACACGTTTCGGGGTCAGCGGCGGCGCCACGCACCTCGTTCGGGGGGAACGGGTGACGGCTGCGCGTCCTGCGGCGTGAAGGGTCGCGCGCCCGGCACCTTCCGCGCGACCTCGTCCCCCGTCATCACGCCCGTCGGCAGGGCGGCGGAGGCCGCGGCGCGCCGCAGGTCGTAGAGGGCGATGGGGCTCTCGGACGCGACGAGGACGAGGTTGCCGAAGCGCCGCCCCTTGAGGACCTCGTGCAGGCCGACGAGCGCGACGTGCCCGAGCGCCTCGCGGGCACCGGCGAGCACCCGGGCGACGTGCCGCATCCCCGGCTCGTCCGCGAGGTTGGCGAGGAGGACCCCGCCGGGCGCGAGGACCCGCGCGACATCGCCGAACCACGCGCCGGTCACGAGGTCGGCCGGCACCCGGCCCCCGGCGTACGCGTCGACGACGACGAGGTCGGCGCTGTCGTCCTTGATCGCCGCCACCCCGGACGCCCCGTCGACCGCCCGCACCCGGATCCGGTGCCCACGCGGCAGCGGCAGCTCGCGGCGCACCGCGTCCGTCAGCGCCTCGTCGGGCTCCAGGACGATCTGCGGCGACCCCGGCCGCGTGTGGTGGACCCACCGGGGGAGCGTGAGCCCGGCACCCCCGACGTGCGTGACCCGGAGCGGGCCCGGGGACGTCAGCGCGTCGACGCACAGGGCGAGGTGCTGCACGTACTCGAACTCCAGGCGGGCGGGGTCGTCGAGGTCGACCGCCGACTGGCCCTGGCCGTCGAGGACGACGGTGACGAGCGAGCCGTCGCGCTCGAACTCCGCCGCACCCACCCCCGCAGGCTACGCGGCGCGGGTGGCCCGTCGGCGGTCGCTCCTAGGATGGAGCGATGCCTCCCCGTCGCCGTACCGACCCCGTCACCGGCGCCGCTGCGCTCTCGGCCTGGCGGGTTGACCCCGAGGGCGTCGACCGCGCCACCCGGGGCACCGCCGTGCGCTACACCCTCGAGGAGCTCGGCACCCGCGCACCCGGGCGCAGCGTCGAGGTGCGCGTGCCGCCGTACGGCGCCGTCCAGTGCGTCGAGGGGCCCACCCACACCCGCGGCACCCCGCCCAACGTCGTCGAGTCCGACGCCGAGACGTGGCTGCGCCTGGCCACCGGAGACCTGCGCTGGTCGCAGGCGCTGGCCGACGGGCGGCTGCGGGTCAGCGGCATCCGGGCGAGCCTGGACTCCCTCCTGCCGCTCGTCGAGGCCACCGGGGTCACCCGATGAGCGCCGGCGTGCGCCACGGCATCGTCGTCGTGCCCGAGCACCGCTGGGCTCAGGCGGCCCCGCGCTGGGCGGCGGCCGAGGAGCTCGGCTTCTCCCACGCGTGGACCTACGACCACCTCGTCTGGGGCGGCCTGCCGAACGCACCGGTGTTCGCCTTCGCGCCCACCCTGGCGCTGGCGTCCACGGTCACCTCCACCATCGGCCTCGGGGTGTTCGTCGCCTCCCCGAACTACCGGCACCCCTACGTCCTGGCGCGCGACGCCATCACCCTCGACGACGCGAGCGGGGGTCGCTTCCTCCTGGGCATCGGCACGGGCGGCGACCTCGACAGCCGCATCATCGGCGAGGACCTGCCGCTCAAGCAGCGCGTCGACCGGTTCCACGAGTTCACCGGCCTGCTCGACCGCCTCCTCACCGACGACCACGTCGACCACGACGGCGAGTTCTACGCCACGCGCGACGCCCGCACCCTCCCCGAGCCGGTCCGGTCGCGGGTGCCGCTCGTCGTGGCGGGCAACGGCCCGCGCTCGGTGGCGCTCGCGGCGCGGCTCGGCGACGCCTGGGCGACCTACGGCGGCAAGGGCGACACGGTCGACGAGTGGTTCGGGCACCTCGACGGCCTCGTCGCCCGCTTCGACGACGCGTGCGCGCAGGCCGGCCGCGGCTCCCTCGACCGCTACCTCCTCCTCGACTCCTCGCCGCGGTACGCGCTGGAGTCGGTCGAGCTCTACGCCGAGATGACCGGCCGGGCGGCCGAGCTGGGCTTCACCGACGTCGTCACGCACTGGCCGCGGCCCGAGAGTCCCTACGCCGGAAGCGAAGGGGTTCTCGAGGCAGCGGCCGAGGCGGTGGTCAGGCGAGCGCCATCACCATGAGCGGTTCGGTGGTCGGCTGGGCCGACCCGCCCGCGGGCTCCACGGTGAGGCCCACCGCCGTGGCGGTGTTGGCGTCGCCGTCGAGGACGGCCGTGGCGCGGCCCGAGGCGTCGGTGTCGAACAGGCCCGCCGGGTGCATCTTCTCGTCGAGGCCGGCGTACCAGAGCTGGTAGGTCTGGTCGTCGGGCAGCGAGGGCAGGCCCGCGACGGTGATGGCCGAGCGGCCGAGCTGGCGGCTGTAGACCACCTTGGCGGTGGTGCCGCCCTTGGCGCTGGTCACGGTCGTGGCGTCGGCCGCGGCGACCACCTGGTCGTACGGGGACGACGTGGGGTCCGACCACGGCGACCAGGCGAGACCGCCGACCGCGACGGCCACGGCCGCGGCGGCGGCGGTCAGCCAGGTGGCGGTGCGCCGACGGAACGGGACGACGACGCCATCGTCGCTGCGGCGCTCACGCCGGGGCCCACCGGACGTCGTCGCGACGTCGGCGGAACGCAGCGAACCACCGACCTCCGGGTCGAGAGGGGGGAGGGGGCGCACCCTGCTGATGCCGGCCAGCACGGAGGCGCGCAGGGCCGGCGGAGGGATGGCCTCGTCGAGGGAGGACAGCGCGTGCGCCGCGGAGGTCAGCTCGGCGACCTCGGCCCGGCAGTCGGGGCACACCGCGAGGTGCTCCTCGAAGCTCGTGCGCTCGTGCGTGTCGAGGGCGTCGACCGCATAGGCACCGGAGAGGTGGTGCAGATCGGGGCTCATGCCGGTACTCCCAACGTGTCCCGAAGACGGATGAGCCCGTCCCGGATCCTGGTCTTCGCGGTGCCCAGTGGAAGGTCGAGGAGGCGGGCGACCTCGGTGTGCGTGTAGCCACCGAGGTAGGCCAGCTCGACCGCGCTCCGCTGCGCGTCGGTGAGGGTGGTCAGTGCGCGCCGCACCCGCTGGGCCTCGAGGGAGGCCTGGGCGGACTCGGCGGTGGTGTCGAAGTCGATGTCCTGGTTCGTCGTCGCGTGGACGTCGTCCCGGCGGCGGGAGGCCTCGCTCGACCTGACCCGGTCGACGGCCGCCCGGTGGGCGATCGTCATCAGCCAGGAGATGGCGCTCCCGCGGTCGGCGTCGAAGCGGGCGCTCTGCCGCCAGACGTCGAGGTACACCTCCTGGGTGACCTCCTCCGACATCGCGTGGTCGCGGACGACGCGCAGGACGAGGCCGAACAGTCGGCGTGAGGTCGCGTCGTACAGCTGGGCGAACGCGGCCTCGTCACCTCGGGCGGACCTGCGGAGCAGGTCGGCGAGGTCGGCGCCGGTGGTGACGGCAGCCGCCCCCCCGGTGAGGGGCTGGCCCGGACCGGGGGAGGCGGCTGTCATGTCGTTCATCATCCCTGATGATTCGTCTCGAGGAGACGGATCACATCGCCGGGACGAGGACCTTGTCGATGATGTAGACCGTCGCGTTGGCGGTCTGCACGTTGCCGCAGACGACCTTGGCGTCGCCCGGGGTCACCGTGAACTCCTCGCCGGAACCGGCGACGGTGATGGTCTTGCCCGAGAGGGTCTTGTGCTCGCCGGCGACCTGGTCGGGCGAGAGGCGACCCTCGACGACGTGGTTGGTCAGGACGGTGGTGAGCAGGCCCTTGGGGTCGGCCATGGCGGCGTCGAGCGTCTTCTTGTCGAGGGCGGCGAACGCGTCGTTGGTCGGCGCGAAGACGGTGATGTCCTTCGCGGTGTTCAGGGTCTCGCCGAGGCCGGCCTCGGTCACCGCGGTGACGAGGGTGGACAGGACGGGGTTGTTGCTGGCCGCGGTGGCGACCGGGTCGGCGGCCATGCCGTCGAACGAACCCGCACCCGAGGTGGGGACGGCCGAGCAGGCGGCGCCGAACGGCTTGTCACCCATGTCGGAGCTCATGGACTCCGAGGGGCTGGCCGAGGGGGCGGCGGACGAGGACATGCCGGTGGAACCCGAACCCGAGTCGGACGAGCCACAGGCGGCGAGCGACAGGGGGAGTGCGAGAGCCAGGGCGGCGACAGTCATACGGGTGGAACGCATGGGAACTGCTCCTTGACGTTTTGTGTTTCTTGCTTCGGTCGGGAGTGGTTCGGGGCTGCTCCGGGGGTGGATTGGGTTCGGCGAGAACTTTCTCCACCGTTGCCCATCCGTGACCTGGTTGCGGCACAGCCGCGTTGCCGAGACGACCCGGGGAGAACCGCTGTTTCTCAGCGGTTCTCCCCGGGTCGTCTGCGTCACGGGCGTGGTGGGCGGCTCACTCCACGATGACGACGATGGAGTGCCAGCCGCGCGCCCCGTCAGGGAACGGCGTGGTGCGCTTCTCCGGCTGGGCCTCGCCGGTCTTGTCGGTGGCGCGCACGGTGAGGTCGTGGCGACCGGGCTTGGCGTCCCACTCGAGGTACCACTGGCGCCAGTAGTCGATGCCGGCGTCGGGGCCGAGCTCGACGGTCTGCCACTCGCCGCCGTCGATGCGCAGCTCGACCTTCTCGATGCCGCGGTGCTGGGCCCAGGCGACGCCGCCGATGACGACCTTGCCGCCCTTGACCCGGTTGAGCCCGCGCGGGGTGTCGATCCGCGCCTGGGTGAGGATCGGGCCGTCGATGGCCCAGTCGCGCTCGGTCCAGTAGGCGCGCTTGGCCGCGTAGGTGGTGGCCTCCATCCTGTTGAGCCACTTGGTGGCCCCGACGAAGCCGTACAACCCGGGGGTCACGAGCCGCGCGGGGAAGCCGTGCACCGCCGGCAGCGGCTGGCCGTTCATCCCGATGGCGACGAGCGCGTTGCGGTCGTCGGTCAGCGCCTGGATGGGCGTGGAGATCGTCATGCCCTCGGTGGAGTGGCTGAGGATCTGGTCGACCCCGGGGCGCACGCCGGCCCGCTCGAGGAGGTCCTTGGTGCGCACGCCCAGCCAGCGGGCGGCGCCGACGTACTGGCCGCCGACCTCGTTGGACACGCAGGTGAGGGTGATGTCGGCCTCGACCATCGGCATCTTCAGGAGCTCCTCGAAGGAGATCTCGAAGGGCTTGTCGACGTCGCCGTCGATGGTCAGCGACCAGCCGTCGGTGGACACGCGCGGGATGACCAGCGCGGTGTCGATCCGGTAGAAGGCGTTGTTCGGTGTGCGGAACGCGGAGATGCCGCGCACCTTCGCCTCGAGGCCCTGCGGCAGGGCGCCCAGGGGCTCGGCGGCCACGGGGAGGGTGACGGTGGAGGCCGAGCCGCCACGGGTGACGACCTGGCCGAGGGCACCGCCGGTGGCGGCGAGGGCGCCGAGGCCGGCAGCGGCGGCGAGGACGTTGCGGCGGTTGGAGCTGCCGTCAGCGGGCGCCGAGGTGTCCGGGCCCGCGCCGGCGGCGGGGTCGCGGTCGGCCTGGCCCCAGCGGTCGAGGAGGCCGAGGAACCAGGCTCCGGCACCCACGCCGACGCCGACCGTGGCCAGCCCGGGCAGGACGTCGACCGGGCCGCTCGTCGGGCGCAGGACCGCGGCGACGGTGGCGGTGAACGCCAGCGCCCCGAGCAGCGCGAGGCCGATGTTGCGGCGGCCGCGGGCGACGAGCCCGATGCCGCCGGCGAGCAGGAGGGTGACGATGGCGACCGAGCCGACGAGGATCGGCTTGTCGGCGGTGCCGAACTGGGCGACCGCCCACTCCTTCACCGGGGTCGGCGTGAGGTCGATGACGGTGGAGCCGACGGCGAGGACGGGGGAGGACTCGGGGGAGACGAAGCCCGCGACGAGGTGGCCGACCCCGGCTCCGGCCGCGGCGGAGAGCAGGGTGCCTGCGGCATACCAGAGCCCACGGGGGCGGTGGTCCGGTGCGGTCGTCGTCGTCGAGGTCATGCGGGGTGTTCGGAGCGCGGGGGGTCCGTGGATGGGGTCATCCCCCGAGTGTGCGCCCTGCTCAGGGGCCCGGGCGAGCATGTCGCCGGGCCCCGGCGGCGGTGTCGCGGGCCTCGCGTACCGTTGAGGACGTGCCTCCACGTCGTCGCCCGCGCTTCCTCCCGTTCATCGTCACGGGTGCGGTCCTGGGTTTCCTCGTCGGTGTCTACCTCGCCTCCCGCCCGGACGGGGTCTCCGACCGGGTCGCCGGGTCGTACGACGCGAGTGCGGCCGTGGGCTACCTGGGCTTCCTGTGCGCCGGGATCGCGGCGGTGCTCGCCGCCCTCGTCGCGCTCCTCGTCGAGCGCGTCGGCCGCCGCTGAGCGCGTCGCCCGGGTCGGGCCCGTCCGGACCTCGGCGACCGGAGGTCGCGACGGCGGGCGTGTGGGAGACTGGGGCACGTGCCACGCGGTGACGGACGCCTGACCCACGACATCAACCCCGACGACAAGAGCCCGCAGGACGCCTGCGGCGTCTTCGGGGTGTGGGCCCCCGGCGAGGACGTCGCCAAGCTCACGTACTACGGGCTCTACGCCCTGCAGCACCGCGGCCAGGAGTCGGCGGGCATCGCGACGTCCGACGGCAAGCGCCTGCTGGTCTACAAGGACATGGGGCTGGTCAGCCAGGTCTTCGACGAGCGCTCGCTCGCGTCGCTGCGCGGCCACCTCGCGGTCGGCCACTGCCGGTACTCCACGACCGGCGGGTCAACGTGGGAGAACGCCCAGCCGACGCTCGGCGGGCACTCCGGCGGCACCGTGGCGCTGGCCCACAACGGCAACCTCACGAACTCCGCCGAGCTCCGCGACCTCGTCGAGGGCCGGCGCGGCCTCGACCCGCACCGCGGTGAGCTCGCCCGCGGCAACACCACCGACACCGCGCTCGTCACGGCGCTGCTCGCCGACGACCCCGACCGCACGCTCGAGGCCGCGGCGCTCGACACCCTGCCGCTGCTGCGCGGGGCGTTCTGCTTCGTCTTCATGGACGAGTCGACCCTGTACGCCGCGCGCGACCCGCAGGGCATCCGTCCGCTCGTCATCGGCCGGCTCGAGCGGGGCTGGGTCGTCGCCTCCGAGACCGCTGCCCTCGACATCGTCGGCGCGTCGTACGTGCGCGAGGTCGAGCCGGGCGAGCTCGTCGTCATCGACGAGGACGGGCTGCGGTCCTCCCGATTCGCCGAGGCCTCGCCCAAGGGGTGCGTGTTCGAGTACGTCTACCTCGCCCGCCCGGACACGACCATCAGCGGGCGCGTCGTGCACGAGGCCCGCGTCGAGATGGGTCGGGCACTGGCACGCGAGCACCCCGTCGACGCCGACCTCGTGATGCCGACGCCCGAGTCGGGGACGCCCGCCGCCATCGGCTACGCGCAGGAGTCGGGCATCCCCTACGGCCAGGGGCTGGTGAAGAACTCGTACGTCGGGCGCACCTTCATCGCGCCGTCGCAGACGATCCGTCAGCTCGGCATCCGGCTCAAGCTGAACCCACTGCGCGACGTCATCAAGGGCAAGCGGCTCATCGTCGTCGACGACTCGATCGTCCGCGGCAACACCCAGCGCGCGCTCGTGCGGATGCTGCGCGAGGCCGGCGCGGCCGAGGTGCACGTGCGGATCTCGTCTCCACCGGTGCGCTGGCCCTGCTTCTACGGCATCGACTTCGCGACCCGCGCCGAGCTCATCGCCACGGGGCTCGGGGTCGAGGAGGTGCGCAACTCCATCGGCGCCGACAGCCTGGGCTACATCTCCGAGGACGGGATGATCGGGGCCACCAACCAGCCCCGCGACCGCCTGTGCACCGCGTGCTTCACGGGGACCTACCCGGTGCCGCTGCCCGAGGACGGGCGCTACGGCAAGGGCGTGCTCGAGCTCGAGCTGCCCATCACCGCGACGACCACCCCCGGCGAGCGCGCCGTGGGCCAGCGCCACGCCGTGGGTCGGCCGGTCGTCGAGGGCGCGGGCGAGCTGCCGCTCGACGTCGAGGGCGTCTCCACCTCCGCCGGCGGCGGCGCCGCCGAGGCCCTCCTCCGCCCCTAGCACCTCCCGTTCGAGGTGAAATCCGACCCTGAGGTGGTCGACTTTCACCTCGAATCGCAGGTGGGTGGGGTGGCTCGAGGTGATATCCGACCCTGAGGTGGTCGACTTTCACCTCGAATCGATGCGGGGGCGTCGGCGTCAGGCCGCGCGCCGGAGGCGACGCCAGTAGGTCCCGACGATCTGGTCGAGGTACAGGTGCGGCGTCAGGCGCCAGCCGATGAGCCCGACCCGCAGGACGAGGTCGTCACCCATCGCGACCGCGTTCTGGCGCAGGTCGTCGTCGACCATCTGCAACCCACGCAGGTGTCCGGCGCCGTCGACCTCGACCACCAGGCGGGCCTCCGGCCACTCGAGGTCGAGGTAGGCAGCGCCGCCGGGGAGTCGGCGCAGCGACTGGCGGGCGGGGTCAGGGAGCCCGCGCGCCCGGCACGACGCGACGACGTCGAGCTCGCCGAGGGAGTGCGCACCGTCCGCGACGTCGCCGACGAGGGTCCGGATGAGGGCGCGACGAGTGCGTCCCCGAGCGTGCGCCGTGGCCTCGACCAGCTGGCGCCCGGTGCACAGCCGCTGCTGGACGGGCATCACGAGGAACAGGGCCGCCTGGCGGTCGCTGACGGCCCAGTGCGCGGCCCGGACGGCCGCGATCGCCGGCCTGGCACGTGGGAGCCCGGCCCCGAACAGCTGCTCCGACGGGCGCCTGATGACCTTGTGGATCCTGACGCCGTCGACGGCGACCACCTCGGTGGTGTGCTTCACCGACACGTGGACGGTGGCGTCGCCCAGCCCCGTGAGACCTGCGTGCTGCAGGGCCGTGACGCCGTCGAGCGCAGCCACCCGCTCCCCGACCTCCCACACCGCACGCCAGCACGACCCCTCGAAACCCAAGGCCCCGGTGGTGACGGAGACGGTCTGGACACCGTGGAGGGCCCAGCGCTCCGCCGCGACCTCGCGCGCGACCATCCGGTGGTCGACCCCGACCGCGCGCAACATCGCCCGCGAGACGACACCGCCATGGAGGGCGGCCACCTCTTTGGCCAGCCCGCGCCGGACCGCGACCGCGGCGCGGGAGTCGGAGGTCGTCATCACGCCACCGTGGCCGCCCTGGCCTCGCTCCACCAGCCCGACCTCGGCGCTGTGGACAAACCCCAGGACCGGGTGCCCCCTGTGGACGCACCGGGTCGAGGTGAAATCCGACCCTGTCAGCGTCGACGTTCACCTCGACCCGGCGGCCGTGCACATGGTTCGAGGTGAAACCCGACCGCCTCAGGGTCGGATTTCACCTCTAACCGGGGTGTGCAGGCGGGTCAGGCGTCGGTAGGGGCGGGGACCTTCTCGCCGCGCTCCTCGACGGCCATGCGCGAGCGCTTGACGCCGTAGAGGAAGTAGATGACGAAGCCGATCGCCATCCACACGAGGAAGCGGACCCACGTCTCCCCCGACAGGTTGAGCATGAGGTAGACGCTGATGAGCGCGGCCACCACCGGCAGCACCGGCGAGAACGGCACGGTGAACGCCCGCTTGAGGTCGGGGCGCTTCCTGCGCAGCACCGGCACCGCGACGGACACGAGCGCGAACGCCGACAGCGTCCCGATGTTCACCATCTCCTCGAGCTTGCCGATGGGCGTCAGGCTCGCCACGAGCGCCACGACGGTGCCGATGATGAGGGTGAGGCGAACCGGCGTGCCCGTCCTGGGGTTGGTCCGGCCGAGCGAGCGCGGCAGCAGCCAGTCGCGCGACATCGCGAAGGTCACGCGGGTGGCGCCGATGATCAGCGTCATCACCACGGTCATCAGGCCGGCGACGGCACCGGCGGCGATGAGCGTCGCGTACCCGGGCTTGCCCACCGACTCGAACGCGGCAGCCAGCGCGGCGTCGGGGTCGATCTTGTCGTACTTGACCATCCCGGTGATGACGAGCGTCGTCGCCACGTAGAGCACCGTGCAGATGACGAGCGAGGCGATGATGCCGATCGGCAGGTCGCGCTGGGGGTTCTTCGCCTCCTCGGCCGTCGTCGCCACGACGTCGAAGCCGATGTACGCGAAGAACACGATCGAGGCACCGGACACGATGCCGAGCACGCCGTACGTCGTGGGCTCGAGGCCGAACAGCACCTGGATGAGCGGCGCCGTGATGCCCGAGACCTGCTCACCGGCCGCGCTGGGCGGGATGAACGGCGAGTAGTTCGCGGTGTTGATGAAGCCGATCCCGGCGACGATGACGAACAGGACGATGAACAGCTTCACCGCCACGAGCACGAGGTTGACCCGCAGCGACTCCTTGATGCCGATGGCGATGAGCGCCGTGAGCACGACGATCAGCACGAACGCCGGCAGGTCGAACGCCGACCCCGGCGCCACCGACTCGGGCACGACGATGCCGATCTTCTCGAGGAAGAGGGTCGCGTACTGCGACCAGCCCTGGGCGACGACGCTGGCGCCGAGCATGAGCTCGAGGAGGAGGTCCCAGCCGATGATCCACGCGACGAGCTCGCCGAGGGAGGCGTACGAGAACGTGTACGCCGAGCCGGACACCGGCACGGTGGACGCGAACTCGGCGTAGCAGAGGGCGGCCAGGCCACAGCAGACCGCGGCCAGGACGAACGAGAGCGCGATCGACGGCCCGGCGTAGTTCGCCGCCGCGCGGCCGGTCAGGGTGAAGATGCCGGCGCCGATGATGACGCCGATCCCGAAGACGGTGAGGTCGAGGGCGCTGAGGTTCTTCCTGAGCTCGAACTCCGGCTCGCCGGTCTCGGCGATCGACTGCTCGATCGACTTCGTACGCATGACGCCCATCGGCTCGGGCTCCTGTCATCGGTGAAAGGGACCCGTCGACGCTAGCGGAGGACACCCGCCCGGCACGTCGGCGGTGCAGGACGTCCAGCCCCCGGTCGGGGGCCGCCCCGACCGCCGGCGTCACTGTGCCCAGTGGCGCGGCGGGTACAGCGGGGCGTCCTCGTCGTCGTGCCGCGGGACGCGCACGACGGGGATCTCCCCGGTGTCGCCGAGGCGGTTCGAGCCGCGCACGTTCGAGCTGCGGTACCAGGACTCCGGCTCGTGAACCGTTGTGGCAGAGGCGTCCTCGTACGGAACGGGCACGGCGTCTCCGGACGGGCCACCCACCGGCGCCGGCCCGTCGGGGCCCGGACCGTCGTCGCCACCCGTGCCGTCGTCCTCGGGCGGCGGGGGCGTGAAGCCGGGGATCACCCGCACCTGCGAGCCGGGACCGAAGAGCTGGGTGCAGATGGCGCGGTAGTGGCGGTCGGCATCGGGCACGTGGTCGATGACCGACAGGGCCTGCTTCTGCCCGGCCGACTCGAGGACGAACATCCCGTAGCCGACGATCCGGCCGAGCACGCTGCGGTCGAAGGTCATGTCGGTGACGCGCATCAGCGGCATCATCGCGACCTTGCGCCGGATGAACCCGTAGAAGAGCAGGAAGCGCTTGTCGGTGGCGACGAACCAGTCGTGCCGCCAGTTGAGGAAGCGCCACAGCAGCCAGAGCGCCGCCGCCCACCAGATGGCGAGGGCGAGGTTGTGCAGCACCTCGCCGCCGGGGGTGCGGGGGACCTCGAGGTCGACCCAGAAGGCCAGCACGGTGGCGGCGACCGCCATCGCGATCTCGCGGATCAGGTGGAACCAGTGGCGTCGGACCGCGACGATGACCGTCTCGCCGCCCACGAGGTAGCGCTCGAGCTCGCGGTCGAGCCGCGGTCGGCGCGCCACGTCACCCTCTGCTGATGAGGTTGTCGAAGAAGGCGGCGATGTTGGCGACGCCGTTCTTCACCACGTCCCAGGCCGAGCCGAAGATGTCGGCCGCCTCGGAGGGGGAGGTGAGGATCGCGTAGAGCAGGAACACCACGACGAGCCACAGGACGATCTTCTTGATCGGCGGCATGGTGGGTCCTCCTGCATCGCGGCGTACCGGGCGCACGCCTCAGCCAGTGATGCTTCCAGATGTGACGGGTGTGACGGGAGAGGTCCGGATGCCGGGCGTGTCGTCCGGGTGCCGGTCCCCTCGACGGGGAACCTACTGGGCCAGGCCGTAGAGGCGGTCGCCGGCGTCGCCCAGGCCGGGGACGATGTACCCGACCTCGTTGAGCTTCTCGTCGATCGCCCCGGTGACGAGGGTGATGGGGGGCGCGACGTCCTTGAGCGCCTCCTGCAGGTGGGCGATGCCCTCCGGCGCGCTGAGCAGGGTCACGGCGGTGATGTCGTCGGCGCCGCGGGCGAGGAGGAACTGGATCGCGTCGGCCATCGAGCCGCCGGTGGCGAGCATCGGGTCGAGGACGTAGACCTGTCGGCCGCGCAGGTCGTCGGGGAGGCGGTTGGCGTAGGTGATGGCCTCGAGCGTCTCCTCGTCGCGCTGCATCCCGAGGAAGCCGACCTCGGCGCTCGGCAGCAGCCGGACCATGCCCTCGAGCATCCCGAGGCCCGCCCGCAGGATGGGCACGATGAGTGGCTTGGGGTTGCTCAGCTTGATGCCGGTCGTCGGCGCCACGGGCGTCTCGATCTCGAACGGCTCGACCCGCACGTCGCGCGTCGCCTCGTAGGCGAGCAGCGTCATCAGCTCCTCCGCGAGGCGGCGGAAGGTGGGGGAGTCGGTCCGCTTGTCCCGGAGGTAGGTCAGCTTGTGGGCGATGAGGCGGTGGTCCGGGTTGATGACGCGCATGGGTGAAACTTAGCGGGTGCCCCTTCCGCCCGACCCCACCGAGGCCGCCCTGATGCGGCGGGCGCTCGCGCTCGCCGAGCGGGCCGCGCAGGCGGGTGACGTCCCCGTCGGCGCGCTCGTCGTCTCGGCCTCGGGCGAGGTGCTCGGCGAGGGCTGGAACCTGCGCGAGGCGGAGGGCGACCCGACCGCCCACGCCGAGGTCGTCGCCATCCGCGCGGCCGCCGCGGCGCTCGGCACCTGGCGGCTCGAGGGGTGCACCCTCGTCGTGACGATGGAGCCCTGTCCGATGTGCGCGGGGGCGGTCGTCCTCGCGCGGGTGGCGCGGGTCGTCCTCGGCGCCTGGGACCCCAAGCTCGGCGCCTGCGGCTCGGTGTGGGACGTCGTGCGCGACCGCCGGTCCACGCACCGGGCGGAGGTCGTCGGCGGCGTCCTCGAGGACGAGTGCGGCGAGGTGGTGCGCCGCTTCTTCGACGGCCACCGCGGCCCGGGCTGAGGACGACGGCCACCACCCGCGTTTGGGTCCCCCGCTGCCCGGGTAACCGGGAGGAGATCGACGTGCACGCGATTCGAACCTTCGACAAAGATTCGTGTAGCGTCGATGACCAGCGGTTTTCCCGATCGGGACCGTCTACCTCTCTGAAAGGTCCAACCCCCATGGGCTTCATCGCCTGGATCATCATCGGCGGTCTCGCCGGCTGGGTCGCCAGCAAGATCATGAAGACCGACGCGCAGCAGGGCATCATCCTGAACATCGTCGTCGGCATCATCGGCGCCCTTCTCGGTGGCTTCCTCCTCGGCCTGTTCGGCATGGACATGGCCGGAGCCGGGCTCATCGCCAGCTTCCTCACCGCCCTCCTCGGCGCGGTCGTGCTGCTCTTCATCGTCAAGGCCGTCACCAAGCGCGCCTGACCGCTCGGCTGACCGCCCACGCGGTCGCCACCACGACGCCGCCCCTGCTTCCCGGGGGCGGCGTCGTCGCGTCCGGAGGGTGGTCCGGCGGGGGCCCTGCCGATTTCTGGGCGGAGCCCCGGCTCGGGTAGCCTCTCCGGCGGTGGCGTGTCCGAGCGGCCTAAGGAGCACGCCTCGAAAGCGTGTGAGGATGCAAGTCCTCCGTGGGTTCAAATCCCACCGCCACCGCCAGAGCACGAAGCGCCCCGAGCTCGCTCGGGGCGCTTCGTCGTGGGCGTGCGACGGCGCTGTGGCGCAGAGGTTTCGGCGCGGTGTCCGGATCCGCCGACACGCCGGGGACTCGGCCTGCCCTACGTCCTCAAGCACTGGATCGACTGCCTCGTGCAGCCCGGGTACCTGTTCGCCTACACCGACGGCTACCCGGTGCCGCTCGTCCACGGCCGGCGGATGGTCTGCATCACCTCGCGCGGGCCGACTACTCCCCGACCGGTCCGATGGGTGCCTACGACTTCCAGGAGCCCTACCTGCGGGCGATCTTCGGGTTCGTCGGCATCACCGACATCGAGTTCGTCCACGCCCAGCCGATGGACCACCCGCTGCTCCAGCAGGACACGATCGCCACGGCCCTCGCCGCGGTGCGCGACCTCGCGTCCCGCCCGCCGTGGAGCGCCGTCCCGGCCGTCCCCGTGGAGTCGACGGCCCCGGCCCTTCCCGCCTGACCACGGCCGGGCCGGCCTCGGTCGGTCGGGCCGTCAGCCGGCGGCGGCGGAGGAGATCTGCGCCTCGACGTGCTCGGCGGCCAGCACGTGCTGGATCACCATCGTCGCGGCGCCGATGACGCCCGCGTGCCCGGCGGTGCGCGACGCCACGATCTGCAGCTCGCCCGTGGCCAGGGGCAGTGAGCGTCCGTAGACGACCTCGCGGATGCCCGCGAGCAGCGACTCGGCGGCCTGGGCCAGCAGCCCTCCGACCGCGATGACCGACGGGTTGAGCAGCGAGACGCACGTGGCCAGCACGTGCCCGATCTCGCGGCCGGCCTCGCGGATGGCGGTGGCCGCGGCGAGGTCGCCGCCCTTGGCCAGGGCGATGAGGCCGCGGGTGTCACCGGCGTCGATGCCGCGCTCGAGCAGCGCGCGCACCACGGCGGGTCCGCTGGCCACGGCCTCGAGGCAGCCGACGTTGCCGCACGTGCACGGGACCGACCCGCCGTGCAGCGCCGCGACGTGCCCGAGGTCACCGGCGGCGCCCTGGGCCCCGCGGTGCAGCCGCCCGCCGCTGATGATGCCGGCGCCGATGCCGGTGGCGACCTTGACGAAGATCATCTGCTCGACGTCCGGATACATCGTCGCGTGCTCGCCCAGGGCCATGAGGTTGACGTCGTTGTCGACGAGGACCGGGCCCCCGAGCGAGCGCGAGATGTGGGCGGGCACGTCGTAGTCGTCCCAGCCGGGCATGATCGGCGGCAGCACCGGACGCCCCGTCGAGTGCTCGACCGGACCCGGCAGGCCGATGCCCACCCCGGCCAGCTCGTCGCGGCGGCGACCGGCCCCGGCGAGGAGCTCGCGCCCGGTGCGGGCCACCCGGTCGAGGACGAGCTCGGGCCCGGTGGAGATGTCGATCTCGAACGCCTTCTCGGCCACGACCCGACCCCGCAGGTCGGTGAGGGCGACGAGCGCGTGGGTGGCTCCGAGGTCGGCGCCGATGACGACGCCGGCGTTCGGGTTGAAGGCCAGCTGGGCGGCCGGCCGCCCCCCGGTGCTCGCGGCCTCACCGGAGGGGGCGAGCAGGCGGGCGGCGAGCAGGGCGTCGACCCGGGCGCCCACGGTGGAGCGCGCCAGGCCGGTGAGCTTGATGAGCTCGGCCCGGGTGCGCGGCGTCCCGTCGAGCATGAGCTGGAGCAGCTCCCCCGCCCCGGACGAGCCGCCCGGCGGGCTGAAGGGGCCGACGGTGGTCACGCGGACAAGTCAAGCACAGCGGCCCTGCTTTTGTCTGCGAGGCCGATACCACTTTGCCATCTTGACGAAACTTTTGCTTGACGTGCCGACAAAAGTGCGGATAGCGTCCCGCAGCATGCAAGGCAACGGCGCCTCGACCCTCCTGGGCATGGCCGACATCGTGAAGCGCTTCCCCGGCGTGGTCGCCCTCGGGGGCGTCGACCTCGACGTCCGCCCCGGAGAGGTCCACTGCCTCCTCGGCCAGAACGGCGCGGGCAAGTCGACCCTCATCAAGGTCCTCGCCGGCGTGCACCAGCCCGACGAGGGCACCATCACCTGGGACGGCGAGGAGGTCACCTTCGCCCACCCGCAGGCGGCGATGGACCTCGGCATCGCGACGATCTACCAGGAGCTCGACCTCGTCGAGGGGCTCACCGTCGCCGAGAACATCTACCTCGGCCACGAGCGCTCGCGCTTCGGCTTCTCCCAACGCCGCGCCGCCACCAGGGCCGCGGCCGCGCTCCTCAAGCGCCTGGGCCACTCCGAGATCAACCCCGGCACCGAGGTCGGCGACCTCTCCGCCGCCGGCCAGCAGATCGTCTCGATGGCACGGGCCCTGTCCCACGACGCGAAGCTCATCATCATGGACGAGCCGTCGGCCGTCCTCGACGCCGGAGAGGTCGAGCGCCTCTTCCACGTCATCCGCGACCTCACCGCCGAGGGCGTCGCCGTCATCTACATCTCGCACCGCCTCGAGGAGATCCGCACCATCGGCGACCGGGTCACCGTCCTCAAGGACGGCAAGACGGTGTCCACCGGGCTCTCCGCCAAGGAGACCCCCACCTCGGAGGTCATCCGCCTGATGACGGGCCGCGCCATCGAGTACGTCTTCCCACCGCGGCGCAAGCCGCCCACGGGGCCCTCGCTCCTGCAGGTCGAGGGCATCTCCCGCCGCGGCGAGTTCACCGACGTCAGCTTCGAGGTCCGCCCCGGTGAGGTGCTCGGGTTCGCCGGGCTCGTCGGCGCCGGCCGCTCCGAGATCATCGAGACCGTCTTCGGGGCCCGCAAGGCCGACACCGGGTCGGTGCACGTCGACGGCGCGCGGATCCGCAACGGCTCGGTCGGGGCCGCGGTCGCCGCCGGCATCGGCCTGTGCCCCGAGGAGCGCAAGAGCCAGGCCCTCCTCCTCGGCGACAGCATCGCCACCAACATCTCGATGGCGAGCCTCACCCGCTTCTCGCGCGGCGGCTTCATCGACCACGACGCCGAGAACGCCGCCGCCCTCGAGCAGACCACCAGCCTGGACGTCCGCCCGCCCGGGGTCGACCGCGAGATGCGGACCCTGTCCGGTGGCAACCAGCAGAAGATCGTCCTCGCCCGCTGGCTGCTGCGCGGCTGCCGCGTCCTGCTCCTCGACGAGCCCACCCGCGGGGTCGACGTCGGCGCCCGCTCCGAGATCTACGCCCTCGTCCGCCGCCTGGCGGACGACGGTGTCGCCGTCGTCGTCGTCTCCAGCGAGATCGAGGAGGTCCTCGGCCTCTCCGACCGGGTCCTCGTCGTCGGCGAGGGCTCGGTGCTCCACGAGGCACCGGCCGACCAGCTCGACGAGCACCGCGTGCTCGACATCATCATGAGAGGAGACGCGGCGTGAGCCTCGACTCGACCACGAAGGCCAACGAGCCGGAGGGCCGGACGCCGTCCGCCGCGGGCGCCGCCCCCACGGCCTCCGCCGTGGGCCACCACCAGAGCACCGCCCCCACCGAGCCCCCGGCGGGCTCCGGCCGCGGCGGGCTGCTCGCCGGCTCGGCCGGCCGCAACCTCGGGCTCGTCATCGCCCTCGTCATCCTCTGCCTCGTCGGGGTCCTCACCGCCGGCGACCGGTTCGGCAGCATCGACAACGCGATGACGATCCTGCGCTTCGCGTCGGTCATCGGCGTCGTCAGCGTCGGCATGACCTTCGTCATCGGCGGCGGCGGCATCGACCTCTCGGTCGGGGCGATCGTGGCCCTGGCGAGCGTGTGGGCCACCACCCTCGCGACCCAGGCCATGGCCGCCGACACCCACTGGATCCTCATGGTGTTCACCGCCCTCGCGGTGGGTGCCGGGTGCGGCCTGGTCAACGGGCTGCTCGTCGCCTACGGGAAGGTCGCGGCGTTCATCGCCACCCTGGCGATGCTCGCCGGGGCCCGCGGCCTCGCCGAGATCATCGCCCAGCGGCGCACCCAGATCGTCCGCGACCGCGGCTTCATCGACTTCTTCGGCGACAGCATCCTGGGCATCCCGGTGCTCGTCATCATCTTCGCGCTCGTCGCCGTGGGCGGCTGGGTCCTGCTCAACCGCACCACCTTCGGCCGCCGCACCCTCGCGGTCGGCGGCAACGCGGAGGCCGCGCGGCTGGCGGGCATCAAGGTCCAGCGCCAGACGGCCTACCTCTACGTCCTGCTCGGCGTCGCCTGCGGCCTGGCAGCCGTGATGCTCATGGCCCGCACGACCACCGGCACCTCCACCCACGGCCAGCTCCTCGAGCTCGACGCCATCGCCGCGGTCGTCATCGGCGGCACGCTCCTCAGCGGCGGGCGGGCCACCATCGTCGGCACGATCTTCGGCGTCCTCATCTTCGCGACGCTCACCAACGTGTTCACCCTCAACAACCTCGACACCTCCACGCAGGCCGTCGCCAAGGGCGTCATCATCGTCGCCGCCGTGCTGCTCCAGCAGCGGCTGGCCGCGAGGCGCCGATCCCCCTGAGTCTCTCGGCCGGTCCCACACCCGGTCGAGACGAACCCCGCCCCACCCACACCCATCACCACCCACACCCAGCACCGCCCCACCCCTTTCAGGAGACCCTCATGTCCCGCACGACCACCATCTCCCGCTCGGCCCGGCTCATCGCCGCCGCCGGCATCCTGGGCCTGCTGGCCGCGGGGTGCACGAGCAACACCCCCGAGGCCACCTCGTCGGGCTCGCAGGCCCCGGCCGGTGCGAGCAGCGACAACGACGCCCCCGGCGAGAAGGTCACCATCGGCTTCTCGGGCCCGGCCGCCGACCACGGCTGGCTCGCCGCCATCAACAGCTCGGCACAGGCCGAGGCCAAGAAGTACACCGACATCGACTTCAAGGCGGCCGAGGGCACCAACGACGCCAGCCTCCAGATCAGCCAGATCGAGACCTTCATCAACGACAAGGTCGACGCGATCGTGCTGCTCCCGACCGACGGCGCCGCGCTCACCGAGGTCGCGACCAAGGCGATGAACGCCGGCATCATCGTCGTCAACGTCGACCGCGAGTTCTCCACCCCGTTCGCCGCCCGCACCACCGTGCTCGGCGACAACTACGGCATGGGCGTCAGCGCCGGCACCTACGCCTGCTCCGTCGTCAAGGAGAAGGGCCTCACCGACGCCGTCATCGCCGAGATCGCCGGCATCGACGCGCTGCCCCTGACCCAGGACCGCAGCAAGGGCTTCGCCGACGCCCTCAAGGCCTGCGGCCAGAACGTCGACAACCGCGTCGCCGCCCAGTTCACCGTCGAGTCCGGTGAGAAGGAGGCCTCGAACCTCCTCCAGGCCGCGCCGAAGATCGACATCCTCTGGAACCACGACGACGACCAGGGTGTCGGCGTCATGGCGGCCCTCGACAACGCCAAGCGCAACGAGATGGCCTTCATCGGTGGTGCGGGCTCCGCGAACGCGATGCGCTGGATCAAGGAGGGCAAGATGGTCGCGACCGTCCTGTACCCGCCGACCCAGGCCGCCGACGGCATCCGCCTCGCCCGCCTCCTCGCGCAGGGCAAGGGCCTGTCCGACCTCGTCCAGCCCGCCGTGCCGAAGCGTGTCGTCCTCGACGCCCCCGTGGTGACGAAGGAGAACGTCGAGGAGTACCTGCCCCTCGGGTTCGAGTCCTGACGGAACCGACCGCAGTGACGTCCGCCGGCCGGTGAGGCCGGTCGGCGGACGTCGCTGACGACAACGACCCGGGCCGGACCGGCCCGTCGGAAGGTGCTTCATGGCCATCGACACCCCCTCCCCGCAGGCGACGGACACCGCGCCCGCCACGAGCGCGCCCGGGCGCCTCGGCATCGGGATGGTCGGCTACGCGTTCATGGGCCTGGCCCACTCGCAGGGCTGGCGCAACGCCCGCAGCTTCTTCGACCCGGCGCTCGTCCCGGACCTCGTCGCCATCGGCGGGCGCGACGCCGCCGCCGCTGCCGACATGGCCCGCCGCTTCGACTGGCAGCACGTGGAGACGAACTGGCGCGACCTCGTCGCGCGCCCCGACGTCGACCTCGTCGACATCTGCACCCCGGGCGACACCCACGCCGAGATCGCCATCGCGGCCCTCGAGGCCGGCAAGCACGTGCTGTGCGAGAAGCCGCTGGCCAACACCGTGGCCGAGGCCCGGGCGATGGCCGCGGCCGCCGAGAAGGCCGCCGCCCACGGCGTGCGCTCGATGGTGGGGTTCACCTACCGCCGCGTGCCCGCCATCGCCTTCGCCCGCCAGCTCGTGCGGGAGGGCCGGATCGGCGAGATCCGCCACGTGCGCGGGCAGTACCTGCAGGACTGGCTCGTCGACCCCGAGTCGCCGCTCACCTGGCGGCTCGAGAAGGACCGCGCCGGCTCGGGTGCCCTGGGCGACATCGGCGCCCACATCATCGACCTGACCCACTTCATCACCGGCGAGCGGATCACCGGCGTCAGTGCCACCACCGAGACCTTCGTGCGCGAGCGTCCCCTCCCCGGAGCCGTCCACGGCCTGTCGGCGCAGGCGGGCCCGGGCCGCGGCCAGGTCAGCGTCGACGACGCGGCGATCTTCATCGCCCGGCTGTCCGGCGGCGGGCTCGGGACCTTCGAGGCCACCCGCTTCGCGACCGGTCGCAAGAATGCCATCCGCATCGAGGTCAACGGCTCCCGCGGGAGCCTGGCCTTCGACTTCGAGGACATGAACGTCCTCCACGTCCACGACGCCTCGGTCGACGCCCGCGAGTCGGGCTTCACCCGGGTCGTCGTCACCGAGGCCACGCACCCCTACGTGGGGCGCTGGTGGCCCGCCGGTCACGGCCTCGGCTACGAGCACGGCTTCACCCACCAGGCCGCCGACCTCATCGACGCGATCGCGCGCGGGGTCGACCCCGAGCCGTCGTTCGCCGACGGTCTGGCGGTCCAGGAGGTGCTCGCCGCGGTCGAGCGCAGCGCGGCCACCGGGTCGTGCTGGACCACCACCGACCACCCCGACGACGGTCAGCCGACCCCACGCCCCACCGACGGCTGACGCGCCGAACCCACCCACCCACACACCCACCCCGCCCGTGGCCGACCACCACCCCACCCGGAAAGGAACCCCCGAGGTCGCGCTCTACCCCCCATGTCATTGCAGTGACGAAGGAGCATCATGAACACCGACAACGACGTCAACCTCCCCGGGCTGGTCAGCAAGCTCGGGCTCAACCGCCGCCAGGTCCTGGCCGCCTCCATGGGGATGGCCGCGGCCGCCACCGTGGCCGCGCCCTCGGCCATGGCCGGCTCGGCCGGGACCGCCAACGGGGTGCTCATCCCCTCCCCGCGCCGCGGCATCATCCTCTACACCGTCCGTGACGCGATCTCGCGCGACCCCGGCACCTCGCCGTTCGCCTCGGGCTTCAAGGCCGTCTTCGAGGAGCTCGCGGGCATCGGCTACAAGCAGATCGAGTTCGCCGGCTACAACCAGAACGCGAACGCCCCCGGCGGCAACGTCAACAACGTCGACGGCGCCCGCCTCCTGCGCACCTGGCTCGACGACAACGGCCTCCAGGCCGAGGGCAACCACGGCTCGGTCCCCGGCACCATCACCGACGCCTCGCTCGCGTCGTTCGACGCGGCCTGCGAGGTGGCCAACATCCTCGGCCTGGGCCACATCGGCACCGGGAGCGACCCCACCGGGTCCGCCTACGTCGCCGACTGGGCGCTGGCCGCGGAGCGCTGGAACATCCTCGGCGAGCGCGCCGCCGGGCACGGCCTGAAGCTGTACACGCACAACCACGACATCGCGTACAGCTTCCTGCTCGACAGCGGCCCGCTCGACGCCCTCGGCCGCCCGACCCGCAGCAGCGGCATCCGCCGCCTGGAGTACTTCCTCGCCAACACCGACGAGAAGAACGTCTTCCTCGAGCTGGACATCTACTGGGCGCACGTCGCGCAGTACAAGCACCACACCTACACCGCGGCCGACGGCAGCTCGGTGTCGTCGGTGTTCGACCCGGCCGGGCTCGTGGCGGCGCAGACCAAGCGCTTCCCGCTGTTCCACGCCAAGGACGGCGTCAAGGACGCCACCCAGGCCAACGGGTACGTCATGGCCCCGTTCGGTCTCGGTGACATCGACTACTCGACGTTCCTGCGTCGCGTCGGTGCCAAGGGGTCGCACAACCCGATGTGGGAGCAGGACACCGCTCCCGGCGGCGCCGCCAACCCGGGCCAGTCCCTCGCGCTGGCGAAGGTCAGCTACGACAACATGGCCGCCCTGCGCGGCTGACACACCTCGCCGGCCCCGGAGGCCGGCACCCGTCGGGCCCCCACGGCCGACACCGCTCACCGCTCCCTGACGGTGAGCGCCAGCCCCGGAGGTGGCCTCGTTGATGCCGTTGCAGCGGCCGAGGCCACCCCGGGACTGGCTCGCCCCACACTCACGAAGGACGTGGACATGAATTCTATTCGTCGTCGAGGTCGGCCACGTGCCGTTTCGATGGTTGCCGCCCTGGCACTTTCCCTGGCGGGCGCCGCAGGCGTCGCCGCCGGTCCCGCCGCGGCCCACCCGGGCCACGAGGCCGACGCGGACGCGGTCAACTGGGCCAACTACGAGAAGATCACGCTCACCAAGGACACCGGTGAGCCCATCGACATGGCGGTCCTCCCGGACGGCCGGGTCCTGCACACCGCCCGCAACGGCGACATCCGCCTCACCGACCCCGACGCGGGCACGACGAAGGTCGTCACCACCGTCCCGGTCTACAGCAACTCCGAGGACGGGATGCAGACCGTCACCCTGGCGCCGGACTTCGCGACGTCCAAGTGGGTGTACCTCTACTACGCACCGCGCACGATGACCGCGCCGTACGTCACCACGACCCCCACCGGCTCCGCGCCCAACAGCCTGCCCGCCGGGCAGACCGAGGCGTACTGGGACCAGTGGAAGGGCTACAACCAGCTGACCCGCGTCAAGTGGGACGACGCGGCGAACGCCCTCGACCTGTCGACCGAGCAGGTCATCCTCAAGGTCGAGCAGCAGCGGGGCCAGTGCTGCCACGTCGCCGGTGACGTCGACTTCGACGACGACGGCAACCTCTACCTCGCCACCGGTGACAACACGCCGGCGAGCACCCCGGGGGCCAACGGTTTCGCGCCGAACAACGACGCCCCGGGCATGAACCCCGGGTTCGACTCGCGTCGCGGCGCCGGCAACACCAACGACCTGCGCGGCAAGATCCTGCGGATCCACCCCGAGGCCGACGGCACCTACACGATCCCCGCGGGCAACCTGTTCGCCCCGGGCACCGACAAGACCCGCCCCGAGATCTTCGCGATGGGCGTGCGCAACGCGTTCCGCATCGACGTCGACTCGGCGACGAACTCGGTCTCGTGGGGTGACTACGGCCCCGACGCCGGCGCCCCCTCGGCCGAGCGAGGCCCGATGGGCTACGTCGAGTGGCAGACCACCGGCATCGACAAGCCGCTCAACGGTGGCTGGCCGTACTGCACGGCGGACCACAAGAACTACAACGAGTGGAACTTCGCGACGGCCACGCCGGGTCCGTTCTTCGACTGCGCCGCCGGCGCGAAGAACAACTCGCGCTGGAACACCGGTCTCGCGACGGTCCCCCCGGCCACCGCGGCCACGCTCTACTACGGCGACAACAACACGCACCAGCCGTGGCCCGAGCTGACCGACTTCTCGCCCGCGGGCGGGCAGGGCCCCATGGGCGGTCCGGTCTACCACTACGACGCCGCGAACCCCTCGACGACGAAGTTCCCCGAGTTCTGGGACAAGAAGGCGTTCTTCGCCGAGTTCTCGCAGGACTACCTCGCGGTCTTCGACGTCCAGTGGCCCAACGGCCCGGTGGACCACATCACCCACTTCCTGCCCAACGCGGCGCTGGAGACGAACGGGCAGCCGATCACCGACAGCCCGATCGACATCGAGTTCGGCCCCGACGGCTCGCTCTACGTCCTCGACTACGGCGACGGCTTCTTCCGGGCCAACCCCGACGCCGGCCTGTACCGGATCGACTACTCGCCCGGCAACAAGGCGCCGACCGCGAAGATCAAGGCCGAGCCGATCTCGAGCAGCGGCGTCCCGCTGACCGTGCAGTTCGACGGGTCGGGCTCGTCCGACCCCGAGGGCGGAGCGCTCACCTACGAGTGGGACTTCACCGGTGACGGGACCTTCGACGCCACCGGCGTCAACGCCACGTACACCTACACCACGCTCGGCAGCTACACCGCCCGCCTGCGGGTCACCGACCCGGAGGGCCGCCGCGGCATCACGAGCACGACGATCAGCGTCGGCAACGTGGCACCGAGCATCGAGGTGAGCACGCCCAACGGCGGCTTCTTCGACTGGGGTCAGGCCGTCCCCTTCACGGTGACGACCAACGACCCGGAGGACGGCACCGCCACGGTGTGCTCGCGCGTCGCCTGGACCTTCGGTCTCGGCCACGACGCCCACGCCCACCCGCTGAGCCAGGGCACGGGCTGCCAGTTCGCCATCCCGACCCCGGCGGACGCCACCGAGCACGGCGAGACCGAGAACATCTTCGGCGTCGTCGTCATCCGCTACACGGACGGTGGGGCGAACGGGGTCGCCGCGGCGACGTCCGAGCGCTCGCTCATCCTCAACCCGAAGTCGCAGGAGGCCGAGTGGGCCGACTCCTCCCAGGGTGTGGAGCTCGTCTCCGACGACACGGCGAGCGGCCTGCGCAAGGTCACCTCGTTCGACGCCGGTGACCACCTCGCCTGGGACCCGGTGAACTTCGCCGGCATCACGGGCGTCACGGCCAGGGCCTCCGGCCAGGGAACGCTCTCGCTGCGCTGGAACTCGGCCACGGCGGCCCCGTTCGCGACGGTCGCGGTGAACAGCTCCGGCTGGGGTGACGCCTCGGCGTCGCTGGCGAACGTGCCGACCGGCACGGGCGTCCTCTACGTCACCTCCTCCGGTGGCGTGGTGCTCGACCGGCTCACCTTCACCGGCAACGGCGTCGCCGACGTCACGGCACCGACGGTCTCCGTCGTGCTCGACCCGGCGCAGCCCACCGGTGAGAACGGCTGGTACCTCGGCAACGTCGTGGTCCGGCTCAACGCCACCGACAACGGCACGATCTCCACGCGCCAGTTCTCCACCAACGGTGGCCAGACCTGGACGACGGTCAACGCCAACAACCCGACCCTGACGGTCTCGGCCGAGGGCACCACGACGGTGCTCTACCGCGCGACCGACAACGGCGGGAACGTCGGCTCGGGCCAGGTGGTCGTCAAGATCGACAAGAGCGCCCCGACCCTCGCGGTCACCGGTGTCACCGACGGCGCGTCCGTCGGCAACTCCGGCGACGTCACGTGGACCGCGGCCGACGTCGTGTCCGGGGTCCAGTCGGTGACGGCGACCGTCGACGGCCAGGCCGTCGCGGCCGACAAGCCGCTGGCGCTGTGGCGCCTCTCCCTCGGCCAGCACGTGCTGGTCGTGACGGTGAAGGACAACGCCGGGCGCACCGCGTCGCAGACGGTGACCTTCACGACGACGACGTCGCTCGCCGAGCTCACCACGCTCACGACGCGGCTCGGCGGCTCGGGTGAGGTCACCAAGGCCGGGGCCTCGGCCTTCGGGAAGCGGCTGGACCAGGCGAAGAAGCACGCCGACGCCGGTCGCACCCAGGCGGCGATCTCCCAGCTGGAGAGCTACCTCGGGGCGCTCTCCGACCGGACCCTCGTCAAGGACGCCGCAGCCGCGGCCGCCCTGGAGCGGGACGTGCGGGAGGTGATCCGCCAGCTCCGAGGCTGACCGACCCGGGCCGCCGAGCGCACCACCCCGCACCACCACCCTGCGACCGTCCCCACCGAGGAGGACCCATGACCCCCACGACCGAGCGCACCGGCCTCTGGCTGATCGGAGCAGGGGGGTCGGTCGCCGCGACCGTCGCCTGCGGCCTGGCCGCCCTGCGCGCCGGCGTCGCCGGCAGCACCGGGCTCGTCACCGCCCGCCCCGAGCTCGAGGACGTGGGCCTGGCCGACGTCGCCGACCTCGTCACCGGCGGCCACGACGTCACGACCGTCTCCCTGGCCAAGCGCGCCGAGGAGCTCGCCGCCGCCGGCGTCGTCCCCCACGACCTGCCCCGCCTCGTCGCGCACGACCTCGACGAGGCCTCCACCCGCATCCGCCCCGGCTACGTCGTCGGCGCCGAGAACCAGCGTGACGCCGTCGAGCGCCTGGCCGACGACCTGCGTGAGTTCGCCTCCCGCGAGGGCCTGTCCCGCGTCGTCGTCGTCAACGTCTCCTCCACCGAGGCCCTCGTCGTGCCCCACCCGGGCCACGCCGACGTCGAGGCCCTCGAGTCCGCGTGGGACGCCGGCGAGTCGCCGCTGCCCGCCAGCTCGGTCTACGCCGCGGCCGCCTTCCGCGCCGGCTGCGCCTTCGTCGACTTCACCCCCTCGGCCGGCGCCCGCCTGCCGGCCCTGGAGGAGATGGCCGCGCACGCCGGACTGCCCTGGGGCGGCAGCGACGGCAAGACGGGGGAGACGCTGCTCAAGTCCGTCCTCGCCCCGATGTTCGCGATGCGCGCCCTCGACGTCCGCTCCTGGGCCGGGACCAACCTCCTCGGCGGCGGCGACGGCGCCACCCTCGCCTCGCCCGACGCCCGGCAGAGCAAGATCGAGTCCAAGGCGGCGGGCCTCGAAGCCCTCCTCGGGCACCCCGTCGAGGGGCCGCTGCACATCGACCACGTCGCGGACCTCGGCGACTGGAAGACCGCGTGGGACCACATCACCTTCGCCGGCTTCCTCGGGACGCGGATGACGCTCCAGTTCACCTGGCAGGGCTGCGACTCCGCGCTCGCCGCACCGCTCGTCATCGACCTGGCGCGCCTGCTCGACCTCGCGCTGCGTCGCGGGGAGAGCGGACCGGTCGCGGCACTCGGGTTCTTCTTCAAGGACCCGGCCGGCCTCGACGAGCACGCGCTCGCGCCGCAGCACGACCTCCTCGTCCGGTGGGCGAGGGGCGAGGTGGCTGCCGACGCCGCGGGCGGTGCGTCCTCCCGATGACGACCCTGCGCGACCTCGCCGAGCTCGTCCGGGCCCCCGCGGCCCTGACGGTGCCCGGTGACGCCCTCGCCGGGGCGGCCGCCGCCGGCTGGCCGGCCGGCCGCCGCACCGCGCTCCTCCCGCTGGCGTCGGTGTCGCTGTACTGGGCCGGCATGGCCCTCAACGACTGGGCCGACCGCGACCTCGACGCCGTCGAGCGACCCGAGCGCCCGATCCCGTCGGGCCGCGTGGCCCCGCGGACCGCGCTGACGCTGGCCTCCGGTCTCACCGCCGCGGGCGTCGGCCTGGCCGCCGCCGGGGGAGGTCCGCGGGCCGCAGGGGTGGCCGCGGTCCTCGCCGGTGCCGTGTGGGCGTACGACCTGTCGGCGAAGTCCGGCCCCGTGAGCACCGCCGTCATGGCGAGCACGCGAGGGCTCGACGTCCTCCTCGGGGCGTCCGCCGGTGGGGCCGCGGGGCTGCGCCGCGCCGCCCTCCCGGCGGGCCTGCTCCTCGTCCACACGGCCGGCGTGACGGCCCTCAGCCGTGGCGAGGTGCACGGGACCTCGGCGTCGGTCGCGCGGGGCGCGACCTCGGTGACGGCCGCCGTCGCCGCGCTCGTCCCGCTGCTCGCGTCGGGTCGCGCGGGCGGGGCACCCACCGGCCCGCGGGGCACGCCGTGGCTCGCCGCCCTCGTCGCCACCGGCGCCTCCGCCGCCTACGGCTCCTCCGTCGGTCGGGCCCAGGCCCGCGCCGTCAACGACCCGACCGCGCCGACCGCGCGGGCGGCGACCGTCGCCGGCATCCGCGGCATGGTCCCCCTGCAGTGCGGGCTGCTGGCCGCCGCGGGGGAGACCGGTGCGGCCGTGGCGCTCGGCGCGGCGACGTACGCGACCCGTTCGGTGCTGCGGAAGGGGTCGCCGACGTGAGCGACCCGACCCGACTGCGCCTGGGCTACGGCCTCAACGGCTTCACCGACCACCGCCTCGAGGACGCGCTCGCCGTCCTCGCCGACCTCGGCTACGACGGGGTCGCCCTCACCCTCGACCACGCCCACCTCGACCCGGTGGGTCCCGGTCTCGTGCAGCGCGTCTCGCACGCCGGGCGCCTGCTGGCACGGCACGGCCTCGACGTCGTCGTCGAGACCGGCGGGCGCTACGTCCTCGACCCGCGGCGCAAGCACCACCCGACGTTCGTCAGCGAGTCCGGCGCCCGGCGGCGGGTCGACCTCGTCGCCACGGCCCTGCGAGTGGCCGCCGACCTCGGGGCTCCCGTGGTGTCGTGCTGGAGCGGCTCCCTGCCGCCGGGGTCCACGTCGGTGGACGGGCGCGAGCGTGTGGACCGGGCCGTGGCCGCACTGCTGCCGGTCGCCGAGGCCACCGGGGTCACCCTGGCGCTCGAGCCCGAGCCGGGGATGTTCCTCGAGCGGGTCGGCGACGTCGTGGGGGTCCTCGACCGGTTCGGCCGCCCCGAGGCCCTCGGCCTCACCATCGACGTCGGCCACCTCGTCTGTTCCGAGGACGAGGCGCCGGGCGCCGTCATCCGGGCCGCCGGCGGCGTCCTGGCCAACGTCCAGATCGACGACATGCGGCGCGGCGTGCACGAGCACCTGCCCTTCGGTGAGGGGGAGGTCGACCTGCCCGACGTGCTGGCCGCCCTGTCCGACAGCGGTTTCGCCGGGCTCGTGCACGTCGAGCTGCCCCGCCACACCCACGCGGCGCCGGTGCTCGCGGAGCAGAGCCTGCGGGCCCTGCGCGCCGCGGCGGCCCACGCCGAGCGACTCACGAGGAGGACCTGACATGGGCTGGAGCGACGACGCACGAGCCGCCGTGGCCGCCGACGGCGAGGCGGTGGTGGGCCTGTTCCCCGCGGCCGCACGGCACGCCCGCGCCGAGGGCCGGGACGGGGAGGAGGTCCGTGGCGAGCTGCTCGCCGCCGTCCGCGGCGGGTCCGACGCCGTCGCGAGGATCGCGACGACGCTCTACCAGCGCGGCGACAGCGCCGAGAAGCACGCCGTCCTCACCGCGCTCCCCGTGCTCGACCGCACCACCTCGCTGCGCGACGCCGTGGGGGGCGCCATGGTCCCCGTCGTGCGGGATGCGTTGCGGACCAACGACACCCGTCTGGTCAGCGCCGCCCTCGGAGAGTACGCCGCCGAGCACCTCGACGACCCGTCGTGGCGCCAGGGGGTGGTCAAGGCCATCTTCATGGGCATCCCGCTCGATGGTGTCCACGACCTCGACGACCGGGCCGACGACGAGCTGCGCCGCATGGTGCGCGACTTCGCCGCGGAGCGCCGCGCCGCCGGCCGGGAGGTCCCCGCCGACGCCCGCCGCCTCCTCGACGAGCCCGTCCACCACGAGCCCCTCCATCCCTCCGAGACCACCGGGAGTGCCCGATGAGGATCTTCGACCCGCACATCCACATGACGTCCAGGACGACCGACGACTACGAGCGGATGCACGCCGCGGGGGTGCGGGCCGTCGTCGAGCCCTCGTTCTGGCTGGGCCAGCCGCGCTCGAGCGTCGGCACCTTCTGCGACTACTTCGACGCGCTGCTCGGGTGGGAGCCGTTCCGGGCCGAGCAGTTCGGCATCGCGCACTTCGCGACGATCGGCCTGAACCCCAAGGAGGCCAACGACGAGCGGTGCCGCGCCGTCATCGACGAGCTGCCCCGCTACCTCGACAAGGACCGGGTCGTCGCCGTCGGCGAGCTCGGCTACGACTCGATGACGCCCGAGGAGGACGAGGTGTTCGCCCGGCAGCTCGGACTCGCCCTCGAGCACGGGCTGCCCGCGCTCGTGCACACCCCGCACCGCGACAAGCTGACCGGCACCCGCCGCACGCTCGACGTCGTGCGCGAGTCAGGGATGGCGCCGGGCCGCGTCCTCGTCGACCACCTCAACGAGGTGACCGTGGGGGTCGTTGTCGAGAGCGGCTGCTGGATGGGCTTCTCGATCTACCCCGACACCAAGATGGACCCGCACCGGATGGTCGCGATCCTCCACGAGCACGGCACCGACCGGATGGTCGTCAACTCGGCCGCCGACTGGGGGCGAAGCGACCCGCTGCTCACCGCCCGCACCGCCGAGGCGATGCTCGCCGGCGGCTTCGACGACGACGACGTCGACAAGGTCCTGTGGCGCAACCCGGTCGAGTTCTACGCGCAGAGCGGGCGGCTCGACCTCAGCGGCGTCGCCGAGGCCGACGACGCGGTCGACGTCGCGAGCGGCGCGACGTTCGAGGGCAACTCCGTCCTGCGCGGGTCGCGGGAGTAGCCGTGCGCCTCCACCACGCCGACGGCACCACCGTGCACCTCGCCTACTGCACCAACGTGCACGCGGGCGACGACCTCGACGACGTCCTCGCCCACCTCGACCGCTTCTGCCTGCCGGTGCGTCGGTACCTCGGGTCCGACCTGCTCGGCATCGGCCTGTGGCTCGCGGCCCCGGCGGCGCGGGCCCTGGCCCGCGACCCGCGGGCGGTCGACGACCTGCGCTCGGCGATGGCCGAGCGCGGCCTGGAGACGGTGACGCTCAACGCCTTTCCCTACCGCGGGTTCCAGGAGCCCGTGGTCAAGCACCGGGTCTACCACCCCGACTGGTCGCAGCGGGCACGGCTCGACTACACCGCGGACTGCGCCGAGGTGCTCGCGCGCCTCCTCCCCGACGACGCGGCCCGCGGCAGCATCTCCACGCTGCCGCTCGCGTGGCGCTCGCCGTGGGGCTCCGCCGCGGCGCGGTCGGCGCGGGCGAACCTGGCCGCCCTCGCCGAGACCCTCGACGGCCTCGAGGACCGGACCGGCCGGAGCATCCGGGTGGGTCTGGAGCCCGAGCCCGGCTGCGTCATCGAGACGACGGCGCAGGCCGTGGAGCACCTGGCGGGCGTCGACCGGCGCCGCATCGGGGTCAACCTCGACCTCTGCCACCTCGCCGTGCAGTTCGAGGACCCCGATGCCGCGGTGGCACGGGTCGGGGAGGCAGGGCTGCCGGTCGTCAAGGCCCAGGTCTCGGCGGCGCTCCACGCCTCCGACCCTTCGGACCCCGGCACCCGGGCCGCGCTCGCCTCGTTCGACGAGGAGCGCTTCCTCCACCAGACGCGGTCCTGCGGCCCGGACGGGACGGTGACCTCGCGCGACGACCTCGGCGAGGCGCTCGGGGGCGACGCGCCCCTGGCCGACCGCGCGGACGACGGCGGGCCGGTGCCCTGGCGGGTCCACTTCCACGTTCCGCTCGACGCCGAGCCGCAGGCCCCGCTCGCCTCGACCTTCGACCACACCCGCAGCAGCCTCGCCGCCCTCGTCGGCGGGGAGAGCGCCCTGACCGACCACCTCGAGGTCGAGACCTACACGTGGGGCGTCCTGCCGCAGGCCGCCCGACCCCGCACCGACGACGACCTCGCCCGCGGCATCGCCGGCGAGCTCGCGTGGGTGCGCGACCAGCTGATCCACCTCGGCCTCAAGGAGGCACCGTGACCACCACCGACCAGCTCGCCACGACCGACACCGCGCCGCCCGACCTCGGCGCGGCCCCCCGCCCCGTCCTCCTCCTCGACGTCGTCGGGCTCACGCCCACGGCGCTGGCCGACATGCCGCGGCTGTCGGCCCTGGCCGACGGAGGTAGCCGCGCCGCGCTCGAGACGGTGCTGCCGGCGGTCACCTGCTCGGTGCAGTCGACCTTCCTCACCGGGCGGCTGCCCGTGGACCACGGTGTCGTCGGCAACGGCTGGTTCTTCCGCGACCTCGGCGAGGTGATGTTCTGGCGCCAGCCGAACAGCCTGGTGTCGGGGGAGAAGGTGTGGGATGCGTTGCGGCGCAGCCACCCCGGCGCCAAGGTCGCCAATGTCTGCTGGTGGTACGCGATGGGCATGGACGTCGACACCGTGGTGACGCCGCGGCCGGTGTACCACGCCGACGGGCGCAAGAGCCCGGACTGCTACACCCGCCCCACCTGGCTGCGCGACGAGCTGACCGAGGCGCTGGGGGAGTTCCCGCTGTTCAGGTACTGGGGCCCCACGGCCTCGCTCGAGTCGTCGCGGTGGATCGCCGAGGCGACCCGCCGGGTGCTGCCGCACCACGACCTCACCCTCGCCTACGTCCCACACCTCGACTACGACCTCCAGCGGTTCGGGCCGCGCTCGCCCGAGGCCCGGCGCGCGGCCGCCGAGCTCGACGCCGTGCTCACACCCCTCCTCGACGACGCCGAGCGACTGGGGGTCGAGGTCGTCGTCGTCAGCGAGTACGGCATCACCGAGGTCGACCGGCCGGTGCACCTCAACCGGGTGCTCCGCCGCGCGGGGCTCCTCGAGGTCCACACCCAGGCGGGGATGGAGTACCTCGACCCGTGGGCGTCGGAGGCGTTCGCGGTGGCCGACCACCAGGTCGCCCACGTCTACGTCCGCGACGGCGAGCGGCTCGAGGAGGTGCGCGCCCTCCTCGCGCAGGTCCCGGGCGTCGACCTCGTCCTCGACCGTGATGCACAGGTCGAGCACGGCCTGGACCACGAGCGGTCGGGCGACCTCGTCGTCGTGGCCGACGCGCGGTCGTGGTTCACCTACTACTACTGGGTCGACGACGCCCGGGCCCCCGACTTCGCGCGGGGGGTCGAGATCCACCGCAAGCCGGGCTACGACCCCGCCGAGCTGTTCTTCGACCCCGCCGACCGCACGGCCAAGGCCCGCGCCGGCCTGGCCCTGGTCCGCAAGAAGCTCGGCCTGCGCTACGCGATGTCGGTCGTGCCGCTCGACGCCCGCTGGGTCAAGGGCTCGCACGGCCGGCTCGGCGGCGACCCCGCCGACGGACCCGTCGTCATCACCTCCTCCGCGGGGCGGCTTCGTGGGACGGTGGCGGCGACCGACGTGCACGACCTCGTCCTCGAGGCCGCGGGCGTCACCGTTGCCGCGGCCGCCCGCCCCTGACCGACCCGCTTCCTCCACCCCTCGCCCTCCGACCACCACCCCTCACCGGCACCACCCCTCATCGCAGCACCCCGTCACGAAGGAGCCCGTCATGTCCCGTCCGATCACCCTCTTCACCGGCCAGTGGGCCGACCTGCCGTTCGAGGAGGTGTGCCGCCTCGCCGCGTCGTGGGGCTACGACGGCCTCGAGATCGCCTGCTGGGGCGACCACTTCGAGGTCGACCGCGCGCTCGCCGAGCCCGACTACATCGACGGCCGCAAGGCGATCCTCGAGAAGCACGGCCTGGGCGTCTGGGCCATCTCCAACCACCTCGTCGGCCAGGCCGTCTGCGACGACCCGATCGACCAGCGCCACAAGGACATCCTCCCGGCGGCGGTCTGGGGCGACGGCGACCCCGAGGGCGTGCGGCAGCGTGCTGCCGAGCGGATGGCGGACACGGCACGGGCGGCGGCCCTGCTCGGCGTCGACGTCGTCATCGGGTTCACCGGCTCGGCGATCTGGAAGTACGTGGCGATGTTCCCTCCGGTGTCGGCCGAGACGATCGAGGCCGGCTACCAGGACTTCGCGGACCGCTGGAACCCGATCCTCGACGTCTACGACGAGGTCGGCGTGCGCTTCGCCCACGAGGTCCACCCCAGCGAGATCGCCTACGACCACTGGACGACCGTGCGCACCCTCGAGGCCATCGACCACCGGCCGGCGTTCGGCCTCAACTGGGACCCGTCGCACATGGTGTGGCAGGACCTCGACCCCGCGGCCTTCATCTGGGACTTCCAGGACCGGATCTACCACGTCGACTGCAAGGACGTCCGCAAGCGGGTGGGCAACGGCCGCAACGGGCGCCTGTCCTCGCACCTGCCGTGGGCCGACCCGCGCCGGGGCTGGGACTTCGTGTCGACCGGCCACGGCGACGTGCCGTGGGAGGACTGCTTCCGCACCCTGGGCGCCATCGGCTACGACGGCCCCATCTCGGTGGAGTGGGAGGACGCGGGCATGGACCGGCTCGTCGGTGCCGCCGAGGCCGTGGGCTTCGTCCGCCGTCTCGCGTTCGACCGTCCCGAGGCGTCCTTCGACGCCGCCTTCAGCTCCGGCGACTGACGGGAGCCGGACACCGGTCGTCGTTCCCGCCGCTCGACGACCGGTGCGCGTCCCCGGTGGTGGTGCCGATGAGGGGTCACCGCCACCGGGGTCGTCGTCGGGCCGGGCGAGCCCACCGACGGTTCGTGGGCCGGTCTGGGGCGGGGGACAGTCCGGGCACAGGGTCGGCTCCGAACATGGAGACATGGACGACCTCGTGACCCTGGCGCTCGGGCAACCGGCGTGGCTGGTCTACGTCGTCGTCGCCGCGCTGGTCTACCTCGAGAGCGCGCTCGTCCTCGGGTTCGTCCTGCCGGGGGAGACGGCGGCGCTCGTCGGCGGGGTCGCGGTCACGGTGGGGAACACCTCGCTGGCCGGCACCGCCGCCGTGGTCGTCGCGGCCGCTCTCCTCGGTGACACCACCGCCTTCCTCCTCGGTCGCTCGTTCGGCCCGGGCCTGCTCGCCTCGCGGGGGCTGTCCCGCGTGGCCCGTCGGGTCGAGGGCGCGCAGTCGACGCTGGCCCGCCGCGGGCCGGTGTCGCTCGTGGCCGCCCGCTTCACCCCCGTGGCCCGCACCGTCGCGCCCGTGCTCGCCGGGTCGGCGGGGATGCGGTACCGGACCTTCCTGCGCTGGAACGGGATCGGGGTCGCCGCGTGGGGCGTCACCTGCGTCGTGCTCGGATCCGTGGCGGGGGAGTCGTGGCAGGACGTGGCGGGCTGGATGGGGACGGTCACCCTGGCCGTTGTCGGACTCGCTGTCGTCGCGTGGGTCGGGGCACGCGTGGTGCGCTCCCGCCGCGCCGGCGCCGACGCCCTCCTCGCACCCGCCGCCGACGCCCTCCTCGTGCCCGTCGCCGCGTAGCCGCCCGCCCGCCGGGTCGAGGTGATACCCGACGCTGAGACGGTCGGGTATCACCTCGAACCAGCGGGAAGAACGGGCGACGTCAGCTCTCGGTGGGGGCGGGGCACATCGGCGTCGCGGCCACCGAGGGGACCGGGACGAGCCGGGTGTACTTGGCGCCGAGCGCGACGTCGACGCTCGTGTCCTTGCGCTTGTCCTGGAAGGTCTTCGTGCCGTCGGGGAACGCGCCGCGGACGAGCGAGGCGGTCGCCTTCCCCGCGGGACCGAAGCGGATCTCGGCCACGGTGGGGGGCGTGCGCGACGTGGGGTCGTTGGCGACCTTGCCGATGTCGAAGCCGCGCTCGGCGAGCTCCTTGGCCACGGTGCCGGCCAGGCCGGTGCGCGAGGACGCGTTGTAGACGTTGAGCTTGACCTGCGCCGGGGTGACGGCGTCCGGGTCGTAGGGAACGCACGTGGGAGCGGGGGTGCGCCCGGCGCGGGCCGCGCTGTCGGCCTGGTAGTACGACAGGGCGTACCAGAACGCGAAGAACAGGGCGAGCAGCACGACGCCGATGGTGATGAGGGTGCGCCGGCGTCGGCGTGCACCGACGGACACCTCGGCCTCGGTCGTGTAGTCGCTCACTGCGCGCCCCCCTACAGCACCAGCACCCGCGCGTGGAGCGTGGGTCGTTGATGGAGGGCCGCCCGCAGCGCGCGGTGCAGGCCGTCCTCCAGGTAGAGAGCACCCTCCCACTCCACGACGTGCGCGAAAAGGTCCCCGTAGAACGTGGAGTCCTCGGACAGCAGCATCTGGAGGTCGAGCTCGCGCTTGGTGGTCACGAGCTCGTCGAGCCGGACCAGGCGCGGGGGCACGGTCGACCACTGGCGCGTGGAGTACCCGTGGTCCGGGTACGGGCGCGAGTCACCGACGGCCTTGAAGATCACGGCACTCACTGTATGACGGGTCGCCGCTGACGACGGGAGCGACGCCCGGCGGGGGACTACATTGGCGGTCGTGACCGAGAACGGCAGTGCCGCAGCCTCCCCCCTCATCGACCAGATCCGCGCCGGGTACGCCTTCCAGGGCCCGTCGCTGGAGTTCGGCGCGGCCGTCGCCGACGGCACGGCCCATCCCGACGCCGTCGTGCGCATCCCGCTGTCGGCGATGAACCGGCACGGGCTCGTCGCCGGCGCCACCGGCACGGGCAAGACCAAGACCCTGCAGCTGATGGCCGAGCAGCTGGCCGCACAGGGGGTGCCGGTCTTCCTCGCCGACGTCAAGGGCGACCTGTCCGGGATGGCGACGGCCGGCCAGGCGAACGACAAGGTCACCGCCCGCGCCGCCGACGTCGGGATGACGTGGACGCCGACCGCGTACCCGACCGAGTTCTACGCCCTCGGCGGCGAGGGGCAGGGCATCCCGGTGCGGGCCGCCGTCTCCACGTTCGGGCCGACCCTGCTCTCGAAGGTGCTGGGGCTCAACGACACCCAGGAGTCCAGCCTCGGCCTGGTGTTCCACTACGCCGACAAGAAGGGCCTCTGGCTCGACACCATCTCCGACCTGCGCGCGGTCGTGCAGTTCCTCAGCAGCGACGAGGGCAAGGCCGACCTCAAGGACCTCGGCGGCCTGTCGTCGGCGACCACCGGCGTCATCCTGCGCGAGCTCATCACGTTCTCCGACCAGGGCGCCGACGTCTTCTTCGGCCTCCCCGAGTTCGACACCGCCGACCTGCTGCGCACCGCCGCCGACGGCCGCGGCATGGTCTCGATGCTCGAGCTGCCCCGCGTCCAGGACCGCCCCCAGCTGTTCTCCACCTTCCTCATGTGGCTACTGGCCGACCTGTTCCACGACCTGCCGGAGGTCGGCGACGTCGACCGCCCCAAGCTCGTCTTCTTCTTCGACGAGGCGCACCTGCTCTTCAACGACGCGAGCAAGGACTTCCTCGACGCCATCCAGCAGACCGTGCGGCTCATCCGGTCCAAGGGCGTGGGCGTCTTCTTCGTCACCCAGTCGCCCAAGGACGTCCCGGCCGACGTGCTGGCCCAGCTCGGCAACCGGGTGCAGCACGCCCTGCGCGCGTTCACCCCCGACGACGCCAAGGCGCTCAGGGCCGCGGTGAAGACCTACCCGAACACCGCCTACGACCTCGAGGAGCTGCTGACCCAGCTCGGCACCGGCGAGGCCGTCATCACGGTGCTCTCCGAGCGCGGCGCACCGACCCCGGTGGCGTGGACCCGGATGCGCGCGCCCGAGTCGCTGATGGCGCCCTCGGCCACCGAGCTGCTCGACAGCACCGTGGCCGCCTCGCCGCTGGCACCGAAGTACCTCACGGCGGTCGAGCGCGAGTCGGCCTCCGAGATGCTCGGCAAGGCCGAGACCGAGCGGACCGCCGCCGAGGAGGCGGCGCGGGTCGAGGCGGAGAACGCCAAGGTCCGCGAGGCCGCGGCGGCAGCCGCCGAGAAGGACCGCCTCGCCGCGGAGAAGGAGGCCGCGAAGGCCGCAGACGCCGCCCAGAAGGAGGCCGCCCGCCAGGCGGCCGCGGCGGAGAAGGCCCGGGCCACGCAGGAGCGCCAGCGCGCCGCCGAGCCGGGCATGGTCGAGTCGGTCGTGAAGTCCAGCGCGTTCAAGTCGATGCTGCGCTCGGCGGGCACCGTCCTCGGCCGCGAGATCACCCGCTCGATCTTCGGGACGACCCGCCGCCGCTGACGTTCGTCGGGGCGCGGGTCAGCCCCAGGTCACCGACGGTCGACGACCGTCGCCGTGAACCCCGGCGCCTCGGTCTCGGTGTCCTGCAGCACCCGGAGCAGGGCGTCGAAGACCTCGGGGTGCTCCTCGCGCAGCGTCGCCGTGCCGTCCCACACGACGTGCAGCGACCCCACCGCCTCGTTCGCCGCCGTGAGGAGGCAGTCGAAGAGCGCGTCGAGGTTGTGGCCGTACCAGTCGGGGAAGGACAGGCACTCGCCGAACAGGCGCAGCGACTCGTCCTTGTCGGCGCCGGCCGGGACGACGCGCACGACGACGCCGTCGCCGCGCAGCCCGCGCACCAGCGGGGCGATCTGGGTGTCCGCACCGAGGACACGGGTCATGGCTGCTCCTGGACGACGCTGAAGGACGCGTAGTGGTCGTCGGTCCAGTAGACCGTGCCGTCGCGGCCGGTGACGATGCGCCGCGCGCCGCGGTCGTCCTCACCCGGGGTGGGCACCGTGTACTCGCGGTACCAGCCGCTGGGGTGGCGAGGCAGGAGGCGCTCGCGGTTGCCGAAGGTGACCCCGTCGCGGGCGTAGCGGAAGGGGCCGCCGGCCTCGATGAGCGCGATCGTCTCGCGGGCCTCGCGCGGCAGGTCGGCGGCTGCGACGACGGGGAGCCCTCCGGTGTCTCGCGCCGGTGGCACCGAGGCCGATGACGGCCCGTCGGTGGCCGTGGTCGTCGCCGACCCGGAGCCCGTGGGGGACGCGGTTGGCGTGTCCCGCTGGTTCGCCAGCCACAGCCCGAGGACGAGGGCTGCCGCCACCAGCACGAGGGCGACGCGCACGACGTCCCGGCGGCCCGACCTCATCCGACGGTCCCCGGCGCTCAGAGGCTGAGGACGGCGCGGGCGTACGCGCACTCGAGGTCGGCGTCGGTGACCGTGCGCACGTAGCCGGGTCGCACCGCGTAGGTCACCTGCCAGCCCTGGTCGGTGCGGTGCACGGCCTCGAGCCGGTCGCCGACGAGCTCGCGCAGCTGGTCCTCGCGCGGCAGCCAGAGCGCCTGGTCGAGGGTCACCGAGTCGAGCGCCCACTCGGTGGTGCCGTTGAACCCGAGCACCGACTGGTCGCGGTAGCTGTGGACCTCGACCGTGAGGTCGCTGATCCAGAAGACGTCACCCGTGAGGAGCGCGGCGTCGATGACGAAGCGGTCGCCGGCGCGCGGCTCCCACAGGACGCCCGACGCGGCGAGGGAGCGAGCGAGCTCGACGGTGATCACGGCTCCAGTGTCGCCGACCCGCTTCACTCACCGGGCCGCAACGGCGTCGCACCCGAACCGGCGTCGAACGACTCAGTAGACGCGCCCGCTGAAGGTGTCGACGATGCAGTCCTGGCACCCGCGGTTCACGCCCTCCACCCGACCCCCGCCACCGACGACCGGAGCGCCCTCGTCGGACGAGACGACCGACCACGTGCCGAAGGTCCGGCGGTCGCGGGAGTCCGGGCCGCGGAAGTTCATCTCGGCGTCGTAGTGGATGACGACGTCCCCGCCCTCGCAGTGGACCTGCTTCTCGCCGCTGAACCTCACCTTGCTCGGTGACACCTGGTTGGCGTACCCACCGAGGTCGGTGACGCCCGTGCAGCCCTCCCACAGCCCGTCGGCGGCGACGATCGGGCTCGACGGGGCCAGGAACGAGGTCACCACCGTGAACGACGAGACCGAGGGGATCGAGGCCGCCTGTGCGACAGGCGAACCCGCGATGGTGGCCAGGGCGACGACGCCCCAGGTGGCGATGGTGCGGTGCTTCATGGCGGACCCTCCCGGATGGCTGAGCGGAACCTCCCACGATCCTCGGCGCCCCCGCGTGCGTCCATGGCGAGATCGGGTGGTGCCGGCGGCCCGGGACCACCCGATCGGGCCACCCGGCGACGAGGAGTCAGCCGAGGAGGAGCACGGCGAGCGCGACGGCGGGCACGGCGCCGATCGTCGTCACGAGGATGGTGTCGCGGGCGAGGGTCGTCGCGCGGTCGTAGCGGGTCGCGTGCACGAAGACGTTCTGCGCCGTCGGCAGGCTCGAGCAGACGACGACCGCGAGCAGGGCGTGGCCGTCGATCCCGAAGGCGTAGTGGGCGACCGCCCACGCGACCACCGGCTGGACGACGAGCTTGAGCACGCTGGTGAGGGTCAGCTCGCCCGTGGGCACGTCGCCGCCGAAGCCGGGGCCGAGCCGCAGCGAGATGCCGTAGGCGATCAGGACCCCCGGCACGGCCATTGCGCCGATGAGACCGATCGGGGCCGCGACCACCTCCGGCAGCTGCCACCCCGTGAGCGAGAGGGTGAGGCCGACGAGCGTGCCCAGCGTCAGCGGGTTCGTGAACACCCCGGTGAGGAGCTCACCGACCCTGGGGCGGCGGCCGACGCCGTCCGCATCGAGGACCGCCAGGGCCAGCGGCTGCAGGACGAGCAGCTGGAGCAGCAGCGTCGGGGCCACGAGCGCGGCATCACCGAGGACGTAGGCGGCGATGGGGAGCCCGAGGTTGCCGGCGTTGACGTACGAGCTCGACAGGGCGCCGATGACGCGCTCGCCGGCCGAGCGGCGCCAGCGGCGGGCGGCGACGAGGTAGATCGTCGCGGGGACGGCGACCCCGACGGCCGTCGCGACGAGCGAGCGCGACAGCACCTCGTGGATGTCGGCCTTGGACACCGTGGTGACGAGGAGGGCCGGGGTGGCGACGAAGAAGGAGACCCGGGCGAGGACGCCCTGGGCGGCGAGGTCGACGACGCCGAGGTGCGCGACGAGGGCTCCCACCGCGATGACCGCGGCGATCGTCGCGAACCCCAGGACCACACCCTCCACGGGCCCCACCCTGCCGCGAAGCCCGGCCGGGGCGCGGGAGCGTCCGCGAGGCGGAAGCGTCGCCCGCGCCCGGGGTGGCTCAGCCCCAGTTGCCGGCGAGGGTGAGGCAGAAGGGGTGACCGCTCGGGTCGAGCAGGACGCGCCAGGTCTCGCCCGGCTGCTCGTCGGGGAGGGTGGCGCCCAGACCCACGATGTCGGAGGCCGCGGCGTCGAGGTCCTCGACGGCGAGGTCGAAGTGGAACTGCTTGCTGCCGTGCTCGTTCGGCCAGCCGGGGGGCTCGTGGTCGGCGAGCGTGCCCAGGCCCAGCGCCATCCCCCCCGGCCCGGAGAGCATCGCGTACTCGTCCTCGACCGCGGCGACGTCCCAGCCCAGGACCGCCGACCAGAAGGCGGCGTCGCGGCGGGCGTCGGTGCTGTCGAGCGTGACCATCTTCAAGGTGGCGAGTGCCATGGGGTGCTGCCTCTCGTCGGGGACGGGTCGGGTGTCACCGATCCTGCCTAGGCTGCCCCCGTGGTGGCTAGGACAAAGGCGACAGACCCGGCGCGCACGGCGTCGACGGCCGGCATCCTGCGCCCCGACGAGCTGGCGCGCCACGTCGAGCTCCGCCGCTGGCCCTGCGATCCGGCCGTCGACCGGTGGGTGGAGAACCACTGGGCGCTGCGCTGGGACCTGCCCCCCGGCACCGGCCACCAGAGCCAGACCCTGCCGCACCCCACGTGCAGCCTCACCCTCGAGGTCGGCGACCACACCCGCGACGGCCTGCCGCCGGGGGAGACGCTGCTCGTCACGGGCGTGGTCACCCGGCGCTTCGACGTCGAGATCCGCGGGAGCGGGCGGGTGGTGGGCGTCCGGTTCCGGCCGGGTGGTCTCGCGGCGCTCACCGGAGCGCGGGCGCGTGACTGGGTCGACGCCGTGGTCCCGGCGCGGGAGGTCCTGCCCGCCGAGGTCTGCGCGGCCCTGGCCGAGCCCCCGCTCGCCGAGGCGCCCGAGCGGTGGGCGGCGCTCGCCGAGGACGCGCTGGCCTCGGTCGGCGCGGCACCCGACGAGCGCCACGACCTCCTCCTCGCGGTGTGCGCCGCGATGCTCGACGACCACGACCTCCTCGCCGTGGCCGACGTCGCCGAGCGCTTCGCCACCACGCCGCGCACCCTGCAGCGGCTCTTCCTCGACCTGGTCGGCGTCGGGCCCAAGTGGGTGCTGGGGCGGTACCGGATGCACGACGCGGTCGCCGAGCTCGACGCCGGCTTCGAGGGTCCGCTCACCGACCTCGCGCACCGCTGGGGCTGGTACGACCAGGCGCACTTCACCCGCGACTTCACCGCGCTCGTCGGCGTGACTCCCGGGCGCTACCGCGACCGGGGCTGAGGTCAGCCCTCGCCGTCCTCGTCCTCGCCGGGGTCCCACTCACGCTGCGGCGCCGACAGGGCCCGCGTCATCCCCCGCACCGACCCCTGCCAGACGAGGGCGCACCACCACGACACCACCGCGACGATGACGACGAGGCCCACCCGCACCGGGTCGCCGCGGTCGAGGTCGCTGCGCTCCCAGATGCCCCACGCGAGGAGGAGCGGCAGGGCGAGGAAGAGCGCCAGCTGGGTCACCGAGGCGACCAGCCAGAACCAGCGCCCGCCGCGGCCGTCCTCGAGGTACTCGCCGAACCGGTGCACCCCCGCCCCGGTGCTCGACACGATGTCCGTGTCGCGCAGGTCGGCGCGCACGATGCGCCGCTGGAACCACCCCGCCATGGGCCCTCCCCGGTTGCGTCCCCGGAGCGTAGGGCCGCAGGTCTGGCCCGCAGGGATTTCGCGCAGACCGCGAGGATCTGCGCCATCACTGCGACGACGCGGAAGTTCTCACAGACGCGGATGTACCCGCGCCATCCGCAAGGTTCCGCGTCATCCCCGTGACGGCGCAGAACCTCGGGGGCCGTCGTCAGGGGGTGGGGCGCAGGACGGGGGTGAGGCGGTCGAGGACGGAGGCGTCCTCGATGGTGCCGGGCACGACGGGGACCTTGCCGTCGGCGATCTCGCGCATCGTCTTGCGCAGGATCTTCCCCGAGCGCGTCTTCGGCAGTGCCGCGACGACGTCCACCTGGCGCAGGCTGGCCACGGCACCCACCTCGTCGCGGACCCGCTGCACGAGCTCGGTCCGGATCCGGTCGCCCTCGGCCGCACCGTCGACCCCGCCCTTGAGGACGACGAGCCCCCGCGGCACCTGGCCCTTGAGGTCGTCGGCCACCCCGATGACGGCGCACTCGGCGACGTCGGGGTGCCCGGCCAGCGCGGCCTCGATCGACCCGGTCGACAGCCGGTGCCCGGCGACGTTGAGGACGTCGTCGGTGCGGCCCATGACGAACAGGTACCCGTCGGCGTCGATGGAGCCGCCGTCGCCGGTGAGGTAGTACCCCTCGTAGACCGACAGGTAGCCGTCGACGTAGCGCTGGTCGTCCTCCCACAGGGTCGGCAGCGTGCCGGGGGGCAGCGGCAGCCGGATGGCGATGGCGCCCTCGGTACCCGCCGGCACCTCCTCACCCCGGTCGTCGAGAACGCGGACGTCGAAGCCGGGGACGCGCACCGAGGGTGACCCCGGCTTGATCGGGAGGGGCTCGAGCCCGCGCAGGTTCGCCGCGATGGGCCAGCCGGTCTCGGTCTGCCACCAGTGGTCGACGACCGGGATTCCCAGGGTCGAGGTCGCCCACTCGTAGGTGTCGGGGTCGAGCCGCTCGCCCGCGAGGAAGACGGTCTCGAGGCGGGACAGGTCGTGGCCGGCGAGCAGGGCGCCCTGCGGGTCCTCGCGCTTGATGGCGCGGTAGGCCGTGGGCGCGGTGAACATCGCCTTCGCGCCGTACGTGGCGCAGACCCGCCAGAAGGCCCCGGCGTCGGGCGTGCCGACCGGCTTGCCCTCGTAGAGCACGGTGGTCGCGCCGGTGAGCAGGGGCCCGTAGACGATGTAGGAGTGGCCGACGACCCAGCCGACGTCGGACGCCGTGAAGAAGGTGTCGCCCGGCCCGATGTCGTAGATGTTCTCCATCGACCAGCGCAGCGCCACCGCGTGGCCCCCGTTGTCGCGGACGATGCCCTTGGGCCGGCCCGTGGTGCCCGAGGTGTAGAGCACGTAGAGCGGGTCGGTGGCCTCGACGTCGACGCACTCGGCCGGTTCGGCGTCGGCGACCAGCTCGTCCCAGTCGAGCTCCTCCCAGTCGGTGTCGCGCTCGCCGACCGCGGCCCGGGCCTGCGGCCGCTGGAGCACGATGACCGACTCGGGGGTGTGGCTGCTGCGGTCGAGCGCCCCGTCGAGCATCGGCTTGTACTCCACGACGCGGGTGGGCTCGATGCCACAGCTCGCCGCGACGACGACCTTCGGCCGGGCGTCCTCGATGCGCGCGGCCAGCTCGGCCGGGGCGAACCCGCCGAAGACGACGGAGTGGACCGCCCCGAGCCGCGCGCAGGCGAGCATCGCGACGACGGCCTCGGGGACCATCGGCATGTAGATGACGACCCGGTCGCCCTTCTCGACGCCCAGCGACGCCAGCGCCCCGGCGAAGGTCGCGACCCGGTCGAGCAGCTCGCGGTAGGTGAACGACGTGACCGTGCCGGTGACCGGGCTGTCGTGGACGAGCGCCACCTGGTCGCCACGGCCGTCGCGCACGTGGCGGTCCAGGGCGTTGAAGCAGGTGTTGAGCCGCCCGCCGCGGAACCACCGGTAGAACGGCGGGTTGGTGTCGTCGAGCACGGTGGTGGGCGGGCTGCTCCACTCGATGGCCTGCGCCGCCGCGGACCAGAAGGCCGTGGGGTCGGAGATCGACTGCTCGTAGGCCGCTGCGTAGGCGCCGGTGCTCATCGCCCCATCGTGCGGGCCCGCGGACCTCGCCGCCAGCCCCGGTGCGCCGAGCGGGAGGTGGGCGGGCGTCATCCGCGCCGAACGGACCGCTCGATCTCCTCGCCGTGAGTGCGGAACCGGCTGCCTGAGCGACCACGTCCGCACTCACGGCGAACCGTGCCCGCCGTGAGTGCGGAACCGGCTGCCTGGGCGACCACTTCCGCACTCGCCGCGAGAGGGATTCCTGACGCGATCTTTACCCGGACGCCCCGCGCCTCCCGTTGACCTCCGCCGAATCGGTAACTAAGTTTCATGTTCTCGCACAAAGTCGTGAACGAGTAACACGGAGGATCCCCTGATGTCCCGGACGCTCACCCGTCGCACCGCCCTGACCGGAGGACTCGTCCTCGCCTTCGCGGGAGCCGCGCTGCCCGCCGCCGTGGCCGCCCCCGTGCGCCCCGGCCCCGCCGCTCGTGGCTGGGCGGAGTCGACGCTGCGGCGGATGACGCTGCGCGAGAAGGTCGGCCAGCTCTTCGTCCAGCAGGTCTACGGCAGCGACGCCACGACCCCCGACGCCCGCAACGTCCCGCTCTACGGCGTGGCCAGCCCGGCCGAGGTCGTGCAGAAGTTCGCCCTCGGCGGCGTCATCTACTTCGCCTGGACCGACAGCGTGAAGAACCCCCAGCAGATCGCCGGCCTGTCCAACGGCCTCCAGGAGGCCGCGGCCGCCCGCCCGACCAAGGCCCGGGTGCCGCTGACCATCGGCATCGACCAGGAGCAGGGCGTCGTCACCCGCATCGGCCCGCCGGCCACCCAGTTCCCCGGTTCGATGGCGCTCGGCGCCGGCCGCAGCGCCGACGACGCCCGCACCGCCGCCGCCATCACCGGCCAGGAGCTGCGCGCGATGGGCGTGACGACGAACTTCGCCCCCGTCGCCGACACCAACGTCAACCCGCTGAACCCGGTCATCGGCACCCGCTCGTTCTCCTCGAGCCCGGCGCTCGCGGCCGAGATGGTCGCCGCCCAGGTCCGCGGCTACCAAGAGGACGGCGGCGTCGCCGCCTCGGCCAAGCACTTCCCCGGCCACGGCGACACCGCCACGGACAGCCACGTCGCGTTCCCGATCATCACCCACACCCGCGAGGAGTGGGAGGAGCTCGACGCGCCGCCGTTCCGCGCGGCCTTCGCCGCCGGCATCGACATGGTGATGACCGCGCACCTCTCGGTCCCCGCGTTCGACGACTCGGGCCACCCCGCCACCCTGAGCCACCCCATCCTCACCGGCCTGCTGCGCGAGGAGCTCGGCTTCGAGGGCGTCATCATCACCGACTCGCTCGAGATGCAGGGCGTGCGCGACCTCTACCCGGATGCCGAGGTCGCGGTCCGCGCCCTCCTCGCCGGCGCCGACCAGCTGCTCATGACCCCCGCGCCCGAGGCGGCCTTCGGCGCGGTCGTCGACGCGGTCACCACCGGCCGGATCCCGCAGAAGGACCTCGACGACAAGGTGCGCCGCGTCCTGGAGCTGAAGTACCACCGCGGCCTCGTCGACCAGGCGATGGTCGACGTCGCTCAGGTCGCCACCAAGGTCGGCACCCCCGAGCACCTCGCGACCGCGGCCGCCGTGACAAACCGGACCACGACCCTCGTCCGCAACGACGACAAGGTCCTCCCGCTCGCGGTCTCCGGCAAGAAGGTGCTCGTCACCGGCTACGGCGTGACGACGACCCAGATCCTCGCCGACGGCCTCAAGGCCAAGGGCGCGGCGACCACCGTGCACCAGACGGGCACGTCGCCCACCGACGCGCAGGTCGCCGCGGCGGTCGCCAAGGCGGCCGGCCAGGACGCCGTCGTCGTCACGACGATGAAGGCCTGGGACACCGCGGTCACCGACAAGAACCGCGGCCAGCAGAAGCTCGTCGCGCAGCTGCGGGCCACCGGGGTCCCGGTCGTCGTCGTCGCCACCCGCGACCCGTACGACGTCGCGTACCTCGGCGACGTCGAGACCTACCTTGCGACGTACTCGTACAGCCCGGTCGCCATCGAGGCGGCCGCGCGCGTCATCACCGGGGCCGTGTCGCCCACCGGTCACCTGCCGGTCGACATCCCGACCAAGGACGACCCGGACACCGTGCTCTACGCCTTCGGCCACGGCCTCACCTACTGACCCCGCCACCACCAGGAGACCCCTGATGCCCAGCATGGACCGTCGTCAGCTCATCACCGCCACGGCCCTCGGTGCCGCAGCCACCACCCTCGGCGCGGCCCCCGCGCTCGCGGCCACCGGCAGCACCCCGATGCCGGCCCGTCCCGTCACGCCCGGCGCCGACCGCGCCGCGGCCGACGGCTGGCGGGTGCTCTCGGGCCGCAAGGTCGGCGTCCTCACCAACCCGACCGGCATCCTCACCGACCTGCGCAGCGTCGTCGACGAGATGCACGACTCCGGCGCCGTCGACCTCAAGGCCGTCTTCGGTCCCGAGCACGGGTTCCGCGGCACCGCGCAGGCCGGCGAGGCCGAGGAGACCCACACCGACCCGCGCACCGGGGTCACCGTGTACGACGCCTACGGGGCCACCGCCACCTCCCTCGCCCGGATGATCACCGACTCGGGCGTCGACACCCTCGTCTTCGACATCCAGGACGTCGGCTCGCGGTTCTACACCTACATCTGGTCGATGTACACGGCGATGCGGGCCGCCGTGCGCGCCGGGGCGTCCTTCGTCGTCCTCGACCGGCCGAACCCCACCGGCGGCACCGCCCGCGGCCCGATGATGACGACGCAGTTCACCACCGGCGTCGGCGCCAAGGAGATCGTCCAGGCGCACGGGATGACCGTGGGCGAGCTGGCGCGCTTCTTCGACGGCGAGTTCCTCGAGGCGGAGGAGGGCAAGCGCCTCACCCGGCTCGACGTCGTCGAGGTCGCCGGATGGCGCCGCGACGTCACCTTCGGGGCCACCGGCCTGCCGTGGGTGCTGCCGAGCCCCAACATGCCGACCCCCGACACCGCGCTGGCCTACCCGGGCACCTGCCTGTTCGAGGGCACCAACCTCTCGGAGGGGCGCGGCACCACCCGCCCGTTCGAGCTCATCGGCGCCCCCTACGTCGACCACCGCTGGGCCGAGCGCCTCGCCGGCCGTGGCGTGCCCGGGGTGGAGTTCCGTGAGGCCTACTTCAACCCGGTCGTCAACAAGCACGTGGGCAAGGTCTGCGGTGGGGTCCAGGTGCACGTCACCGACCCGCGCGCGGTCGACGGCCCGCGGCTCGGCGCGGAGATGCTCGTCGCGGCGAGGTCGCTCTACGCCGACTTCGCCTGGCGCAAGGACAGCTACGACGCCGCGCGCCCGTTCTGGATCGACAAGCTGACCGGCTCCACCCGGCTGCGGGAGCAGGTCGACGCGGGGGCCTCGGCCGACGACGTCGTCGGGGCGTGGGCGCAGGAGCTGGCCGACTTCGACCGGCGCCGCCAGCAGTACCTCATCTACCGCGGGCCGGCGGCGTGAGCGCGCTGCGCCGGGTCGCCGTCGTGACCGCCGGTGCCGTCGCGGCCTCGCTCGTCGTCGCCGCGCCCGCGCAGGCGAACGACGTCGACGACCCCCGGAACGGATTCATGCCCGCCTCCACCGTGCTGCGCGACCGCGCCCCCGAGGCCGTCGGCCTCGACCCCGAGCCCATCGCGCGCGCTGGCGCCCTCATCGAGGGGCACGAGACCGCGCCCCCCGGCGGAAAGCCGATGTACGCGGGCGCCGTGGGCCTCGTCGGCCACGACGGCGCCGTCGTCGGGCGGCACACGAGCGGCTACGCCTCGCGCTGGAAGGACGCCACGACCGAGCTGCCCCGCGACCAGTGGGTCCCGATGCGCGAGGACACCGTCTTCGACCTCGCGTCGGTGAGCAAGCTCTTCACCTCCCTCGTCACCGTGCAGCTCATCGAGGACGGCACGGTCGACCTCGAGGCGCCGGTCGCCACGTACCTGCCGGAGTTCGCGGCGAACGGCAAGGAGGGCGTCACCGTGCGCCACCTGCTGACCCACACCTCGGGCTTCACCTCGTGGCTGCCGCTGTACAGCAAGTACCCGGACAAGGCCTCGCGGATCAAGGCCGTGATGGACCAGAAGCTCACCAACCCGGTCGGGACGACCTACCTCTACAGCGACCTCAACCTCATCACCCTCGGCGTCATGGTCGAGCGGCTGACGGGGAAGGGCCTCGACGAGGTCGTCCGCGAGAAGGTCACTGCGCCGCTCGGCATGGACGACACCGGGTACAACCCCACCGACCGGTCGCGCACCGCCGCCACCGAGTACCAGTCGACCCCGCCCCGCGGGATGGTGTGGGGCGAGGTCCACGACGAGAACGCCTGGTCGCTGGGCGGGGTCGCCGGGCACGCCGGCGTGTTCTCCACCGCCGACGACCTGGCGGTGCTCGCGCAGGCGCTGCTCAACGGCGGCACCTACGACGGCCACCGCATCCTCAGCAGGGAGAGCGTCGAGAAGCTCATCACGAACTTCACCCAGGCCTTCCCCGGCGACAGCCACGGGCTCGGGTTCGAGCTCGACCAGCGGTGGTACATGGACGCCCTCTCGGGTCCGCGCACCGCGGGGCACACCGGCTACACCGGCACGTCGTTCGTCATCGACTTCGCGTCACGGTCGTTCGCGATCCTCCTCACCAACCGCGTGCACCCGTCGCGGTCATGGGGGAGCAACAACCTCGCCCGGCGCGAGTGGGCCCACGGGCTGGCCGCGGCCATGCCCCTGAACCCCCTCCACGGCGAGTCCGCCTGGTACTCAGGCGGATCCGACGCCACGACGGCCACGCTCACGGCAGCGGTCACCGTCCCGTCGGAGGGCGCGAAGCTCGCCTTCGACCTCTTCCTCGACACCGAGGAGACCGACCCGCTCACCCTGGAGACGTCCTCCGACGGCGGCGCGACGTGGCAGAAGCTGCCCTTCACGCACCGCGACCGCGGGTCGGCGCTCGAGACCGACGGCAGCATCGCGGGGACGTTCGAGCGGCGCTGGACCCAGGTCCGCGCCGACCTCCCGGCGGGCGAGATCCGGCTGCGCTGGCGCACGACGACCGACGGCGCGTACCTCGGCCGCGGGGTCGTCGTCGACGGGGTCCGGGCCACGAGCCCGGCCGGTGTCGTCCTCGACGGCGAGAAGAACCCCGGCGCGTTCACCACGGATGGCTGGGCTCTCCTGCGGGAGAGGGCCGTAGCGTAGGGCCATGCCCCCGCGCTCCGAGCCCGCCCCCGCGGGCACCCCCGCCGCCCCCTCGCTGCTCGTGCAGCTGAGGGGGCTGCGGCCCTCCCTCTCGCCGGCCGAGGACCGGGTCGCGGAACGGGTCCTGCGTGACCCGCGCGGCACGGCGAGCCTGACGATCAGCGAGCTCGCGGTCGACGCGCAGACGTCGGAGACGACGGTGCTGAGGTTCTGCAAGCGGCTCGGCCTCCCGGGGTACCCGCAGCTGCGCCTCGCCCTCGCCGAGGCCGGGATGCAGCCCCGCACCCAGGCGGCGCCCACCACCGACATCAGCGCCGACGACACCATCGACGACATCATCGCCAAGGTCGCCTACGCCGACGCCAGCGCGGTCGAGGACACCGCCGACACCATCGACCGCACGGCGCTGTCGAAGGCGGCCCACGCCATCGCCGGGGCCGGGCGGGTCGACGTCTACGGCATCGGCGCCAGCGCGCTGGTGGGCAAGGACCTCCAGCAGAAGCTGCACCGCATCGGCTCGATGGTGTTCTGCTGGAACGACCCCCACGTCGCGCTCACGAGCGCCACCCTCCTCGGGCCGGGCGACGTCGCCATCGGGATCTCGCACTCGGGCACCACGACCGAGACGGTCGAGGCCCTCGCCCTGGCGCACAGCCGGGGGGCGACGACGGTCGCCCTCACCAACTTCCCGCGCTCGCGCCTGGCCACCGACGCCGACCTCGTCCTCGCCACGGCGGCCCGCGAGTCGAGCCTGCGCTCGGGTGCCACGGCGAGCCGGATCGCCGCCCTCACCGTCGTCGACTGCCTCTACATCGCGGTCGCCCAGCTCGACCTCGAGCGGGCCCGCACGGCCGTCGAGGACACCGCCAAGGCCGTCGCGGGGCACCACCTGCGTTATTGATTCACGGCCTTGACGCGTTGGCCGTGAGAAAGTAACGTCTCGCGGGTGAGCACCGAGGCCACTGTCAGCGCGCCCACCGAGGACCGCCACCCGGGGACGACCGGGATCGACGGGCTCTCGACGCTCGAGGTCCTGCGCGTGCTCAACGCCGAGGACGCCACCGTGCCCGCGGCCGTGGCCCACGTGCTCCCGTCGCTCGCCGCCCTCGTCGACGCCGCCGTCGTCGCCGTCGAGGGTGGCGGCACCATCCACTACGTCGGAGCCGGCACCTCCGGGCGCCTCGCCGTCCTCGACGCCGCCGAGCTGCTCCCCACCTTCAACGCCCCGCCCGGGCTCGTCGTGGCCCACCACGCCGGCGGCCCCGAGGCGCTGCTGCGCGCGGTGGAGAACGTCGAGGACGACGGGCTGCGCGGCCGCGCCGACCTCGAGTCCGTCGCCCCGGACGACGTCGTCATCGGGCTCACCGCCTCCGGACGCACGCCGTACGTCGAGGGCGCGCTCGCCCTGGCCCGCGAGCGCGGCGCCGTCACGGCCCTCATCACCTCGAACCCCCACGCCGAGCTGGCCCACCTGGCCGACCACGTCCTCGCCGTCGACACCGGCCCCGAGGTGATCACCGGCTCGACCCGCCTCAAGGCCGGCACCGCGCAGAAGCTCGTCCTCAACTCCTTCTCCACCGCCGTGATGGTGCGCCTGGGCCGGACCTGGTCCAACCTCATGGTCGACGTCGTCGCCACGAACGCGAAGCTGCGCGGCCGGGTCGTGCGGATCCTGCGCGAGGCGAGCGGGGCGTCCGAGGACGACGCGCGCCGCGCCCTCGAGGCCGCCGACGGCGAGCTCAAGCCCGCCCTGGTCACCCTGCTGTCCGGAGCCACCGCCGCCGAGGCGCGCACCGCCATCACCGCCCACAGCGGCTCCGTCGCCCGCGCCCTCGCGTCGCTCGGCACCTCCGCCGCCGCCCCCGAGCCCATCGCCCCCACCGCGTCATCCCCCGAGGCCCGCCCCGTGGCCATCATCGTCCCGACAGGAGATCCCGCATGACCTCGCGCCACCCCTGGAAGCACCTCGCCGTCACCATCGGCGTCGGTGCCCTCGCCCTCTCGGCCTGCGCGCCGTCGTCGAGCACCGGCACGGCCGGCGGCTCGGGTGACGGCACGACCCTCACCGTGTGGTCGTGGCGGGTGGAGGACAAGGCCGCCTACGACAAGATCTTCGACGCCTACGAGGCCAAGCACGAGGGCGTCACCGTCGAGTTCAAGCCGTTCAAGGCAACCGAGTACAACAAGATCCTGGCCACCGGGCTGGCCGGCTCCGACGGCCCCGACGTCCCGCAGGTCCGCTCGTACGGCCAGCTCCAGGCCACCGTCGCGTCGGGCTCGCTCGTGCCGCTCGACGGCCAGGTCGACCTGTCGTCGTGGGACGAGAACGTCGTCGCCAGCGCCAAGGGCAAGACCGACGGCAAGATCTACTCCGTTCCCCTGGCCCGTCAGGCGACCGTGCTCTTCTACAACAAGAAGCTGTTCGCGGACAACGGGATCGACGTCCCCACCACGTGGGAGCAGTTCACCGCGGCGAGCGACACGCTGCTCGGCGCGGGCGTCACGCCCCTGGCCGTCGGCGCCAAGGACGACTGGACCCTGCCGATCGTCCACGAGGTCCTCGCCGGCTCGCGCTTCGGCGGTGCCGACTTCCAGAAGGCCGTCCTCAGCGGTGAGAAGGACTTCACCGACCCCGACTGGGTCGCCTCGGTCGACGTCCTCAAGCAGCTCGAGAAGTACATGCCCAAGAACGTCACCGGCGTCGCCGTCACCGACGCGATGACCCTGTTCACCTCGGGCAAGGCCGCGATGTACCCCGGCGGCTCGTACGACCTCGCCACCCTGCAGAAGGGCAACCCCGAGCTCGAGCTCGGCATCCTCCAGGTCCCGGCCGCCACCGGCTCGCCCGCGGGCGCCGAGGGCACCACGGCCGGCTGGGCCGACGGCAACTTCGCCGTCAACGCCAAGTCCCCGAACAAGGCGGCGGCGACCGAGCTCGTGAAGTGGATGGCGACCCCCGAGTTCGGCCAGATGGTGGCCGACGAGGTCAAGCAGATCTCGGCCGTCCCCGGCGTCACCTACGCCGACCCGGTGCTCAAGCAGGTCAGCGACAACTACGAGAAGACCGGCTCGCCGTACCTGCTCCTCACCGACTTCCGCTACGGCGCCCCCTCGGGCACCGAGCTGCTCGGCAAGGGCGTCCAGGAGATGTTCCTCGGCAGCAAGGACGCCGCGGCCGTGAGCACGGAGCTCGACACCGGCGTCAAGACCTGGTTCCAGCCCACGAAGTGACCCCAGCCCTCCCCGGAGGCCGGCGCGGATGACGCGCCGCCGCCGGGGAGGTGGCGGTCCACGACCCATCGGATCACCCATGCGACGACGCACCGGACTCCTCTTCGTCACCCCGGCCCTGCTGCTGTTCGGGGTGTTCGTGCTGTACCCGATGGTCACGGCCTTCTCCTACGCCTTCTACGAGTGGCAGGGCACCACGCGCGGCGGCTTCGCGGGGATCGACAACTTCGTCACGCTCCTCACCCGCGCCCCGTTCACCACCGACCTGCCGCGCGCGCTGTTCCACAACGTGCTGTTCTTCGTCGGGACGATGGCCGTGCAGAACACCATCGGCCTGTCGATCTCCTTCCTGCTGCACCGGCGCGACCGCTCGCGCCGGGTGCTCCAGACGCTGTACGCGATGCCGTACCTCGTCAGCCCGATCGTCATCGGCTACCTGTGGACCCTCCTGCTCTCGCCGACGTTCGGCCCGGTCAACACGCTGCTCACCGCCGTGGGGCTGGACAGCTGGGCGCTGCCGTGGCTCGGCGACCCCGACACGGCGCTGTGGGTCGTCATCCTCGTCAGCGTCTGGCAGTGGATCGGGTTCCCGGTGCTGCTCTACGGGGCCGCGCTCGGCGGCGTGCCCGAGGAGCTGTCGGAGGCCGCCCGGGTCGACGGCGCCACGCACCTGCAGACCTTCCGGCGGATCACCTTCCCGCTGCTCGTGCCCGCCATCGGCACGGTGAGCGTGCTGACCTTCATCTTCGCGATGGAGGCGTTCGCGCTGCCGTACGCCTTCGGCGGCTCCACCGGGAACCCGGCCGGCTCCACCGACTTCCTGTCGCTGCTCTTCTACCGGACCGCCTTCGACTCCGGCGCCACCGACGCCATCGGGACCTCCTCGGCGCTGGCGACGATGCTCTTCCTCCTCATCTTCGGCGGGGCCTTCGGGGCCACGGCCGTGTTGCGCCGGCACGAGCGGAGGATCACCGCATGAGCGTCGTCCCCGCCGGGATCGGCACCGCCACCGACCCCACCACCGAGACCGCTCCGGGCGTGGCCACCCCACCGCCGGGCGGGCGGACCAGCGGTGGGCGCCGCCGCCGAGGTGGGCGCCCCGTGGGTGGCGCCACGGCCAGCGTCCTGCTCTGGGTCTATGCAGCGTTCGCGCTCGTGCCGCTGCTGCTCATGGTCAGCAGCTCGTTCCGCAGCAACGCCGACCTGATCTCCGACCCGGTCGGCGCCCCCTGGCCGCTGTCGTTCGACGCGTACCGCGAGGCCTGGACCGCCGGCAGCTTCGCCACCTACTTCGGCAACAGCCTCATGGTGACCATCGGTGCCGTGGCGATCTCCACGGTCGTCGCGACGATGGCCTCGTACGCCCTGGCCCGGGTGCGCACCCGGTCGTTCCGGTGGCTGGAGTCGCTCTTCCTCTCGGGGCTGATGCTCCCGATCCACCTGGCGATCCTGCCGATCTTCTTCCTGTTCGACGGGATCGGGCTGATCGACAGCCGGCTCGGCCTCACCCTGATGTACGCGGCCTCCGGGGTGCCCTTCTCGATCTTCGTCCTCACCACCTTCTTCCGGCAGCTGCCCGAGGAGCTGGAGGAGGCGGCCATCCTCGACGGGGCGACCTCGTGGCAGACGTTCTGGCGGATCATGGTCCCGCTCGTCCGCCCGGCGCTGGCGACCGTGGCGGTGTTCCGGTTCGTGCCGATCTGGAACGACTTCCTCTTCCCGCTCGTGCTGCTGCGCCGCGAGGAGAAGTACACGCTGCCCGTGGGGCTCACGACCTTCTTCGGCGAGAACGCCACCAACTACGCGGCGGTGTTCGCCGGGCTGGTCATCACCACCGTGCCGCTCGTCATCCTCTTCCTGTTCGCCACCAAGCAGATCGTCGCCGGGTTGACCGCGGGCATGTCGAAGTGATCGGCTCACGGCCGTGAGCACGGTCGTGGCGGTCGATGTCGGTGGGTCGGGGCTGCGCCTCGTCGTGTCCCGTGACGGTGACGTGGGGGCGGTGCGGCGCGCGCCGGGGGCGCGGGTGGGATCGGGCGGCGTCGACGTCGCGGCCCTCGCCTCGGACGCGGCGCGGCTGCTCGCCGACGCTGGTCCCGAGGTGGCGCTGACCGCGGGCGAGCGGCCCGACGCCGTGTGCTGGTCGATGCGCGGCCTGCTCCACCTCGCCGACCCCGCCGACGTCCTCGCCGCGGTCGATGCCGCGCTGCGACCCCGGGCGTGCGCCGTCGTCTCGGATGCCGTGGCGAACCTCGTGGGCGCGCTGGGTGGGCTGCGTCCGGGGGCGGTCGTCGCGGCCGGGACCGGCGCCGTCGCCTTCGGCAGCGACTTCGCCGGGACCTGGACCAAGGTCGACGGGTGGGGGCACGTCCTCGGCGACCGGGGGTCGGCGGCCTGGGTGGGCCTCGAGGGGCTGCGGGCGGCGCTGCGCCACCGGGACGGGGTGACCGAGGGGTCGGCGGGGCTGCTCGCGGCCGCCGAGGAGCTGCTCGGCCCCTGCGACGGGTGGCCGCGCCGCGTGATGACGGGGTCGGACGCCCCCGAGGCGCTGGCCTCGGTGGCCCCGCTCGTCACCGCGGCCGCGGCCGACGGTGACCCGGTGGCCGTGGCGGTGGCGACGGGGGCCGGCCGGGCGCTGGCCGCGTCGCTCCTCTCGGCGGCCGCGTCCCTCGACCAGCCCGTGCTCGTCGGCACCGGCGGGCTGCTGTCGGCACCGGTCGTCCACGCGGCCTTCGTCGAGGCGGTCGCGGCCGTGGGCCCGGCCCCGGTCGACCCCAAGGGCGGGGCCCTCGACGGCGCCGGCCTGCTCGGCGAGGTCCTCGCCCGCACGGGTGACCTGCCGCGCCATCCGCGGTACGTGCACGTCCGCACCGCCTGAGCGGTTGCGCTGGCGGCCCTCCGGCCCCGCGCCCCCACGTGCCGACGGCCGGCCCGACCCTGGGGTCGGACCGGCCGTCGGTTCCTTCATCCAGCGGACCAGCGCGCACCACCCGAGTGCTGCCGTCCCGCGTCGGCTCACCAGCGCTCGACGGCCCCCTTCAGGGGGACGGTCGGCGTGGGCACCGAGCTCTGCTGCTTCTTGCCGCTCGTGGCCGGACCGGACCGGAGGGCGTCGGCCGAGCGCGTGGTCGGCGCGCCGTCCCCGGGGTCGCCGGGAGGGCCGACCGGCGGGTACAGCTCGAACGTCCCGGCGGCGTCGATGACGACCGGGGTCGTCCCGGCCACGTTGTGGACCCGGAAGTCGTTCTGGTTCCACACCTCGGTGATCGTCATGTTCGACACCACCTGGCCGGCGTACGGGTTGAGGTTGCTCACCCCGGGGCGGGGGTCGCCGCTGTTGGGCCAGAGCGTGAGCACGGTGTTCGCGCTCGGGCGGGCCGCGGTGGTGTTCGTGACGACCGCCATGGTGTTGTAGCCGGCGACGCTGCCCGGGGTGACCACGGAGCGCGACTGGTTCGGGCCGAGGTTCGACGTCATCCCCAGCTTCACGCGCGAGTCGACGAAGCGGGTCGGCGCCTCGAGCGAGCGGAAGCGCCAGCCGGAGTCACCGTCCTCCGGGGCGAAGAAGACGCCGACGAGGTCGACGATGACGTGCACCGAGCCGGGGGAGCCGTTCGAGACCCCGATGCGGGGGATGCCCGCCGAGGGCGACTCGCACTCGGTGTAGCACTGGCCGACCTTGACGATGGCCATGTTCGGCACCGTGCGACCCGCGGTGAAGTTCAGGGTCGACGTCGCCGGGATCTCGTCCGGGCCGTTGCCGGTGAACGCGGTGACGTAGCCCGAGCGCTTGGGGTTCACCACGGTGATGTTGAGGGCGAAGGCCTGGATGCGCGGGTTGAACTCCGCGTCGAAGTTCACCGGCGTCCAGAGGAACTCGTCGGCCCCGAGCGGGGCGCGGTCCCACTCGGCGGTGCGGGTGTCGACGAGCCGCTCCGGGTCGATCGACTCGTAGGCGCCGAGCTGGGTGTTGCCGGAGGTCGCCGTGCTGCTGACCGAGTGGTAGTACCCGACGACGTCGGCGATGGCGTGGGTCGAGCCGGTGCCGTTGTAGATGCGGACCTTGCCCCCGGCGGCGATCGGGACCGTCACGAGGTTGGCACCGGTCCAGCGCTCGTTGAAGTTGATCGACGAGGCGGTGGGCCGGGGCGCCGTGGACGGGTACGCGGTGAGGTAGCCGCGCTGGGTCGGGGCGACCGCGGTGAGGTTGAGGACGACCGCCGAGACGCCGGACGACGGCACGCCGCCGCGGCCGGTGACCTGCACGTCGATGCTCTTGCCCGCGCCGATCGGGGTCGTGGTGCCGACGCCGACCTTGCTGCGGGTGTCGAGGAGGCGCTTCGCCGGGAGCCCAGTGAAGGTGCCGTCGTTCGTCTCCTCGCCGACGAGGGTGATGGGGGCGAGGTGGGCCCCGCCGCCGTCGACCGGGATGGTCAGCAGCGCCCGCGAGGGCTCGAGCTGGGTGGGCCAGGCCTGCACGGTGACGGCGCAGGTCGCGCCGCCGGCGAGGGTCTCGCCGGAGCAGGTGTCACCGAGGATGCGGGAGGAGTCGCTGTCGGCGTCGACGATCTCGGCGGTGCCGAGCGTCTGCGCCTCCGGGACCGTGACGGTGAGGGTCTTCGTGGCGTCGCGCCCGAGGGGGACGGCGCCGAAGCGCAGGTAGTCGACCGTGGAGTTCCAGCGGACCTCGCCGACGACGGGCTCGGCCTCGTCACACTGGTAGGTGTACGACGCCGCGAACCGGGTGAGGTCGCCGGTGCCGCCCTCGCCCGCGAACGCCACCTCCTGGATGGTGAAGCTGCCCTGCTCGGTGCTGCAGCCGACGCCGGTGGTGGCCCGCACGGACATGGCGCCGTGGGTGGCGTCGGGCGAGCCCCAGGCACCCGCCGGGTACGTGCCGACGGCGAAGTCCTGGCCGGTCGGCATCTCGATGGCAACGTGGGACGAGACCCCGTCGGTGACCTGCAGGAGCCGTCGGGTCTTGTCGGGGACCTGGAGGCCCGACGTCTTCTCGACCGGCGCGGGGAGGATGCGCTGCGGGTGGCCGTCGATGGTCATCGCGGTGAGGTTCACGGCGGGGGAGACGGCGGCGACGGCGGGCTGGGCGGCGACCGCGAGGCCACCCAGGGTGACGGCGGCGGTGAGGACGGAGAGGGTGCGGCGGGGCATGACGAAGGGGTTCCCCCTGGAACGGTGACGGGTGTGGTGAGGGGAGCGTACGGTGCCCTGTGCGCCTGCTGTGGCAGGTGGCGCGAGGTCTGCGAGAACTCGCAGTCGCGCGGTCCGGCGGGCCCGGTCGCGGGTGCTGACAGACTGCGCGCATGGAGGTCCCGCAGCACTGGGTGAAGGTCGAGGGGTGGAGCCCGCACCTGGGGACGTCCGGGGGCCCGGTCGCCGTGTGGGGGTGGTCGACGCAGTCCGACGCCGAGGCCGAGGTCGTGGGGCGCCAGCGGCTCGCCGACCTCCTCGAGCGCATCGCCGTCGAGGGCCGGCTGCCGAGCACCCGCGGGTACTACCCGCGCACCCCGCTGCGCGAGCCCGTCCTCGAGGAGGTGGCCTCCGGCGACGGTCGCCGGCTCGGCCTGGTCACCCGCAACCGGATGGGCTGCGAGGTGCTGTGCACCGACGTGCTGCTCATCGCCGACGTCGACGTCCCCGAGCTCGAGGACGCCGGGGGCTCCCCGCGACGGTCCGCCCCCGGTGCCGGGGTGGCCGGCTTCCTGCGGCGGCTCGTCCTCGGCCGGCCCGACCCCAGGCCGCAGGAGCAGGTCGGTGAGGACGCGGCCGGTCTCGACCTGCCCTCGCCCTCCTCCGCCGGTGGGCACGGGATGTTCTCGGCCTCGACGACGCCGCGGGCCGGGTCGACCGGGTCGGGTGGCCCGTCGGTGGCCGAGGTGCTCGCCTGCGAGCCCGTGTGGGAGTTCGCTCGGGCGCACCCCGAGCTGGGGGTGCGGGTGTACCGGACGGCTGCGGGGCTGCGCGTCCTCGTCACCGGGGCCGACGCCCCGCCGATGTCGGACCGGGCGCGCGACATCCTCACCGCCCTGAGCTCGGACCCGCTGTACGTCGAGCTCTGCGCCACCCACGACAGCTACCGGGCGCGCCTGACGCCCAAGCCGTTCCGGCTGGGGGAGAGCGCGCTCGCGGTGGCGTGGCCGTGCGCCGACGAGGCCACCGAGCGGGCCTGGCTGACGTGGGTCGACCACTACGACGAGGCGTCGACCGGCTGGGCGACCTGCCGCCTCATCAGCGCGTCGGGTGCGGTGCCCGGGGCGGACGAGCAGCGGCTCATCGACCTGCACGACGAGCGCTGCCGGGTCCGCGACCGCCTCCCCCTCGCCTGAGCCCGACGGGACGGCGGCTCGTTCGAGGTGGAACCCGACCGCGAGAGGGTCGACTTTCACCTCGACCCGTCGCGGGCTCCGGCTGGTTCGAGGTGAAACCCGACCGCGACAGCGTCGCATTTCACCTCGACCCGCGGTGGTGTTAGGGACGCAGTGGCGGATGGGGGACCCGCGGCGCGCGCGGGTTCGTTCCTCACCCCGCGTGCTGCTTCCGGCATCGCCCATCCACCCGCACACGCAGGACGGCCCCGATCGCGAGCGATCGGGGCCGTCCTGGGTGATGGCGGAGGATGGGGGATTTGAACCCCCGAGGGTTTTATCCCAACACGATTTCCAATCGTGCGCACTAGGCCACTATGCGAATCCTCCGCGGGCGAGGCTACTAGAGGCACCGGCTCTCCCCGAAATCGTTGCCCCGGCCTCGTTGCCCGGACGGCCACCCGCTGCCATCCTGCTCGCATGGACACCGGGGGCGGGGTCGAGGAGCCGACGAGCGCGGCGGCCTCGGGACGGGCGGACACGACCACCCTGGGCGACAGGCCGGTGGACACCGGTGCCCCCGGGCTCGCGGCTCGGGTCCTGCGCCCGCAGGCGGGCGACGTGCACCGGGCCGTGGGGGTGGTGCTCCTCCTGCTGTGGTCGGCCTGGCTGGTCGGCACGGTGCTGGCCCAACCCCGGTTCGTCGACGACGCCCGGTTCGGTGAGGACGTTCGCGCGGGGGAGGTCACCTCGTGGCGGGTCGTCACCGCGACGCAGGGCGACGGCGCCCGCCGGTGGACCGAGGGCCTCGAGCTCGACGCGATGGCGCTGACGCCCGGTGGTGAGGTGGATGACGACGCCGGGCACCGTGGCGTGCTCACCATCGCCTACTCGACGCGGTCGGCGCCGTCCACGCGGGTCCTCGACACCACCACGGAGCCACTTCCGGCGCGGTACACGGACGCCTTGCGCGCCGCCGGTGTCCCCCAGGCGACCGGCTGGACGGGTGCACCGCCCACCGACCGGCCGGCCTGGGTCACCGGGGCATCGGTGGCCCTCGTGGTGCTGTACCTGACCACGCTCGTCGCCGGGCCGCCGCCGACGCGCGGCACCCGCTGGTTCTGGTTCTGGTTCCTCTTCCCGACGCTCGGCGTCGGGACGGTGGTCTACGCCGTCATGGAGCAGCTGCGGCCGCGCCCGGTCTCCCCGGGGCAGGACCGGCGCAGCAGCGGGTGGGTGGGCTGGGGGTGGAGCATCGTGCTGGTTTTCTCGACCCACGCGGTCCTGCTGTTCCTCCTCGAGACCGACTGGATCTGGCTCGTCCGTCCCTGACGGGTCAGGCGCCGCTTCCCGGCACGGGAGGGGGGCCGATGACGAGGAGCGCCGCCGTGGTCAGGCCCACCGCCACCGCCGCGAGGACGAGTGCCGCGGCCGGCCGCTGCAGCGCCGCCGCCACGACCCGCTCCGGAACGGTCCGGGGAGCGGTGGCACCGGGGGCCAGCCGCCAGGAACGCGGCGCCAGCCCGAGCCGGTCGACCCGTCGCTCGGCCCACAGCGTCGCGAACGGGACGACGCCGGCGACCAGGGCCGCCGCGACCTCACGCAGCCGCCACCGCTGGTCGACCCAGAGCACGACGACGACGAGCACCCAGCCGAGGAAGACCACCCCGTGCGCCAGCCCGAAGACCCGCACGCCGAGGTCGGTGGCCCGCGTCAGGTACTTCAACCACATGCCGATGAGGAGGAGCGTCCAGGTGACGACCTCCGCTCGGGCGAGCCAGGTGAACAGGGTGCGGGGGGTCATGACGGCCTCCGGGTCGGGAGCCTCCATCGTCGCCGACGGCCCGCGGCGCCGACCATCCGGCCCACCACCCACGCGGGCCGGGCCGGCTCGCGCACGGCGACGGCCGGCCCCGCGGGTGCGGGACCGGCCGTCGGTCGTGGAGCGAGGGTGGGCTCAGTCGTGCGCGCCCGGGAGGACCCGGTCGTGGCGCAGCGAGGACGCCCGCGTCTCCTTGGCGAGCAGCACCGACACGACGGTGATGGCCGCGGCGACCGCGAGGTAGATGCCGACCGCGGTGGTGTTCTTCGTCTCGACGTCACCGAGCAGCTTGAGCGCGATGATCGGCGCGAGCGCACCCGCGAAGATCGACGCCAGCTGGTAGCCGACCGAGGCGCCCGTGTAGCGGACCGAGGTCCCGAACAGCTCGGAGAAGAAGGCCGCCTGCGGGGCGTACATCAGGGCGTGGAAGACCAGGCCGACGACGACCGCGAGGAGGATGCTCGGGCCGCTCAGCGAGTCGATGAGCGAGAAGAACACGAAGCCCCACACCCCGACGCCGACGGCGCCGACGAGGTAGAGCGGGCGACGACCGACGCGGTCGGACAGGGCGCCGATCGCCGGGATGAGCACGACCTGGACCGCGGCACCGAGCAGCAGCGCGCCGAGGACGACGCCCTTGGGCTGCTTGAGGTAGGTCGTGACGTAGGTGATGACGACGATCGTGAAGATGTAGTACGAGATGTTCTCGGCCATGCGCATGCCCATGGCGAGGAAGACCTCCTTGGGGTACTTCTTGATGACCTCGAGGATCGGCACGTGCTTCTCGGAGCGGTTCTCGATCTCGGCCTTGGCCTCGGCGAAGACGGGGGAGTCCTCCAGGCTCAGGCGGACCCAGAGCCCGATGAGGACCATGACGGCCGACAGCAGGAACGGGATGCGCCAGCCCCACGAGTTGAACGCGGCCTCGGACTGGAAGACCGACAGGACCCACAGCACGGCAGTGGCCAGGAGGTTGCCCAGCGGGACACCGGCCTGCGGCCAGCTCGACCAGAAGCCGCGGTGCTCGTCCTTGCCGTGCTCGGCGACCATGAGGACGGCGCCGCCCCACTCACCGCCGACCGCGAAGCCCTGCACGAGGCGGCAGACGAGCAGCAGGATCGGCGCGGCGACGCCGATCGTGGCGTAGGTGGGCAGCAGCCCGATGGCGACGGTGGCCGCGCCCATCATGAAGAGCGAGACGACGAGCATCTTCTTGCGGCCGACCTTGTCGCCGTAGTGGCCGAAGACCACCCCGCCGAGCGGCCGGGCGACGAAGCCGAGGGCGTAGGTGCCGAACGCCAGCAGCGTGGCGGTCAGCGGGTCGCTGTCGGGGAAGAACAGGACGCCGAAGACGAGGGCGGCGGCCGACCCGTAGAGGAAGAAGTCGTACCACTCGACCGCGGTGCCGACCACGCTGGCGAAGACGACCTTGACGATGTTCGTCCGGTCTCCCTGCTCGGGTGCGGCGCCGGCCGGTGTGGCCTGGCTGACGGTGCTCATGCGATGGGCCTTTCGTGCGGAGGGCGGGTGAGCCGCGTTCGGCTCGTCGGCGGCGCGCACATCTGGGGGCCCTGCTGCCGGCGCGCCGTTGCGACGGGTGTCTCGGGCATGCGGATGACCGTAGGGGTGGCCCCACCCCCGTGGCATGTCTCCTCCGTCCACAGGTTGCCAGAGGTCATGGCCTCCGGCCACACAGTGAGGGTGGGGCGTGCGGCGGTCGCGGTCTGATTTCCGCGGAGGGCGACGCAGCGCCTACGATCGTCAGCGGCACCCCGCGTGGTGGTACCCCGCCGAACTCCCCCAGGGCAGGAATGCAGCAAGGGCAGGTGGGCTCTTCCAGGTACGCGGGGTGTCCTCGCGTCCGGGGTCGGTCGCTCCCGCTGATTGGGGCGGGGAGAGCGGGCCTAGCGGGCGGCCGTCGCGACGTCCTCGTCGGCCGGGGCGCACACGCCACCGCAGCCACCCGCGCCGCACCCGCACCCGCCGGCGGAGGCCTCGTCGGTCGCCGCCTCCTCTGGGGCACCGCCCGACCCGCAGGCGCCACCGCAGCAGCCGCCCCCGCACCCACCGCCGGACGCGACCTCCTCGGGCTCGGTGCCCTGGAGGTCCCACACCTGGCGGATCGAGCCGAGGAGCACCTCGACCGGCTGGGCGCCGCTGACGCCGTACTTCTGGTCGAGGACGAACGTGGGCACCGCGCTGATGCCGATCTGCGAGGCGAGGGCGAGGTCGGTGCGCACGTCGATGCCGAAGTCGTCGCCCTCGAGCATCTCGCGCACGACGGCCTCGTCGAGGCCGGCCTCGACGGCCAGGGCCACGAGCACCTCGCGGTCGCCGATCTGCGCGCCCTCGGAGTACCAGGCGCGCATGACGCGGTCGGTGACCTCGTCCTCGCGCCCGAGGCTGCGGGCCAGGTGGACCAGGCGGTGGGCGTCGTAGGAGTTGCCGCTGCGGAGGCGCTCCCACTGGAAGTCCAGGCCCACGGCGGCGGCGTCGCGCGCCATCTGCTCGTGCTGGGCGACCATCTGCTCGCGGGAGGTGCCGTACTTGGCGGCCACGCGGTCGATGGCCGGCTGGTCGTCGACCGCCGGGGCGTTGCGGTCGAGCTGGAAGCTGTGCCAGACGACCCCCACCTCGTCGCGGTGCTCGAACTGCTCGAGGGCGAGCTCGAGGTGCCGCCGGCCGAGGTGGCAGAACGGGCAGAGGATGTCGGACCAGACGTCGATGCGCACGGGACGAGGGTACGTGGCGAACGGGTGTCGTCGGGCCCGCGCCCCTGTGAACAGCCCGTACCCCGGTGTCCGCCGGGCCGACTAGGTTGGGGCGCGTGAGCACCGCCCTGTACCGCCGCTACCGGCCAGAGACGTTCGCCGACGTCATCGGGCAGGAGCACGTGACCGAGCCGCTGATGCAGGCGCTGCGCACCGGGCGGGTCAACCACGCCTACCTGTTCAGCGGCCCGCGCGGCTGCGGCAAGACCACCAGCGCGCGCATCCTGGCCCGCTGCCTCAACTGCGAGAACGGCCCCACGCCCGAGCCGTGCGGCACGTGCGAGTCGTGCGTGGCGCTGGCCCGCGGCGGGTCCGGCACGGTCGACGTCATCGAGATCGACGCCGCCAGCCACGGTGGTGTCGACGACGCCCGTGACCTGCGCGAACGCGCGTCCTACGGGCCGGCCCAGAGCCGCTACAAGATCTACATCATCGACGAGGCGCACATGGTGACGCCGCAGGGCTTCAACGCGCTGCTCAAGATCGTCGAGGAGCCGCCCGAGCACGTGAAGTTCATCTTCGCCACGACCGAGCCCGAGAAGGTCATCGGCACCATCCGCTCGCGCACGCACCACTACCCGTTCCGGCTCGTGCCGCCCGCCCGCCTCCAGAGCTACATGGAGGACCTCTGCGGGCGCGAGGGCGTGGCCGTGGCCCCCGGAGTGCTGTCGTTCGTCGTGCGCGCGGGCGGGGGGTCGGTGCGTGACTCGCTCTCGGTCCTCGACCAGCTCATCGCCGGCTCGGGCTCCGACGGGCTCACCTACGAGTCGGCCGCCGCGCTGCTCGGCTTCACCGACGGCGAGCTCCTCGACGCCACCATCGACGCCTTCGCCGCGGGTGACGCCGGGGCCGTGTTCCGCGTCATCGACAAGGTCGTGGAGACGGGCCTCGACCCGCGCCGCTTCGTCGAGGACCTCCTCGAGCGGCTGCGCGACCTCATCGTCGTCCACGCCACCGGCGACGGCGCGTCGGCCGTGCTCCGCCACGCGCCGCAGGACCAGCTCGAGCGGATGCGGTCGCAGGCCTCCGGTTTCGGGGCCGGGGCGCTGTCGCGCGCCGCCGATGTCGTCAACGCCGGGCTCACCGAGATGACCGGCGCCACCGCGCCGCGCCTCCAGCTCGAGCTCATCGCCGCGCGCATCCTCCTGCCGGCCGCCGCCGGTGAGGCCGGGTACGCCGCCCGCCTCGACCGGCTCGAGCGCCGCCTCGACGTCGGGGGCGTCCCGAGCGGGTCCGCGCCGTCGGTGCCGGTGCGTCCGGCTGCCCCGGCACCGGCACCGTCTGCTGCACCGGCTGCTGCGCCACCTGCGGCCGCGCCGCCCGCGCCGGTGGCCTCCGCTCCCGAGCCGGCGCCCGCCCCGGTGACCGTCCCCGAGTCGAGTCGTGGACCGGCGTCGAGCGAGACGTACCGTCCTGCGGCACAGCCGGATCGGGGTCCTTCCTCGTCGGATGACGCCGCGCGCCCGCCCGCGTCGACCGCTCCTGCGGCGGCCGCGTCGACCGCTCCCGCGGCGGCCGCGCCGCCCGCTGCATCGACCGCTGCGCCGACCCCGTCCCCCGAGGCCGTCGTCGAGGCCGCGCCCGCCGCTGCGCCGGCACCCAAGGGCCCGGGTGGCCTCGACACCGACGCCCTGCGCCGTTCGTGGCCCGACGTGCTCGCCAAGCTGTTCGAGATGCGCCGGTCCACGTGGACCTTCGTGGCGCAGAACGCCCAGGTCGCCGACTACGACGGGCGACGCGTTCTGCTCTCGATCTCCACGGTCGGGCTCGCCGAGACCTTCCGCCGCGGCCCCCACGCCGACTGGGTGCGCCAGGCGCTCATCGACGTGCTCGGGGTCGACGCCCGCGTCGAGGGCGTGCCGTCCTCCGACGCCACCTCCGCCACGAACCCCGGACCGCCACCGCCCACGCCGGCGCCGTCGCGCTCCTCCGCACCCGCCGACCCCGGCCCGGCCGACCCCGGTCCGCCCGACCCCGGTCCGCCCGACCCCGGTCCGCCCGACGACGAGCCCGAGCCGGAGCCCACCCCCAGCGCCCGGGCCGCCGGCCCCGCCTCCGCCGGCCCCGCGTCCTCCGGGCGCGGCCAGCAGCCCCCGGCCCGCGAGGGCTGGGCCACCTCGCCCGGCACCCCGGCACCGAGCTGGTCCGAGGCGCCGCCGCCCCCCGAGAGCGCGCCGTCGTGGGCGAGCCCGCTCGCGCGCGCCAAGGCCGAGGTCGCCGAGCGGCCCGAGGTCGCCCCCGAGGACCGCGTCGTCGACGACACCGCCGCGAGCCGCGACGACGAGTCCCTCGACGACCTCACCGACGTCGGCGTCCCCGTGGTCGAGCGACTGCTCGGCGGCACCGTCATCCGCGAGGAGGAGCGGTGAGCAAGGCCGCCTACCGGATCAGCCACGGCGCGGTCGCCCCGCTGTCCAAACTGCTGTGGCGGCCCACCGTCACGGGCACCGAGCACGTGCCCCGCAGCGGCGGTGTCCTGTTCGCCAGCAACCACCTGTCCTTCATCGACTCCTTCGCCATCCCCATCGTCGCCCCGCGTCCGGTCGTCTTCCTCGCGAAGTCCGACTACTTCACGGGCACCGGCATCGGCGGCGCCATCCGGCGCGGGTTCTTCGAGGGCATCGGCGCGGTCCCCGTCGACCGGCACTCCTCGCGGGCGGCGCAGGAGTCGCTCGACGCCGCGCTCGAGGTCCTCAAGGACGGTCGCGGCTTCGGCATCTACCCGGAGGGCACCCGCTCGCGCGACGGCCGGCTCTACAAGGGCCGCACCGGGGTCGCGTGGCTCGCCCTCACCGCCGGCGTGCCCATCGTCCCCGTGGGCCTGCACGGCACCGACGAGGTGATGCCGATCGGCTCCAGCTTCCCCCGCCTGGCCAAGGTGCGGGTCACGTTCGGCCCGCCCATCAGCCCGGCGCCGTACTCCGACATGCCCGCGGGCAAGGGCCGCCGCCTGCTCACCGACGCGGTCATGGACGCCATCGCCGGCCTGTCCGGGCAGGAGCGCGCCGACACCTACAACGAGCTGCCGCCCGAGTCCACGGGCGCCGCGGTCGGTATCTGAGCGGTCGCGCACCCACGGTCCGTCGAATGATGGCGCGGCGCCGGCGTGCGCGGTCACCGCGAGGTCGTAGGCTCGACGCGTGTACGAAGGCGCGGTCCAGGACCTCATCGACGAGCTCGGCAGGCTGCCGGGCGTCGGTCCCAAGAGCGCGCAGCGCATCGCGTTCCACCTGCTGCAGGCCGACCCGGCCGACGTCGAGCGGCTGGCCCACGCCCTCACCGAGGTCAAGCTGCGGGTCCGCTTCTGCGAGCTGTGCTTCAACGTCGCCGAGGCCGAGCGGTGCCGGATCTGCGCCGACCCGCGCCGCGACGTGCACGCCATCTGCGTCGTCGAGGAGCCCAAGGACGTCGTCGCCATCGAGCGCACGCGCGAGTTCCGCGGGCGCTACCACGTGCTCGGCGGGGCGATCAGCCCCATCGACGGCATCGGCCCCGACGACCTGCGGGTCCGCGAGCTGCTGACCCGTCTCGGCGACGGCACCGTCACCGAGGTCATCATCGCCACCGACCCCAACCTCGAGGGCGAGGCCACCGCCAGCTACCTCTCGCGCATGCTCAAGGACTTCGGGCTGCGCGTCACCCGGCTCGCCTCGGGCCTGCCGGTGGGCGGCGACCTCGAGTACGCCGACGAGGTCACCCTGGGCCGGGCGTTCGAGGGACGGAGGCTGCTCGATGTCTGACGACTGGACCCTGCTCGCCGAGGAGTCGGCGGCCGACGCCCGGATGTACCTGCTGACCATCCGCGAGATCGCCGCGGGCAACAGCCCCGACGCGACCCTCCCCGTCGCCCTCCTCGCGCTGTCGCAGGTGACGATGATGGGCGCGCGCCTGGGTGCCGTCGAGGACGTCGTGCCCGTGGAGCGCTTCGAGCCCGACTCCGGTCCCGACCCCGAGCTCGACCCGTTGCGCGAGAGCCTGGCCAACGTGTTCGAGGGGCTCGACGAGTACGCCGACGTCGCCGACCCGGTCCTCGACCCCGAGCCCGCCGTGGGCCGGCTGTCCGACGACCTCGTCGACATCGCGTCGGCGCTCGCGCACGGGCTCGTCCACCACGAGGCCGGCCGACGCGTCGAGGCCCTGTGGTGGTGGCAGTTCAGCTACCTGTCTCACTGGGGCGAGCGCGCGGCGGCGGCGCTGCGCGTCATCCACGCCCTGCTCGCGCACGTGCGGCTCGACGCCGACGCCGACGCCGTCTCCGAGGCGGAGTTCGACGCCCTCCACCCCTGAGGGTCAGCCCGAGCAGCTGCTGCCGTCGCGCTGCACCTTGACGTCGACGCTCTCGCCGACGACGACGCGGAACACGAACGCGAGCCGCTGGGTGCGCCCCTCGAAGTCGCCCACGCCCTGACGGCGGTACGAGTCGGTGTACCCGTCCTTGGTCGTCGACGAGCCGGTGCTCACGCGCACGCTGCCCGTGGACCCGTCGGTCGCGGTGTAGGTGCCCCGGTAGCTCGACGCGATGCCGCCGGACCCGGTCGTCGAGGTGCGGGACTCGCTCCAGACGAACGTGAAGTCCGTCGTCTCCCCGGTACACGGGTTGACGGCGTCGACGGTGACACTGCCCGAGGCGGGCTGCCAACCGGCCGCGAGGGCCGGGGTCGGGACGGCGACCAGCGCCGTCCCCGCCGCGAGCGCGACGGTGATGAACCTCTTCATGATGTGGTGCCTTCCCCTGCTGAAGGAGGCACCACCGTCCTACACCGGCGGCACGCCGTCAACGGGAACGGCGAAAGTCGTCCTCCCGCGGACACGGCCGAGGTGACCTGCGACGACGGTCGTCGACGTCACGGGGCCTCGGGGAGCTCCCCGGTGGCGACGGCCTCGCGCAGCGCGTCGGTGGCGTCCCAGTCGTTCGCGTGCATGGCGGCGACGACCCGGTCGTCACGGATCCAGAACGCGCGGAACGTCTTTGCGTCGAGGTCGCCGTGGACGACGACCTCGTCGTCGGCGCCGGCATGGCCGACGTACTCCATCCCGAGGTCGTACTGGTCGGTGAAGAAGTAGGGGAGCGTGTCGTAGACCTCGTCGCCACCGGCGAGGTTGTGCGCCGCCGTCTTCGCCTGGTTGATGGCGGTGTCCCAGTGTTCGACCCGGATGCGCCGCCCGAGGACGGGGTGCGCTTGGGAGGCGATGTCGCCCACCGCGAGGACCGAGGGCACCGACGTGCGCAGCCCGGCGTCGACGAGGACCCCGTCGTCGACCGCGAGGCCGCCGTTGCGCGCGAGGTCGACCCGCGGGCTCACGCCGATGCCGGCGACGACGAGGTCGGCACCGGCGAGGTCGTCGAGGGAGACCGCGGCACCGAGCCGGAGGTCGACGCCGTGCTCGCGGTGCAGGTCGGCGAACACCCGCGCGACCGTGGGTCCGAGGACGCGCAGCAGCGGCAGCTCTGCCGTCTCGAACACGGTGACGTCCGACCCGGCCGCGCGCGCGGCCGCCGCGACCTCGAGGCCGATCCAGCCGGCCCCGACGACGGCGATCCGCTTCCCCTCGCCGAACGCGGCCTTGAGCCGGTCGGAGTCCTCGATGGTGCGCAGGTACGCGACCTCGATGCCGGCGTCCTCGGCGAAGGCCAGGCGCCTCGGCTCGGCGCCGGTGGCGAGCAGGAGGCGCTCGTAGGTGAGGTCGCCGTCGGTGGTGGACAGCACGTGGGCGTCGGTGTCGAGGGCCGTCGCCTGCACGCCGGTGCGCAGGTCGACGTCGTGCTCGGCGTACCAGTCGCGGGCGTGGACGAAGGCGCCGTCGAGCTCGTCGTTGCCGAGCAGGTAGCCCTTGCTGAGCGGAGGTCGCTCGTAGGGCGGGTGCTCCTCCTCCCCGAGGAGGACGACCTCACCCTCGTAGCCGCGCTCCCTCAGCTCGGTGGCGGCGGTGCCGCCTGCGAGCCCTGCTCCGACGATGACGATGGCCATGCCGCCGACGCTACGCCCGCTCGGGGCGACTTCGACCCATAGGTCGATCTCGTCCCACCCGGCGAGGTGACCGGATGCCGGGCACCGTGTCCGGTCCGTGGACCGGCCGTTAGAGTTGGCGGACCCAGCAGCACACGCACCCCGGGAGTTCCACGTGCCCATCGTCGTCCAGAAGTACGGCGGTTCCTCGCTGTCCGACGCCGAGAGCATCAAGCGGGTCGCCGGCCGCATCGTCGAGTCGCGCAAGGCCGGCAACGACGTCTGCGTCGTCGTCTCGGCCATGGGCGACACCACCGACGAGCTGCTCGACCTCGCCACCGAGGTCAGCCCGATGCCGCCGGCCCGCGAGATGGACATGCTCCTCACCGCCGGCGAGCGCATCTCGATGGCGCTGGTCGCCATGGCGATCGCGAACCTCGGCCACTCGGTGCGCTCGTTCACCGGGTCCCAGGCGGGCGTCATCACCGACAGCGCGCACGGCCGGGCCCGCATCATCGACGTCACGCCGGGCCGCATCACCAGCGCCCTGGGCGACGGGCACATCGTCATCGTCGCGGGGTTCCAGGGCGTCAGCCAGGACACCAAGGAGATCACCACGCTCGGTCGTGGCGGCTCCGACACCACTGCCGTGGCGCTCGCGGCGGCCCTGGGTGCCAGCGTCTGCGAGATCTACAGCGACGTCGACGGCGTCTACACCGCCGACCCGCGCATCGTCCCCTCCGCCCGCCACGTCGGCCGCATCTCCACCGAGGAGATGCTCGAGCTCGCGGCCTCCGGCGCCAAGATCCTGCTCCACCGGTGCGTCGAGTACGCCCGCCGCTACGAGATCCCCATCCACGTGCGTTCCTCGTTCTCCCACAAGGAGGGCACCTGGGTGATCCCGAACCTCTACGAAGGGAACGAGATGGAAGCGCCACTCATCGCCGGCGTCGCCCACGACCGCAGCGAGGCCAAGATCACCGTGGTCGGCGTGCCGGACCGCCCCGGCAAGGCGGCCGAGATCTTCCAGGCCGTCTCCGACGCCGCGATCAACATCGACATGATCGTCCAGAACGTGTCGGCGACCGAGACCGGCCTCACCGACATCTCCTTCACGCTGCCCAAGGCCGACGGGCAGACCGGGGTCCAGGCGCTGCAGCGCGTGCAGGAGCAGGTGGGCTTCGCCTCGCTGCAGTTCGACGACCAGATCGGCAAGCTGTCGCTCGTCGGTGCGGGGATGCGCTCGCACCCGGGCGTCTCGGCGACCCTGTTCAAGGCCCTGGCCGACGCCGGCGTCAACATCGAGATGATCTCCACCTCGGAGATCCGGATCTCGGTCGTCACCCGCGACCGACTGCTCGACGACGCCGTCAAGGCCGTGCACACCGCGTTCGGCCTGGACACGGCCGAGGGCGAGGCCGTCGTCTACGGAGGCACCGGCCGCTGACGTGAGCGAGCCGGCGAGGACCGCGCGGGGAGTCGGGAGACCGACCCTCGGCATCGTGGGCGCCACGGGTGCCGTGGGCCGCGTCGTCCTCGACGTGCTGCCCACCCGCGACACCCACTGGGACGGCATCCGCCTCGCCGCGGGTGACGAGGACGTCGGCACGGTCCGTAGCATCGGCGGGGTCGAGGTGACGGTCGAGGCCCTGACCCCGGAGTTCTTCGACGGCGTCGACGTCGCGATCTTCGACATCCCGCCGACGATCGCCCGCGAGTGGGTGGAGCTGGCGGCGAGCCGGGGCGTGGTGGCCATCGACAACAGCACGGTCTTCCGCACCGACCCGGACGTTCCCCTCGTCGTGCCCGAGGTCAACCCGTGGAAGGTCGCCGAGCGGCCCCGCAACATCGTCGCCAACCCCGGCGCCACGGTGATGACGATGATCGACGCGCTCGCCGTCCTCCACGCCGGGTGGGAGCTCACCTCCCTCGTCGTCACCACGCTCCAGGCCGCGTCGGGCCTCGGGCGGGCCGGCATCAGCCGCCTGCACGACGAGCTCGACGTCGTGCACGGCGACCGCGAGCTCGGCACCCGGCCCGGCGACGTGCGCCGCCTCATCGAGCACGAGCTGGGGGAGTCGGTGTTCCCGGCACCGTTGGCGCTCAACGTGGTTCCGTTCGTCGGGCACCACGTGGGCGGCGGCTGGACGTCGGAGGAGGTCAAGGTGCGCGAGGAGACCCGCAAGATCCTCGACCTCCCGGACCTCCCGGTGTCGGCCACCTGCCTGCGGGTGCCCGTGGTGTCGTCGCACTCGGTGTCGGTGCACGCGACGTTCGCCCGCAAGGTGCGGGTCGCCGAGGCGCGGCAGGCCCTCGTGGAGGCCCCGGCCGTCGTCGTCCTCGACGACCCGGACGAGCCGGAGTTCCCCACCCCGAACGACGTCGTCGGTGCCGACCCCCGGTTCGCCGGGCGGATCCGCCAGGCCCCCGACGCCCCCACGACCCTCGACCTGTTCATCTCGGGCGACAACCTGCGCAAGGGTGCCGCCCTGAACATGGTCCAGACCGCCGAGCTCATCGCGGCCGAGCTCCATCCAGGGTGACCTCCACCGCCACGTGTCCACGGCGCCCGGATGCTGGGCGGGTGACCCACGTCACGGCCCAGCCGCCACAATGGACGGCGATGGGACAGCGCGGTCCCACCGCCTCGCCGACCCCCCTCCCACTGCACCGCAGGAGCGCACCATGACCGTCCGGACCGTCGCCATGCTCACCGCTGGCGGCCTCGCCCCGTGCCTGTCCTCCGCCGTCGGCGGGCTCATCGAGCGCTACACCGAGATCGCGCCGGACGTGCGGATCATCGCCTACACGAACGGCTACGCCGGGCTGCTGCGCGGGCAGTACGTCGAGGTGACCCCCGAGGTCCGCGAGAAGGCCCACCTCCTCCACCGGTTCGGCGGCTCGCCGATCGGCAACAGCCGGGTGAAGCTCACGAACGTCGCCGACTGCGTCAAGCGCGGCCTCGTGCAGGAGGGCCAGGACCCGCTGCACGTCGCGGCCGAGCAGCTCACCGCCGACGGCGTCGACGTCCTGCACACCATCGGCGGCGACGACACGAACACCACCGCGGCCGACCTCGCGGCCTTCCTCGCCGAGAACGACTACGACCTCACCGTCGTCGGCCTGCCCAAGACGATCGACAACGACGTCGTCCCGATCCGCCAGTCCCTCGGCGCCTGGACCGCGGCCGAGCAGGGCTCGGTCTTCGCCCAGAACGTCATCGCCGAGCACTCCTCGAACCCGCGGATGCTCATCGTCCACGAGGTCATGGGCCGGCACTGCGGCTGGCTCACGGCGGCCACCGCGGCCGAGTACCACCGCTGGGTCGGCGAGCAGGAGTACGTGCCCGGCATCGGCAACGACCCGCGCCGGTGGGACGTCCACGCGGTCTTCGTCCCCGAGCGCCCCATCGACCTCAAGGGGGAGGCCGAGCGCCTCACCGCGGTGATGGACGAGGTGGGCTGCGTCAACGTCTTCCTCTCCGAGGGCGCCGGGGTCGCCGAGGTCGTGGCCGAGCTCGAGGCCGCGGGCCAGGAGGTGCCGCGGGACCCGTTCGGCCACGTCCAGCTCGACAAGGTCAACCCGGGGGCCTGGTTCGCCAAGCAGTTCGCCGCGCTCCTCGGCGCCGAGAAGACGATGGTCCAGAAGTCGGGCTACTTCTCCCGCTCGGCCGCGGCGAACGACCGCGACCTCGCCCTCATCAAGGAGTGCACCGACCTCGCCGTCGACTCCGCGCTGCGCCGCGAGCCGGGTGTCGTCGGGCACGACGAGGAGCGCGGCGACGAGCTGCGCGCCATCGAGTTCCCGCGCATCAAGGGGGGCAAGGCGTTCGACACGTCGAGCCCGTGGTTCACCGAGCTGCTCGGTTCCATCGGGCAGTCCTGACCCGGGGCGCCGTCGTCGTGCCGGCCGGACCGGGGGGCTCGTGATGATGCCCGACGGGACGATCGACGCCTGGTGGGTCGCGGTCTGGGTCTACGCCGCGCTGTTCCTCGGCCAGCGGCTGTGGCGTGCCCGCCGGTGGGTGCCGCCGGAGCGGCCCGACGCCGACTACGGCTGGAAGGTGACCCACCTGTGGTGGGTGCCGTTCCACGTCCTCGACGCGGTGTTCGGCGTGCCGCTGCTGTTCGCGGTCGTCATCGCGTACTTCGCGATCTGAGCGACCGCGCGGAGGGTCACGCCACGGCGCGTTCCGGGCGCCCCCAACCAGCCCACGACGTGTCGTGAGCCGGCCCGTCCGTGCCCCTGGAGTGCCCACGGCGGTGGGCCGCGCTCTCGCCGCGCGACCCACCGCACGTCGGGGGAGTCGGATGACCCGGCCCCGGTGGGAGTGCACCGTCCCCTGCGACGGTCACGGGTCAATCGTGGCGGAGGGGGCGGTGGCGGTCGCGGGTGCGACCCCCCGAATGCACGGTGGTGCCTGCACCACCATGCACTACTCCCGACGATAGGATTTGCGGCAACCTTCGGATCCAGTGATTTGCACGGTGTTGAACGCGTGGTTCCGTAGGGGTCGGCGTCAGCGCGGCTGGCGGGTTCCCGGGGCGAACTGGCCCTCGACGGTGGTCCCGCGACCCCGCGCGGACTCGATCCGCAGCTCGCCCCCGGCCGCCCGGATCCGGTCGCGCATCCCGGTGAGGCCGTGCGCGTCGGGCACCGCGTCGGGCTCGAACCCGGTGCCGTCGTCGGTGACCCGGAAGCGCAGGCCGCCACCGTCGCGGGACTCGTCGACGAGGACGCTGATGAGCGTGCCGTGCGAGTGCCGGTCGGCGTTCTGGATCGCCTCGAGGCAGCAGAAGTAGACGGCGGCCTCGACCGCGGGGGTGTGCCGGCCGATGTCGCGCGCGTCGACGGTGCAGGGCAGCACGGTGCGCCGGGCCGCCGCCGGCAGGGCGCCGGGCAGGCCCTTCTCGCCCAGGGCCGTGGGGTAGATGCCGTGGGCGAGGTCGCGCAGCTCGCGGATCGCCAGCTCGAGCTGGCCCTGCAGGCCGCGCACCACCTCACCGGCGGCGGCGGGGTCCTTCTCCCAGAGGCGCGTGGCGCGCCCGATGTCGACCGCGAGGGTCGCGAGGCGCTGCTGGGCGCCGTCGTGCAGGTCGCGCTCGATGCCGCGCCGGGCCTCGACGGACGCCTGGGCGAGGCGGGAGCGGGACTCCTCGAGCTCGCGGGTGCGCTCCTGGAGCCGGCTGACGTAGTCGCGCAGGCCGAGCACGAGGACGCTGACGAGGAGCGGCACGAACAGCGCGAGCATCAGCGCCTGGAGCGGCGAGTACGCGTAGGCCCGGTCGTACTCGTCGCCGCGGAGCGAGCCGACCGCGACGATCGTGCCCGAGAGCAGCGTCGTCGTGACGACGATGGCCGCGCGACCCCGGCGGGGCAGGTGGTCGGCGACGATGACGAGCGGCAGCAGCAGCGCGAGGAGCCCGACCGGGGCGATGAACGGGGTGAACCACGTGATGGCCAGCGCCACGCCCCAGGTCGCGACGACCACCATGAACGCGGCCAGCGTCGAGCGGGCCCGGGACGCCAGGGCCACGGCCGCGAGCACGACCACCCCGGCGCCCGCGAGGACCTCGATGGTCCACTCGATCGTCGACGACTTCCCGACGACGGCGACCCGCAGCACGACGAGGATGAGGACCGAGACCCAGATCGCCACCCCGTTGACGAGCAGGTAGCGCCGCAGCCGTCCCTCCGCGTTGGCGCTGCGGGGACGGGGCCGGCCGGGATCGGGCGGCAGGCGGTCCGACATCCTCAGACCGCCGCGCCGCTGTCCGCGGGGCTCGGTCCGGACCCGCTGTCGCCCAGGTAGAGCAGCACGGCGGCGACCCGGCGGTGGGTGCGGTCGCCGACGGGGAGGTCGAGCTTGGTGAAGATCGAGTTGATGTGCTTCTCCACCGCCCGCGACGTGACGTGCAGGGCGGCGGCGATGGCGATGTTCGAGGCGCCCGTGGCGATGAGGCCGAGCACCTCGCGCTCGCGGGCGGTGAGCCGGGCGACCGGGCTGGTCTCGAAGCGCATCCGGTGGCGCATCAGGGCATCGACGACGTGCGGGTCGATGACGCTCTCGCCGCGCTCGACCGACTCCAGCGCCGAGACGAGCTGCTCGACGTCGGCGACCCGCTCCTTGAGGAGGTAGCCGCGCCCCCTGCTGCCGCCGGCCACGAGGGCGAGGGCGCCCTCGGCATCCGCGTGCTGCGACAGGACGACGACCCCGAGGTCGGGGTGGGTGGTGCGGAAGCGTTCGGCCGCGCGGATGCCCTCGTCGGTGTGCGTCGGCGGCATCCGGATGTCGGCGAGGACGACGTCGGGGCGCTCGCGCTCGACCGCGTCGAGGAGCTCGCCGAGGTCGCCGGCCTCGATGACCTCGGCCACCGACGGGTGCTCGCTGAGCAGCGCGACGAGGCCCTGGCGCAGCAGGACGCTGTCCTCGGCCAGCACGACGCGCATCCCGGTCATGGTGAGCATGCTAGGGACGTCCCGGCGTCATCCGGGGCGGCGCGCGGGACCGCCGGTGGGCGCCCCTACCGTCGCCCGTCCGGGGAGGGCAGGATGCACGGGTGCTCTCCGACCTCTTCCTGCTGCCCGAGGAACGCGACAACCCCGACACCCGCATCGACGACCACCACCCGGAGGGGGTCGCGTGGAGCGTGGGGAACCACGTGCGGCCGGTCGTCCACGGCGTCCCGTACATGGCCGAGCTGCACGAGCGGATCACCGCGATGGGCGAGGGCGACCTGCTCTACTTCGTCGACTGGCGCGGCGACCCGGACCAGCAGCTGACCGACGACCCGCGGGCCACGGTGTCGGCGACGTTCGCGGGGGCGGCCCGTCGCGGCGTCGACGTGCGCGGGCTGCTGTGGCGATCGCACTGGAACAAGTTCGGGTTCCACTCCGAGAAGTCGCGGCTCCTCGGCATCGAGATCGACGAGGCCGGCGGACAGTGCCTGCGGGACATGCGGGTCCGCACGGGTGGGGCGCACCACCAGAAGTTCGTCGTGCTGCGCCACCGCGACGACCCGACGCGCGACATCGCCTTCGTCGGCGGGATCGACCTGTGCCACAGCCGTCGTGACGACGCCCGGCACGCCGGGGACCGGCAGAGGATCGTCATGCCGCAGGTGTTCGGCAAGCGGCCGGCCTGGCACGACGTGCACGTCGCCGTGCAGGGGCCGGCCGTGTACGACGTGGAGACGACCTTCCGCGAGCGCTGGGAGGACACCACGCCGCTCACCCTCAACCCCGGGCGCCTGCTGTCGAGCCTGAGCCAGGGGGAGGTGCTGACGGCGCGGCCACTGGCGGAGCAGGCGCCGCCACCGCCGGAGGTGTCGGAGGGGACCGACGCCGTGCAGGTGGTGCGGACGTACCCGTCGATCCTGCCCAAGGGGTACGACTTCGCGCGCTGGGGCGAGCGGAGCATCGCGCACCTCAACACCAAGGCGGTGGCCACCGCGCAGCGGCTGGTGTACCTCGAGGACCAGTACCTGTGGTCGGAGGAGGTCGGCCGCCACTTCGGTCGGGCGCTGCGCGAGAACCCCGAGCTGCGGCTCATCGCGGTCATCCCGCTGCACCCCGACGTCGACGGCGCGGTGTCGCTGCCGCCGCAGCTGTACGGGCGCAAGCTGGCGATGGACCTGCTGATCGAGGCCGGGGGTGACCGCGTCGCCATCTACGGCATGACCAACGCCGGCGGGTACCCCGTCTACGTGCACTCGAAGGTGTGCATCGTCGACGACCGGTGGGCCAGCGTGGGGTCGGACAACTTCAACCGGCGGTCGTGGTCGAGCGACTCGGAGATCGCGTGCGCGGTGCAGGACACGCGCGAGGGCTCGGCCGATGGTGGTGGGGGCGTGCGCGACACGTTCGCCCTGCGGCTGCGGCGCGAGCTGGTGGGGGAGCACCTGGGCGTCGAGCCGGACGACGTGCCGGACGACCCCGACGAGGTCTGGGACCTGATGGCGGCGTGCGCCGAGCGGCTCGACTCCTGGTACGCCGCGGGGTCGCCGCCGCGGGGTCGCCGGCACGTGCCGCGGCCGAAGGCTCCGCTGCGGGGCACGGCGGTGCGGTGGCGGCGTCGGTCGGGTGCGGCCTCGGGCCAGGCCGGGGTGGAACGGCCGGCGGGCCAGCTGCGGCGGATCGAGCGGCCCGAGCTGACCCGGGCCCAGCTGCTGTGGGCGCCGCGCCTCTACGACCTCTTCGACCCCGACGGCACCCTCGGCAAGGCCGACCGGATCTGACGCCTGTGCGGTCGCCCGCGGGCGGTGCGGTGACCGAGCCCGCGTGAGCGTGCGTGCAGACCGCCGGGTGAGGTGCGCTGCCGAGCGGGCGTGAGAGCAGGCCTACGGCCCCGCCCGGGGGTGGGCGGGGTGCGGGGCGGGGTCACGCTGGTTCTCGTGCGGCAACAAGGCCAGGCAGGAGCTGCCCGGTGGCGTGCATCCTGGCCAGCAGCTCGTCGTAGGACCCGAACCGCAGGTCCCACTCCACCCGCGTCCCCGCCGGACCGTGGACGACCCGTCCCGCCAGCCTGCGGGCGTGGACGACGGTGTGGTGGCGCTCGCACAACAACCCGGCGTTCTCGAGGTCCGTCGGTCCGTGGTCGGCCCAGTGCACCAGATGATGCGCGTCGCACCACTGCCCGGGGACGTCGCAGCCCGGGTAGGTGCAGTGCCGGTCGCGGAACCACAGCCGCCGCACCTGCCCGGCGGTGAACAAGCGCTTCAGGCGGCCGACGTCGACCACCTCGGACTCGCACGACAGCACCACCGGGAGGACGGCCGCGTCACACGCCAGCCTCCGTATCGTCTCGGGGGCGAGCAGCGTCCCGGACTCGGTCCCTCCGAAGGCTTCCCCCGCCCCGGACACCGCCGACTGCAGCACCTCGAGCGGCACGGTCACCACCAGCGTCGACTTCTGGTTCGTCGACGTGACCCCGCCGGCGGCGACCGCTCGCCTCACCAGGGTCACCAGCGCCTCGCCGCGGCGTCGGTCCGACGAGCGCAGGTCCCGCTCACCCTCCACGGGCATCGGGGCCGACAACGGACCCAGCGCCGCCTCCAGCACGGTGCGGCCCTCCACGTCGAGGGTCAGCCGGTACTCCGCCACGCCGAGAGCGTCGACCCGAGGCTGCGACAGGGAGATGAACCGCTTGCCCCGGTCCTGCTCCGCCTGCAGCTCGCCGTCGCGCCCGAACTCGGCCAGGAGCCGGGGCCGCACCTCGCGACATCCGCGGGGGCCGTGCTCCACCGCCATCCGCACCAGCCCGTCCACCACGCTCGGTTCGACCCCTTCGGCCAGCAGCGGCCGCAACCGCTCCGCCTCGGCCACCACCACTGCGGCCGACCGCACCGGCAGCACCCCCGACACCACGGCGGCCTTGACCGCCGCCAGGCCCGACACCGCGAAGGCCTCCGCGACTGCCACCACCTGCGCCGCCCCACCCGCGCGCGTCGACGGCGCATGCGCACGCACCCACTGCACCGGCGTCATCGCCCGCGCTCCCGACCCAGGCTCCCCGCGGCGGAGCGCCTCGCCCGTGACCTCGACCCTCGCCGCCTCTCCCAGCACGACGAGCCGGTCGACCTCGCCCATCACGGCCGCCAGCTCGGCCGAGCCGGCCCGCCACAGCTCCGCCCCGAGTCCGGACAAGGCGTCGCACGCCGCCGCGACCACGTCGCGCCGTGCCTCGAGTGCTGTTCTCCCTGCCATGCTCTAATCGTACGGATGTCCACCGACAGCTCTCGCGCGTCATCCACAGGCCGCCGACCGCCCTGGACCACCGCCACCGATGTCGACCGGCCGGCTGACCCGGGGCGCGTGCTGGCCTGCTGAACCGCTGGCCCGCTGACCGGCGGACGATGCCCTGCTCGCTCCGGTTCGGCGTGCAGGTGGCTGTGCGAAGGTGCCCCCATGTCAGACCAGGGACCCGACGAGCGGGCCGACCTCATCGTCGCCACGCTGCTCACCGCCTTCGAGCCGCTGATGAAGGCCGACCCGCAGGGCTTCCGCACGAAGTTCCGCAAGATGGCGCGCGACCCGTTCGCGTTCTACCGGGGCACCGCGTGCCTGTTCTACGCCGACGTGGGTGAGGGCGGGCAGCTCGCCGGCTTCGACGCGGACTTCGTCGACGACGAGTCGGCGCGCGTGTGGATCCAGGGCGACCTGCACGCCGAGAACTTCGGCACCTACCTCGACGCCGACGGGCGCCTCGTCTTCGACGTCAACGACTTCGACGAGGCCTACCTGGGCCACTGGACCTGGGACCTGGCCCGCTTCGTCGCCAGCCTGGCGCTGCTCTGCTGGCAGAAGGCGCTGCCCGACGACACCATCGACGACCTCATCAGCCGCTACGTGCGCGCCTACGCCGACCAGGTCGAGCACTACCGCACCGTCGCCGACGACACCGAGTGGGCGCTGACCCTCGACACCGCCGAGGGTGCCGTCCTCGACGCGCTGCACCGGGCCAAGCTCTCGACCCGCTTCGGGATGCTCGAGTCGATGACCGTCGTCGAGGACCACCGCCGCCGCTTCGCCGACGGCGCCGGCGTCCGCCGCCTCGAGGACGACGAGCTCGAGGCCGTCGGCCAGGCCTTCGAGCGGTACCGGCACACGCTGCCCGAGTCGCGCCAGGGCGTGGTGACCTTCGACGTCCTCGATGCCGTGGGCCGCTCGGGCTTCGGGATCGGCAGCGCCGGGCTCCCGGCGTACAGCGTCCTCATCGAGGGCTTCACCCAGGCTCTCGACAACGACGTCGTGCTCTCGATGAAGCAGGGCAACATCGCCGCCCCGAGCCGGGTCGTGCACGACGAGCGGGGCGGCTCGTACTTCGACCACCACGGGCACCGCACGGCCATCTCGCAGCGGGCGCTGCAGGCCCACGCCGACCGCTTCCTCGGCTGGACCTCGCTGCCGGGGGCCGACGGCGACGTCGGGTACGTCGTCAGCGAGGTGTCGCCCTACGAGGCCGACCTGTCGTGGGACGACGTCTCCGAGCCCGCCGACCTCGCCGTCCTGCTGCCCCAGCTGGGGCGCGCCACCGCCAAGATCCACTGCGTCGCCGACACCGAGTCCGACCAGGACCTCGTCACGGTCAGCGTCGAGGAGGCGGTGGGCCGCTGCATCGGCGGCGACGTCGACGGTCTCGTCGAGCTCCTCACCGGCTTCGCGCACGACTACGCGGCCCGCGCCCGCGACGACCACCGCGTCTTCGTCGACGCCTTCCGCGGCGGCCAGTTCGAGCACGTCGCCCCCGCCTGACCCCACTCGACGGCCACGCAGCGGATTCGGGGTGGACCGAGCGGCTGTGGGACGCTTGAGGCCGCCCTGCGCGCCTCTGCGCGCACGACCCCGACCACCGGAGGACCCCGCGTGCCCGCCGTCCCGGCCACCGACTTCCGCCCCGTCATCCTCGGCGGCGACATCACGGCCTACAGCCTGGTGCGCACCTTCCACGAGGGTCACGGCGTGCGACCGCTCGTCGTCAACATGACCGACGGCGGCCCGATCGGGATGAGCACGGTCTGCGACCACGTCTACATCCCCGACCTCGAGAACGCCGACGTCTTCGTGGGGGCGCTCGAGCAGGTCGGGCGCGAGCACGCCACCGCCGGGGTGCCGCTGCTCCTCGTGGCCGCGGGCGACTGGTACGTGCGGATGATCATCGAGAACAAGGACCACCTCTCGCAGTGGTTCACGATCCCGTACATCGACGTGGCCCTGCTCGACGACATCGTCCGCAAGGACCGCTTCCACGCGCACCTCGAGGCCGTCGACGTCCCGCACCCCGCGACCGTCGTCGTCGACATGTCGCAGGACCTCGGTGAGGAGGACGACCTCCCCTTCGAGTTCCCCGTCGTGATGAAGCCGGCCGACAGCGCGCTGCACCACTACGCGACCTACCCCGGCAAGAAGAAGGTCTTCATCCACGAGACCCGCGCCGAGCTCGACACCGCCCTGGCCGCGGTGCGCGCGTCGAACTACGACGGCAACTTCCTCCTGCAGGAGTTCGTCCCCGGCGACGACACGAACATGCGCGTCCTCACCTGCTACTCCGACCAGCACGGCAAGGTCCGCTTCGGCTCGGTCGGGCACGTGCTCCTCGAGGAGCACCACCCGATGGCGATCGGCAACCCGTGCGTCATCATCACCACCGAGATCGACGAGGTCGTCGAGCAGGCGAGGCGCTTCCTCGAGAACGTCGGCTACGTCGGGTTCTCCAACTTCGACCTCAAGTACGACCGCCGCGACGGCACGTACAAGTTCTTCGAGATCAACGTGCGCCTGGGCCGGAGCAACTTCTACGTCACGGCCAACGGGTACAACGTGTCCGACTGGTACGTGCGCGACTGGGTCCGGCACGAGGAGCTCGAGGGCCTCGAGATCGCCCGCGGAGAGCACCTCTTCGCCTTCGTGCCCAAGGCCGTCATCAGGAAGTACGTCCAGGACCCCGTGCTGCGCGACAAGGCGCTGGCCCTGATGAAGGCGGGCCGCTCGAGCGACCCGAACGTCTACGCCCCCGACCTCACGCTGAAGCGCCGGGCCTACAACCTCGCGTACCACGTGAACCAGGTGCGCAAGTTCCGCGAGCACTTCGTCGCCCGATGAGCGAGCTCGACGACCTCGCGGAGCGCATCGCGGCCACCACTGCCGCCGGCACCCCCGGCGCGCGGGTCGAGCCGGTGGGCGTCGTCGGTGGGCTGGGGCCGGCCGCGACCGTCTACTTCATGCGCCGGATGGTCGAGCTCACCGACGCCGGCACCGACCAGGACCACGTCGACCTCCTCGTCTGGCAGCACGGGTCGACCCCCGACCGCACGGCCTTCCTGCGCGGGGAGGGCGAGAGTCCCGAACCCGCGCTCGTCGGCAACGCCAAGGCCCTGGAGGCCGCGGGGGCCCGCTTCATCGCGATGCCGTGCAACACCGGCGTCGCGTGGGTCGAGCCGATGCGCGCGGCCGTGGGCGTCGAGGTGCTGAGCATCGTCGACGAGACGGTGGCGGCCGCGGTCGCCGCCGCCCCGGGACTGCGCCGGCTCGGCCTGCTCGCCACCGACGGAACGCACCTCGCCCGCACGTACGCCGAGGTGGTGGAGGCCGCTGGCCTCGAGCTCGTCGTGCCGGACGACGACGTGCAGCGCGAGGTCATGTCGGTCATCTACGACGGGGTCAAGGCCGGGCGACCGGTGTCGCGCGAGCGGTTCGACGCGCTCATCGACCACCTGCGGGCCAAGGGCGCCGAGGTCGTGGCGCTCGGCTGCACCGAGCTGTCGGTGCTGCACGGTGACCTCGGCATCGACGACCCCGCGGTCGTCGACTCGGTCGACGCCCTGGTGCGCACCGTCATCCGCCGCGCCGGCGCCTCGCTGCGCGCCTGACGCGACCCCGCCCCACCCTCCGGGGCCTTGCTGAACCGTTCGCTACGGGGCAGTAAGTGTCGTGATCACGACACTTACTGCCCCGTAGCGCGTGACGTTTCCGGGTGGGGTCGTCAGCAGGAGGCGTCGAGCATGCCGGTGAGGGCGGTCTTCTCGGCGCTGTTGACCTCGAGGTCGTAGACGTACTTCACCTGGATCCACGAGCGGGCGTACTGGCAGTGCCAGCCCGTGCTCGGTGGCTGCCACTCGGCGGGGTCCTGGTCGGACTTCGAGCGGTTGCTCGACGCCGAGACCGCGATCAGCTGGGGGATGTTCAGGTCGTTGGCGAACGCCTTGCGCCTGGCTGCGTCCCAGAGGTTGGCGCCCGAACCCCAGGCCTCGGCGAGCGGCACGACGTGGTCGATGTCGAGGTCGGAGGAGACGGTGAACGTCCTGTCGTCGTACACGCTCTTCCACGTGCCGCCCGTCGCGCGGCAGGACGAGTCGGTGGTGACGCCGGTGCCGTCGCGCTTGAGCACCGTCTCGCGGGTGTCGCAGGTGCCGCTGATCGTGATCCAGTGCGTGAACAGGCTCCGGTCGTAGCCCACGTTGTCCTCGTAGCCCACGTGCAGGGTGGCGAGCTGGGCGCGCGAGTCCGACTCGTCCGGGGGAGGCGGCGGCGCGGCGGCGGCGACCGCGGCGCCGACCGGGAGGGCGAGCACGGCGAGGGCCGCGGCGGCGACGAACCGGCGCAGGACACCACCCGTGCGGCCGGTCCGGGAAGCACGGCGGGGGCGGGAGGGACGGACGACGCGGTGGGGGTGCGCGGAGGCCATGACCGAGGACCCTGCCCGTCACTTCCCCGGGGTTGGGTCAGGTCTGCGTGCGGAGCCCGACAGGGTTTCGTCAAGGGCGCCCCAGAAGGTCAGGAGCAGGTCAGGACCCGCACTTCTGGCGATCCACCCACCCGAACAGGCCCGTGGTCGCGGTCCGGAGGTGGGTGGATCGCCAGAAGTGCCCGGTTCCGGCGCGTTCAGAAGGCGAGGCGGGCCGACCCGCCGGCGGCCGAGCGCTGCGCGTCACCGGTCCACGGGGACGCCTCGAGCACGGTCGCGGTGAGGCGGATGCGGGCCGGCGACCCCGCGGCATCCGGCTCGGGCCACCCCGACACGGTGACGACGAGCGCCCGGGTGGCCAGGCCGTCCTCGAGGTCGAGCCGCGCGGCCAGCTCGGCCTCCGCCTCGGCCTCCGGGCCACCGACCCACGTCGTGCAGGGGCCGGTGAGCCCGAGGGCGACGGAGATGCGTCCGGTGACGCTGTTCGAGAGGGTCCACGGGAAGGCGCCGGGGGCGGCCAGCGCGAACCCGGTGGTGTGGGCGGCGTGCCAGAACGCCAGGGCCTCGCGCGACCCGTTGTCCGGCGTCGCCACGTGGAGGACGACCGCGTCGCCGGTCGGGAGCGGGGGGTCGGCCTCGGTCAGCCGCGCCGCCACCCATGCGGCCACGGACTCGCCCGCGGCCTCCAGCGGCTCGCTCGTCCACGTCTGCGTGGTCATGCCGCCCGCCCCAGGACGAGCGCCGAGTTCAGCCCGCCGAACGCGTACCCGCAGCTGAGGACGTGCTGCAGCCCCGGCGCCGGTCGGGCGTCGAGGACGACGTCGACCTCGAGCGCCGGGTCCACCTGCACGACACCGGCGTTCGGCGGCAGGATCCCCTTCTCCAGGGCTCGAACGGACACGACGGCCTCCAGCGCCGTCGCGGCCCCGAGGGCGTGGCCCAGCGCGCCCTTGATGCTCGACACGGGCGGCGGCCGGTCGCCGAAGACGGCGCGGAGGGCGAGGGCCTCGGCCGCGTCCGACCGGGGCGTCCCGGTCCCGTGGGCGCTGACCCAGCCGATGTCCTCGGGGGTGAGGTCGGACAGCCGCAGGGCCGCGCGCATCGCCGCGGCCATGCCGCTGCCGTCCTCGCGGGGGGCCGTGGGGTGGTGGGCGTCGGCGCTGAGCCCGAGCCCGCGCACGACGGCGCGGGCGTGGTCGACGTCCGCTGCCCGCCGCAGCACGAGGATGCCCGCGCCCTCACCGAGGGTCATGCCGCGCCGCCCCGTCCCGAAGGGCGCGCACCCCTCGGGCGCCATCGCGCGCATCCGGGTGAAGCCGACCATCGCGATCCGCGAGAACGGCTCGACCCCGCCGGCCACGGCGACGTCGAGCCGGCCCGACGCCACGGCCCGGGCCGCAGCTCCGATCGCGTAGTTCCCTGCGGCACAGGCGGTTCCGAGAGTGCGAACCGGTCCGGTGATGCCGTGGGCGTGGGCGATCGCCTGCGCCAGCACCTGCGAGCCACCCTGCGCGAGGTCGAAGTGCCCGCTCTCCTCGGCCTCCTCATACACGCCGGACTCACCCATCGTCGTGCCGATGAACACCCCGACGCGCGAGGGGTCCAGGCCGTCGACGAGCCGGCCCCCGACCCCGATCAGCTCGGCGTCGGCGAGGGACTCGGTGGCCGCCCGCAGGCCCAGGGCCCGCCCGCGGTGGGAGGCCGCGACCTCCGGCCCGATGACGTCCCGCCCCACGCGGCACGCGACGGAGACCGCGTGCCCCTCGGCCGCGAGGTCGTCCCACGGGCGCAGTGCGGACCTCCCGTCGAGGACGTGGCGCCAGGTGGTGGCCGCGTCACCCCCGAGCGCGCTGACGGCGCCGATCCCGGTGACGACGACGTCCGCCCGCGCCGGGGAGGACGTGCTCACGACGCGGTGACGAGCGCGCCGTGGAGGTGGTCGGCGACGGCGTCCATCGACGTCAGGCCGGGCCAGGCGTCGTCCGGCACCGCGATGCCGTACCGGTACTCGAGCCGGGCGACGAACTCGAGCACCGCGAGGGAGTCGACGCCGAGGTCGACCCCGAAGTGGGCCGCGGTGTCGGCGTCGGCGGGGACGTCGGGAGCGGCGACCGCCAGCTCCTCACGGACCGTGGCGAGGATCTCGGAGCGGGTCATGATGCCTCCTCGAGGCGACGGGGGGTGACGGTGTCGAACGCGGGCGCGTCGAGCAGGGGGGCCGTCGGGTCGCCGAGGAGGCGGTAGTCCGACGCGTGCGGGTCGTGCGGGGTGATGGCCGCGACGAGGTCGCCGACGGTGCGGGCGGAACCGGCGTCACGGGCGATGCGCACCGCCCAGCGGGCGTTGGCCGTGTGGTGGGTCGGGACGACCGCGCCGAGGGTCGCCGCGGCCACACCGGCCAGGGGGAGGGACTCGGCGAAGGACAGGCCGGTGCGGCGCCGGCTCGCGGTGCGGCAGGTGAGGGAGAGGAGCGCGGCGACCGGCTCGTGTCCCGGGCGGGCCGCGGCATCGGCGAGGTGGTGGGCGCGCATCCCGGCGTACCCGACCCAGCCGACGGGTCGCCCGTGCCCGACGTAGACCGCGAGCGCCGGCCCGCGGCCCAGCAGGTCGACGGTGTCGTCGCGGCTCAGCTCGTAGGCGGTGCAGCGAAGAGTCCGCAGCCCGCCCGCGGCCTCCGCCTCCGTGCCGATGACGGTGACCCGCTCGGCGAGGCGGTCGAAGCGGGGCTGGCGCTCGCCGAGCACGGCGAGGGTGCGCGTGGGCGCGGCCGAGGGGGTGTCGTCGTCGGCGAAGCCGCCGGCGTCCGCCCGGGTGTGCACCGCCACGGCCGTACGGGCGAAGCGGGCCAGGTCGCGGGTCGAGGTGGCGGGCAGCCACGCGGCCGGCACCGGGCGGCCGCCGGGGGCGAGGACGACCGGACCGGCCAGCACGGTCCGCGGCGCCCGGTTGCGCGGCCCCACGAGGAGCAGCGCACCGGAGCCGGCGGCGAGGCGGGCCAGGTCGGCCGGGCCCGGGCCGTGGGAGCCGTACAGCTCCCACGGCACCAGCCGGAGCCCCGGACCGCGCCGCCACCGGTCGAGCAGCGGGCCGAGCGGGCCGTGCGGGCCGTGCGGTCCGGCCGCCGCGGAGACCGCGACGACCGTGACCGTGCGGGGCGTGGGCGTCATCGGGCTCACGCCGCGCGGACGAGCTCGACGTAGGGCTGCCACGGGGCGACCTCGACGTCGGTCTGGCCCTCGAGGACCTTGCGGACGTACCAGTGCATGATGACCTGCGCCTGCTGCTCCGGGTTGAGCGTGGCCCACGTGGAGCCGTCGGCGGCCAGGTCGTCCTGGCCCTCCTCGCCCATCCAGTCGCCGACCGGGCCGGTCTCGGTGGCCCCGGCGAAGTCCTTCTCGATGGTGACCTTGGGCGTCGAGGCCTCGCGGTAGCCGTAGTTGTAGCCGCTGTCGCCGACCCCGTCGCCCGTGGCCTGGGCGTAGACGGCGTCCGCGAGGTAGGCCGAGCCGGTGTGCTGGTACTGCCACACGTGGGTCAGCTCGTGGATCATCGTGCGGCGCGAGAGGCCGTCGTCGACGTCGAAGTTGACGAGCGAGTTCGTGACGAACGCGCGCGAGTCGGGGTTCTTCGTCACGAAGTCCTGGATGCCGAAGATGATGTCGTTGGTGATGTCGTCGATCGCGAAGAAGATGTGGTCGTAGTCGAGGGCGTCCTCGAACACGAGCCGCGCCTCCGCGATCTCCTGCGCCGTCATGGGCCGGTAGCCGGCCAGGAGCGAGCACAGGATGCTGACGGCGGCGCCGAGAGCGGCACCGACGATCTCCCACGCGGCCGAGAGGATCTCGCCGATCGCCCGGCCGATGGCCTTCGCGGACCGGACGAACGCCTCGAACGCCGTCTCCCCGAGCGACCAGATGCCGTCGGCGACCTCGTCGAGCGTCTTGCCCACGGCGTCGAACGCCTTGAGCAGGTTGTCGAGGGCGCTGCTCGGGTCGGCGAGGGTGGCCGCCGCGAGCTGGGCGATGGTCTTGCCGAGCTCGAGCAGGCTCTTCACCGTCTCGGTGAGGATCTGCAGGGACCGGTCCAGGGCCCACGCGACGATGTCGACGAGGCTCTTGCCGGCGTCGAGCGCACCCTTGATGACGTTCCCGAGGGCCGGGAGGACGTCGTTCGCCACGTACGACAGCACGTACTCGATGCTGTTGCCGACGCGGACCGTGGCCTCGGCGAGCAGCTCGAGCGCGGCGTCGCTGGTGGCCTCGGCCCACTCGATGACCGTGGAGATGGCCTCGCCGGCCGCCTCGACCGAGCGCAGGATGCCGTCGAACATCGCGGCGCCCTGGGCGCGGGCCCAGTCGAGGATCTCGGTGACGCTCTTCTTGACGAACCGGATGGCGAGGACGGCCTGGCGCCACAGCTCGCTGGCGAGGGCCTCGCCGCGGGAGATGAGCCACTCGAAGACGTCGCCCACCGGGCCCAGCGCCTGCAGCACACCCGTGACGAGCTTGCGCAGGACGAAGTAGCCCTTGGACACGACGGCCTCGAGCAGCCCGGCCACGGTGGCGCCGGCCTGGAGGGCGGCGTCGATGAGGCGGGCGGCCAGCGCGTAGGTGAACTCCACCATCGACCGGGCGAACTCGAGCACGGTCTTGCCGAGCTCGAACGCCGCCTTGATGACGTCCTTGAGGACGCTGAAGGCGATCCGGGCGAGGTCCTTGAGGACGCCGAGCAGTCCGCGGCCGAGGTCGAAGACGATCTGGACGAGCTTCTTGATGGTGGCGAAGCCCGCGGCGGCGATGCTCGTCACGAGGTTCACCAGGGTCTTGCCGGCGTCGAGCAGGCCCTGGACCACGGCCCGACCCATCGCGACGGCGGCGCTCGCGGCGTACTTCACGAGGTCGACGACGGCCTCGCCGATCCGGGCGGCCGCGGCGGCCACCCGGCGCACGAACGCGGCACCGGCGGCGATGGTGTCGTCCATGACCTGGCCCAGGGTGCGGCCGAGCTGGCGGAAGGACTTCACGACCTGGCCGAGGAGGTCGCCAGGGCGGGTGACGAGGGTCAGCATGATCTCGCCGAACGCGCGACCCATGGCGATGAGCGAGCGGACGATGCCGTCGACGAGCGCGAACCCGAACTGGGCCGCCTGCTCGAGGATGTTGCCGATCTCCTTGCCGATGGCGATGAGGGCCTCGACGGCCTTGCGCAGCAGGCCGACCGCGATGTTGGCGATCGTCGACAGCAGCTGGGCGAGGGTGCGGCCCAGGCTGTCGATGGCGCGGAACACGTCGATGATCACCGACTGCGCGAGGTCGAGCGCGGCGACGACGATGTTGCGCATCGCGATGCCGATCTGCTCGAGGCCGTTGAGCATCGTCTTGAGCACCTGCAGGCCCGCCGCGGCGAGCTTGCCGACGAGCTCGCCGAGCGTCGCGGCCGCGGTGTAGAGGGCGTGGGCGAGGTCCTTGACGGCCTCGATGGTCCAGTTGACGACGTCGACGATGGCGCTGACGAACACGTCGATCGCGCTGCCGATGGCGTCGACCACGGCGTTCACCGCGTCGGAGATGGCGTCGCCGACGTCCTCGAAGAACTCGACGACCGCGTCGTCGAAGTCCGGCGTGGGCAGGCCCATCGCGTGGGCGCGCATCACCGCGCCGGCGTCGCGCAGCCAGGTGCCGACCTCCTTCGCCGCGGCCTTGTCGACCTTGCCGTCGGGCTTCTTCACGAGCGACTCCATCACGGCACGACCCTGGGCGCGCGGGAGCAGCGAGATCGCCTGCACGACACCGCGACCCTGGCCCTCCTGCCGGTAGCCCTGGATGAGGGCGCGGCGCCGGTCGTCGTCCATCCCCGCCACGGCCTGGAACAGCTGGCGGTGGTCGTCGGTGGTCTCCAGCGTCGCGGCGTAGCCCCGGGCCAGCGCGACGGCGCGGTTGGGGCTGCGCTCGAACGCCTGGGCGAAGGCGGGGCCCGCCTCGACGGCGGTGAAGGTGGTCCTCTTCAGCTCCTTGCGGAAGGCAGCGAGGTCCTTGATGGGGATGTCGGCGGTGGCGGCGGTGATGCGGTTGGCCATGGTGGTGCTCCTCCTCGGACAGGGCGTCTACGGGGAGGAGCGGGCGCGCGGGACGCTGATACACGCGGCCCGCCCCGACGTCATCCGGTGGCGACGACCTCGAGGACGCGGGTGACGGGCGAGCCGGCCAGGGCCGGCGCGTTCGAGGGGGTCGACCAGACGACGTCGCGCAGGAACTGTTCGAACGCGTGCGCCTGGGCGGCCGACGGGAAGTCGAGCGCGACGACGACGTGGTGCTCGTCGCCGTCGGGGCGGCTCACCCGCTCGCCGACGACGCCGCCCGCGCGGCGGCGCGCGGCGAACCGGGCGAAGGCCTGCTCCCACGTGGCGAAGTCGGTGACGGGGTGCTCGATGTGGAGGGTGTGCACGGTCGCTCCTGGGGTCGGTCGGTGGCGGACGTCGCCACGCTAGGGACGCGGCCGGGGCGGGCGACATCCCGGCTTTCGGGGGGATGCCGTGCGGGCAGCCGCGGCCGTAGCCTCCTGCCATGGCGCCGGACCGGGACCGCGTGGTCGATGCGGTCTCGACGACGTGTGGAGCGGGGCTCGACCTGCTCGCCCTACGGGTCGCGGTCCTCGACGTCGTGGCCGGGGTCGTCCCGTTCGACGCGCACGCCTGGGTCGTCACCGACCCGGCGAGCACGGTCGGGGTGGCGCCGTTCGCCCGGGTGCCGCGGCTCGAGGCCCTGCCGGACGTCATCCGCGGCAAGTACCTCGAGCCGCTGCACCGGTGGACGGTGCTCGCGCCGGGAGCGGCTGTGGGACTTCACCTGTCGACCGGCGGTGACGTGGGACGCAGCGGGTGGTGGCGTGACTCGCTGCGCGCGGAGGGGGTCGTCGACATCGCCTCGCTGGTCGTCGCGGATGCGCACGGCTGCTGGTCGTTCCTCGACCTCTGGAGGGTCGGGGTCGACCGTGCGCCGTTCGACGCGGGCGAGCTCGACCTCCTCGGGCGACTGGCGCCCCGCGCTCGCCCGGGGCGTCCGGGCCGCCGTTGCCCGCACCTTCACCTCGGGCGCGGAGGGAGGGCCGTCGGCTGCCGCCACGGCGGACGGCGACGCCGGACCGGTGGTCATCGTGCTCGACGACGCGCTCCGCATCCTCGGGCAGACCCCGCGCACCGACGCGCACCTGCGTGCGCTGCTGCCTCCGGGACCCGACACGCCTCCCGTGCCGGCCGCGGCGCTCAACGTCGCCGCCCAGCTGCTGGCGCGCGAGGCCGGGGTCGACGACCACCCGGCCACCGGCCGGGTCCACCTCGGCGGCGGGCGGTGGATGACGCTGCGCGCCGACCGCCTCGGGGAGGGATCGATCGGGGTGACCCTCGAGCCGAGCACGCCGAGCGAGCGGGTCGACCTGCTCGCGCGGTCCGCCGGGCTCACCCCGCGCGAGACCGAGCTGGCCGGCCTCCTCCTCACCGGTCAGGACACGCGCCACCTCGCCCACCGGATGGGGCTGTCGGAGCACACCGTGCAGGACCACCTCAAGGCGGTGTTCGCCAAGACCGGCATCCCGGGGCGGGCCGCGCTCGTGGCGCGCATCCTCGGCACGGCCTGATCCACCGCGGTTCGAGGTGAAAGGCGACCACCAGGGCGTCGGGTTTCACCTCGACCCGGCTCGCGTCATCACGGGTCGAGGTGAGATGCGACCAGCAGAGGGTCGGGTTTCACCTCGACCCGGCTCGCGTCAGTCGCGGGCGAGGGTGGCGATGAGCCAGGCAGCGTCGCCGCGCAGCCGCTCGGCCGCGCCGGTGTCGCCGGACAGGTGCCGCACGAGGCTGTTCTCGAAGAGCCCGTCGAAGACGGCGTAGGCGGTGGGGGAGGCGACGGCACACCGGGCGCCGCGCAGCTCGACGTAGCGCGAGACCACGTGCCACACCATCGCCTCCAGCTGCCGGTCGAGGTCGGTGACCGTGGCACCGAGGCCGCTGACGAACATCGCCTGCGAGCGCATGTCGTACCAGAGCCGGTGCATCGAGGTGTCCTCGAGGAGGGTGCCCACGAGGGCGTCGGCGAAGAGGGCGGCGAGCTGGTCGGCGCTCGTGGCCTCGGCGACGATCTCGTCGTACCGGGTGACGCAGTGCTCCTTGTACCGGCGCACGCAGTACGTGATGAGCTCGTCCTTGTCGCGGAAGTAGTAGTGCAGGACGCCGTGCGAGAACTCGGTCTTGCGGGCGATCTCGCGCAGGCTCGTGCGGGTGACGCCGAGCTCGCCGAGGGTCGCCAGGGCGGCGTCGGCGAGCTCACCGCGACGCACCTCGAACTTGTCGACGTGGGCCCGGGCGAACCGGTCCAGCTCCTGCTCCACGGCCTGCGACACGCTGCCTCGTCCTCCTCGCGAGCCTCCGGGCCTGGCGAGCGGCCGGGGGCTTGACGAGTGTCAAGCAAAGTCTTGACAGGTGTCAAGGCGACGCGCCACGCTGGGCCCCACGCCGGCCGGCCGCAGGCACCACCGCCCAGCCGGCCGGCGTCCCTCCCGGCGGCAACGGTGCCGCCACCGCTGGCAAAGGAGCCCGCCATGACCTCGATCGACCTCACCGGGCGCAAGGCCCTCGTCACCGGGGGCGCCCAGGGCCTCGGGGAGGGCATGGCGCAGGCGCTGGCCGCGGCCGGGGCCACGGTCATGGTCGCCGACATCCAGGACGGTCAGCAGGTCGCCGACGGCCTGGGCGAGGGCCACGGGTACGTGCACCTCGACGTCACCGACGACGCGAGCTGGGAGTCGGCCGTGGCCGAGACCGTCGAGCGGCTCGGCGGCCTCGACATCCTCGTCAACAACGCCGGCATCGAGATCACCAGCCTCATCACCGAGGTCTCGGCCTCCGACGTGCAGAAGATGCTCAACGTCAACATCCTCGGCACCACCCTCGGCCTCAAGCACGGGCTGCGCGCGATGCGCCCCGGCGGCGCGGCCGGCAACGGCGGCAGCATCACCAACGTCGCGTCGGTCGCCGCGACCATCGCGTTCCCCGGCATCGCCGTCTACTCGGCCACCAAGTCGGCCGTCGACCGGCTGACCCGCGTGGCCGCGATGGAGTCGGGCAAGCTCGGCTACGGCGTGCGGGTCAACTGCATCTACCCCGGCCTCGTCCCGACCGCGATGGGCGCGGGGCTGGCCAACGACGTCGCCGAGCTCGGCCTCTTCCCCTCGCCCGAGGCCGCGGTGGGCGCCGTCATCGAGCTCACCCCGTCTGGCCGGCTGGGCCAGGTCGACGACATGGCCGACGCCGTGGTCTTCCTCTCCTCCGACGCGGCCAAGTTCATCACCGGGGCCGGCCTCCCGGTCGACGGTGGCATGGGCATGTGACCCGGACCCGCTGACCCATGCGGATCGTCGACTGCCTCGACAAGGGCGCCTCGCTCGCCCCTGACGCCCCGTGCCTGACGACCGAGGGCGTCTCGCTGTCGTACGCGCAGGTGCAGGCGCACTCGCACCGGGTCGCCGCGGCCCTCGTGGCCTCGGGGGTCGAGCCCGGCGACAGCGTGGCGATCCTGTCGGCGAACGACCCCGTGGCGTTCGGCTCGGTGTTCGGGATCAGCCGGGCCGGCGCCGTGTGGTGCCCGGTGAACCCCCGCAACGAGGCCGCCGAGAACCGCGAGCTGCTCGACCTCTTCGACTGCCGCGTGCTGCTCTTCCAGCACTCGTTCACGCCGCTGGTCGAGCGGATCCGGGCCGACCTGCCGGGCATCCACACATGGGTCTGCCTCGACGGTGACGTCGACGGCGCCCTGGGCTGGGAGGAGTTCCTCGCCCGGGGCGCGGACGGCGAGCCCGTCGACCGCGCCGCCGTCGACGACCTCGCGATGATCGTCGGCACCGGCGGCACCACCGGCCGCCCCAAGGGCGTCATGCTCACCGGCACCAACCTCGAGACGATGACGGCCCTGACCCTCATGGGCTACCCGTTCGACGGCCCGCCGGTCTACCTCGCCCTGGCCCCGCTCACCCACGCCGCCGGGGTGCTCTGCTTCCCGGTGCTCTGCCTGGGCGGCGAGGTCGTCATCATGCGCGCGCCGGACGTCGGCGGCTTCCTCTCGCTCGTCGAGCGGCACCGGGTCACGCACACCTTCCTGCCGCCCACGCTCATCTACATGGTGCTCGGGCACGCGGCCCTCGACACCACGGACCTGACCTCGTTGCAGTGCTTCTGGTACGGCGCGGCGCCGATGTCGACGACCCGGCTCGAGGAGGCGCTGCACCGCATCGGGCCCGTCATGGCCCAGCTCTTCGGGCAGACCGAGGCGCCGATGATGGTCTCGATGATGCCGCCCGCCGACCACTTCCGCGCCGACGGGTCGGTGGCGGTCGAGCGCCTGTCGTCGGCCGGGCGGCCGGCGCCGCTGGTCACCGTCGCGATCATGGACACCGAGGGTGGCCTGGTGCCGCGCGGGGAGCGGGGCGAGATCGTCCTGCGGTCCTCGCTCGTCATGCCCGGGTACTACAAGAACCCCGAGGCCACGGCCGAGGCGTCGCGCTTCGGCTGGCACCACACCGGCGACATCGGCTTCCTCGACGACGACGGTTTCCTCTTCATCGTCGACCGCGCCAAGGACATGATCATCTCCGGCGGGTTCAACGTGTACTCGGCCGAGGTCGAGCAGGCCCTGATGCAGCACCCGGACGTGCAGGAGTGCGCGGTCATCGGGCTGCCCGACGACACGTGGGGCGAGCGCGTGGAGGCCGTGGTGCAGCCGATGCCGGGGCGCACCATTGACCCGGCCGAGGTCATCGCGTTCGTGCGAGAGCGGATCGGGGGCGTGAAGACCCCCAAGGCCGTGCACGTGTGGCCCGACCTCCCCCGCTCGAAGGTGGGCAAGGTCCTCAAGAACGAGATCAAGGCCGAGATCAGGAGTGCGCTCGCCGGCCTCGCCGACCCGCCCGCATCCTCCTGACGACACCGCCCCTGACCGCGATTCCAGAGGACACACCGACGACGGCCCGACCCCGGTGCGGGGTCGGGCCGTCGTCGATGCGGCTGGGTGCCGGGTGGGGTCGGCCTCAGCCGGCCTCGACCGCCGGCAGGATCTCCTCCTTGAGCACGCGCAGGTCGGCCAGCGTCTTCGCGACCGGGACGTCCTGGAAGGGGGGCCAGATGAGCGGCATGTTCAGCCCGGCCTCCTGGAGGCGCTTGAGGTTGTCGGTGATCTGCTGCTTGCTGCCGACCATGATGTTGCTGCCCTTGCCCATCGGCGTCTGGTCGCTGTCGCCGTCGGTGATGACGAACCAGTACATCGAGCACATGTCGAGGGTGTCGAGCTTGTCGGCGGCGCCGAGCTTGTCGAGCTCCTCGCGGATGGGGCCGCGCCAGCTGGCGAGCTCCTCGGGGGTGTCCTGGATGCCGATCCAGCCGTCGAGGTCGTACTTGGCGATGCGGTTGGCCGAGCGCTTGGGGTCGCGCAGCCCGCTGAAGTAGATCGGCGGCCGCGGCTGCTGGAGCGGCTTGGCGCCGAAGCCGCAGAGGTCGAAGTCGGCGAACTCGCCGTGGTACTCGAAGAGCTCGTTGCTCCAGATCCCCTGCATGATCTCGATGGTCTCGCGCACGTGCGTGTGCCGCTTGGGGAAGATGTGCGCGGCGCTCGCGGCGGCGAACTCCTCCGGCATCCACCCGGACCCGAGGCCGACGTTGAGGCGCCCCCCGGACAGGTGGTCGACCGTGGCGAGCTCGGCGGCCAGGACGCCCGGCGAACGGTACGGGGTGTCGATGATGCTCATGCCGATGCGGACCTTCGAGGTCTTCGCGGCGAGCCACGGGATGAGCGGCCACCCCTGGAGCCACTCGCCGCGCGCCGACACCGGCAGCTGCTTGGGGAACCCCTCGATCATCCCGAAGGAGTACTGGAGCTCTCCGCGGTCCGACGCCTCGGGGACGACGATGCGGTCGAGGGTCCAGACGGAGTCGAAGTCGAGCTCCTCGGCGAGCGCCGTGAGGTCCTCGAGCTCCTTGACCGTGACCTTGTCGCGGAAGTTGGGCAGGTAGAGGGCGAGCTTCATGGTGGACGGGCCTTCCTGACGTCGTTGTCAACAGAGGTGAACCGGCGTCGGGCGGCCCGCACCACCTCAGTCAGCCCGACGGGTCGAATCTAACCCGAGGACAGGCCCGTTGGGAATGGTCGGAGCGCAGGTCAGCGGCCGGGTGCGTCCTCGCGGGCGAGGAGGTCGCGCAGCTCGCGCTTGAGGACCTTGCCGTAGTTGTTCGTCGGGAGGGCGTCGACGACGCGGTAGTCCTTGGGCCGCTTGTAGCGGGCGATGCGGTCCAGGCAGGTGCGGTCGAGCTCGTCGGTCGGCGGGGCCGCGGACGGGTCCGTGGCGACGACGAACGCGACCACCGACTCGCCCCACTGCGGGTCCGGTCGGCCCACCACCGCCGCGGCGCGCACGCCCGGGTGGTGGAGGAGCGCCTCCTCCACCTCGCGGGGGTAGATGTTCATGCCGCCGCTGATGATGAGGTCCTTCGAGCGGTCGCGCAGGGTGAGGTAGCCCTCGTCGTCGACGCTGCCCATGTCGCCGGTGTGGAGCCACCCACCGCGCAGGGTCTCGGCGGTCGCGTCGGGCTCGTTCCAGTAGCCGGCCATGACGACGCCACCGCGCACGACGACCTCCCCGACCTCGCCGGTCGGCAGGGGCCGGTCGTCTTCGTCGACGACGCGCACCTCGACGTCGGTGCGGGGGAAGCCGACGCTCTGCACCCGCTCGCGCCAGCGCGGGTGGTCGCGGTCGGCGTGGTCGGCGGCAGAGAGCGCGGTGATCGTCATCGGGGTCTCGCCCTGCCCGTAGATCTGGGCGAGGCGCGGACCGAAGGCGTCGAGGGCGTCCTCGAGGTCGGCGAGGTACATCGGCGCTCCGCCGTAGATGACGGTCTTGAGGTGGGCGGGCGCGACGGCGGCGACGGCGGGGTCGGCGGCGAGCCGCTTGACCATCGTGGGCGCGGCGAAGAACGACGTGCCGGGCCACCGCTGGAGGAGCGCGGCGATCTCGTCGCCGTCGACGCCACCGGACTCGGGCAGGACGCTCGTCGCGCCGCGGGCGACGTGGGGGAGGCCGTACAGGCCCGACCCGTGCGACAGCGGGGCGGCGTGGAGGATGGCGTCGAGCGGGCTCACGGGGTCGATGTCGGCGAAGTAGCTGAGCGAGGCCATGAGCAGGTTGTTCGCGGTGAGGGTGGCGCCCTTGGGTCGGCCCGTCGTGCCGCTCGTGTAGAACAGCCAGGCCGGGTCGTGGGGGCCGAGGTCGGTGAGGGCGACGGCGGGGGCCGAGGCGAGCCGCGCCCACCGCTCGCCCGGCGCCACGACGACCTCCCGCAGCGACGCGACGCGGCCGCGCAGGGACTCGACGTCCTGCGCGTGGTCCTCGTCGGTGACCGCGACACTCGTGCCGCTGTGCTCGAGGATGTAGGCGAACTCGTCGCGGTGGAGGCGGGCGTTGACCGGCACGGCGACGAGGCCGGCGTGCCACGTGGCGTAGAGGGCCTCGAGGTACTCGGGGCGGTTGCGCATGACGATGGCGACGCGGTCGCCCGGCTGGAGCCCGAGGTCGCGGCGCAGCCCGCCGGCGAGGGAGGCCGTGCGCGCCGCCCAGGCACCCCACGTGGCGTGGACCCGCTCGCCCTCGGCCAGGGCCGTCCGGTCCCGGTGGCGGCGCCCGTGGCGCTCCACCCACACGGCCGGGTTCATCGGGCCTCCCTCGGGCGTCGGCGGTGACGGCGGGTCGCGACGCGGGTCGCGGACCGGCTCATCGTAGGTCGGGGCCGGGCCGCGGGGAAGGCGTCGAACGTTCCCGCGCGACGACCGCGGGGTGCGGTGGCCGCCCTACGATGCGCGGATGAGGCTCACCCCGGAGGACGCCCGCGCCCGGTTGGCCGCGGCCGACCACGGCGTGCTGTCGACGCTGCACCCCGAGCGCGGGGTCGACGCCGTTCCGTGCGCCTTCGCCCTCGACGGCGACCTCGTCGGGTTCGGCGTCGACACGGTCAAGCCCAAGGCCTCCACCCGGCTGCGCCGCACCCGCAACCTCGACCACGACCCCCGGGCCTCCCTGCTCGTGGAGTGCTGGGACCGTGACGACTGGTCACGGCTGTGGTGGGTTCGCGCCACGCTCCGGTACGAGGCCGAGCCTCCTGCCGGCAGCGCGGAGCGGCTGTCGGGGCTGCTCGCACGGCGGTACCCGCAGTACGCGGACGAGCCCTTCGCGGAGGTCGTCGTCCTGCGGGTGGTCGGGCTCACCGGGTGGGCGGCCACGGACCCCGCCGAGGACTGAGCAGGTTCTCGGCCGGGCGCTGTTAGGTCAGCGCTGCGTCGGCGCGAACGCGTCGAGGACGTGGTCGGCGTGGTCGAGGGCCGCCGCCGGGTCGACGTCCGGCCCGCCGACCCGTGGCGAGAGGTTGAGGTCGAGGAACACCTCGGTGGCGCCCTGCGCGCCGAGGGCGGCGACGTCGTCGAGGACCTGCTCGCGCGTGCCGTGGAACGGGCGCCGCGACGGACCGGGGTCGGTGACCACGAGCTCGGGGACGGCCCGCACGAGGATGCGCAGGGCGTCGGGGTCCCAACCGGCCTCGCGGGCGCCGTCTCGCACCGTCTCGACGTCGCGGGCCAGCTGCGCGTGGTCGTGCGTGCTGCTGCCGATCCACCCCCCGGTGAGGCGGCCCGCCCGGCGCAGCGCCGCGGGGGCCGTGCCGCCGAGGAGGACCGGAGGGTGCGGCTGCTGCACCGGCCGCGGCGCCACGTGCGATCGCGGCACGGTGTAGAACTCGCCGTCGAACGCCACCGGGTCCTGCGTCCAGAGCGCCTCGAGGCAGTGGAGGTACTCCTCCATCCGGGCGCCGCGCCGCTCGAACGGGATTCCGGCGGCGACGTACTCCTCGCGCATCCAGCCGATGCCCAGGCCGACCGTGAGGCGGCCGCCCGAGACGACGTCGAGGGAGGCCATCGTCTTCGCGAGCTGGGCGGGGTGCGTGAACGGGGCGCAGACGGTCGCGGTGCCCAGACCGATGCGGTCGGTGTGGCCGGCCGCGAGGGCCAGCGCCACGACCGGGTCGAGGACGCTGGCGTGGCCGGGGGAGAGGTCGGCGCCGACCGGGCGCAGGAGGCGCTGGAAGGTCCACAGCGCCGCGTAGCCGAGGTCCTCGGCACGGCGGGCGACGTGGCCGATGCCCTCGCGCGACGCCCAGCGGCCCGACACCGGCAGGCCGAACCCCAGCAGCGGCAGGTCTCCGGTCACGACGGCCACTCTGGCAGGTCTGCCCCGACGAGGAGAGGGCCGGAGCGAACCGACTCCGTCGGTGTGCTCCGGCCCTCTCACGAGTCGGGGTGACAGGATTTGAACCTGCGGCCTCGTCGTCCCGAACGACGCGCGCTACCAAGCTGCGCCACACCCCGTGGCTCGTCACCGAGGCCTGGGGCCGCAGCGACACCCGAGGATAGCCGACCACCCCCGGCGCCCCGAAATCGGTTCGGCCCGCGGCCGCCGGCGGCCCGGAGCGGCCCCACAGGGCGCCTCGGCGCAGGCCTCAGGCGTCGCGGGCGAGGAGGGTGAGGAGGGTCGCCTCGGGGCGGCAGGCGAACCGCACGGGCGCGTACGGGGAGGTGCCGAGCCCGGCCGAGACGTGGAGGTACGCGGCGCCGTCCGGGGCCTGCGAGGACCGTGCCGCCCCACCGTCGCGACCCGCGCGGCCGGCACCGGGCCACCAGCGCGAGACGCCCTTGGCGCGGCGGGTGTCGAGGTCGCAGTTGGTGACCAGCGCGCCCCACAGCGGGACCGCGAGCTGCCCGCCGTGCGTGTGGCCGGCGAGGACGAGCCCGGCGCCGTCGGCGACCATGGCGTCGAGGACGCGCTGGTACGGGGCGTGGACCAGGCCCATCGTCAGGGCGACGTCGGTCGCCGCGGGCCCGGCGACCTCGTCGTAGCGGTCGAACTGCACGTGCGGGTCGTTGACGCCGACGAGCTCGACGCGGTGGTCGCCCATCGTCACGGTGGTGCGGGCGTTGTCGAGGTCGTGCCAGCCGCCGGCGCGCAGGCCGTCGACGAGGTCCCGGACGGGCAGCTCGATGCGGTGGTGCTTGACCTCGGCGTGCGAGCGGGTGAGGTAGCGCCCGGGGTTCTTCGGGACCGGTCCGAAGTAGTCGTTCGACCCGAGGACGAAGGCGCCGGGGCGCTCCATCAGGGGCTCCATGGCGCGCAGCAGCGGCGGGACGGCGTCGACGTGGGCGAGGTTGTCGCCGGAGTTGACGACGAAGTCGGGCTCGAGCGCGGCGAGCTCGCGGACCCAGGCGATCTTCTTCGCCTGGCCGGGCGTGAGGTGCAGGTCGGAGACCTGGAGGACGCGCACCGGGGCCGAGCCGGGGGGCAGCACCGGCACGGCGAAGCGGCGCAGGGTGAACCAGGTGCGCTCGACGAGGGAGGCGTACGCGACCCCCGCGACCCCGGCGCCGACGACGCCCGCGGCGGTGCGCAGGGCGGTGCGGATGACGGGGTCCATCCGTCCATCATCACAAAGCCGGAGGTCATCGACCCAATCGCGACCCACCCCCGCCCCATCCGTCGCGTGTGCTGAGCCGGCTGCCCCGGCGACCACCTGAGCACTCGCCGCGAGGAGGAGCCGGGAAACGCGGTGGACCACGGGTGGGAGACTGGGGGCATGACCGACACGAGCCTCAAGGCGCGCCTCCAGCACGACCTCCACGACGCGATGCGGGCCAAGGACAAGCTGCGCTCCGGCACGCTGCGCATGGTCCTCACCTCCATCACCAACGCCGAGGTGGCCGGTGACGAGGCGCGTGAGCTCGACGACGACGAGGTCCTCAAGGTCGTCGCCAAGGAGGCCAAGAAGCGCAAGGAGGCCGCCACGGCCTTCCGCGACGCCCGGCGCCCCGAGCTCGCCGACACCGAGGACGCCGAGCTCGCCGTCCTCGAGGGCTACCTGCCCGCGCAGCTGGGCGATGACGACCTGCGCGCCATCGTCGAGCGGGCCATCGCCACCAGCGGCGCCACCGGGATGGCGCAGATGGGCCTGGTGATGAAGGCCGCCCAGGGCGAGGTCGCCGGCCGCGCCGACGGGGGCCGCGTGGCCGCCATCGTCAAGCAGGTGCTCTCCGGCGGCTGAGGGTCGTCGAGGCGGCTGAGCGCCGGCGACGCGCACGACGTGACGAGGGCCCGGGGCGTGTGCCCCGGGCCCTCGTGCGTCACGGTTTTCCTGGTTTCGGCGGTTTCTCCTGCTTGCCGGGAGGCGTCGGTTGCTGCTGTTGCGGCTGCGGGTCGGGCTGGTAGTACGCCACCCCCGTGGAGATCAGCAGCCCGACGTCGGAGCCCTTGAGCGCCGACCCGGCGGGGGTCGTCGCCGCCACGGTGCCGGCGGGCAGCGAGCTGTTGATCTTGCCCTCGACGTGGCTCTTGAAGCCGGCCTCGGCGAGCAGCGACGCGGCCTTGGAGGCGCTGCGGCCGATGACGTTGGGCAGGCCGTCGAGCGACCCGGCCCGGATGGCGGCCGACGGGGCCGGGAAGTCCTTGACCGGCAGGCCCTCGGACGCCGCCCGCATGATCTTGGCCCACACCGGCGCCGACACGGTGCCACCGAAGACCTGGCTGATGCAGCCGTACTCACCGAAGCACTTGCCGTTGAGCGAGTACATCTTCCCGTTCTTGCTCGCCGGCCGCAGGTTGCCCAGCCACACCGCGGTGGCCAGCTGCTTGGTGTAGCCGACGAACCAGCCCTGGTTGTGTCCCTCGGTGGTTCCGGTCTTGCCGGCGGCCGGGCGGATGGCGTTGCTCCAGACGCCCTTCGCGGTACCGGAGTCGAGGGTGCCCTTGAGCAGGTAGGTGACGCCGTCGGCGACGTCCTGGGAGATGACCTGCTTGCACTGCGGGCCCGGGACCTTGACCTCCTTCTTGTCGGAGGTCGTGATCGAGGTGACCGGGTTCGGCTCGCAGTACTTGCCGCTGGCCGCGAGCGTGGCGTACGCGTTGGCCAGGCTCATCATGTTCGTGGTGCCCGAGCCGAGGGTGATGTCGGAGGCGTGCGGGTCGATCGGCTTCCCGTCGCCCTTGTGCAGGCCCATCTTCGTCATGACGTCGCGCACGTCGCAGGGGCCGACGTCGATGACGAGCTGCGCCGCCCAGGTGTTGATCGACTTGCTGATGCCCTCGCCGAGGGTCATCATCTTGCCGCCGCTGGGGTAGTCGTTCTTGACCGACCAGAACGGCCGGCTGGCGCCGCACTTGGACTTGAAGAGCGACTCCTGCTTGAACTCGTAGCCCTTCTTGCCGGTGGCGAACGGCACCTTGATGGTGCCCTCGAGGGGCATGCCCTTCTCGAGCGCCGCCACCACGCCGAAGGTCTTGGCCGTGGAGCCGAACTGGTAGCCCAGCGGGCCGCCGCCGTACACCTGGTCGACGTTGACGTTGGTCTGGTACCTGCCGAAGTCGGTGGCCTGGGCCATGGCCAGGACCTTGCCGGTGCCGGGCTCGATGATGGTCGCGCCCGCCCCGAGGTTCTGCTTGTTGTTGACCGGGACGGCCTTGGTGATCTCGCGCTGGGCGGCCTTCTGCATCGCGGGCTTCAGGGTGGTGCGGATGGTGAGGCCGCCCTGGTTGATCGCCTTGATGCGGTCGGCGGGGGTCTTGCCCAGCACGGCCATCTGCGGCGACTTCTGGAGCCACTCCAGGACGTAGGTGCAGAAGTACGGCTGGGTGGAGCGGTGGCACACGCCCTTGGCCGGCTTCTTGTGGATCATCTTCTTGACGTCGAGCTTCTTCGCGGCGGCGACGTCCTTGGCCGAGGCCAGGCCGAGCGCCTGCATCCGGTCGAGGACGATGTTGCGGCGGGTCTGCGCGGCCTTGGGGTTGATCACCGGGTTGTACGCGGTGGGCTGCTGCACGACCCCGGCCATGAGCGCGGCCTGCGCGAGGGTGAGCTTGCTGGCGCTGACGCCGAAGTAGTTCAGCGCGGCGGCCTCGACCCCGTAGGCCTGGTCGCCGTAGTAGACGAGGTTGAGGTAGCCCTCGAGGATCTGGTCCTTGGTGAAGTTCTCCTCGACGTTGAGCGCGTACTTCAGCTCCTGCAGCTTGCGCGAGTACGACTTCTGGACCGCGGCGGCCGCGGCCTCCTTGTCGCCCTTGCGCAGCGCGTTCTCCTGGAGGGTGATCTTCACGTACTGCTGGGTCAGCGTGGACGCGCCCTGCACGTCGCCGCCCTGGAGGTTGGAGAGCATCGCCCGGCTGAAACCGCGGACGTCGAGGCCGCCGTGCTCGTAGAAGCGCGAGTCCTCGATGGCGATCTGCGCGTTCTGCATCGTCTTGCTGATCTTCTTCAGCGGGACGATGATGCGGTTCTCGTCGTACGGGTTGGCGATGAGCTTGCCGTCGGCGTCGAGGATGCGGCTCTGCTGGGCCAGCGGGGAGACGGTGAAGTCGCTCGGCAGGTCGTTGAAGAAGTTGACACCACCCTTGGCCGCCTGGCCGGTGGCCCCGATCGCGGGGATGGCGAGCCCGGCCATGAGCAGGCCGGCCACCGTGCTGAGCACGACGAAGCCGAGGAGCAGCCTGAGCACGGCGGAGACATTGTGGGCGCGTCCGTCCATGCCGATCAGGGTAACCCGCGAACCTGACGGTGCCCGGCCGCCGTGCAGGGCCCTGTGGCGGGGTCTCACGACGCGCAGGGGCGTGGATTCCGCAGCTCCGACGTCCCCCGACCCGTGGCGAGCCGGTGGTGGAAGGGTCAACCGTTCGGCTGGGGGCTCAACCGTTCGGCCAGCGGCGGAGGTCGGTTCGACCGATACCCCCGGAGGTTGCGGAATCCGTACCGTTTCAGCAGGTCGCCCGCCCTTCGGGGCAGGAGGCAGTCAACACCCGCAGGGGCCCCGGAAAGAGGTGGACATGAGCATCGCTCCCGCAGCAGCAGCCACGGACCAGTGGATCACCGACTGGGCGCCGTTCGGTCGTTGCGCCGGCACTGACCCCGACGCACTCTTCGTCCAGGGCAAGGCCCAGCGCGCCGCGAAGGCCGTCTGCAAGGGCTGCCCGGTCGTCGCCGAGTGCCTGGCCGACGCCCTCGACAACCGCACCGAGTTCGGTGTGTGGGGTGGCATGACCGAGCGTGAGCGCCGCGCCCTCCTGCGCCGCCGCCCGGACGTCCGCTCCTGGACCGAGCTCCTCACCCAGGCCAAGGTCGGCGTCACCCAGGGCGCCATCGCCTAGACCCCCCAGACTCCCGGAGGGGCCGACCACCCCCTGCAGCCACGCGTGGCAACCCCCTGCAGCCACGCTTGGCCGGTCGGTCCCTCCGGGGAACCACCTCGAGAAGGGCCCGGACCGTCACCAGACGGTCCGGGCCCTTCTCCGTGTGATCCGCCTGCTCCCGGGGTGGCCGGCTGGCGGGTGCGGCGCCGGGCTCAGTCGGCCGCGAGCGCGGCCCCGACGCGGCGCAGCCCGTCGAGGTCGTGGATGTCCGTGGCGCTCGCCGGGACCGTGGCCATGGGCACCCCCGGGTGCCCGGCCACGAAGCGGGCCACGTGGCCCTGGTGGCGGGTGGCGACGTCGGCGAGGTCGGCGTGCAGCCGCAGCAGGGCGGGGGTGAGCCCCGCCATCGCGGCGGCCCCGGCGGCCCCGGCGGGCGCGTCGTCGTCGGCGTCCTCGAGCTGCTCGGCGGCGGCCGAGGCCCGGCTGCCGGACAGCGCCGGCGCGGCCAGGCGCTGCATCCGGTTGACGACGACGCCGGCGAGCGGCATCCCCTCGCTGCCGAGCCGGTCGACGAAGTACGCGGCCTCGCGCAGCGCGTCGCGCTCGGGGGCGGCGACGACGACGAAGGCGGTGGCGTCCTCCTTGAGGAGGGCGTAGGTGACGTCGGCGCGCTCGCGGAACCCGCCGAACATCGTGTCGAGCGCGGCGACGAAGGTCTGGACGTCGGAGAGCAGCTGGCCGCCGAGCACCTTGTTCAGGGCCGCCGCCGTGACCGTGGCGCCCACGCTGAACACCTTGAGGTAGGCGCGCCCGCCGGCCCGCGCCGGCGCGGTGAGCAGCCGGATGAAGCGGCCGTCGAGGAAGGAGCCGAGCCGCTTGGGGGCGTCGAGGAAGTCCAGCGCCGAGCGGGAGGGCGGGGTGTCGACGATGACGAGGTCCCACGTGCCCTCGCGCTCGGCCTCGGCGCGCAGCTGGCCCAGCTTCTCCATCGCCATGTACTCCTGGGTGCCCGCGAACGAGCTGGAGACGGCCTGGTAGAAGGGGTTGGCGAGGATCTGGGCGGCCTTCTCGGGGGTGGAGTGCGACTCGACGACCTCGTCGAAGGTCCGCTTCATGTCGAGCATCATCGCGTCGAGCGAGCCACCGTCGCGGCCCACACCCTCGACCGGCCGGGGCACGTTGTCGAGCTCGGTGAGGCCCAGGCTCTGGGCCAGACGGCGCGCGGGGTCGATGGTGAGCACGACGACGCGGCGCCCGGACTCGGCCGCGCGGACCCCCAGGGCGGCCGCGGTCGTCGTCTTCCCGACACCACCGGATCCGCAGCACACGATGATGCCGGTGCCCGGGTCGGCGAGCAGGGCGTCGACGTCGAGCGGGGTGGGAGCGGGGGCCGCGGCGCGCGCCATCAGCGCACGCCCTGCGCGGCGAGCTCATCGGCGAGGACCGCGATGCCGCCGTCCTCGATGCCCGTCGCGAGCGCCGGGAGCGTGACCACGGCCAGCCCGAGCGCGGTGACGTCGTCCTCGAGGGAGTGCTCGAGGGCCACCCGCTCGGCGTGGTCACGGGCCTGGGTGAGGAGTCCGGTGACGGTCCGGCCGCTGGCGCGGACCCCGGCGGCGGCGAGGTCGTCGCGCACCCGACCCTCGACGGCTGCGGAATCCGTCGTCGCGGGGTCGAGGAGGGCGTCGTCGACCACGGGTTCGCGGACCTGGTTGACGACGACGGCGCCGAGGCCGAAGCCCTCGGCGGTCAGCTCGGCCACGGCGTCGGCGGTCTCCTGCACGGGCATCTCCTCGAGGAGGGTGACGACGTGGACCACGCTCTGGCGGTCGCGCAGCATCCGGGTGATCGACTCGGCCTGGCTGTGGATGGGCCCGACCCGTGCGAGGTCGGCGACCTGGACGTTGACCGCGAGGAAGCGGGTGATCCGGCCGGTGGGCGGGGCGTCGAGGACGACCGCGTCCCAGACCTTGCGGCCCTGCCCCCGCTTCGGCCCGGTCGTACGGCCCACGGCCTCGTAGACCTTGCCGGTGAGCAGGACGTCGCGGACGCCGGGGGCGACGGTCGTCGCGAAGTCGACGACGCCCATCCGCTCGAGCGCCCCGCCGGCGCGGCCGAGCTTGTAGAACGTCTGGAGGTACTCCAGGAGCGCGGGCTTGGCCTCGACCGACAGGCCCCACAGCTCGCCGCCGTCGGCGTGGGCGACGAGGCGGACCTCCTCGGCGCCGAGCGGGGGGACGTCGAAGGTCTGGCTGATGCCCTGGCGCCCCTCGACCTCGACGAGGAGCACCTTCTTCCCCTGCCGGGACAGCGCGAGGGCGAGGGCGGCGGCCACGGTCGTCTTGCCGACGCCGCCCTTGCCCGTGACGACGTGCAGGCGCACGCCGTCCAGGACGCGGGGGAGCGGGGGGTTGGCCACGCGGCCAGCGTAGATCGGACCCGTGGGGCCGCTCAGCGCAGGGTGAGCTCCTCGACCTCGGCGAGGAGCAGGAGGTAGGCGTTCGAGGCGGGGTCGATGAGGTCGAAGTGGTCGGCCCGCCTGGCCACCGCGGAGGTGAACGGCTCGCCCGGGTCGCGGGACGCCGCGTAGGCCTGCGCCACGGGAGCCGGGACGATGTCGTCGAACTCGCCGGTGACCACGGCCGCCGGGGTCGTGAGGTGCTGCTGGCCGGGGTCGGCATCGGCCCAGTTCCGCGGCTGCTCCTCCGGGGTGCCGCCGAGCAGGTCGCGGACGACGTCGTTGCTCAGGCCGAGGCGGTCCACCTCGCGCAGGTCGGCGCACGGGCCGAGGGCGACGGCGCCGGTGAGCCAGGGGAGCCGGTTCGAGGAGGCGAGCCACAGCGCCAGCTGGCCGCCGGCGGAGTGGCCGACGACGACCACGCGGTCGGGGAGGTCGGTGTCGGCGTGGACCGACTCCATCCGGGCGAGCACGGCGGCGCCGGTGCCGGGCCAGCCGCCTCCCGGCATGCCGATGCGCGGGTACTCGAGGCTGGCGACGTGGAAGCCGTCGCGGGCCAGGGCCTCGGCGAGCGGGGCGAGGTGGGTGCGGTCGTACTCCTCGCGCCAGAAGCCGCCGTGCACGAGGGCGACGGTGATGCCGCGCGCCCGCTCGGGTGTGGGCTCCCAGACGTCGTAGACATCGGTCTGCGCGGGGCCGGTCACCTCGGTGCGGTCCGGGGGACGGGCGGTGCGGGACAGGATGTCGGTCTGGTCGTCGCTCACCGTGGCCACGGTAGCCGTGGGCCGGGCCTCCGGGACCGGCAGTAGGCTGCCGGTCATGACGACGTGGGAGTACGCAACCGTGCCGCTGATCGTGCACGCGACCAAGCAGATCCTCGACCAGTGGGGGGCCGACGGCTGGGAGCTCGTCCAGGTCCTCACCATGCCCGAGGGTAACCTCGTCGCCTATCTCAAGCGCCCGAAGGGCTGACCCGGTGGGTGCCGTGGAGGACCGTCTGGCCGCGCTCGGCCTCACCGTCCCCGACGTCGTGCCGCCGGTGGCCGCGTACGTGCCGGCCGTCCTCGACGGCTCGCGCGTCTACGTGTCCGGGCAGGTCCCGGTGGTCGACGGCGTGCTGCTCGAGAGCGGACACGTCGGTGACGGCCCCGGGCAGGTGAGCCCGGCACGGGCCAAGGAGCTGGCGCAGGTGTGCGCGCTCAACGCGATCGCGGCCATCAAGTCGGTCGTCGGTGACCTCGACGCGGTGGAGCGGGTGGTCAAGGTGGTCGGGTTCGTCGCCTCCGACCCCTCGTTCACCGGGCAGCCGGGGGTCGTCAACGGCGCCTCCGAGCTGTTCCGCTCGGCCTTCGGCGAGGCCGGGGTGCACGCACGCTCGGCCGTGGGCGTCGCGGCGCTGCCCCTCGGGGCGCCCGTCGAGGTCGAGGTCATCGTCCACGTCCGCGACTGACGGCGCGCCCGTGACCCCGGTCGTCGAGCACCCGGTCTCGCGCGACCCCGGGCTCGCCGAGCGCGCCGAGGCGTGGCTGGCCGACCCCGACCGGGTCGACGGGCCGCTGCGCACCGCCGCCACGGTGATGCTCGTGCGCGACGGCGCGGACGGCCCCGAGGTCTACGTGCAGCGCCGGGTGCCGTCGATGGCGTTCGCCCCCTCCACCGTCGTCTTCCCCGGGGGTGGGGTCGACCCGGCCGACCACGGTCTCGACCCCACGACGCCCGGGCTCGCCGCGCTGGCCGAGGCGATGGGCGTGACGCCCGGGGCCGCGGCGCCGTTCGCCGCTGCCGCGGTCCGCGAGGTCGAGGAGGAGAGCGGGGTGCGGCTCACGGTGGCCGACCTGCGGGGTCGCGCGCACTGGGTGACCCCGGCGTTCGAGCCGCGCCGCTACGACACGTGGATCCTCGCCGCCGCGATGCCGGCCGGCCAGGAGGCGCGGGAGACCTCCACCGAGTCCGACCGCAGCGGGTGGGTCCGCGCCGCCGACCTCCTCGCCCGGCACGCCGCCGGCGAGGTGCGGATGCTGCCGCCCACCGTCGTCTCCCTCCAGCAGCTGGGAGCCTTCGAGGACGCAGCCGGCTTCCTCGCCGACCGGCCGCGCATCGCCCGGGTCCTGCCCGAGCTGGTGCGTCGCGACGACGGCACCCTCGTCCTGCGGACCGCCCTGCCCTGAGGTTCGCGGTGCCCGCGGCCACGGGGCGGATGGGGCTGGTGGGGCGCGCTCGACGCCGGGGCGCGCGACGCGCTCAGGTGTTCGGTCCGTTGCGCCCACCGAACGGCCGACCGTTGGTGCTAGCACGAGTCCTGTTGCGCCTGGTGGTGCCACAGTCGGTGTTCTCGCTGGTCAGGGACCCTGCACCGGCGTGACGACACCGAGGACGGACGCTCCGGCGCCCCGTCCAACCTGCTGGGGGCGGTGTGGGTGGCGGCTTCGCCACAGGCACCACCGTCAGCGACGACCAGCCGGTCCCAGGAAAGGCCAGAGCGGTGAACGGCACACATCTCGCTGCAGTGGGTGCGCCCGGATCGGGCAGCACCCCCGCCCCCGTCCCCTCGACGGACGACGTCCAGACCACCGGCGGCCGGCCCGCGCTGCGGCTCGCGCCCGCGCTGCCCGAGCCCCCGGCGCCGCCGCCCCACCCGGTGGACCGGCCCCGGCGCAGGGGCGACCTCGACGAGGCCTGGCCCTCCGCCGCCTCCGACTTCACCCCGTGGCTCGTCGGCCACCTCGACGTGCTCGGCGACGCCATGGGCGTGCACCTGACCGTCGCCGAGACCGACGTCACCGCCGACGGCTTCCGCTACGACATCGCCGCGCGCGACGTCGACGGGCGCGTCATCGTCATCACGAACCAGCTCGAGGGCACCGACCTCGCCCGGTTGGGCGACTGCCTCGCGGCGGCCGCCGGGCTGAACGCCGCGGCCGTCGTGTGGGTGTCGCGCCACCTGGGCGACGACATCCGTCACGCCTTCGACTGGCTCAACGACCGCGGCGACCAGCCGATCCGCTTCTTCGGCGTCGAGGTCGACGTCGCGCTGGCCGCGGACACCGGTCCGCACGTGCCCTTCGTCGAGGTCATCGCCCGGCCGGCCGACTGGGCCGACGACCCCGCCTCGCACCGCTGGCGCGATTGGGGCGTGGGCGAGACCCCGGAGAACCGGGCCCGCCAGGACCTGTTCCGCGAGGTCCTGCTCGCCGTCGGCACGAGCAGGCCGAGCGTGCGCATCCCGGCCCGCAACACCGACCGGAGCTGGCTCGACTTCGCCGCCGGGGCCTTCGGCTCGTGGGGGCTGGCGCAGGTCGACGACGGCCGCATCCGGGTCGAGGCGCGCCTCGACACCGGAGACCGCGCTCGCAGCACCTCGCTGTTCGACCTCGTCCGCCCCAAGCAGGAGGAGTGGTCACGCTCCGCCGGCCTCGAGCTCGCCTTCGAGGGCGGGGGCGCGCGCCGGGTGAACCGGATCGCCGTCCACCACCCTCCGGTCGACCTGCTCGCCCTGTCGCCCGACCAGCACGACGCGCTCGTCGTGTGGCTCGTGCGCTCGGTGGTCGCGCTCTACGACACCCTCGACGTCACGCTGCGCGGTCGCGCCCAGCTGATGCAGGACCTCTCCCGCACCCGCGGGCGCTGACCCGCCGCGTCCCCGCCGGCGACGACCTGCGTCAGGCCACGTCGGCGGTGGACTTCCGGCGGGCCATCACCGCATAGCCGTCGCGCCCGGAGGCCTTCGCCTCGTACATCCGCCCGTCGGCCAGGCCCATGACGTCCCCGCCGCGCCGTGCCGCCTCCTCGAAGGTGACGCCCCCGACGCTGGCCGTGACCTGCTGCTGGGCGCCGTCGAGCGCGGCGCAGTGCTCCTTGACGGCCCGGACGAGGGTCGCGGCGACGAGGTCCGCGGAGGCGGTGTCGGCATCGGGGAGCAGGACGGCGAACTCGTCGCCACCCAGGCGGGCGACCGTGTCGCTGGACCGCAGCGAGACCCGCAGCACGTCGGCCACCGAGCGGATGAGGTCGTCGCCGACCGCGTGCCCCTGGGTGTCGTTGACCTCCTTGAAGTGGTCGAGGTCGACGAGCAGGAGGGCGCCGCGCTGGCCGTGGGTTGCACACAGGTCGCGGTGCCGGGCGAGGACCTCCTCGAACCGGCGGCGGTTGGGCAGGCCGGACAGGGCGTCGTGCGAGGCGAGGTGGGACAGGCGCTCCTCGGAGCGGCGGCGCTCGGACACGTCGACGGCGTTGACGAGGATCTGGCCGTGGCCGGAGTGGGCGGTCAGCAGCCGGCTGCTCACGGCGAGGTGCAGCGGGCGACCCGCGAGGCTGTGGGTGGCCCAGTCGGTCGTCACCGCCTCCCCGCCCGCCTCGACGGCGCGGTGGAGGTACTCGCGGACCTCCTCGGGCGGCCGGGTCGAGAACGACCTCGCGCCGGAGCCGATGATGTCCGCCACGGTGCACTCGAACATCGCCGCCATGGCGTTGTTGGCCTCGAGGATGCGGCCGTCCGGGTCGACGACGACCATGCCGTACGGGGCGTCGGCGATGAGGGTGCGCAGGCCGGCGGCGGCCTCCTCGGCCCGCCGGCCGGCCTCGGTGAGGCCGTCCATGACCTCGTCGAGCTCGGCGTGCACGGTGGCGAGGACGAGCGCGAGGGTCGCGGCGAGCATCATGAAGCCCTGGAGGACGAGGGCGCGGACCAGGGGGTCGTCGATGGCGCCGATCGGGCCCCCGCCCGTGGTGCGCAGCATGACGAGCGCCCCGACGGCGATCAGGCCACCCTCGACCGCGGCCAGCGGGAGCGGGAGGCGCAGGGCCGCCCAGACGATGAAGGCGAGCGGGACGAAGGCGAGGGGAAGGGTGTGGCCGGGGGCGAAGACGGCGTACAGCGTGACGACGGTGAGGCCGTAGACGAGGGCCGCCTCCGCCAGGATCGGCCGGGTCAGCCGCTGGCGGCGCGCGCCGAGGGTGAGGGCGGGCGCGGCGATGACGACGATGGCGGTCATGTTCCGCAGCCACCAGCCGGCGCCGGCACTCCAGGAGGGCGACACGCCGGCGATGTCGATGCCGACCATGCCGATCGCGGCGCTGAGCGCGGTGCCGACACCGCCCGCGGCGAGCAGGCGGTAGAAGTGGGAGAGGCGGTGCAGCGCGACCGCCGTGTCGTCGACCGGGCCCATGATGCGCCGGATGGAGTAGCAGGCCACGGCGGTGGACATGCCGAGGACGAGGGCGGCGGGGACGGGGAAGCCGGTGACGCCGTTGCCCACGGCGGCGAAGATCCCCATGAGGGCCACGGCGAGGGCGACCTCGCGGTCGGAGCGGGCGCGCAGGGCCCACAGGGCACCGACGCCCGCGGCCGGCCACATGAGGGCCAGGCCGGTCTCGGGCTGGGCCGTGGAGCGCCCCAGGGCGATCGCGACGACGGACAGCACGGCGAAGGTGACGGTGCGGCGGAGCATCTCGACCTCCCGGAGTCGGGTCAGCGTGGGCACCCCTGCCTGGACCGAGTATGGAGGGGGTCGACGCCGTGTGCCGCGGAATCGCTTCCGCACGCACGACAACGTTGTCTTTTCGGCCGAACGGACGACCCGCGACGAGTGCGGAACTGGTCGCCCCGACCGCCGTTTCCGCACTCACCGCAGCTGGGGACCGGGCGGCTCGGCGACGGATCCTGTCGAGGACGTGACGGCGATGGCAGGGTGGGGCGGGTGAGCGCCGTCCCGCCGCCGTCGACCACCGCCGCCTGGGCGGGAGGGGCCGTCACCGCGCGGGCCCACTGCGTCCTCGCCCCCAACCCGGGCCCGATGACGCTCGACGGCACCAACACGTGGGTCCTCCTCGAGCCCGGGGCCACCGAGGCCGTCGTCGTCGACCCCGGTCCGCTCGACGAGGGGCACCTGGCCGCCGTCCTCGAGCACGTGGCGTCACGCGGGGCGCGCGTCGGCCTGACGATCCTCACCCACGGCCACCACGACCACGCCGAGTCGGCCGACCGCTTCGCCGTGCTGACCGGCGCGCCCGTGCGGGCGGTCGGCAACGGCCACGATGACCTCCACGACGGCTCGGTCGTCACCACCGGCGGGCTCGAGCTGCGCGTCGTCGCGACCCCCGGCCACACGTCCGACTCGCTGTCCTTCGCCCTTCCCGGCGACCACGCCCTCCTCACCGGCGACACCGTCCTCGGGCGAGGGACCACCGTGGTCGCCCACCCCGACGGCGAGCTCGCGGCCTACCTCGACTCCCTCGAGCGGCTGCGCGCCCTCACCGGCGACGGCGAGGTGACGACCATCCTCCCGGGCCACGGACCCGTCGTCCCTGATGCCGCGGCGATGGTCGCCTTCTACCGCGTCCACCGCGCCGAGCGGCTCGACCAGGTGCGCGACGCCCTCGCCGACGGCGCGGCGTCCGAGGACGACCCGGTCGAGGGCGTGCTGCGGCGGGTGTACGCCGAGGTGCCGGAGTCGGTGTGGCCGGCCGCGCGGATGTCGATCCGCGCCCAGCTCGACTACCTCGGCGTGACGGGGGTCAGCGGGCCCGGCGCTTGAGGCGCTCGACGTCGAGCAGCAGGACGGCCCGCGCCTCCAGGCGCAGCCAGCCCCGCGACGCGAAGTCGGCCAGCGCCTTGTTCACGGTCTCGCGGGAGGCGCCGACCAGCTGGGCGAGCTCCTCCTGGGTGAGGTCGTGCGAGACGAGCACCCCGTCCTCCACCGGGCGGCCGAAGCGACCCGCGAGGTCGAGCAGCGCCTTGGCGACCCGGCCGGGGACGTCGGTGAAGACGAGGTCGGCCAGCGACTCGTTGGTGCGGCGCAGCCGGCGGGCCAGCGCGGCGAGCAGCGTGGTGGCGACACCGGGGCGCTGCGAGAGGAAGTCCTTGAGCTGCTCGTGGCCCATCGAGACGACCTGGGTCTCGGCGACCGCGGTGGCCGTGGCGGTGCGCGGCCCGGGGTCGAAGAGGGAGAGCTCACCGAACATCTCGCCGGGGCCGAGGATCGCGAGGAGGTTCTCGCGCCCGTCGGTGCTCGTGCGGCCGAGCTTGATCTTGCCCTCGCCGATGACGTAGAGCCGGTCGCCCTGGTCGCCCTCGTGGAAGAGGATGTCGCCGCGCTCGAGCCGCTGCGGGCTCATCGTCGCGATGAGCGACTCCGCGGTCTGGTCGTCAATGGTGGCGAAGAGAGGGGCTCTGCGCACGACGTCGTGATCCACGGGGCACAGTGTGCCAGAGAGCGGAACCGGGCGAGGCCGCGCCACGGGGCCCGCACGTGCGGCGACGGGGCCGGCCGGGTCGCTCGTGACCGTCGGGGCCGTCAGGGGCAGCACGTAGGCTCGGCGCGTGCCCGTCAAGCCCTCCGCCGTCGCCCGGCGCGCCCGCGCCGGGGACGAGACCCCCGTCGCGCGCACCCGCAGGGCCCGCCGCACCTACCGTGCGCTGCACGACCGTTACCCGTACGCCCACTGCGAGCTCGACTTCGAGTCGCCGCTCCAGCTGCTCGTCGCCACGGTGCTCTCCGCGCAGACCACCGACGTCATGGTCAACTCCGTCACGCCCACGGTGTTCTCGCGCTGGCCCACCGCGCAGGCCCTCGCCGCCGCCGACCGCGAGGAGATGGAGGCCGTGCTGCGGCCCACCGGCTTCTTCCGCGCCAAGACCAACTCCGTCATCACGCTGTCGCAGGCGATCGTCGAGCGCTTCGGCGGTGAGGTGCCGGGCCGGCTGCAGGACCTCGTCACGCTGCCCGGCGTCGGCCGCAAGACCGCGAACGTCGTCCTCGGCAACGCGTTCGGGGTGCCGGGCATCACCGTCGACACCCACGTCGGCCGGCTGGCCCGCCGGTTCGCCTGGACCGACGAGACCGACCCCGTCAAGGCCGAGCACGCCATCGGGGCGCTGTTCCCGCGCAGCGACTGGACGATGCTCAGCCACGTCCTCATCTTCCACGGCCGGCGCACCTGCCACGCCCGCAAGCCGGCCTGCGGCGCCTGCCCCGTCGCCGCCCTGTGCCCGTCGTACGGCGAGGGCGAGACCGACCCGGTCAAGGCCCGCGCGCTCCTCGCCTACGAGCTCGCCCCCGGCGCCGCCCTCCCCGACCCGCCGCCGGGCCCGCTCCCCGACGACCCCGCCCCGTGACCGCGTCGCCCGTCCCCGCGCCGCCGTGGCTCACGGCGCTCGCGGCCCGCACCGACGTCGGCGAGCACGAGTGGTTCGCCACCTACGCGCCGCCGGAGGGCCACGCCCGCCGGTCGGCCGTGCTCATGCTCTTCGGCCCCGACCCGAGCGGCGGCGAGGACGTCGTCCTCACCGAGCGCTCCCACACATTGCGCTCGCACCCGGGGCAGGTGTCCTTCCCCGGCGGCCGCCTCGACCCCGAGGACGACGGCTCGGTCGCCGCGGCGCTGCGCGAGGCCGAGGAGGAGGTCGGGCTCGACCCCGCCGGTGTCCAGGTCCTGGCCACCTTCCCCGACCTGTTCCTCAGCCCGAGCAGCAATGCCGTCACGCCCGTGCTCGGCTGGTGGCCCGAACCGGTCCCCATCGGGGTGGTCGACCGCGGTGAGGTCGAGACCGTCGTCCGGGTTCCCGTGGCCGAGCTCGTCGACCCCGCCAACCGGTTCACCGCCGTGTTCGGTCCCTACCGCGGCCCGGCGTTCGAGGCCGGGGGGCTGTTCGTCTGGGGGTTCACCGCGATGCTGCTCAGCACCGTCCTCGACCTCTCCGACCTCGCGCAGCCGTGGGACGAGCGCGACGAGCGCCCCCTGCCCGACCGGGTCCTCTCGCCGTGGATGAAGGGGCTCCAGCAGTGAGCGGGACGGCCCGATGACCGGCTCCACCGTCCTCGACCTCGCCCTCCTCGTCGTGCTCGTGGGCTACGCCGCCACGGGCTGGCGCCAGGGGGTGGTCGCCGCCGTGCTCGGCCTGGTCGGGCTGGTCGGCGGGGCCTTCCTCGCCATCCGGTACGCGCCCGAGCTGCTCGAGGACCACGCCGGCGTGGAGGTCGGGACGACCGCCGGGGCCCTGGCCCTCGTCGGGAGCGTCTTCATCGGCGCCGCGGTGGGCCAGGCGCTGCTGCTCGTCGTCGGGCGACGGCTGCGCGAGGCCGTGCAGGCGCCGGTCGCCCGCGCCCTCGACTCCTTCCTCGGGCTCGTCGCCGTGCTGTGCGCCGCTGTCCTCGTCGTGTGGGTGGTCGCCGGGGCGGTGCGACACGGCGGTCCGCCGCAGCTGCGGTCGCTGGTCGCGCGCTCCACCGTCGTCACGACCATCGACAAGGTCGTGCCGTCCTCGGCCGGCCGGCTCGTCGACGGCGTCACGAAGGCGCTCGACGCCGGCGGCTTCCCCCGGGTGTTCGAGGGCCTCGGCCCCGAGCCCATCCCGCCCGTCGCGGCCCCCGATCGCGCGCTCGTCGACGACCCCGACATCGACAAGGCGCTCGGGTCGGTCATCCACGTGCGCGCCGACTCGGGCTCGTGCGACCGCGCCCAGGTCGGCAGCGGATGGGTCGTCGGGCCGGGTCGCGTGGCCACCAACGCGCACGTCGTGGCCGGCGCCGACCAGGTGACGGTGAGCGTCAAGGGAACCGGGCGCGACCGGGCCGCGCGGGTCGTGGCCTTCGACCCCCGGCGCGACGTCGCCGTCCTCGAGGTGCCGGGCCTGCCGTCGCCCGCCCTGAGCCGAGGCCGCGAGCTCGGTCCGGGCGACCCGGCCGTCATCGCCGGCTTCCCCGGTGACGCGGGCCTCACGGTGCGCAGCGCGCGGGTGCGCGCCACCCTCACCGCCCAGGGCGCCGACATCTACGGGCGCCAGGGCGTGACGCGCGAGATCTACTCGCTGCGGGCCGTCGTGCGCAGCGGCGCCTCGGGCGGGCCGGTGTTCGACCCCGACGGTGAGGTCGTCGGGATGGTGTTCGCGACCTCACTCGACGACCCCGACACCGGGTACGCCCTCACCCTCGACGAGATCCGCCCGGTGCTGCAGCGTGGGCTCAGCGCGAGCTCGGCCGTGTCGACGGGGCCCTGCGCCGAGGGCTGAACCACGGTGCGCCGCAGCGGGTCCGCTCAGGCGGTGCCGTGGGTCTTCAGGGTCTCGATCGTCTGCTGCGCCTGGTCGATGGCGCGCTCGGGCGTCGGCTTGGCCGACTGCAGGGCCTTCTTGCCGAGCAGGGCGAGGACGCCCGCGAGGAGCAGGACCACGCCCGCGACGATGAGGTAGCCGGCCCACACCGGCAGCCAGACGGCGATGACCCACGACAGCCCGTGCAGGACGAACACCAGGCCCATGAGGCCGAGGAACGCGGCTGCGCCCAGCAGGGCCGCGCCCTTGCCGATCACCTTGGCGCCGCTGGTGACCTCCGCCTTCGCGAGCGCGATCTCGCCGCGGACGATGCCCTCGAGGTCGTGCGTCGCGTCGGCCACCAGCTGGCCGATGGTGCGCTCCGTGCCCGTTGCCATGCGTCTGCCTCACTGTCGCATCACCTGCCCCCTCCGGGGCCTCGGTCACGACCTTACCGAGTGGCTGCCCTGCTCAGGACCCCCGCTCCCCGCGCTGGTGAACGTCGGGGATGCCGTCGCCGTCGTCGTCGCGGGTCTCGAGGGCGGCGATCCGGGCGTAGGTGCGGTTGCGCGAGCGCAGCACGACGGCGGCCAGCGCGGCGGCGGTGAGGGAGCCGGCGAGGACGGCGAGCTTGACGTGGTCGTCGCGCGGGCTCCCGCTGCCGTAGGCCAGCTCCCCGACGAGGAGCGAGACGGTGAAGCCGACGCCGGTGAGCAGGGCCAGCCCGCCGATGTCGGCCCAGGCGAGGTCGTCGTCGAGCCGGGCGCGGGTGAAGCGGGCCAGCAGCCAGGTGGTGCCGAGGACGCCGACGAGCTTGCCGACGACGAGCCCGGCCACGACCCCGAGGGCGACGGGGTCGGCCGCGGCGGCCGCGAGGCCTCCGCCGACGACGGTGACGCCGGAGGCGAAGAAGGCGAAGACCGGTACGGCGACCCCGGCGGAGAGGGGGCGCAGCCGATGCTCGAGCCGGTGGGCGACGTCGGTGTCGGGGGTCGCGGTGCCGGGCTGGTTCGGAGCCGTCCGGGACGCGCGGGCGCGCACCGGGACGCTGAGCGCCAGCAGGACCCCGGCCACGGTGGCGTGCACGCCGGACGCGTGGACCAGCCCCCACGTGGCCGCCGCGAGGGGGAGCAGGAGCCACCAGTGCGTCACCCGGCGCTGGGTCAGCACGGCGAACGCGCCGAGGGGGAGCAGGGCGAGGAGGAGGGGCACGACATCGAGGTCGGCCGTGTAGAAGAGCGCGATGATCGTGATCGCCACGAGGTCGTCGACGACCGCGAGGGTCAGCAGGAACGCGCGCAGCCCCGACGGCAGGTGCGAGCCGATGACGGCGAGCACCGCGAGGGCGAACGCGATGTCCGTGGCGGTCGGGACCGCCCACCCGCGCAGGGCGTCGCCCTCCCCGCCGAGGGCCGCGACGACGCCGAGGAAGACGAGGGCCGGCGTGACGACGCCACCGACGGCGGCGAGCACGGGCACGGCCGCACGGGCGGGCGTCCTCAGGTCGCCGACGACGAGCTCGCGCTTGAGCTCGAGGCCCGCGACGAAGAAGAAGATCGCGAGCAGGCCGTCGGAGGCCCAGTGGCCGAGGGAGAGGTCGAGATGGGCCCAGGCCGGGCCGACCGTGGTGTCACGCAGGGCCGAGTAGGCCTCCCGCCAGGGGCTGTTCGCGAGGACGAGGGCGGCGAGCGCGGCCACGAGCAGGACGGCCCCGCCGATGGTCTCGGTGCGCAGGGCGTTGGTCACGACCTGGGTCTCGGCCCACGTCGACCGCCGGAAGAGCCGTGGGCGGTCGGTCTGCGGTGCGGGCGTCATCAGGAGGTCCTCCGGTCGGGGTGACGTGCCCGCGGGCACGCCGGTGCGGTGCCGACCAGACTTCCCGGCGCTCCGTCGCCCATCCTACCGACGGGCGGGCGACCCCTGGTCAGGCGGAAGCCGCCCCCCGGGCCGAGACGGCGGCGGTGAGGGAGCCGAACATCCGGCGGACGTCCTCCGTCGCCTCGTCGTCGGCGTGCACGGTGCCGTCGAGGTCGAGCGTCTGCTCGAAGTGGAGCGCGGCGCCGTCGACGACGACCATCCTGATCCGCTCGAGGGTCTGGCGCAGGGCCGAGCGGGCGTACTGCGCTCCGCTCCAGCCGTACCCGACGCAGGCGACGGGCATGCCGTCCCACTCGGCGTAGAGGTAGTCGATGGCGTTCTTCAGCGCGGCGTTGTAGCCGCGGTTGTACTCGGGCATGACGAGGACGACGGCGTCGAGCGACTCGACGAGGGCCGCCCAGCGGCGGGTGTGCTCGTGCGCGTAGTGGCCCTCGGACGGCATCTCGGGCTCGTCGAGGAGGGGGAGCGCGAGCTCGCGCAGGTCGACCGCGACCAGCTCGACGTCCTCCGGGGCCAGCCCGCCCACCCACGCGGCGACGTGGTGGCCGATGCGGGTCGGGCGGGTGCTCGCGGTGACGATGCCGATGCGGGGGCGACTCATGCAGCGATCCAACCGTACGGATGGATCACCCGGTGGGCCGGGGGCGGTCTGGTCTGGGTGGCGCGCCGGGTTCTTCGCTGGGTCGAGGTATTCGGGCGGCTTCCGGTGCCGCTGGAATACCTCGAACGGATGGGTGCCGGGCTGGGTCGAGGTGAAAGGAGACCGAGTGGGGGTCGCGTTTCACCTCGAACGGGGACGGGTGAGGGGTGCCGCGACCCCGCGCGACACCCCTCGTCTCCCGCCCGGAGGTCAGTCGGCGGAGCCGCTCTTCAGCCCCTGCGAGATGAGGTTCATGACCGAGGAGTCGGCCAGCGTCGTGACGTCGCCGACCTCGCGGTTCTCGGCGACGTCCTTGAGGAGGCGGCGCATGATCTTGCCCGAGCGGGTCTTCGGCAGCTCGGGGACGATCATGATCTGCCGCGGCTTGGCGATCGGGCCGATCTCCTTGGCCACGTGGTTGCGCAGCGCCTGGATGGTGGCCTCGCCCTCGTCGGCGGCGTCGCCGCGCAGGATGACGAAGGCGCACACCGCCTGCCCCGTGGTCTCGTCGGAGGCACCGACCACCGCGGCCTCGGCCACCGACGGGTGCGACACCAGGGCCGACTCGATCTCGGCGGTCGACAGGCGGTGCCCCGAGACGTTCATGACGTCGTCGACGCGCCCCAGCAGCCAGATGTTGCCCTTGGCGTCGTACTTGGCACCGTCGCCGGCGAAGTAGTACTTCGGCCCGAACCGCGACCAGTACGTCTCCTTGTAGCGCTCGGGGTCGCCCCAGATGCCGCGCAGCATCGACGGCCACGGCTTGGTGAGGACGAGGTAGCCGACCTTCTCGGCCTCGGTGAACGGCTGGCCGTCGTCGTCGAGGATCTCGGCCGAGATGCCGGGGATCGGCTTCTGCGCCGACCCGGGCTCGAGCGTGGTGACGCCCGGCAGCGGGCTGATCATGATGGCGCCGGTCTCGGTCTGCCACCACGTGTCGACGATCGGCGCGGTGTCGCCGCCGATGTGCTTGCGGTACCAGAGCCACGCCTCGGGGTTGATCGGCTCGCCGACCGACCCGAGCACGCGCACCGAGGACAGGTCGAACTTCGCGGGGATGTCGGCGCCCCACTTCATGAACGTCCGGATGGCCGTGGGCGCGGTGTAGAAGACCGACACGTCGTACTTCTCGATGAGCTCCCACCAGCGGCCCTGGTGCGGGGTGTCGGGGGTGCCCTCGTACATCACCTGCGTGGCGCCGTTGGCGAGCGGCCCGTAGACGATGTAGCTGTGCCCGGTGACCCAGCCGACGTCGGCCGTGCACCAGTAGACGTCGCTCTCCGGGTGCACGTCGTGGACCACGGCGTTCGTGTACGCGGCCTGGGTGAGGTAGCCGCCGCTGGTGTGGAAGATCCCCTTGGGCTTCCCCGTGGTGCCGCTCGTGTAGAGGATGAAGAGGGGGTGCTCGCTGTCGTGCGGCTGCGCCTCGTGGGTGTCGCTCTGGCGGTCGACGACGTCGTGCCACCACACGTCGCGGCCCTCGACCCAGTCGACCTCGCCCTCGGTGCGGCGCACGACGAGCACGTGCTCGACCGGGCTCTCGCGCTGCAGCGCCTCGTCGACGGCGGGCTTGAGCGGGGCGGGCTTGCCGCGGCGGAACTGGCCGTCGGTGGTGACGACGAGCTTGCACTGGGCGTCGTCGATGCGGGTGTGCAGCGCCTCGGCCGAGAAGCCGCCGAAGATCACCGAGTGCGGGGCGCCCAGGCGGGCGCAGGCCAGCATGGTGAATACCGTCTCGGGGATCATCGGCATGTACACGGCGACGGTGTCGCCCTTGCCGATCCCCAGCTCGGTCAACGCGTTGGCGGTCTTCGACACCTCGCGCTGGAGGTCGGCGTAGGTGATGGTGCGGGTGTCGCCGCCCTCGCCCTCGAAGTGGATGGCGACGCGCTCGCCGTTGCCGGCCTCGACGTGGCGGTCGACGCAGTTGTGCGCGACGTTGAGCTCGCCGCCCACGAACCACTTGGCGAACGGGGCGTCGTCCCAGTCGAGGGTGCGCTCGAAGTCCTTCGCCCAGGTGATCCGGCTGCGCGCCTGCTCGGCCCAGAAGCCCTCGTGGTCCTCGGCGGCCCGGTCGTAGAGGTCCGCCGTCCCGTTGGCCTGGGCGGCGAACGCCGCGGTGGGGGCGAAGTCCATCTCGTGCGCGTGGCTGGACAGGCTCTCGTCGGTCACGGCAGTGCTCCTCGTCGTTGGGGGACCTGGGTCCCAGCCAACCCTTCCACGAGCGTCGGATCAACCGTCGGCCGGCGCCCGGACGGTGGGCGGGCGTGCGGCGCGCCCAGCGGGCACCGGGCACCGCCGGGCGCGGTGGGCGCGGTGGGCGGACGACAACGGGTGGTGGTGCTCGAGAAGAGCACCACCACCCGCGTCATACCGGGGGAGTCGGTCGTCAGCGCCCGACGACGACCTGTCCCATTGGGTAACCACCGTCAGCCTGACGAGAGAGGTTGCCGAGCTGCATGTCGGCGAGGTACCGCTGCGGGTCCGCCACCGCGACCGACACCGTGTAGGTCCCGGGAGCGATCGAGGGGACACGGACCGACGTGGAGTACGTCCGGCGTCCCGGCAGGTGCCGCTGGAGGTCGGCGCTGACCGGGATCGTCGCGACCCGGTTGCCGTTGGCGTCGGTGAGGCGGAGCTGCAGCTGCCAGGTGTCGTACGTCGGTGCGACACCGTCGTTGCTCAGCGAGACCGAGACGTTGGACCGGCCACCCGAGGTGAGCTTGCCGACCGTGAGGCTGCGCACGGAGTACCGGAAGCCGGCCGAGCGCACCGCGTCGGCGTAGGCCGACTTCTGCGTCGCGCTCATGGCGTCGTACTGCAGGCGCATGTTCTGGCTGGAGGTCGTGGAGATGTGGAACTTCTTGACCTGGTCACGGCCGACGACCGGGTCGCCCGTGGTCGCCCACTCCGTGAAGAACGGGCGGGTGCGCCACACCGACTGCAGGCGGGCGTCGACGGCGGCCATCGAGTGCATGTTCGGGGCGCCGAGGCTGTCGGTGCGCAGGCCCATGTTCGGGTTGGTGGCCAGCGCCTTCAGCGTGAAGTCGACGCTCTGCATCGTGTTGAACAGGACGTGCTTGGTCGGGAAGGCCCGGTTCACGGCCCGCACGAGGCGCAGCGCGTTGTCCTCGGTGATCTTGGTCGTGGGGTAGTCCACCCACCACTCGCCGTACTTGCCGTAGCCACCGACGTCGACGTAGCCCAGGCGCGGGTCGTTGCCGTAGCGCCGGCCGAGCTCGGCCATGAGGGACTCGTAGCCCGAGAGGAAGGCCTCGCTGTTCCAGTCGGGGATCTTCGTGCCCTCCTGGAGGGGGACGAAGGAGGGGGTCACGGCGGGGAAGGACACCTTGTCGGTGCGGTACTCCATCCAGCAGCCGGGGCAGTAGGCCATGACACGGAAGCCGAACTTGGACTTCGCGGCGCCGGCCTTGCTCAGCCCGTCCTCGATCCACTTGAAGTCGAACGCGCCCTTCTGCGGCTCCAGACGACCCCAGTAGACCTGGTCGCGGTAGTACAGGTCGGGGGCGGACCACGACGCGGGCTGCGGGGCGTACCCCATCCACTTGTACTGTCCGCGAAGGGAGTTGGGGATCTCGGTGCTGGAGGCGAGCAGGCCGGGGGTGAAGGTGACCTTCTTGGGGGTCGGGTCGGCCGCGCCAGCCGGAGCCGCAGCGAGAGCGGCAACGAGAGCGGTCGCGATGATGGCGACCGCGCCGGCAAGACGCCGGTGGGCGGGGGTGCTCATGACTTTCCTCTCCGGGTGAGTCCCGGTTGACGCCTTGTCTCCCGGGCCGGATGAGCACCCCCTGCGGGCCTTCTCCGGTGTCTGTGTCAAGGCTGACACGCCGTTCGTGAACGAATGACGCGATCGCGAATGCCTTTACCAACTTCTGACCGTTCGGATGACTCGTCCAGAGGTTTCCGGGCCCTGACGGCGGTCCGGCTGGTACTGGACACTGTGACCAGCGAAACGCCGATAGAGCCCGCGAAAGTGTGCGCTCGTTGCACAGGACCCGAGGCATTGGTTCCATCGTGACCGAGAACGTGATTCCGTAGGTGAAACGGCCCACGAGGCCGACGACCACTCACGAGGAGGTGAGCGCGGTGTTCGAGGAAGGACAGCTCTACTCGGCCGTGACGACCGACGCCGACGGACTGGTGCAGGTGCACCTGGGGGAGAACCACCCCGGCTTCACCGATGCCGCGTACCGCACCCGCCGTGGCGAGATCGCTTCTGCCGCACTGGCCCGCCGACCCGGCGACCCCGTGCCGACTATCGAGTACACCGACGAGGAGCACGCCATCTGGCGCCTCGTCTCCGCCGAGCTCGCGCCCAAGCACGACAAGTACGCGCACTCGGAGTTTCTCGCCGCCAAGGACGCCCTGCGCCTACCGACCGACCACGTGCCGCAGCTCGCGCAGGTGTCCGAGCAGCTGCAGCCGCTCACCGGCTGGTCGTACACCGCCGCCCCGGGCCTGGTCCCGCTGCGCGAGTTCTACGCCGACCTCGGTCGCTCGACCTTCAACTCCACCCAGTACCTCCGTCACCCGAGCCAGCCGCTCTACACCCCGGAGCCGGACATCATCCACGAGGTGATCGGCCACGGGAACCAGCTCGCGAGCCCGCGCTTCGCCGCCATCACCCGCGCCGCGGGCGAGGCCAGCCGACGGCTCGAGACCGACGAGGCGATGCAGTTCGTCGCCGACGTCTTCTGGTTCTCCATCGAGTTCGGCGTCATCGCCGAGGACGGCGAGACCAAGGCGTACGGCGCCGGCATCCTGTCGAGCTACGGCGAGATGGACGAGTTCGGGCACATGGACATCCGCCCGCTCGACCTCCACGCCATGGGCACGCTCAACTACGACATCACCGCCTACCAGCCGGTCCTGTTCCGCGCCGAGAGCCTGGACCACCTCGAGGGGGTCGTCGGTCACTTCTTCGAGACCGTCGACGACGACCTCGTGGCCCGGCTGCGCGCCGAGGCGTCCGCCAGCGCCTGAGCACCGGACCCACCCCACGGCGACGGGCCCCCGACAAGGATGTCGGGGGCCCGTCGTCGCGTTCCGGGTCAGTGCGCCGCGGACAGCAGGCCCATGAGGGCGCCGGAGGCCGCGAGCTGCCCCCCCGCCATCGCCTGCACGACCGACACCATCGGCATCGGCAGCGCGGCCTGGTGGGCGAGGTCGCCGCCGGCGCTGACCCCGGCGACGCTCGTGCGCCCGAGCTCGTCGACCCGGATGCAGCCGGACGGGTTGAGCTCGAGGCCGAGCTGCGCGGCGAACGGCGCGGACTGGGTGAAGCGCGGCGCCACGAACAACGCCGCCACCCGCTCCTCGCGGCCGTCGGCCAGGGTGAGGACGACCTCGTCGCCGTCGCGGTGGGCGCGCTCGACCCGGCCCGGGGCGACCGCCACGCCGTCGGGGAGCCCGTCGGGCGCCTCGTCCTCGTGGGGCAGCACGACGAGCGACCCGGCGACCGGCCCGAGGATCCGGGACAGGTGCGGCGCCGCGGCCGACCCGAGGATGCCGACGCGCCGCCCCGCCGCCTCGTGGCCGTGGCAGAACGGGCAGGCCGCCACGAGGTCGCCCCACAGGGCGTCGAGCCCCTCGATGCCGGGCAGCTCGTCGCGCAGCCCGGTGGCCAGGACGACCGCGGCGGCCACGACCTCGTGACCCGACCCGCCGGTGAGGAGGAAGCCGCCGCCGTCCAGGGGCGCGACGGTCTCGACCCGCTCCTCGCGGACGTCGACGGTGGCGTAGGCCGCGAGCTGCGCCCGGGCGGTGGCCCGGAACTCGGCGGGCGGGGTGCCGTCGTGCGTGACGACGTTGTGCATGTGCGCGACGGTGGCGTTGCGGTAGCGGCCGTCGTCGAACAGGGTCGCGCGGCGGTGCACGCGGCCGATCGTCAGCGCGGCCTGGAGCCCGGCCGGTCCGCCGCCGATCACGGCGACGTCGATGGCGTGAGGGGTGTCCACGGGTTCTCCTCGAGGGTCGGTGGGAATGTTCCGGCCAGCGTGGACCTTCAGGTCGACATGAAGGCAAGTCCTGTGCCGCAGTTGACCGTCGGGGAGCTCGCGAGGCGCTTCGGGCTCGAGACGCACGTGCTGCGGCACTGGGAGGACGCGGGTCTGCTCCAGCCGGCGCGCGACGCCTCCGGCTACCGCCGGTACGGCCCCGACGACGTGACCCGCGTGGCCGTCATCCTGCGCAACAAGGCGGCGGGGATGACGCTCGAGCAGGTGGGCGTCCTCCTCGACGGCGGGGCCGCGAACCGGCACGAGGTCCTCGAGGCGCACCTGCGCGACCTCGCCGAGCGCGCCGAGTCCATCGAACGGTCCCGGGAGATGACCGAGCACGCGCTGCGCTGCCGCGCCCACGACATCACGGCCTGCCCGCGCTTCGCCGGCTTCGTGGCCGACGTCGTGGAGGGGGCGACGTTCGAGGGCGACGGCTGGCACCGGCGCCATCCCCACGACTGACGACGAACAGCGGCCGCGGGGGGAGTGGTCTCCCCGCGGCCGCTGCGTCGTGGTGGGGCGCCGGCGGCGCCTGCCGTGGTCGGGTCAGTGGTTGACCGCCTCGCCGACCCCGTGGCCGGTGAGGCTGCGCACCTCCATCTCGGCGTACTTCTGCGCGTTGTACTCCTTGCTCGTCACCGAGCCGAGCCACCCGAGGAAGAACGCGAGCGGGATGGAGACCAGGCCCGGGTTGTCGAGCGGGAACCAGTGGAAGTCGATCGCCGTGTTGGTGATCATCGACTGGCTGGGACCGCCCTCGACCAGCGGCGGCTTGCCCGACACGACCGGGCTGAAGACGATCAGGCCGATCGCGCTGATGAGGCCGCCGTAGATGGAGAACAGCGCCCCGCGGGTGTTGAACCGCTTCCAGAACAGCGAGTACAGGATCGTCGGCAGGTTGGCGCTCGCCGCGACGGCGAAGGCCAGGGCCACGAGGAACGCGATGTTCTGGCTCTTGGCGAAGATCCCGCCGATGATCGCCACGATGCCGATGACGACGGCCGCGATGCGGGCCACCCGCACCTCGCTGCCGGCCTCGGTGACGCCCCGCTTGAAGACCTCCTTGTAGAGGTCGTGGGCGAAGGTCGCCGACGTGGTGATGGTGAGCCCGGCGACGACCGCGAGGATCGTGGCGAAGGCGACACCCGAGATGACCCCGAGGAGCACCGACCCGCCGAGCTCGTAGGCGAGCAGCGGTGCGGCCGCGTTGGCCTTGCCGGGCGCGGCGTTGATGGTGTCGGGGCCGACGAGGGCCGCGGCGCCGTAGCCGACGACGAGGGTGAGCAGGTAGAACCCGCCGATGAGCCAGATGGCCCACTCCACCGACTTGCGCGCCTGCTTGCTCGTCGGCACGGTGTAGAACCGCTGGAGGACGTGCGGCAGGCCCGCGGTGCCGAGGACGAGCGCCATCGACAGGGAGATGAAGTCGATCTTCGTCGTGAGGTTCTTGCCGTACTTCAGGCCGGGCTCGAAGAGCTTCTCGCCCGCCTTGGGCGAGTTGTCGGCGGCGGCCTGGAACAGCCCCGAGAGGTTGAACCCGTACTTGCCGAGGACCCACACGGTGATGACCGCGGTGCCGGCGATGAGCAGGACGGCCTTGATGATCTGCACCCAGGTCGTGCCCTTCATCCCGCCGATGAGGACGTAGGCGATCATCACGGCGCCGACGACGGCGATGACGAGGTCCTGCGCGAAGTCGCCGCTGATCCCGAGGAGGAGCGACACGAGGCCGCCCGCCCCGGCCATCTGGGCGAGCAGGTAGAAGAACGAGACGGACATGACCGAGATCGCGACGGCGATCCGCACCGGGCGCTGCTTGAGCCGGTAGGACAGGACGTCGGCCATGGTGAAGCGCCCGGTGTTGCGCATGAGCTCGGCGACGAGCAGCAGCGCGACGAGCCAGGCGACGAGGAAGCCGATCGAGTACAGGAAGCCGTCGTAGCCCTGGAGGGCGATGGCGCCGGCGATGCCGAGGAAGCTCGCGGCCGAGAGGTAGTCACCCGCGAGGGCGATGCCGTTCTGGCGACCGGAGAACGCGCCGCCGGCGGTGTAGTACTGCTCGGCGGTCTTCTTGCCGGACGCCACCTTGATGACGATGACGAGGGTCACGACGACGAACGACGCGAAGATCGCGATGTTGAGGGCGGGGCTGCCCACGGTGGTGGCGGCGTCGGCCGCGGGGAGGAGAGCCATGCTCAGTGCTCCTTCTGCGCGTCGAGCTGGGCACCGAGCCGGTCGGCCAGCGGGTCGAACTCGCGGTTCGCCCACCGCGCGTAGAGGAACGTGATGGCGAACGTCGTGACGAACTGGCCGAGCCCGAAGAGCAGGCCGACGGTGATGGTCCCGAACACGCGGGTCCCCATGAACCCCGGCGCGAACATCGAGAGCAGGACGTAGAGGAAGTACCAGGCGAGGAAGAACGCGGTCGTCGGGAAGACGAACCCGCGGAACTTGCGGCGCAGCTCCTGGAACTCCGAAGTGGACTGCAGGGCGAGGTAGGAGTCCTCGGTCCGCGTGCGAGCGTCGTTGCTCACGGTCACCTCCAGGGTCGGTCCGGGACCGTGCGGCCCGGGTCGCAGCCCACAGTGGTGGGCGGTGAGGGGGGTGGGAACGCCCCGGCGCGCGGCCCTCGCCGGGCGGGTCGGGCGCTCGCCGTGCGGCGGGTGCACGTGCGCTGAACGGTGGGCGTGGCACGACGAACGGCAGGTCACGGGCGCGCGGGTCGCCCCCTGACCTCGACCGGTGGGCGACCGGCATGATGGGGCCGTGCGTGCACTGCGGAAGGTCCAGCCCGGTCCAGGTCTCGAGCTCGTCGACGTCCCCGAGCCCGAGTGCGGCGACAAGGACGTCAAGATCAGGGTGCTGCGGGCGGGCCTGTGCGGCACCGACCTCCACCTCGAGCAGTGGGACGAGTGGGCCGCCGCCACGGTGAACGTGCCGATGACGCTGGGCCACGAGTTCTTCGGCGAGGTCGTCGAGGTCGGGGCGGACGTCGACCACGTCGCGGTCGGCGACCGGGTCTCCGGCGAGGGGCACCTCGTGTGCGGGACCTGTCGCAACTGCCGCGCCGGACGACGGCACCTGTGCATCAACACCGTCGGCGTCGGCGTGAACCGCGACGGCGCGTTCGCCGACTACGTCGTCATCCCCGCGACCAACGCGTGGGTTCAGCCCGCCGACCTCGACCCCGACCTCGGCGCCCTCTTCGACCCCCTCGGCAACGCCACCCACACGGCCCTGCAGTGGCCGGTCGTGGGCGAGGACGTCGTCGTCACCGGGGCCGGCCCGATCGGCGTCATGGCGACGGCGATCGTGCGGCACGCGGGGGCGCGGCGCATCGCGGTCACCGACATGAGCGACGAGCGGCTCGCGCTGGCGAAGGCAGCGGGGGCCGACCTCGTCGTCAACGTCGGCTCCGGCGGCTCCCTGCGCGCCGCCCAGCAGGAGCTGGGGATGGTCGAGGGCTTCGACATCGCGCTGGAGATGTCCGGGTCCCCCGCGGCGGTCGAGGACCTCCTCGCCAACATGAACCACGGCGGACGGGTGGCCCTCCTCGGCCTGCCCAAGGACCGCTACGCCATCGACTGGGGCCGCGTCATCACGCACATGATCACGCTGCGGGGCATCTACGGCCGGGAGATGTTCGAGACCTGGTACCTCATGGGCGCGATGCTCTCGTCGTCGCCCGAGCTGCGGCGGGCGGTGTCGTCGGTCGTCACCGGGCGGTACCCCGCGGAGGAGTGGCAGTCGGCCTTCGCCGAGACCCGCTCGGGCACCGGCGGCAAGGTCGTCCTCGACTGGAGCTGAGCGGCGGGGCCTAGGCTGGCTGGTCGGCGACCCCGACGAAACCCGACCCCCGAGGAGGACCCGTGTACGGCGCGGTGAAGGACGAGCTCAAGGCGACCCTGGCGGAGATCGAGGAGGCGGGTCTCTACAAGCGCGAGCGCGAGCTGACGACGCCGCAGTCCTCGCACGTGGCGACGACCGGGGGCGAGTCGCTGAACTTCTGCGCCAACAACTACCTCGGGTTCGCCGACCACCCCGACGTCGTCGGGGCCAGCAAGGCCGCGCTCGACACGTGGGGCTTCGGGATGGCGTCGGTCCGCTTCATCTGCGGGACCCAGACCCAGCACACCGAGCTCGAGGCGCGGCTGTCGTCGTTCCTCCACCAGGAGGCGACGATCCTCTACAGCTCGTGCTTCGACGCCAACGGCGGGGTCTTCGAGGTGCTCTTCGGCGCCGAGGACGCGATCGTCTCCGACGAGCTCAACCACGCCTCGATCATCGACGGGGTGCGGCTGTCGAAGGCGGCGCGGTACCGGTACAAGAACGCCGACATGGCCGACCTGCGGGCCCAGCTCGAGGCGGCGCGGGCGGCCGGGGCGCGGCGCGTCTGCGTCGTCACCGACGGCGTGTTCTCGATGGACGGCTCGTACGCCCCGCTCGACGAGATCTGCGACCTCGCCGACGAGTTCGAGGCGATGGTGCTCGTCGACGACAGCCACGCCGTGGGCTTCGTCGGCGAGGGCGGCCGGGGGACGCCCGAGCTCTTCGGCGTGCTGGACCGCGTCGACATCATCACCGGGACGCTGGGCAAGGCGCTCGGGGGTGCGTCGGGCGGGTACGTGGCGAGCCACCGCGAGGTCGTCGAGCTGCTGCGGCAGCGCTCGCGCCCCTACCTGTTCTCGAACTCGGTGGCGCCGGCCGTGGTGGCCGGCTCGCTCGCAGCGCTCGACCTCGTGTCGTCCTCGAGCGAGGCCCGGGAGACGCTGCGGGACAACGCGTCCCTGTTCCGCGAGCTGATGGAGGCCGAGGGCTTCTCGCTGCTCCCGGGCTCGCACCCGATCACGCCGGTGATGTTCCCGGGTGACGACGGCGCGCGACGGGCGGCCGACATCGCCGACCACATGCTCGGCAACGGCGTGTACGTCATCGCGTTCAGCTTCCCCGTCGTGCCGCGGGGCAAGGCGCGCATCCGGGTCCAGCTCTCGGCGGCGCACTCGCACGACGACGTGCGGTCCTGCGTCGCGGCGTTCGTGGCCGCCCGCGACGCCGTCGGCTGACCCCCACCCCGTTGGCGGCGAGTGCGGAAGTGGTTGCCCCGACGACCGTTTCCGCACTCGCTGTGGACCCGATCGGCGGTGAGTGCGGAAGTGGTTGCCCCGACGACCGTTTCCGCACTCGCCGCGGGTTCGGGGCTGGTCAGTCGTGGATGCGGGAGCGGGCGAGGGCGACCCGCTCGGGCGTGTGCAGCCGCACCATCGTGCGGGTCGTGCCGGGCGGGATGCTGCCGGGCGTCGCGAGGCTGACGAGGACCGCTGTCGCGATGGCCAGGGGTGTGGCCCACATCGCGGGGTTCGCCAGCAGGGCCCCGGCCCAACCGCCGAGGTCGCCCACGACCATCGTCGTGACGATCGCGCCCCCGGCCGATGACGCGCCGACGAGGAGGCCCGCCATCGCCCCCTTCGTCGACAGCCGCCGCCACCACACGCCGAGCATGATGAGCGGCGCGAACGTCGCCGCGGCCACGGCGAAGGCGAGCCCCACGGTGGTGGCGAGGCCGAGCGGCTCGGTGGCCCGGGAGAGCAGGTAGGGCAGGGCGACGGCCAGCACGGCGGCCACCCGGAACCCCCGCACCCCCGGCACGTCGCCCCCGGCGAACCGCGAGAGGCGGGGCCGCAGCAGCTCCTGGTCGATGACGCCCGTGACCGACATGGCGAGGCCGGACGCCGTGGACAGGAACGCGGCGAACGCGCCGCCGGCGAGCATCGCCGTGAGCAGCTGACCGCCGAGGCCGTCGACGAGCGTGCCCGGCAGCCGCAGCACGATGGTGTCGGCGCCGACGCCCTCGGGGAGGACCGGGAAGACGACCCGGCCGAGGGCGCCGTACACCGGGGGGAGCAGGTAGAAGACCCCGAGGAGGGCGATGACGGTGACGGTGGTCCGGCGGGCGCCGATGCCGTCGGGGTTGGTGTAGTACCGGACGAGCACGTGCGGCAGGCCCATGGTCCCGAGGCACAGGGCGAGCACCGTGGAGGCGGTGCGGTAGACGGGGTGGTCGTCGGGACCGTTGGGGGACAACGGAATGCTCCACGTCGCGTCCACCTGGGGCGCAGGGCTGCCCGAGCGGAACCACAGCGCGAGCAGGACGAACGCCGGCACCGCCAGCGCCGTCAGCTTGATCCAGTACTGCACGGCCTGCACGAAGGTGATCGAGCGCATCCCGCCCGCGCCCACCGCGAGGGCGATGACGACCATGACGACGAGCCCGCCGACCCATCCGGGGGCGCCGGTCACGAGGGTGAGCGTGAGGCTCGCGCCCTGGAACTGCGGGACGAGGTAGAGCCAGCCGATCCCGATGACGAGCACGCACGACACCAGGCGGATGGCGCGCGATCCCAGCCGTGCCTCGGCGAAGTCAGGGAGGGTGTAGGCGCCGGAGCGGCGCATGGGGGCCGCGACCATCACGAGGAGGACGAGGTAGCCGAGGGTGTAGCCCACCGGGAGCCAGAGCATGTCGATGCCCCGGTCGTAGATCAGCCCGGCGACGCCGAGGAAGCTCGCGGCGGAGAGGTACTCGCCACCGATCGCGGAGGCGTTGAGCCGCGGCGAGACGGTGCGCCCGGCGACGTAGAAGTCGCTCGTGCGGCGCGAGAGGCGCAGCCCGAGGCCCCCCACGGCGAGGGTCGTGAGGCAGACGAGGACGACGGCCGCGAGGGACAGGGGGTGGTTCACGAGGGCTCGACGACCTCGGTGAAGTCGGCCTCGATGCGCTCGGCCTGGCGGGTGTACCAGCGCGCGAGGAACCAGGCGCACGGGTAGACGAGCCCACCGAGGACGAGCCACGGGAACGGCAGCCAGCCGATGGTCAGGGTGCGGGTGGCCGGGACGAGGGCGAGGACGACGGGCAGCCCGGCCAGGCCCACGACCATCAGGGCGAGGACGGCGACCGAGAGCCGCAGCTGCGCGCGCATCAGGCCGGCGAGGAAGACGTCACCGAGGACGGTCTGCTCGTCGAGCTCGCGGGAGACGGGGCGCGAGCGCATCGGGGTGGCGCCCTTGCGCGAGCTCGTGACGCGAACCCGGGCCGGCGGGGGACCGTCGGGTGTCGACACCGTCAGCCGCCGTTCGGGCGCCGGTCGCCGATGGGGCGGCGCAGCAGGGTGTCGCGCAGCTCCTTGGTGTGGCGGCGGCTCACCTGCAGCTCGACCGCGCCGACGAGGACCGAGCACCGGCCGTGGTCCATCCGGACCTCGGACACGTGGGGGAGGGCGACGAGCGTGCTGCGGTGGATGCGGACGAACCCGAACTCGGCCCACCGCTCCTCGAGGACGCTCAGCGGGACCCGGACGAGGTGCGAGCCGGTGTCGGTGTGCAGCCGGGCGTAGTCGCCGTGGGCCTGCGCGTACCGGATCTGGGTGCGCGTGATGAAGCGGGTCACGCCACCGAGCTCGACGGGGATGGTCTCGTCCTCGATGGAAGGTGGCGCGGGTTCCGTTGTGCCGGAGCCGCGTTCGTCGCGGGCGGCGACGACGCGGCGGATGGCCTCGCCGAGCCGCTCGGCCCGCACCGGCTTCATCACGTAGTCGGTGGCCGCGAGGGCGAAGGCGTCGACCGCGTGCTCGTCGTGCGCCGTGACGAAGACGATCTGCGGGCGCACCGTGAAGCGGGCGATGACGCGGGCGAGGGCCATGCCGTCGAGCCCCGGCATCGAGATGTCGCTGAAGACGACGTCGACATCGCGGGAGTCGAGCACCTGGAGCGCCTCGGTGCCCGAGGACGCGGTGATGACCTCGCGGATCCGCTCGTCGCGGCCCAGGAGGTAGTCCAGGTCGGACAGGGCCGGCAGCTCGTCGTCGACGACGAGCGCGGTGAGTCCCACGGCGGTGGCGGACATGCAGGGCAGCCTACGACCCGGCGTCAGGACCCGGCGTGGATGCCCGGGGCGAACTTGGGCACGCGGAACGACACCCGCGTCCCGGCGCCGGGCGCGGTCTCGACGACGAGCCCGAAGTCGTCGCCGTAGACCTGGCGCAGCCGGGCGTCGACGTTGCCCAGGCCCACGGAGTCGCTGGCGTGGGCGCCGTCGAGGATGTGGCGCACCCGCTCGGGGTCGGTGCCGACGCCGTCGTCCTCGATGCTGATCTCGGCGTCGGAGCCGCGGTCGCTGGCGGTGATCGTCAGGTGGCCCACGCCCTCCTTGGCCGCCAGGCCGTGGCGGACCGCGTTCTCCACCAACGGTTGCACCGCGAGGTAGGGAAGGGTCACGGGCAGCACCTCGGGGGCGATGAGGAGCGAGATCTGGAGGCGGTCGCCGAAGCGGGCCTGCTCGAGCACGAGGTAGCGCTCGACGTTGCGCAGCTCCTCGGCGAGCGTCGTGAAGGGCCCGCCGCTGCGCAGGGCGTACCGGGTGAAGTCGGCGAAGTCGATGAGGAGCTCGCGCGCCCGGTCGGGGTCGGTGCGCACGAAGGAGGCGATCGCGGCGAGCGAGTTGTAGATGAAGTGGGGGCTGATCTGGGCGCGCAGGGCCCGCAGCTCGGCCTCCATCACGCGGGTGCGGGTGCGGGCGAGCTCGGCGAGGGCGAGCTGGCTGGAGACCCAGGCCGCGACCTCCTCGGTCGCGCGGGCGAGGCCGGGTGAGGGCTGCTCGGTCCAGGCGGTGAGCGTGCCGACGACGAGGTCGTCCATGACCAGGGGTGCGGTGACCGTGCTGCGCAGGGGGCAGTCGGGCTCGCTGCACGTGACGTCGTCGCTGCTGTTGACGACCGTGCGTCCGGTGGCCCGGGTCTGCTCGCCGAGCGCGAGGGCGGTGCTCCGGTGGTGCTCTCCCACACCGGTCCACGACAGGACGCTGCCGGGGTCGGAGATCGAGACCGCGCGGGCTCCGAGGATCGAGAGCAGGTGCCGTCCGGCGCGTTCGGCCGCCTCCGGGGTCAGTCCCTCACCGAGGTGCTGGCTGGCGAGCGAGGCGGTGTGCAGCGTGGCGTAGGTGGCGCGGTCGACGGCGGAGAGGAAGCCACGGCGGCGGCTGCGGCGCAGCAGGACGACGGCGAGCCAGAGCAGGAGCATCGTCCCGGCGACGACGACCGCCGTCGGCCAGTGGATGCTTCCCGTCATGGGGTCACCCTAGGGTCGGGGCAGGACCCTGACCCGAGACGATGAGGAGGCCGGCCGTGGCCGAGCTCGACGACGCCCTGGCGCTGACGTGGGACGGGGGCGGCGGTGCTGCGCCCGGTGCGGTCGTCGGCGAGGTCGAGGTGGCCCGCGGGCACCTGGGCGAGGGGTGGGTCATCGGGCGCGCGGTGAACGGCGGCGTCCTCATGGCGCTGGCCGCACGGGCGGGTGCCGAGGTCCTCGGCTCGGCCGGGCACACGGCGCCGCTGACGTGGGGAGCGCACTTCCTGTCCGCAGCCGTCGTGGGGGACGTCGAGGTGCGGGTCGAGCCGCTGCGGCTGGGGCGCACGGTGTCGACGGTGTCGGTGGCGGTCGTGCAGGCGGGGCCGGACGGCCCCGCGGAACGGGTACGGCTGGTCGGGACGTTCGGCGACCTCGACCGGGCCGAGCCGGTGCGCCGCTCGCCCTCGCCGCCGTCGATGCCGCCGCCCGAGCAGTGCCCACCGGCCCGCCGCGACGCCTCGCCCGCGGCCTCGGGGATCGTCATGCTCGACCGGCTCGACGTGCGGGTCGACCCGGCCACGGCGGGGTTCGCGGTCGGGCGCCCGAGCCGGCGCGGCGTCATCCGGGCCTGGCTGCGGATGGCCGACGGCCGCGAGCCGGACGTCGCGATGCTCCCGTACGCGGTCGACGCCCTCATGCCCGTGACGTTCGACCTCGGCGTCCTCGGGTGGGCGCCCACGATGGAGCTGACCGGCCAGGTGCTCGGGACGCCGGCGCCGGGGTGGCTGCGGGTCGAGCTGAGCACCGACACGGTCGTCGGTGACCTCGTCGTGGAGGACGCGTGCGTGTGGGACTCCGCCGACCGGCTCGTCGCGCGCTCGCGGCAGCTGGCGTCGGTGCGCTTCCCGCAGGAGGGGGCGGATGCGGGTGCGGCCCCGACCGCGTCCGACGGCGCCGGGGGCGCTGGCTAGGCTCGCGGCCGTGAACGGACCCGGAGCACCCCGGCCCAGGAGCGGGGCGAGCCCCGCCGTCGACGGGGTCTCGCGCCTCGCCGAGCTGCCCGGCGTGCCCGAGCAGGTGGAGGTCGCCCGTGAGGCGTGCACCGCGCTGCGCTGGCACCAGGCGCTGCGCAAGCGGATCCCCGAGGCCGCCGCGGAGTCCCGGGTGCGTGGGGCCCGGGCGAGTGGCGAGCTCGAGGGCGCGTCGGTGCCCGTGGACGTCGTCCGCGACATCGCTCGCGGGGCGTCCACGTGGTCGCCGCAGCCCGATCCCGTGGAGGTGACGATGCGCGGCGTCCTCGCCGCCACGGCCGAGACCGAGCACGTGGCCGGGATCCTCCTCACCGCCCCCCTGCAGGCGCTCGCCCGGCTGCACACGGCAGCGGCGGCCGGTCTCGTCGACGACTCGGCGCTCGGCCGACCGCGGCATCCGGGGGAGCCCTGCCTCGAGCTCGCGGACCTGGGGCCGGCCCCGGACGGGCCGGAGGTCGCGGCGCGGCTGCGTGCGGTGGCCGACGTCCTCCTCGCGACGCCCCGGCTGCCCGTGGTGGTCGCCGCCGCGGTCGTCCACGCCGAGCTGGCGACCGTGCGGCCCTTCGTGAGGGGCAACGCGGTGGTGGCCCGGGCGCTGGACCGGGCGCTGGTTCGGGTCGGTGGCCTCGACCCCACGGGGGTCGCCGTCACCGAGCACGGGCACGGGGCCCAGGGCGGGGCCGCCTACCTCGGGGCCCTGGCGGCCTACGGTCGGGGGGACGTGGCCGGCGTCGGGCTGTGGATCTCCCACTGCTGCACCGCAGTCCGTGCCGCCGCTGCCGAGGGGACGCGCGTCGCCGACGCCGTGCTCGCCGGACGCCTCTCGTAGCCAGCGGTTGCCGCCGGCCCCCGGCGGGAGTACAACAGGAGGAGCGAAGGCCCTCGGGCCGACGCCCCAGCACTACCGCGGCACGAACGGGTACCCACGCGCGGGCAGTCCACTGATGGACCGATCGTGATGGGCTTGACCCAGTGCGACAACGGCATGGAGCACGCCTGGTCGCCCGGGAGGTCCGCGGCGGGACGACGCCCCGACCCGGTCCCGGGTTGGGGCGCCGTCGTGTGGCCCCGGGGTGGGTCGCGGAGGCCGTGGCGGGTGCCCGAAACGACCTCTGGCACGTTCCTGCCACGCCGGGCTCCCGACCTGCGGACTTGCTGTGGGAGGGTGATGGTCAAGCGTTAAACTTCGTGCGCAAAACCTACGGATTCGGTGGACCTGAGGGGGTCCTGAGAACGAATCGCGCAGGTATTGGCCGGGGCTTGCGTAGATAGCCCGCGATGGAGCACGATGAATCCACTCGCTCCCCTTCGGGGTCGAGCGAACGGCGGACCGGCTTCTCCCCCCCGGAGCTCGGCTCGCCGACGGCCCCGGTTGTCCCCCCGACCGGGGCCGTCCCACGTCCGGGACCAGGTGGCTCTCGGTGGCTCCTCCTGGGTGGAGTGCGTCGTCCACAGGCCCGTCCGCGGAGCCGCGCCGTCCACAGGGGCGGGAGTGCCCCTGGCCCGCGGCCCGCATGGCACCGCAGGCTCGGTGCCATGACCCAGCCCACCCTCCTCGCCGTCTCGGGAGCCTCCGGCGGCCTCGGCGCCAGCACCTTGGCCCTCGCCCTCGGTCGGTGCCTCGCGCGCGCCGGCCCGCCCGTCGTCGTCGCCGACCTCGACCTCGCCGGTGGCGGGCTCGAGGTCACCGCAGGGGTCGAGCACCTTCCCGGTCGGAGGTGGGACGACCTGCGCGAGGTGCGCGGCCGGGTGCCCGCGGCGCGCCTCCTCGCCACGCTCCCGGGAGAGGCCGGCTGCCACGTCCTGTCGGGACTGGGTGGCGCCCGCCCCGAGGTGGCGCCGGAGGTCGTCCTCGAGGTCGTCGACTCCCTCCTCGCGGGTGGGGTGTCGGTCGTCCTCGACCTCCCGGTCCGCGGGCCGCTCCTGGCGGACGTGATGGCGCGAGCGCCCGTGCTCGTCGTCGTCACCGCGCTGCGCACCCGTGGCCTGGCCGATGCCGAGGCGTGCGTGGAGCGGGCCCTCGCGGTGGCACCCGAGTCGCGCGCCGATCCGGTGCTGCTGCTCGTGACGCGGGGAGGGCGGGCCACCACCGACGTCCTCGACGACGTCGTGGCGCACCTCGGGGTCCCGCACGTCCACCACGTGCGCGACGACCCCGCCGTGGCGCGTGGCGGGGAGCGCGGCGCCTTCCCCGGGGTGTCGCGCGACGCCGTGCGGGCCTGTGCCGAGGCCGTGGTGGCGGCGCTCCCCGGCATCGCGGTGGCGTCGTGACACGTGGCGTCGTGACACGGGGGGCGGCCGTGCTGCACGAGGTGCCCGTGCGGTCCGGGGACGTCGTCACGCGCTCGATCCGGGCCGGCGCGCCGCCGAGCGCGGGCGCCATCGGACAGGTGGCCGCGTCCGAGGCCGGCCACCTCGGCGCCGACCGTCTCGCCGCGACCGAGGCCGCCCTCGCCGACCGGCTCGTGGGGCTCGGGCCGCTGGCGGGCCTGGTTGCCGACCCCACGGTGACCGACGTGCTCGTCAACGGCGACGGCGTCGTCTGGGCGGACCGTGGCCGGGGGGTCGAGGAGGTGGGGGCGGTGCCCGTCGCGGACCTGCGGCCGCTGGCGGTGCGGCTGGCCGGGCTGGCGGGCCGCCGCCTCGACGACGCGCAGCCGTGGGTCGACGGCGTCCTGCCCGGCGGGGTCCGGCTGCACGCCGTGCTGCCGCCGCTGGCCGACGCCGGACCCCACCTGAGCCTGCGCATCGCCCGGCACCGACCCGGTGGGGTCGACGGTCTCGAGGGGCTGGGCGCCGTGGGCCCCGGTCTCGCCCGGGTGCTGCGCGGGCTCGTGGCCGCCCGGTGCTCCCTCGTCGTCTCCGGAGGCACGGGGGCCGGCAAGACGACCGTCCTCGCGGCGCTCGTCGCCGAGTGCCCGTCCTCGGAGCGCGTCGTCGTGGTGGAGGACGTGCGCGAGCTCGCCCCCGACCACCCGCACGTCGTGCGCCTGCAGGGACGCTCGGCCAACGTCGAGGGCCGCGGCTCGGTGACCCTCGTCGACCTCGTGCGCCAGTCGCTGCGGATGCGCCCCGACCGGCTCGTCGTGGGGGAGGTGCGCGGCGCCGAGGTCCGTGAGCTGCTGGCCGCCCTCAACACCGGCCACGAGGGCGGCATGAGCACGCTGCACGCCAACGGGCCCGACGAGGTGCCCGCGCGGATCGAGGCCCTGGCCGCGCTGGCCGGGATGCCGCGGCGGGCCACCCACGCCCAGCTGCGTCAGGCGCTGCACGCGGTCGTGCACGTGGGTCGTCGGTCCGGGGTGCGACGGGTCGAGTCGGTGGGCGTGGTGGTGCCGGACCCCACCGAGACCGGCCTCGTGCGGGTCGAGGTCGCGCTGTCGCTGGGCCCTGGGGGCGAGGACCGCGGGCCGGGCTGGTCACGGCTGGTGGCCCTGGCCCCGAGCCTCGGGGAGGGCGACCCGTGCTGACGGCGGCCGTGCTCGTGGTGCTCGCCGCCCTCGCGTGGCCCGGACGTGGGCGTGGGCCGGCTGATGAGCGCGAGCTGGGCGACGACGTGCCCGGGGGTTCGCTCTGGGGGCTCGTCCGGCGTCGGCGGCGACGGTCGGTCGACGACGGCCGCTGGGTCGCCGACCTCGGCGAGGTCGTGGCCGTAGGGCTCGACGCCGGCCTCGACCTGCCGTCGGCCGTGGTCGCGGCGGCGCGGTCGCCCTCGGTCGCCCGGCAGGCGCCGTGGCTCGCCGACCGGGTGGCCGAGGAAACGCTGGCCGGGGAGTCGGCGTCCTCGTGCCTCGACCCACCCGGTCCGTGCCCCGCTGCCGTCCGGCACGACCTCGGTCTCCTCGCCGCGGCCTGGCGGCTGGCGGAGGACGCGGGCGCGCCCGCTGCCGTGGTCACCGCCGCTGCGGCCGACGCCGTCCGGGAGCGGCACGTGTCCCGCGGTCGGGCCGAGGTCGCCGTCGCCGGGCCGCGCACGTCGATGATGCTGCTCACGGCCCTGCCGCTCGTCGGTCCCGTGGGTGGGGTGCTCGTCGGGCTCGGCCCGGACCGGCTCTACGCCTCCACGGCGGCGCGGGTCACGGCGATGGTGGGCGTGCTCCTCACCGGGGTGGGGTGGCTGTGGGCTCGCGCCGTCCTGCGCCGGGCCGCACGGGCCGCCACCACGGGTCGGCCCTCGTGAGCGGCGTGCTGGGTCTCTGGGCCCGGCGAGGCCCCGGCCGCGCGGGGGCCGCCCCATGACCGCCGTCGCGGCGGTGCTGGTCGTGCTGTCGGCGCTCGTGCTGCCGGGACGCCCTGGCTCGTGGCTCCCGGCGCGGGCCCGGGCACGGGCGAGCGACCTCGGGCCGTCCACCGTCGAGGACGCGGCCGCCGCGCTCGCCCTCGTGGCCGCGACCTTGCGCGGCGGTGCGGGCGCGGTCGAGTCCCTGGAGCAGGTCGCGAGGGTCGTCGACGGCGCGGCGGGGCACGAGCTGGCCGTCGTGGCCGCGGCCCACCGGTGGGGCGAGCCTCCCGACCGGGCGTGGACCCACGTCGGCGACGGCTGGGCGGCCGCGGCGGTCGCGTGGCACGCGGCCCAGGAGGCGGGGGCCGCCCCCGCCGGGCTGCTCGCGGCCGCGGCGTCGCGGATGCGCGAGGAGGAGCGGCGTCGGCTCGAGGAGGCGGTCCAGCGGTCCGGGGTGCTCCTCGTGCTGCCCCTCGGGCTGTGCTTCCTCCCGGGCTTCGTCGCGACGACGGTGGCCCCGGTCGTCCTGCACCTCGTCGGGTCGGTGCTCGCATGAGGCCCGTCCCGGCGCAGGTCCGTCATCCACAGGGCGGCTGTCGTGGGGTGGCTGTCCACAGGTTCGAGGCGGGCCTGTCGCGTGCGGTCGGTGTCGAGCACGGTGGAGGGAACGACGCGAACGTCGCGTCACGAGAGGGGGTTCACCATGATGACGAGGTCGATGCGTACGGTGCGACGGCTGGCCGGTCGGGTCCGCGTGCTGGGCGAGGCCGGGATGACGACGGCCGAGTACGCCGTGGGCACCGTCGCCGCGGTGGCGTTCGCGGCCCTGCTGCTGGTGATCGTGCGGTCCGATCCGGTGCGGTCGGCGCTGTCACAGGTCATCGTCAGCGCGCTCGGCACGGGGTCGTGAGGTCGGCTGGAGTCCGTGCAGCCCGGATGTCGCCGGGAGTCCGCTCCATCGGTGCGACCTGCCGGGCCCGGTGGTTCGGCCCGGCGGGTCGACGCCGAGAGGCTGGGACGGCCACCGCCGAGCTGGCGGTGGCCCTTCCCGCCCTCGTCCTCGTCCTGGCGGTGGCGCTCGCCGCGGTCGACCTGGGCATCGCGCACATCCGGTGCGTCGATGCCGCGCGGACGGCGGCCCGGCTCCTCGCGCGCGGCGAACCGGAGGCAGTGGCGGTCGGCGAGGCGCGGCAGGCGGCCCCCGCCGGCTCCGACGTCTCGGTGTCGAGCGGGTCCGGGCGGGTGAGCGTCGAGGTCAGCGCGCCCGTCCCGGCGCTGTTGAGGCCGCTCGGGGCGGTCGGCCCGCCGCGCGCCGTGGCGGTCGCCCGTCTCGAGGACGGTGTCGACGGCGGCGCGGCCGGCGACGACCCGCGTGAGGTCACCGCCGACGGGGCGAGGGGCTCGCCGTGAGCGGCCACCGACCCGTGGCCGAGCGGGGCAGCGGGACGGTCCTGGTCGTCGGCGCGACCGGCGCCCTCGTCGTCGTCCTGGCGGGAGCCCTGCTCGTCGCGGGAGTGGTCCGCGACGTCCACCGGGCCCGCGCGGCGGCCGACCTCGCGGCGCTGGCGGCTGCCGTCCCCCTGGTGGAGGGCGGGGCGGTGGACTGCGCGGCGGGCGAGGCCGTCGCGACGGCGAACGGTGCGCGCCTGGGCGGCTGTGTCGTCGAGGCCGACGGGTCGGTGCGCGTCAGCGTCGAGGTCGCGCTGCGCGGCCCGGTCACCGACCTCGGCGTCGACCGGGCGACCGCCTCGGCGCGCGCCGGGGTCGTCCCGGACCCGGGTCGCGAGGGGCGCCGTTCGGGTGGGTCAGTGGCCGGTGGGAGGCGGCGGGGGCGGGGTCGAACCGCTCGGGGCGACGGGGGGCGGGCCGTCGGTGCGGCTGCCGGTGGTGTCGGTCGCGCCGGTCGTGCCACCGCCCTGGGCCTGCACCTGCTGGCGCAGCGCGGTGGTCTCCTCCTCGCGGCGGCGACGCTCCTCCGCGAGCTCGCGCTCACGGGTGGCGAACTCCTCCTTCACCCGGCGCTCCTCCTCGACGCGGCGCGCCTCGGCCGTGGCCGCGGCCTCCTTGGCCTCCACGCGCTTGCGCTTGCCGCGACGCAGCCCACCGCGCATCAGCACCCAGCCGAGCCAGAAGACCGAGATGACGACCATGCCGGTGACGAGGAGGGTGAGCGGCGGGAGGCTGAGCGTCCCGCCGAGGATCGAGACGTCGACCGTGTCGGTGATCTGGGCGGTCCCCGCGAACAGCAGGACACCGGCACCGGCCGCGAGGAGGATGAGGATCAGACCGAGGAGCACCATGCATCGGACCCTACCGGCGCGGCGCGGACCGGCCCGCCACTCGAACACCGCAGTTCGTCGAGGTCAGGGGCCTCAGGTCGTGGCCGGCGCAAGGGCCAGCTCGAGGACCGTCACGGCGCCCACCTTGTCGAGGGGCTCGTTGCCGTTCCCGCACTTGGGCGACTGCACGCAGGCGGGGCACCCGGTCGCGCACCCGCAGCCGAGCACGGCGTCGCGGGTGGCGCGGACCCACGCCTCGAAGGCCGTGAACCCGCGCTCGGCGAACCCGGCGCCGCCGGGGTAGCCGTCGAACACCATGACCGTCGGCAGGCCGGTGTCGGGGTGCAGCGCGGTCGAGACCCCACCGACGTCCCAGCGGTCGGAGGTGGCCACGAGGGGGAGCATGCCAATGGCCGCGTGCTCGGCCGCGTGCAGTGCGCCGGGGACCCTGGCCTCCTCCACCCCCGACGCCTCCAGCACCTCGGCGGGCACGGTCCACCAGACCGCGCGGGTCGTGAGCGACCGCTCGGGGAGGTCGAGGGCGTGCGTGCCCAGCACCTCACCCGAGGGCAGCCGTCGGAGGAAGCCGGTCACCTGGGTCGTCACCCGCACCGACCCGAAGCAGACCTCGACCCGCGCCCGGCGCTCCGAGCGCTCGCGGTCGAGGATGTCGAACCGGCTCACCGACTGCGCGTGGGTCGACCAGCCGGGGTCGCCGCGCACGGTGTGAGCCGTGCGGGCCTCGAGGTCGAGCTCGGTCACCACCCAGGTGTCGCCCTGGTGCACGTGCACGGCGCCGGTGTGGACCTGGCCGTGGGCCGCGGCCTCGTCGATGGTGCCGATGACGCGGCCGGTGCGGGTCTCCATCACGGCGACGACGTCGTTGACGCCGCGCAGCGAGATGTGGTCGGCGGGTCGGTCGTCGCGCGCCCAGAACCAGCCGGCGGGGCGCCGCCGCAGGATCCCCTTGATGACGAGGGCGTCGAGGAGGCGCCGGGCGTCCGGACCGAACATCGGCAGGTCGTCCTCGCCCAGCGGCAGCTCGGCGGCCGCCGCCGCCAGGTGGGGACCGAGGACGTGGGGGTTGTGCGGATCCATCACGGTGGCCTCCACCGGGGCGCCGAAGATCGCCTCGGGGTGGTGCACGAGGTAGGTGTCGAGCGGGTCGTCGGCCGCCACGAGCACCGCGAGCGACTCCTCTCCGGACCGGCCGGCGCGCCCGGCCTGCTGCCAGAGGCTCGCTCGCCGCCCCGGCCACCCGGCCATCACCACGGCGTCGAGGCCGCTGACGTCGATGCCGAGCTCGAGCGCGTTGGTCGCCGCGAGCCCGCGCAAGGCGCCCGAGCGCAGCCGCCCCTCCAGCTCGCGCCGGTCCTGGGGGAGGTAGCCCCCGCGGTACGCCGCCACCGCCTCGGCCTGGAGGGGGTCGTCGAACTCGACCCGGCGGCGGGCGTTGCTCGCCAGCGACTCGGCCCCTGCCCGGCTGCGCGCGAAGGCCACGGTCTGCACGCCGTCGACGACGAGCCGGGCGAGGATCTCGGCCGCCTCGGTGGTCGCCGAGCGGCGCCGCCCGTCCTCGTCGGCGGCGGGCTCCCACAGGGCGAAGGTCATCGCGCCGCGCGGCGAGCCGTCCTCGGTGAGTGCCGCCACCGGCAGCCCGACGAGGTTGCCGGCGTGGGTCGCCGGCTCGCTCACCGTGGCCGACGCGAGGACGAACGTCGGGGTGGCGCCGTAGCGCGCGGCGACCCGGCGCAGGCGGCGCAGCACCGACGACACGTGCGACCCGAACACCCCCCGGTACACGTGGCACTCGTCGACGACGACGTAGGTGAGCGAGCGCAGGAACCGCGACCAGCGCTCGTGGCCCGGCAGGAGCGAGTGGTGCAACAGGTCGGGGTTGGTGAGGACGACGTTCGCGTGGTCCCTCACCCAGCGACGCTCGTCGGGCGGGGTGTCGCCGTCGTAGGTCGCCGCCCGCACGCCCGGCACCGCCAGCGCGTCGATGCGGGCCAGCTGGTCGGCGGCCAGGGCCTTGGTCGGCGCGAGGTAGATCGCGGTCGCCCCCCGTCGCCCCGGGGTCTCGGCGCCCTCGGACGCCGCCGAGAGGACCGGCACGAGGTAACCAAGGCTCTTCCCCGACGCCGTGCCGGTGGCCAGGACGACGTGCCGCCCCGCCGTGGCGAGGTCGATCGCGGCCCGCTGGTGCGACCACGGACGCTCGATCCCACCGCCCAGCAGCGCGGCCAGGACGGCCGGTGCCACGCCCTCCGGCCACTGGGCCAGACGGGCCTCGCGGGCCGGGACGCGCTCGACGTGGAGGAGCCTTTCGGACCGTCCCTGAGATGTCAGCACCGCAAGGTGCTGGGCAGGAGTGGTCACGACGGTTACGGTAATCCTCGTCCCTGACACGCCGCGGGGACGTTTGACCTGCAGTGTTCGAGAGGATCCACGCGTGGAGCTGTCCGTCACCACGTCTCGCCAGGGAGAGGTCACCGTCGTGACCGTCGCCGGCGAGGTCGACGTCTACACCGCCGCCCAGCTGCGGGCGGCCCTCGATGAGGAGGTGGCGGCCGACCACGTCCAGCTCGTCGTCGACCTCGACGACGTCACCTTCCTGGACTCCACAGGGCTCGGGGTCCTCGTCGGCCGGCTCAAGCTGGTCCGCAACCAGTCCGGGTGGCTGCGCCTCGTGTGCTCCAACGAGCGCATCCTGCGCGTCTTCCGGATCACCGGGCTCGACAAGGTGTTCGGCATCCACGCCTCGCTCGACGAGGCGCTCGCCGCCTGAGCGCGGCGCCCCGACACCCCGTCCCGGCCCGCTCCCCGCGGACCGACGAGCCATTCGCCCCTTGCGGGGTGACCTGCGCCACACCTCCCCGGGGGGAGCGACTCGCGCAACCGCCCGGTACAGTGCGCGCGGGCGTCCCTGCCCGTAGGCGTTCGCGCCCGGGGACGCGAAAACTCACCCGTCAAGGAGGATGGAATGGCACCCCTCGCGCTCGCTTCGGCTGAGTCGAGCTCTGGCCTGGACCTCGTCGGGACGAACCTCACCCTCGTCATCACGGTCGCGGTCATCGCGGTCGTGGCGCTGGTCATGGGATTCGTCTTCCGCCGTGAGGTCCTCGCAGCCGACCCCGGTACCGAGAAGATGCAGGAGATCGGTGCGGCCGTGGAAGAGGGCGCGCAGGCCTACCTCGCGCGCCAGTTCAAGACGCTCGCCATCTTCGTGGTGCTCGTCTTCGGCCTCCTCCTGCTGCTGCCCGCCGACACCGTGGGCGTGCGATGGGGCCGGTCCGGCTTCTTCGTCCTCGGTGCCGTCTTCTCCGCGGCCATCGGCTACCTCGGCATGAGCCTGGCCGTCAAGGCCAACGTCCGCGTCGCCTCCGCGGCCCGCCACGAGGGCGGCCGCGACCTCGGGATGCGCATCGCGTTCCGCACCGGCGGCACCGTCGGCATGGCGACCGTGGGCCTGGGCCTGCTCGGCGCCGCCGTCGTCGTCATCCTCTACAAGGGTGACGCCCCCAAGGTCCTCGAGGGCTTCGGCTTCGGCGCCGCCCTCCTCGCGATGTTCATGCGCGTCGGCGGTGGCATCTTCACCAAGGCCGCCGACGTCGGCGCCGACCTCGTCGGCAAGGTCGAGGCCGGCATCCCCGAGGACGACCCGCGCAACGCGGCGACCATCGCCGACAACGTGGGCGACAACGTCGGCGACTGCGCCGGCATGGCGGCCGACCTGTTCGAGTCCTACGCCGTCACCCTCGTCGCGGCCCTGATCCTCGGCTCCGTCGCCTTCGGCGAGTACGGCCTGGTCTTCCCGCTCATCGTCCCGGCGATCGGTGCCGTCACCGCCCTCCTCGGCGTCTACATCACCAAGGCGCGCCCGGGCGAGAACGCCCTCAGCGCGATCAACCGCGGCTTCTACATCGCCGCCGCGGTCTCGGCGGTCCTCTCGGCCGTCGCCGCCTACACCTACCTGCCGTCGACCTACGCCGAGCTCGGGTCCAGCAACGAGGAGATCAACGCCCTCACCGGCGACCCCCGCCTCGCGGCCCTGCTCGCCGTCATCATCGGCATCGTCCTCGCCGGCATCATCCTCTGGCTGACCGGCCACTACACCGGCACCGACAAGCGTCCGACGATCGACGTCGCCCGCACCTCGCTCACCGGCCCCGCGACCGTCGTCCTGTCGGGCATCGGCGTCGGCCTGGAGTCGGCCGTGTTCACCGCCGGCATCATCGGTGGCGCGGTCTACCTCGCCTACATCCTCGGTGGCGGTGCGGTGGCCCTGTCGCTGTTCCTCATCGCGCTCGCGGGCTGCGGCCTGCTCACCACCGTCGGCGTCATCGTCGCCATGGACACCTTCGGCCCGGTCTCCGACAACGCCCAGGGCATCGCCGAGATGTCGGGCGACGTCAGCGGCGAGGGCGCGCAGATCCTCACCGAGCTCGACGCCGTCGGCAACACGACCAAGGCCATCACCAAGGGCATCGCGATCGCGACGGCGGTCCTCGCGGCCACCGCGCTGTTCGGCTCGTACACCGACGCCTGGCAGAGCGCCGTCCGCGCGCTCGACGTCTCGGGCATCAGCGAGGAGGAGGGCAACAAGTTCCTCAACTCGGCCGTCGGCCTCGTCACCGCGCCGAACACGCTCGTCGGCGTCATCATCGGTGCGGCCGTCGTCTTCCTCTTCTCGGGCCTGGCCATCAACGCGGTGACCCGCGCGGCCGGCGCCATCGTCTTCGAGGTGCGTCGCCAGTTCCGCGAGCACCCCGGGATCATGGACTACACCGAGAAGCCCGAGTACGGCCGCGTCGTCGACATCTGCACCCGCGACTCGCTGCGTGAGCTGGCGACCCCGGGTCTGCTCGCGGCCCTGATGCCGGTCGCCGTCGGCTTCGGCCTCGGCATCGGCCCCCTGGCCGGCTTCCTCGCGGGGGCCATCGGCTCCGGCGCCCTCATGGCCGTCTTCCTCGCCAACTCCGGTGGCGCGTGGGACAACGCGAAGAAGATCGTCGAGGACGGCGCGCACGGCGGCAAGGGCTCCGAGGCCCACGCGGCCACCGTCATCGGCGACACCGTCGGCGACCCGTTCAAGGACACCGCCGGCCCGGCCATCAACCCGCTGCTCAAGGTCATGAACCTCGTGTCGGTGCTCATCGCGCCGGCCATCGTGACCCTGTCCATCGGCCCCGGTGCGTCGGCGCCGATCCGCTACGGCATCGCCGCCGTCGCGGTCGTCATCGTCGCCGCAGCCGTGACGTACTCCAAGAGCAAGGACCTCGCGATCGGCGGCGACCACGACCCCGACGCCGAGCCCGCGCTCGAGCAGCACCCCGCGCAGGTCTGAGCACCCGCGCAGCATCGCGCCGAGGGGCCGGGTTCCGACAAGGAGCCCGGCCCCTTCGCCGTCCCCGCCGCGAGCCATAGGCTCGGGGGTGATGACCGACACCACGCCCCGCGTCGACCCCGACCTGATCCGCGCCCTGCGCGCCGACCTCGTCGCCTCCGGCTTCACCGTCGCGGGCGTCACCGACCTGCTCGGCCCGATGGCGGCCGCCGCCCTCGACCGCGAGCAGGCCCTGCCCGCCCAGCGCGTGACCGCCGCCGCGACCTCCCCGTGCGCCACGCTCATCCGGCTGTTCACGCTCGGTGACCCGGTCGACCTCGCCGAGGTCGCCGCCGCCCTCCCCGGGCTCGGGGTGGCCGGCGCCGTGGCGCTCGGTCTCGTCGTGCCGGAGGGTGACGGCGTCGTCGCCCGCTGCGACCTGCGGCCCTACGCCTCCGAGCGCCGCGACTGGTGGGTCGCCTCCGACCTCGGCGAGCTCGCCACCGGGGGCACCCTGCGCGGCGACCACGTCCTCGGCATCGGCGGCGCCAGCACCACCCTCGCGGCCTGGACCCCCCGCCCCCACGTCGACCGCGCCCTCGACGTCGGCACCGGGTGCGGGGTGCAGGCCCTGCACCTCGAGGACCACGCCGACGAGGTCGTCGTCACCGACCTGTCCGAGCGGGCCCTGGCCTACGCCCGGTTCAACGCCGCGCTCGACGAGTCGCACTGGGACGTCCGGTCCGGCTCCATGCTCGAGCCGGTGGCGGGCGAGCGCTTCGGGCTCGTCGTGAGCAACCCGCCCTTCGTCATCACGCCGCGCACCGGCGAGGTGCCGCTGTTCGAGTACCGCGACGGCGGAGCGGCCGGCGACGCGATCGTGCGAGACCTCGTCCGCAGCGTCGGCGACCACCTCGAGCCCGGCGGCATCGCGCAGTTCCTCGGCAACTGGGAGGTCCCGCGCGGCACCACGTGGACCGACCGGCTGCGGGGCTGGCTCGAGGGCACGGGTCTCGACGCGTGGGTCGTGCAGCGCGAGGTGCAGGACCCCGCGCAGTACGCCGAGACCTGGGCCCGCGACGGCGGCCACCAGGCGGGCACCGCCGACTTCACGACGATGGTGTCCTCCTGGCTCGACGACTTCGAGAGCCGGGACGTCGAGGCGATCGGCTTCGGTGTGGTCACGCTCCAGCGGCCCCGCACCGAGCGGGAGCCCTTCGTCGACCTCATGGACGTCCCGCAGCCGGTCGAGCTCCCCATGGGGCCGGCGGTGCTGGCCGGTCTCGACGCCCGCACCTGGCTGTCCGAGGAGGACGACGCGGCCGTCCTCGAGGTCGCGTGGCGGTGCGCGCCCGACGTCCACGAGGAGCGCCACACGATGCCTGGGGCGTCCGACCCCAGCGTCATCGTCCTGCGCCAGGGGGGTGGCCTGCGTCGCCACCTCACCCTGTCCACCGTGACGGCTGCGTTCGTGTCGGTGTGCGACGGGGAGATGAGCGCCGCGGTGGCGGGTGCGGCCATCGCCGGGCTGCTCGGGCTCGACAGCGACGCCGTGCGGGCCGAGCTCGTCGGCTTCGTCCGCGACGCCGCCAAGGACGGTCTGCTCGTCCGCTGAGAAGTTCCTGTGAGCGGGCTCACATCCGATGCACAGGGTCGCACCGAACCACGGGCACGAGCCGGAGCAGGCCGGCCGCCGTCAGAAGGGTTCACCCAGATGCGCACACGAGTCATTGCCGCCGTCGTCGGAATCGCCGGAGCGGGGGCCCTCGTGGCCGCCCCGGCCTTCGCCGGCCACACCAACACCCTCCTCGAGGCCGACCTCACCGGTCGCGCCCAGGTCGCGGCCGACGGGTCCAAGGCCCTGTCCGGCGACCCGAACGGCAAGGGGAGCGTCTACGTCTTCGGGATCGACGGTGACCCCACGACGCTGTGCTACGTCCTGCAGGTCTCCAAGGTCGCCGAGACCGAGCAGGCGCCGGGCAACGGGCGCGCCGCCCACATCCACCGCGGCGCGGCCGGCACCAACGGGCCGGTCGAGGTCAACCTCGCGTGGCCGCAGGACGGCCAGGCGGCCGACTGCCTCACCGAGGGCGAGGCCGGCAAGGGACTGGACCCGGGTGAGGTGCAGCGGATCCTCGCCGACCCCGCCGCGTACTACGTCAACGTCCACAACACCGAGTTCCCGAACGGGGCGGTCCGCGGCCAGCTGCACGGCGACCACGAGCACTGATCCCGGCAGCAGGACCCGCGGCGCGGGGGAGTGCGGTCGCCACCGCACCCCCCGCGCCGTCCCGATTCCGGGGGGCGCACGGCCGGACCGGGGATGTGGAGCGCCTGAGAACGGACGAGGGCGTCTTTCCCGTTCGAGGTGAGAGTGCGCGCCCGGGCGGCCATGATGGCGTCATCGCCTGCAGGGAGGCCGATCCGAAGGACGACCCACGGGGTCGCCCCCGACCTGAGGAGAACGCATGAAGTCCCTGCCCCGCAAGGTGTGGGTCGTGACCGGAGCACTCGGTGCGATCGCCGTCGCCGGCTCGGCCACGGCCTCGACCGCGGCATCGGCAGCGCCGATCCACCGCACCAGCGTGACGAGCAAGGCCGCCTCGGTGTCCGCCGAGAAGTCCGCGAGCGCCAAGGAGAAGGCGGCTGCCGGCCAGGCGAAGGCCGCGTCCGCGCGGGCCAAGGCCGCCGCGGCGAAGGCCGCCAAGGCCAAGGCCCAGGCCGCGAGGAAGGCCGACGCCGCGAAGGCGCGCGCCGCCAAGCTCGCGGCGGCGAAGGCGAAGGCCGCTGCCGCCAAGGCCGCTGCCGCGACCGCCGCCTCGTCGTCGGTCAGCGCCGTGAGCCCGGCCAGCGCCGCGTCCTCGGGCAGCGCCGCCAGCGCCAAGAGCGCGGCGTCCGCCCCGAGCGCCGCCAGCGCCCCGAGTGCGGCCAGTGCGCCGAGCGCGGCCTCCGCGCCCAGCGCCGACTGACCCGCCTCCACACGCCCCAACCGACGGGTTCCGGTACGCGATGGCGGAACCCGTCGGGGGTGCGGCCGAGGCCGCGGTCCTCGCGCTGCTGACCGGCCCCGACGCCCGTGAGCTGCTCGGCCTCGCGCTGGGCACCGCGGGCGTCGGCGTGACCGGCCACGTCGTCCACGACGTGCAGCACCGCCCCGGCGACGGTGTCACCGTCGGCTACCGCGTCTGGGTGAGCGGTGCGGCCGCCGGAGCCGGGGACGTCCCCCCGACCGAGGAGTACGTCCTCGTCAGCTCGACGGCGGGCCGGGACGTGCCCGACGACGCGCCCTCCGTCGCCCGCATCGAGGGCCCCGAAGGGCGCCTGCTCGCCTGGCTGCACCCCGACGACCCCGCCCTGCCCGCCCTGCGGGCCGGCTGCGACCCCGTCCTCCTCGAGGACGTGCTGCCCGGGTCAGGCCCGGTGACGGACCTCGAGCTCGTGGGCTACCGGCCGCTGCGCCGGGCCGTGGTGCGCGCGGTCCGCGACGACCGCACGTGGTGGGTCAAGGTGCTGCGCCCCCGGGCGGGCCGCGGGGGAGCGCCCGACGTCCTCCACCGCCACGAGGTCCTGCGCGACGCCGGCCTCCCCGTCCCGCGGGTCGCGGCGTCCACCCCCGACGGGCTGGTCGTCCTCGAGCACCTGCCCGGCCGACCGCTCGTCGCGGCGATCGGCGAGGACGACGCCCGTGGCCTCGAGGTCACCCACCTCGTCGAGGTCCTCGACGCCCTCCCCGCCGACGCGGTCGACCTGCCCCGCCGGTCTCCGTGGTCGGACCGGGCCGCGGCGTACGCCGCGGCCGTCGCCGCGGCCGGACCGGACGGCGAGCGCGCCCGTGCCGTTGCGGCCGAGGTCGTCGAGCGGTCCGCCCGGCTCGACCTCGGCCCGGTGGTCACGACCCACGGTGACTTCCACGAGGGGCAGCTCACCGTCGACCCCACCCCTGACGGCTGGAGGGTCGCGGGCCTCCTCGACGTCGACACCGTCGGCCCGGGCCACCGGGTCGACGACCTCGCCTGCCTCGTGGCCCACGCCATCGCCATCGGGCCGCCGGGGGAGTGGGTGGCACGGCGCTGGGAGGCCGCGGCGCGCGCCCTCGCCGACCCCGCCGTCCTCGACGTCCGCACCGCCGGCGTCCTGCTGTCGCTCGCTGCCGGGGCCGCCCACGGCAGGGGTCCGACCCCGCCAACCCACCTGCTCGACGCCGCCGAGGAGCGCCTCGCCCGCTGAGTTCGGTAACCACTTGTGAGTGAGTGCTCACTCACTTATCATCGTCGGCGTGACACCCCGTGCCCCCGCGATGCATCCCGACGACCGCCGCTCGGCCATCGTCGACGTCGCCCTCCCGCTCCTGCGCGAGCACGGCGCGGCCCTCACCACGCGTCAGGTCGCCGAGGCCGCGGGCATCGCCGAGGGGACCGTCTTCCGCGCCTTCGGGAGCAAGGACGAGCTCGTGAAGGCCTGTGTCGCAGCCGTGTTCGACTCGACCCCCGCGGTCGCCGAGCTGCGCGGCATCGACACCACCCTCACCCTCGACGAGCGGCTCTCCGCCGGGGTCGGGGTGATGCAGCGGCACGTCGAGCGCATCGTCGGCGTCATCTCGGTGCTCCACCACGCGGGGGCGCCGGGGCCGATCGGGCCCAAGCGACCGCGCGGCGCCGCCGACCCCGCCGTCGACGCCGCCTTCACCGACCTCATCGGCGACGACGCGGGAGCCCTGCGCAAGCCGGTCGCCGAGGTCATCGCCCTGCTCCAGCTCCTCACGCTCTCGAGCGTCCACCCGCTGATGTCCACCGGCCGCCTGGACGCGGCCGAGATCGTCGACGTCGTCCTCGACGGCACCCGGAGGAAGTCCTGATGCTCTACCGCCTCGTCCGCACCCACCTGCGCCCCTACGCCGTCCCGCTCGGGGTGCTCCTCGCCCTCCAGCTCGTCGCCACGCTCACCTCGCTGTACCTGCCGAGCCTCAACGGCCGGATCATCGACGAGGGGGTCGCGGTGGGGGACACCGGCTTCATCCTCACCGCGGGCCTCGGGATGCTCGCCGTCTCCTTCGTCCAGATCCTCGCCACCATCGCCGCGACGCGCATCGGCGCGCAGACCGCGGCCTCCCTCGGCCGCGACGTCCGGGCGTCGGTGTTCTCGCGGGTCGGGTCCTTCTCCGCCCAGGAGCTCTCGCGCTTCGGGGCGCCCACGCTCATCAGCCGCAGCACCAACGACGTCACCCAGGTGCAGACGGTCGTCTACATGGGCCTGGCGATCATGGTCTCCGCGCCGATCATGATGGTCGGGGGCGTGTTCATGGCGCTGCGCGAGGACATCGGGCTGTCGTGGCTCGTCGCCGTGGCCGTCCCCGCCCTGGCCGTCGCCATCGGGCTGGTGATCCGCAAGATGGTCCCCCACTTCCGCGCCATGCAGAAGTCGGTCGACGCGGTGAACCGCATCCTGCGCGAGCAGATCACCGGCGTGCGCGTCGTGCGGGCCTTCGTGCGCGAGGAGGTCGAGCGCGAGCGCTTCGGCCAGGCCAACGAGACCTACACCGGCACCGCCCTGGCCGTCGGCCGCCTGATGGCGCTCGCGTTCCCCCTCGTCATGGTCATCTTCAACGCCTCCACCGTCGCGGTGCTGTGGTTCGGGGCCGTGCGCATCGACAACGGCTCGATGCAGGTGGGCGCCCTCACGGCGTTCATGGCCTACCTCATCCAGATCCTCATGTCGGTGATGATGGCGACCTTCATGGCGATGATGATCCCGCGGGCCACGGTGTCGGCCGGACGCATCCAGGAGGTCCTCGGCACCGAGTCGAGCGTCCGGGCGCCCGCCGAGCCCGTGCGCATCCCCGCCGGGCCCGTCACCGTCGAGCTGCGTGAGGTCGGGTTCGCCTACCCCGGCGCCGAGTCGCCGGTCCTGTGCGACGTCACGATCACCGCCGTCCCCGGGACGACCACCGCCGTGGTCGGCTCGACCGGCGCCGGCAAGACGACCCTGCTCGGCCTCGTGCCCCGGCTGCACGACGCGACCTCCGGGCAGGTCCTCGTCGGCGGTGTCGACGTCCGCGACGCCGACCCCGAGGACCTCTGGAGCCACCTGGGCCTGGTGCCCCAGCGGCCCTACCTCTTCACCGGGACCGTCGCCACCAACCTGCGCTACGGCGACCCCGACGCCACCGACGACGAGCTGTGGGAGGCGCTGCGCATCGCCCAGGCCGAGGACTTCGTCCGCGCGATGACCGGCGGCCTCGACGCCCCGATCGCCCAGGGCGGCACCAACGTCAGCGGCGGGCAGCGCCAGCGCCTCGCCATCGCCCGGGCCCTGGTGAGCAAGGCCGACGTCTACCTCTTCGACGACGCGTTCTCGGCCCTCGACGTCGCCACCGACGCCCGGCTGCGCGCGGCCCTGCGGCCGGTGACCCGCGAGGCGACGGTCGTCGTCGTCGCGCAGCGGGTGTCGAGCATCATCCACGCCGACCGGATCGTCGTCCTCGACGACGGGTTCGTCGTCGGCCAGGGCACGCACGAGGAGCTCCTCGCGACCTGCCCCACGTACGTCGAGATCGTCGAGAGCCAGCAGGCAGTGGAGGAGGCGGCATGAGCGAGCTCGGCACCGCGGAGGAGCGCGCGGCGAAGGAACGGCGGGGCCCGGCCTCGGCGCACCGCGGCGGACCCCCGCACGCGGCGATCGGCATCCCCACGGAGAAGTCGCAGGACTTCACCGGCTCGGCCAAGCGCGTGCTGCGGCTGCTCCACCCCGAACGCGTCGTCGTCTGGGGGACGATCGCCCTCGCCGTGGGCAGCGTCATGCTCAGCGCCATCGGCCCGAAGATCCTCGGCACGGCCACCGACATCGTGTTCGGCGGCTTCTTCGGCCGCCAGATCCCCGCCGGGGTCACCCAGGAGCAGGCCGTGGCGGCACTGCGCGAGCGAGGCCAGGGCCGGGTCGCCGACGTCCTCGCCGCCATGGAGCACGTCGTGCCGGGCCAGGGCGTCGACTTCAGCGCCCTCGGCCGGATCCTCGTGGTCGTCCTGGGCATCTACGTCGTCGCCGCCGGGCTGCAGCTGCTCCAGGGCCGCCTGCTCACCGGTGCGGTCAACCGGACCATCTTCCGGCTGCGCCGCGACGTCGAGGACAAGCTGCACCGGCTGCCGCTGCCCTACTTCGACGGCCAGCCGCGCGGCGAGCTGCTCAGCCGCGTCACCAACGACATCGACAACGTCGCCCAGAGCCTGCAGCAGACGCTGAGCCAGCTGCTCACCTCGCTGCTCACCGTCGTCGCCATGGTCTCGATGATGGTGTGGATCTCGCCGCTGCTCGCCCTCATCGCCCTCGTGACGATCCCGATCACGATGGTCGTCACCGCGGCCATCGGCAAGCGCAGCCAGAAGCACTTCGTGCAGCAGTGGACGAGCACCGGCGAGGTCAACGCCGTCGTGGAGGAGACCTTCACCGGCCACGAGCTCGTCAAGGTCTTCGGCCGCCGCGCCGAGGCCGACCGGGCCTTCGCCGAGCGCAACGACGCACTGCACCACGCGAGCTTCCGCGCCCAGTTCATCAGCGGCATCATCATGCCGACGATGATGTTCATCGGGAACCTCAACTACGTCGCCATCGCGGTGGTCGGGGGGCTGCGGGTCGCCAGCGGCACGATGAGCCTGGGTGACGTGCAGGCCTTCGTCCAGTACTCGCGCCAGTTCACCCAGCCGCTCACCCAGGTGGCCTCGATGGCCAACCTCATGCAGAGCGGAGTCGCCTCTGCCGAAAGGGTGTTCGCCGTCCTCGACGCCGAGGAGCAGGAGCCCGACGCCGGCGTCCCGGTACGGGTCGACGACCCCCGCGGCAAGGTGGCGTTCGAGGACGTCTCGTTCTCCTACAGCGACGAGACCCCGCTCATCGAGCACCTCGACCTCGTCGTCGAGCCCGGCCAGACGGTCGCCATCGTCGGCCCCACGGGTGCGGGCAAGACGACCCTGGTCAACCTCGTCCTGCGCTTCTACGAGCTCAAGGGCGGGCGGATCACGCTCGACGGCGTCGACATCACGGCGATGACGCGCACCGACCTGCGCAGCCGGATCGGCATGGTCCTGCAGGACACCTGGCTGTTCGGCGGGACGATCCGCGACAACATCGCGTACGGCCGGCCGGGGGCGAGCGAGGAGGAGGTCCTCGACGCCGCCCGCGCCACCTACGTCGACCGGTTCGTCCACTCGCTGCCCGACGGCTACGACACCGTCCTCAACGCCGAGGCCGACAACATCAGCGCCGGTGAGCGCCAGCTCATCACCATCGCCCGGGCCTTCCTCGCCCAGCCGGCGCTGCTCATCCTCGACGAGGCCACGAGCTCGGTCGACACCCGCACCGAGCTGCTCGTCCAGCAGGCCATGTCGGCGCTGCGCTCGGACCGCACGAGCTTCGTCATCGCCCACCGGCTGTCGACGATCCGCGACGCCGACCTCATCCTCGTGATGGAGGACGGCCGCATCGTCGAGCAGGGCTCGCACGCCGAGCTCCTCGCTGCCGGAGGCGCTTTCGCGACGCTCTACGCCGCGCAGTTCGCCGGCGCCGTCGACCCGGACGACGAGACCGTGGGGGTCGGCGCCACCGTCTGAAAGCCACAGGTCCCTCGGGAGGCCGCCGCGGCCGTCGTCCACTAGCGTCGCTGGCGACACCACCGGTTGCGGTGGTGACCCTCGACGGAGAGGTGGGTGTCCGCAGATGGTGGGTGTGGCACAGGCAGCGACGGGCGTCGCGCAGGCCGTGAGGACCGAGACGTTGATCGACGCGAGCGCCGTCGACTACCTCATCCTCGTCGTGTACTTCGCGTTCGTCCTCGGCATCGGCCTCATCGCGAGGCGGTCGGTCTCGGACTCGATCGACTTCTTCCTCTCCGGGAGGTCCCTGCCCGCGTGGGTCACCGGCCTCGCCTTCATCTCCGCGAACCTCGGCGCCGTCGAGATCATGGGGATGAGCGCCAACGGGGCGGAGATCGGCATCTCCACCGTCCACTACTTCTGGGTCGGCGCGATCCCCGCGATGCTCTTCCTCGGCGTCGTGATGATGCCCTTCTACTACGGCTCCAAGGTCCGGTCGGTGCCCGAGTTCATGCTCCGGCGCTTCGGCAAGGAGGCGCACCTCGTCAACGCGATCTCGTTCGCCGTGGCGCAGCTGCTCATCGCGGGCGTCAACCTCTACCTGCTCGGCTCGATCGTCCACGCGCTGCTCGGCTGGCCGCTCTGGCTGGCGCTCATCGTCGCCGCGATCATCGTGCTGTCGTACATCACCCTCGGCGGGCTGTCGGCGGCGATCTACAACGAGGTCCTGCAGTTCTTCGTCATCGTCGCCTCGCTGCTGCCCCTCGTCTGGCTCGGGCTGAACCGGGTCGGCGGCTGGAGCGGGCTCGAGGAGAAGATCACCGCGGCGGCCGACGCGGCGCCGCCCGGGTCCACCATCCCGCCGGCCGAGCAGCAGCTCAACTCGTGGCCGGGGCAGGCATTGGCCGGGTTCGACTCACCCGTGTGGTCGGTCGTCGGCATCGTGTTCGGCCTGGGCTTCGTGCTCTCGTTCGGCTACTGGACGACGAACTTCGTCGAGGTGCAGCGCGCGATGGCCTCGGACTCCATCGCCTCGGCCCGCAAGACGCCGATCATCGGCGCCTTCCCGAAGATGTTCGTCCCGTTCCTCACCATCGTCCCCGGCATGATCGCCGCGGTCCTCGTGCCCGAGATCATCGAGCTGAAGAACGGCGGGACACCAGCGGGCGGGGCCTCGGGCAACGGGGTCGCCTACAACGACTCGATGCTCTACCTCATGCGCGACCTCCTGCCCAACGGCCTGCTCGGCCTGGCGATCACCGGCCTGCTCGCGGCGTTCATGGCCGGCATGGCGGCGAACATCTCCGCGTTCAACACGGTCTTCAGCTACGACCTGTGGGAGCGGTACATCCGCAAGGACCGCAGCGACGACTACTACCTGCGGATCGGGCGCCTGGCCACCGTGGGCGCGACCGTGGTCGCGATCTTCACCGCCCTGCTGGCCAGCTCGTTCTCGAACATCATGGACTACCTCCAGACGCTGTTCGGGTTCTTCAACGCCCCCCTGTTCGCCACCTTCATCCTCGGCATGTTCTGGAAGCGGATGACGCCCACGGCGGGCTGGACGGGCCTGGTGAGCGGCACCCTGTCGGCCATCCTCGTGGCCTTCCTCAGCAAGGACGCGTTCGGGGCCGTGAGCCTGGGCGTGCTCCCACTGGAGGGGCAGGGCGCGGCGTTCGTCGCGGCGTCCACGGCGTTCGTCGTCGACATCGCGGTCTCCGTGGCCGTGTCGATGGCGACCCAGCCCAAGCCGGCGTCCGAGCTCGTCGGGCTCGTGTACTCCGAGACCCCGAAGGAGGACCGGACGGACCCGCTGGAGCACACCTACCCGTGGTACCGCCGCACGGTTCCCCTCGCCGGCCTGGCGCTCGCCATGGTCACCGTCCTCAACATCATCTTCTGACCGGGAGGAGCAGACATGACCGAGACCAAGCACACCGCCGGAGCGTTCGACATCCGCAACATCATCGGCCTCCTGCTGGCGATCTACGGCGTCATCCTCACCGGGATGGGGCTGTTCGCCGACCCCGAGACCGAGAAGACGGGCGGGGTGAACGCCAACCTGTGGGCGGGACTCGCTTTGCTCGTCGTGGGGCTGGGGTTCATCGCCTGGGCCCGGCTGCGGCCGATCAAGGTGCCCGAGCACGTCGAGCCGGTCACCGACGACCCGACGCGCCCGGCGCCCAAGAAGCGCCCCCGAGGAGGCCACTGACCGCGGGCGTAGGGTCGCAGCCATGGGTCCGATGCACGGCGGCGTGAGCGGGATGACGAGCGTCGGCGACCTGCCGGCCTACCGCGCCGAGCCCGCCGGTGACGGTCCCTGGCCGGGACTGGTCCTCGTCCACGAGCTGTTCGGGCTCGACGACGAGATGAAGGGGCACGCCGACCGCCTCGCCGCGATGGGGTACCTCGTGGTCGCCCCCGACCTCATGGCCCGCGGCCGTCGCGTCGTGTGCCTGGCCCGGACCATGACGGCGCTGCAGCGCGGGCGCGGCCGGGCCTTCGACGACATCGACGGGGCGCGGGCGCTGCTCGCGTCGGACCCTCGCTGCACGGGGTCGATCGGCGTCATCGGGTTCTGCATGGGCGGCGGGTTCGCGCTGCTGCTCGCGGGGCGCCCGGGGTGGGACGTCGCGGTGGCCAACTACGGCGTGGTGCCGGATGCCGAGGCCCTCGACGGCGCCTGCCCGGTCGTCGCGAGCTACGGCGGGCGCGACCGCTACCTGTCGGGATCCGCCGGGCGGCTCGAGAGCGCCCTTGCCGATCGCGGTGTGCCGCACGACGTCAAGGAGTACCCGGCAGCGGGGCACGCCTTCCTCAACGTCACGCACACGGCGCCATGGTTCCTCGCGCCGGTGACCCGCTTCGTCATGCACGCCGGGGCCGAGCCGGAGTCGGCGCGGGACGCGTGGGCCCGCATCGAGGCCTTCCTCGCCACCCACCTCCACCGCCCCACCTGACCCGACCTGCGGCCCATCCGACGTCGTGCGACTTGGGTACGGGTTTGGCGCAGCGTGACCGAGAGAACCGCACCGAAGTCGCACGAGGTCGACGAGGTGGGCGAGGAGTCACCAGGTGATGGCGCCGGTGGCGTGCCAGTGCTCGAGGAGGCCGGCGGGGTCGTCGACGGTGCCGCCGCGGTTCCACAGGGCGAGGTAGAGGTCTGCCGGGGTGCCGCGCACGGTGGGCATCCCCTGGGGGACCTCGTCGCCGGCCGCGAGCCGTCGGGTGCGCGCCCGCTCGGGCCCGGCCTCCACGAGCCAGCGCGCCCCGGTGGTCGCCTCGACGAGTGCGGGGGCGGCCGGGTCGGCGCGGGGACCGCCCTTGCGCCGCTGCCAGAAGCCGACGAGCAGCTCGTCGACGCCGTCGAGCGCGGTCGGGGCAGCGAGCCAGAGGTCGTCGGCGGTGGCGCGGCGTCCCCGGGCCGCGGACAGGGCGTCGAGGGCGTGGACGGTGGTCTCGTGGCACTGCCGCCGTGCCCAGAACGCCCGGGCCGGTGGGGCGTCGACGAGGAAGGTGAGCACGTCGAGGTCGTCCGGCGCGTCCTCGAGGGCGCTGAGCAGGTCGGCCGCGCCGGCCTCGAGCCACGCCGCGGGGTCGGGGTGCGCCAGGCCCTCGGCCTCGAACGACTCCTCACCGATGGTCGCGACGTCGGCGCCGCGGACCACCGCGGTCGCCCAGCGGTGGACCATCCCCTGGTGGGCGAGGAGGTCGCGCACCGTCCAGCCCGGGCAGGTCGGCACCGGGGCGTCCGTCCCCGCCTCTCGGGCGCGGGCGGCCATCCGGCGGGCGGCGTCGGCGATGCCGGCGAGGTGGTCCTGCACCGTGGGGGCGGGCGTCGTCATCGCAGCAGTGTGCCCGACCCCGTCACCGACGCGACTGATTGCGCTGGACCCACCTCCAGGGCCTCCCGGAGGGTGGGCAGAGCGCAATCAGTCGGTCAGCTGAACTGCCAGGAGCGCTTGCTCAGGCCGAACCAGAAGCCGTCGATGACGCTGTCGACGGTGTCGGCGTCGAGCGTCCCGGAGGCCGCGGCGGCGCCGAGCGCGACGTAGAGCGGCGCCCAGTGCTCGGTGCGCGGGTGCGCCTCCCGGGCGGCCGGCGCCTTGGCGAGGAAGTCGAGGACGGCGTCGACGTCACCGCGGCCCACGGCCTCGGCGGCCCAGTGGTCGAACTCGCTCGAGGGCGTCGGCGGCGCGGCGTCGGGGCCGGCGGACGGGTTGAACCAGCTCAGGTTGTGGGTGGTGAAGCCCGAGCCGACGATGAGGACGTTCTCGTCGCGCAGGGGAGCCAGCCGCTGGCCCAGGGCGAACAGCCGCTGGGGGTCCAGGGTCGGCATCGAGAGCTGGAGGACGGGCACGTCGGCCTCGGGGAACATCTCCTTGAGCGGGACGTACGCGCCGTGGTCGAGGCCGCGGGCGGGGTCCTGGTGCAGCTGCTCGCCCGCGCCGGCCAGCAGCTGGGCCACCGAGCGGGCCAGCGCCGGGGCGCCGGGCGCGTCGTACGTGACCTCGTAGTAGTGCTGCGGGAAGCCCCAGAAGTCGTAGAGGAGCGGGACGTCGCCGGAGGTCGCGGAGACCGCGATCGGGGCGAGCTCCCAGTGCGCCGACACCATGAGGACGGCCGCGGGCTTGTCGAGGTCGGTGCCCCAGGCGCCGAGCTCGCGGGTCCACGTCGCGTCGTCCGCCAACGGCGGCGCGCCGTGGCTGAGGTAGAGGACGGGCGGGCGCCCGCTGGTGCCGCGGGGGGCGGTGTCGGTGGTCATCGTGCTCCTCCTGTTCGTTGAACATTCAACCACATGACGGACTCGACGATTCCCTCGACGCGGCGACCCTCCCCATGGTGTCCTCGAAGCGTGCTCGCCGCCACGCTCTCGCCGAACTCGCCCGCACCGCCCCACCGCCTCGGGCCGCCCGGCGCGACCGGGCAGGGGAGCGCGCGATGAGCGGCGCGTTCGTCGGCATCCACACCGGGTCCTTCTCCACCCCGGCGGCCGGCAACCCCACGGTCGTCATGGTCGAGGCGGCCTACCGCCACCACGGGATCGACGCCCGCTACCTCAACTGCGAGGTCGGGCCCGGCGACCTCGGCGACGCCGTCTCCGGCGCCCGGGCGATGGGGTGGGCCGGCTTCAACTGCTCGCTGCCGCACAAGGTGGCCGTCATCGACCACCTCGACCTGCTCTCGGAGTCGGCCGAGGTCATCGGCGCGGTGAACACCGTCGTCGCCACCGACGGCGACCTCGTCGGCCACAACACCGACGGCCAGGGCTTCGTCACCTCGCTGCGCACCGTCATCGACCCGCGCGGGCTGCAGGTCGTGTTGCTCGGTGCCGGGGGAGCCGCCCGTGCCGTGGCCGTGGAGACGGCGCTCGCCGGGGCGTCCTCCATCACCGTGGTCAACCGCAACGAGCGGCGGGGGGCCGAGCTGGCACGGGTCGTCACCGAGGGGACGGGCGTGGAGGCCCGCTTCGTGCCGTGGGACAGGCCGTTCGAGGTTCCCGGCGGGGTCGACGTGCTGGTCAACGCCACGTCGGTCGGGTACGGCGACGCCGACGTCCTCCCCGAGGTCGACCTCGCCAGCCTCCACGGCGGCCTCGTCGTCGCCGACGTCGTCGTGTCGCCACCGCGCACGGCCCTGCTGCGCGCGGCCTCCGCCGCGGGGGCCACGGTGCTCGACGGCCTCGGGATGCTCGTGGGCCAGGGGGCGCTCGCCGTGCAGCTGTGGACAGGGGTCGAACCGGACCGGGAGGTGATGCGGGCCGCCGCCGCCGACGCGCTCGGCCTCTGACCGGGTTGCGCGGATCGGCGGTCGTGGCGCTACCGTCGGGGCGTCCGCACGTCGGAGCAGCGACGAATCCGCTGCACGTGACCGGACGGAACGGGAACAGGTGCACCAGTGGCAGGACGCAAGCTCGTCATCGTCGAGTCCCCCGCGAAGGCCCGGACCATCGCCGGCTACCTCGGCCCCGACTGGGACGTCGAGGCGTCCGTCGGCCACATCCGCGACATCCCCACCCCGAGCGAGATGCCGGCGGACATCAAGAAGGGCCCCTTCGGCAAGTTCGGCGTGAACGTCGACGCCGACTTCGAGCCGTACTACGTCGTCGACGCGGACAAGAAGAAGAAGGTCCGCGAGCTCAAGGCGCTGCTCAAGGACGCCGACGAGCTCTACCTCGCCACTGATGAGGACCGCGAGGGCGAGGCCATCGCGTGGCACCTGCTCGAGACGCTCCAGCCCAAGGTCCCGGTCAAGCGGATGGTCTTCCACGAGATCACCAAGGAGGCCATCCAGCGAGCCTCCAACACCACTCGGGACCTCGACGTCCGCCTCGTCGACGCCCAGGAGACGCGCCGCATCCTCGACCGCCTCTACGGCTACGAGGTCTCGCCCGTGCTGTGGCGCAAGGTCAAGGCCGGCCTGTCCGCCGGCCGCGTGCAGTCGGTGGCCACCCGCCTCGTCGTCGAGCGCGAGCGGCTGCGGATGGCGTTCCGCACCGCGTCGTACTGGGACGTCGAGGCCGACGTCACGCCCGGCGCCGAGAGCGACCAGTTCACCGCCCGCCTCACCGGCGTCGACGGTGCGCGCGTGGCCACCGGCCGCGACTTCGCCGACGACGGCACGCTGAAGAACGCCAAGGCCACCGCGCTCGACGAGGCGACGGCGCGCGGCATCGCGACCGCCCTCCACGACGCCCAGGTGCGCGTCGCCGAGGTCAGCGAGAAGCCGTACACCCGCCGCCCGAGCGCGCCGTTCACCACGAGCACGCTGCAGCAGGAGGCCTCGCGCAAGCTGCGCCTCAACAGCCGCAACGCGATGCGCGTGGCCCAGCGCCTCTACGAGAACGGCTACATCACCTACATGCGGACCGACAGCACCTCGCTGTCGGAGTCCGCGCTCACCGCCGCCCGCACCCAGGCGCGGGAGATGTACGGCGCCGAGTACGTGCCCGACTCGCCGCGGCTGTACGAGAAGAAGGTCAAGAACGCGCAGGAGGCCCACGAGGCGATCCGCCCGTCCGGTGACCGCTTCCGCACCCCCGCGCAGGTCCGGGGCGAGCTGCGCGGCGAGGAGTTCGCGCTCTACGAGCTGATCTGGAAGCGCACCGTCGCCTCGCAGATGGCCGACGCGCGGGGCTCCACGGCCTCGGTGCGCCTCGCCGCCACCCTCACCGACGCCCCGGCCCGCGAGGTCGAGCTGTCGGCGAGCGGCACGGTCATCACCTTCCGCGGCTTCCTCGCCGCCTACGAGGAGGGTCGCGACGAGTCCGCGAAGCGCGGCGGTGACGACGAGGAGCGCCGCCTGCCCCGCCTCGGCGAGGGCACCGCACTGCGCACGGTCCGCGCCGACGCCCTCGGCCACGAGACCTCGCCCCCGGCCCGCTACACCGAGGCCACGCTCGTCAAGGCCATGGAGGAGATGGGCATCGGCCGCCCGTCCACCTACGCCTCGACCATCGGCACCATCCAGGACCGCGGGTACGTCTCCAACCGCGGCTCGGCCCTCGTGCCGTCGTGGCTGGCCTTCGCCGTCACCCGCCTGATGGAGGTGCACTTCTCGCGCCTCGTCGACTACGACTTCACCGCCTCGATGGAGGAGGACCTCGACGCCATCGCGCGCGGCGACCAGGAGCGCGCCGCCTGGCTGCACCGGTTCTACTTCGGCGAGGAGGGGCACTCCGCCGAGGGTCTGCGCGACCTCGTCGCCGACCTCGGCGACATCGACGCCCGGGCGATCTCCACCATCGAGATCGGCGACGGGATCGTCGTGCGCGTGGGCCGGTACGGACCGTACGTGGAGGAGGTCGTGCCCGCCGGGGTCGACCCCGCCACGGGTGAGGTCACCGACGCCACGGCCGCCGACGCCGCTCCCGCGCAGCCGCGCCGCGCCACCATCAACGACGACATCGCCCCCGACGAGCTGACCCCCGCCAAGGCGCGCGAGCTGCTCGAGCTGGCGGCCGACGACGGCCGGGTGCTCGGCACCGACCCGGAGTCGGGCCACGAGATCGTCGCCCGCGCCGGCCGGTACGGGCCGTACGTCACCGAGGTGCTGCCCGAGGACGACGCCCCTGCCCCGGCGAAGGGCAAGAAGGCCGCGGCGAAGGCCAAGCCCCGCACCGCGTCGCTGTTCAAGGACATGGACCTCGCGACCATCGACCTCGAGGCCGCGCTGCGCCTGCTCTCGCTGCCCCGCGTCGTCGGGACGTCGACCGAGGAGGACGGGACCTCCGTCGAGATCACCGCACAGAACGGGCGATACGGGCCGTACCTGAAGAAGGGCACCGACTCGCGCTCGCTCGTCACCGAGCAGCAGCTCTTCGACATCACGCTCGAGGAGGCGCTCGCCATCTACGCGCAGCCCAAGCAGCGGGGGCGGGCGGCCGCGAAGCCGCCGCTGGCCGAGCTGGGCAACGACCCCGTGTCGGGCAAGCCGGTCGTCGTCAAGGACGGGCGGTTCGGGCCGTACGTCACCGACGGCGAGACCAACGCGACGCTGCGCAAGGACGACGACCCCGAGCAGATCAGCCCCGAGCGCGGGTACGAGCTGCTCGCCGACAAGCGGGCACGCGGTCCGGTGAAGAAGACGGCCAAGAAGGCGACGAAGAAGGCGCCGGCCAAGAAGGCGGCGACGAAGAAGACCGCGACGAAGAAGTCGGCGACCAAGAAGGCCTGACGCCGGCCGGCCCACGCGACCCCCGCGCGAACGTGGGTGAAGACCCGTCGGTATGGCGGCGGGTTTCACCCACGTTCGGCGTCGGGGCGACGGTGAGGCCGCGCACATCCGGTTGGCGATCGGGGTTACCCGCGAGTAGGTTCATCGTCATGGCACTGAACCCGCAGACCCTGTCCGGCCTCCCGGCGGCCGACTTCGTGGCCCTCGTCAAGGGCATGAGCGACGCCCAGATCCGTGAGGACCTCGGCGGTCCCGACCGCGCGGACGTCCTCGACAAGGTCTTCGCGCGCTTCCCCGAGCAGTTCCGCGCCGACAAGGCCGGCGACCGCAGCGCGCGCATCGACTTCCGCGTGACCGGCGGCCCGGACGACTCCTCCGACACCTACGCGGTCGTCGTGGACCACGGCACCTGCACGGTGGAGAAGGACCCGACCACGGCGCCCGACCTGTCGCTGCAGCTCGGCCCGGCCGAGTTCCTCAAGCTCATCACCGGCACCGGCAACCCCGCGATGATGTTCATGATGGGCAAGGTCAAGGCCAAGGGCGACCTCGGCCTCGCCACCGCCCTCGCGACCTGGTTCGAGACCCCCAAGGGCTGACCCGTTCGAACGGGGTTGACCCTCACGCGGCGTGAGGCGTCACGGTGGTGACATGACCGCGACGAGCCAGCACACTGCACGGGTGGAGCTCACCGTCGGCCAGGTGGCCGAGACCTTCGGCGTCACGGTGCGCACGCTGCACCACTACGACGCCGTCGGCCTCGTCGTCCCCAGCGCGCGCACGCACGCCGGGTACCGCCTCTACGCCGACGCCGACCTCACCCGGCTCGCCTCCGTCGTCACGTACCGCCGGCTCGGCCTGTCCCTCGACGAGGTGCAGTCCCTGCTCGACGGCGACGGGACCGCGGAGGAGCACCTGCGCCGCCAGCGCGACGCGGTCGTGTCCCGGCTGGACGAGCTCGCCGAGCTCGTCACGGCCATCGACCGAGCACTGGAGAGAGAGATGGAGCAGCAGCCCGCCACGACCGAGGACCTCAAGGAGCTCTTCGGCGACGGCTTCAGCGAGGAGTACCAGGCCGAGGCGCAGGAGCGCTGGGGCGACACCGACGCCTGGACGCAGTCGGCGTCGCGCACCAAGCGCTACACCAAGGCCGACTGGGAGCAGGTCAAGGCCGACCAGGAGGCATCGGGCCGTCGGCTCGTCGAGGCGATGCAGGCGGGCCACCCGCCGACCTCGACCGAGGCGATGGACGCGGCGGAGGCCGCGCGCCTCGTCATCCACCGGTGGTTCTACGACTGCGACCACACCTTCCACCGGGGGCTGGCCGACATGTACGTGGCCGACCCGCGGTTCACGAAGACCTACGAGGACCAGGCGCCGGGGCTCGCGCAGTACGTGCACGACGCCATCCACGCCAACGCCGACCGCCACCAGCCGGCCTGAGCGCGGCCCCGCGGCACGGACGCTGTCGCGGGGCTGGCCTAGGCTCGCCCCGTGACGGGACACGAGGGGTTGTTCATCGCCTTCGAGGGCGGTGACGGCGCGGGCAAGTCGACCCAGGTGCGGCTGCTCGCCGAGGCCCTGCGCGCCCGCGGCCGCGAGGTCCTCGTCACCCGCCAGCCGGGCGGCACCGAGCTCGGCGCCGCCATCCGCGAGCTCGTCCTCCACGGCGACCACGTGTCGCCGCGCGCCGAGGTGCTGCTCTTCGCCGCCGACAAGGCGCACCACGTCGACCTCGTCATCCGGCCGGCGCTCGCGGCGGGCGACGTCGTCCTCACCGACCGCTACACCGACTCCTCGGTGGCCTACCAGGGCGCCGGTCGCGACCTCGGCGCCCCCGAGGTGCACGACCTGCAGATGTGGGCCGTCGACTCCCTCGTCCCCGACCTCACCGTCGTCGTCGACGTCAGCGCGGAGGAGGGCCGCCGCCGCCGCGGCGACGTCCACGACCGGCTCGAGGCCGAGGCCGACCCCTTCCACGACGCGATCCGGCAGCACTTCCTCTCGATGGCGGCCGGCCACCCCGACCGCTACCTCGTGCTCGACGGCACCCGCCCGCCCGATCAGCTCCACGACGCCGTGCTGGAGCGGCTCGAGGCGATGGGGGTGCTCGCCCCGTGAGCGTCTGGCGCGACGTCATCGGCCAGGAGGCGGCGGTCGCCACCCTCGAGCACGCGGCCGGCCACCCCGCGGCGATGACGCACGCCTGGCTGTTCACCGGGCCGCCCGGGTCGGGCCGGTCGGTCGCCGCCCGCGCCTTCGCGGCCGCCCTCCTCTGCCCCACGGGCGGCTGCGGCACCTGCCGCGAGTGCCGCACCGCGCTCGAGGCCACCCACGCCGACGTCGACGTCGTCGCCACCGAGGGCCTGTCGATCAAGGTCGAGCTGGCCCGCGACCTCGTCCAGCTGGCCGCCCGACGCCCCTCGGTCGGCCGGTACCGCGTCATCGTCGTCGAGGACGCCGACCGCCTCACCGAGCGCGCCGCCGACGCCCTGCTCAAGGCCCTCGAGGAGCCCACGCCCCGCACCGTGTGGATGCTGTGCGCCCCCTCGGTCGAGGACGTCATCATCACCATCCGCTCGCGGTCCCGGCACGTGCGGCTGCGCACCCCGTCGGTCGCGGCGGTCGCCGACCTGCTCGTGCGCCGCGACGGCGTCGACCCGGCGATGGCGCTCTACGCCGCCCGTGCCGCCCAGCAGCACGTCGGCCTCGCCCGCCGCCTCGCCCGCGACGAGCACGCCCGCATCCGGCGCCACGACGTCATCACGATGGCCACGAAGATCACCGGCGTCGGCGAGGCCATCGGCGCGGCGCAGGACATCATGACCATCGCCGCGGAGGAGTCGGCCGCGGCCTCCACCGAGCGCGACGCCGCCGAGCGGACCCGCCTGATGGAGGTGCTCGGCGCCGACCCCTCCGCGCGGACCCAGCCCCCGCACATCCGCTCGCAGGTCGCCTCGCTCGAGAAGGAGCAGAAGGCCCGGGCCACCCGGTTCACCCGCGACGTCGTCGACCGCGCGCTCGTCGACCTGCTCTCGGTCTACCGCGACGCGCTCGTCGTGCGGACGCAGGCGGGCACGGCGCTGGTCAACGAGGACAGCCGCCAGGTGGTCCAGCGCGTCGCCGACCTGCTCGAGTCCGAGGCGCTGCTGCGGGCCATGGACGCCATCGGCACCGCCCGCGAGCGGATCGACGCCAACGTCAACCCGCTGCTCGCGCTCGAGGCGATGGCCCTCGACCTCCGCCTGCCCCGCTGACCGACCCGGCTACCAGGTCCCCTGGCCCGACGCGGGGGAGGCCGGCCCGGGTTCACCCGCACCGTCGCGCTCGGCCTGCGTCGGCTCGCCGCGCCCGAGGGCCGCGGCGTCGGCCTCGGCCACGGCCCGCTCCTGTGGGGACAGCGCGTCGAGGCGCGCCATCCCGCGCTCGACGAGCGGCGTCATCATCGTGGAGAAGGCGTCGTCGCGGGCGAGGTCGCGCAGCGAGGAGCGCCCCTGGAGGACGTCGTCGATGCGGCGGCGCACGCCGGGGTCCTGGGCCTGGTCGCGGATGAGGGTCAGCGACTCGCGCAGGTGCTGCTGGACGCGCGCGGGCAGCGCGGCGCCGGGGAGCAGCGGCTGGTCGTCGGGTGCGGGGGTGCTCACGGGACTCCTCAGGCCGGGGCGTTGTTGTTCTCGAAGGCGTCGGGGATGTCGACGAGGTGCCAGTCGCCGGCCGACCCGAGCAGGGCCGAGACGCTGTCGACGAGCACGTCGACGATCGTCATCGCCCCCTCGATGAGGGCGATGATCTTCTGGATCGTCTTGACGATCTCGGTGATGCCGTAATAGGTCGCGGCGGTGCCGATGGCCGCGCCGATGAGGGTCCACGACCCGGCCACGGTCGCCGCGGCGCTGATGCCGGCCGCGATGAGGAGGTCGATGAGCGTCTGGATGAGCATGCCGACGTCCTTCGCGACGCCGTAGAGGCCGTTCGCGACGTCGTCGTAGCTGTCGGCGGCGATCTCGAGCATGTCGGCGGCCTTGGCGATGGCGATGCTGTGCGACACCATCGTCAGCTGCGCGGCCTGCCACGCCTCGCCGTCCCAGTGCTGGTCGAGGAAGCCGGAGTAGCCGTCGATCGCGTTCGCCATCGACTCGCAGTACCCCTTGAGGTTGCGCATCGCCGCGGCCGAGACGGCCACGTGCTCCCAGTCGCCGGCGATCCAGGTCTGGACCTTCTCCTGGAAGTCGAAGTCGCCGTCGGCCTTGTCGAGCGCCACGAGCGCCCAGTGGCCGAGCGAGAGCCAGTCGGCCATGTTGAGGGCGGCGTCGAACGTCGAGGGGATCGGCTCCTTCGGGATCGGCTCGTAGAGCCAGCTCCCCGGGTTCCAGCCGCCGCCGCCACCCTCGCTCGCGTTCACCATGGTGGGCCCCTCAGTTCTTCCAGTAGGAGGCGTCGAGGCGCTGCGCGGCCGCGGCGTCGAGCCCCTCGTACCGGTCGGCCGACGCCATGATGGCCGCGGCGGTGCCGCTCACCGCGGCGTGGATGTCCTTCATCAGGTCGCGGACCCCGGTGTCCATGCCCGTGGTGACGTCGACGAAGCGCTCGAAGACGGCCCCGCCCGAGGGGTCGAAGTCGACCCAGGTGTCGGCGTAGGTGATCGCCTCGGCCGCGTCGTCAGCGAGGTCCATGAACTCGGCCCCGTACTTGCGCATGCCGGCAGGTTCGGCCCGGAAGCGTTCCGGGTCACTGCTGTTCGTCGACAGGTCGTCGCGCTCGCCCATGGTGTCCTCCCCTGGCTGGTGGGACCCCACCGTCCCCCGACGCGCACCCTACGGGCAATGGGGAGCACTGCCCACGCGAATGCGGCCGTTTCGTGACCTCCCCCGAAGGTCAGCCCCCAGACGGCTCGCCTAGGGTGCGGACCGTGAACCGCCGCGCCTCCGTCCTCGCCGGCGCCACGGTCGTGTCCCTCCTCCTCGCGGGGTGCTCGGTCGTCGAGGGCGTCACGGGTGGAACCCGGACCCCGACCACGTCGGTGTCGCCGCAGTCCCCGCCCCCGGGGTCGGAGGCGCTCGCGGCGTTCTACACCCAGCGCCTGCAGTGGAGCGACTGCGAGGGCGCCCAGTGCGCCCGGCTGCGCGTGCCCGTCGACTACGCCGCCCCGGGCGGCGACACCATCGACCTCGCCGTGGTCAAGGTGCCGGCCAAGCGCGAGTCCAAGCGGCTCGGCTCCCTCGTCGTCAACCCGGGCGGGCCGGGTGGCTCGGGGGTCGACTACGCACGGGCGGCCGACTTCATCGTCGGGGCCGGGGTGCGGCAGGCGTACGACGTCGTGGGCTTCGACCCGCGCGGGGTCGCCCGCTCGGCCCCCATCGACTGCGTCACCGACCGCGAGCTCGACGCCTTCCTCGGCAGCGACCCCACGCCCGACGACGCCGCCGAGCAGCAGCAGTTCGCCGCCACGGCCCGCGGCTTCGCGCAGTCGTGCGGCCGCACCGCGGGACCGCTGCTGGGCCACGTCTCCACGGTCGAGGCCGCCAAGGACATGGACGTCCTGCGGGCCGCGCTCGGCGAGGAGAAGCTCACCTACCTCGGCAAGTCGTACGGCACCTACCTCGGCGCCGTGTACGCCGACCTCTTCCCGGCGCAGGTCGGCCGGATGGTCCTCGACGGCGTCGTCGCCCCGGACCTCACCTCCGACGAGATCAACCTCGGCCAGGCCAAGGGCTTCGAGCTGGCCACGCGCGAGTGGGCCGCCTACTGCGTCGACCAGGGTGACTGCCCCCTCGGCGGGTCGGTCGACCGCGTGATGGAGGGGCTGCGCACCTTCCTCAAGAGCGTCGACGAGAGCCCGCTGCCGCGCACCGGCGACAACGCCATCCCGCGCCTCACCGAGGGCTGGGCGTCGCTCGGCATCGCCGCCGCGATGTACGACCAGGGCGCCTGGCAGACCCTCGTCGACTCGATGCGCCAGGCCGTCGGCGGCGACGGCACCGCCCTGATGCAGCTCGCCAACCAGTACGCCGACCGCAACCCCGGCGGCCAGTACGCGGGCAACATCATGGAGGTCATCTACGCCGTCAACTGCCTCGACAAGCCCGAGGACGACGACGTCGCGGCCCGCGCCACGCTGGCGGAGGAGTCGCTGAAGGAGGCGCCGACCTGGGGCCCGTTCCTCATGTGGAGCTCGCTCGTGTGCGGGTACTGGCCGATCGAGTCGACCAACACCCCGAAGAAGATCTCGGCGGAGGGCGCGGCCCCGATCGTCGTCATCGGCACCACGCGCGACCCGGCGACCCCGTACGAGTGGGCCGTGCGGCTGCGCGAGCAGCTGGCCAAGGCCTCGCTCATCACCTTCGACGGCGACGGCCACACCGCGTACACGCGCTCCAACGCGTGCGTCGACAAGGCCGTGGACGCCTTCTACCTCAAGGGCACCCAGCCCCGCGACGGCCTGCGCTGCTGAGGGCGTCGGGGGGCTCTGGCCCGGTTTGCGTCGCGACCCCGGTCGGCTCGTATACTCGTCCGGCGTGCCCGAGCCCGCTCGGACACCTGCCGCCTTAGCTCAGTCGGCCAGAGCGATTCACTCGTAATGAATAGGTCAAGGGTTCGATTCCCTTAGGCGGCTCCCTCGACGACGGCCCCCACCTCACCGGTGGGGGCCTTCGTGCGTCCCGGCCCTGCAGGGGAGGCAGGATGAGGCGATGAGACACCCGTCGCCCCACCCTCCCGCCGCCGGCCAGGAGTCGGTCTGGGACTACCCGAGGCCGCCGCGCGTCGAGACCTCCGACGAGGTCGTCGAGGTGTGGCTGGGCGGCGAGCGCGTCGCGTCCTCCAGCCGCACGCTGCGCGTCCTCGAGACGAGCCACCCGCCCACGTACTACCTGCCGGTCGAGGACGTGGCCGAGGGCGCGCTGCGGCCGGTCGCCGGCGCCACGTGGTGCGAGTTCAAGGGCCAGGCGGCCTACTTCGACCTCGTCGCGGGCGGTCTGGTGGCCTCGCGGGCCGCATGGACGTACCCGAACCCGTCGCGCGGCTTCGCGGCGCTGGTCGGCCACGTCGCCGTGATGCCGGGGGCCGTGGACCGCTGCACGGTGGCCGGGGAGCTCGTCGTGCCCCAGGCCGGCGGCTTCTACGGCGGCTGGATCACCAGCCGGGTCGTCGGCCCGTTCAAGGGCGAGCCGGGCACCCTCGGCTGGTGAGGTCGAGGCCCCACCAGCCGGGTGCGGTGCCGCTCAGTCGTCGCTGAGCGGCTTGTCCTTCGTCGCCAGCTCGTTGCGGGCCTTCTCGGCCGCGGCGGTGAGCTCGTCCTGGGTGTGTCGGCGCGAGGCCTCGGTGGCGCCCCCCGTGTCGTGCTCGGGCATCCGCCAGCGGGCCGTGCTCATGCCGGCCTCGCGGGCCCGCTCGATGGCCTCGGTGACGCACCGCTCGGCATCCTCGCGGCCGGCCCAGTGGGCACCCTCGACGGACTTGCCGGGCTCGAGGTCCTTGTAGGTCTCGAAGAAGTGCTGGATCTCCAGGCGGTCGAACTCGCTGATGTCCTCGAGCTCGGTGATGTTGAAGCGGCGCGGGTCGCCGGCCGGCACGCAGAGGATCTTGTCGTCGCCACCGGCCTCGTCGCGCATGTGGAACATGCCGATGGGGCGGGCCCGCACGAGGCAGCCCGGGAAGGTCGGCTCGTCGAGCAGCACGAGGGCGTCGAGCGGGTCGCCGTCCTCGCCGAGGGTCTCCTCGACGTAGCCGTAGTCCGAGGGGTACGCCATCGAGGTGAACAGGAGGCGGTCGAGGCGGATGCGACCCGTCTCGTGGTCGACCTCGTACTTGTTGCGGTGCCCCTTGGGGATCTCGATGGTGACGTCGAACTCCACGACGTGCCCTTCCCTGTAGTTGTGCGACGGACTCGCCGCTGCGTCTGACCTAGGCTCGAGAGGACAGTCTGGCGCATGGGGCCCCGGGCCGACGAAGGGAGACGGGGTGAGACGGGTCATGGCCGCCTCGGCGGTCGGCGTCCTCGCCGTGGCCGGCTACGGCGCGGCCGACGTCCTCGACCTCGCCCCGGGCATCCTCACGCGCGACGCCGCGGTGTCGGTCCCGACCCCCACGGTGTCCGGCACGCCGGCCCCGGTCGTCCTCCCGTCGCCCGACGCCTTCGCCGACCCCGTGCTCACCGCCACCGGCGCCGACGCCCCCCAGCCGACCGAGGCCGGCCTGGCCGCCGCCGTCGCCGCGGCCTCCGACGACCCGGCCCTGAAGGGCGGGATCGGCCTGAGCATCCGCGACGGCGTCACCGGCGAGGAGATCTACGCCATCGACGCCGACACCCCGCGCGTCCCGGCCTCCACCGCCAAGCTGATGGCGGCGCTCGCCGTCGCCGACGGCCTCGAGCTCGGTGCCCGGATGTCGACCCGCGTCGTCGCGGTCCCGGGCTCGGCCGACCTCGTCCTCGTGGCGTCCGGCGACACCCTGCTGGCGCCCGGGCCCGGCGTGACCGACGCCGTGGCAGGGCGGGCGGGCCTGGCCGACCTCGCCGCCCAGGTCGCCGACTCCCTCGCGGCCACCGGTCGCACCGACGTGCGCCTGCGCCTCGACCTCTCCTACGCCCCGGGCCCTCGCATCCCGGCCACGTGGAACCCCAACGACGTGCGCGACGGGTTCACCCAGGCCGTCGTGATGACGGGGCTGTCCTCCCAGCGCGCCCGGGCCGCCCACCCCGCCCCGGCCGACCCCGAGCGGCAGGTGGCCAGGGCCTTCGTCGCCCGCCTCGCCGAGCGCGGGGTCACGGCCACCCTCCTGCCCGAGAAGGGATGGAGCACGCCGGCCCCCGCCACCGCCCAGCAGCTCGGTGCCGTGGAGTCGGCGACCTACGGCGAGGTCCTCGAGCTGGCCCTGGACCGCAGCGACAACGCCCTCACCGAGAACCTCGTGCGCCAGGCGGCCGCGGCCTCCGGCCGGGACACCACGGCCGCCACCGCCGACGCCGCGTACGTCGTCGAGCGCCTCGAGGCCCACGACGTGCCGACGCAGGGCCTCGTCCTCAAGGACGCCTCGGGCCTGAGCCCCGGGCAGGCGGCCAGCGCGGCCACGCTCTCCGGCGTGCTCCGGGTGGCCGCGAGCGGCGACGTCGAGGAGCTGCGCGGCGCGGTGGCCGCCCTGCCCGTGTCCGGCCTGTCGGGGACGCTCGCGCGGCGCTTCTCCGCCCCCGCCACGAAGGACGTCGTCGGGCTGCCGCGCGCCAAGACGGGCACCCTGCGCGCGGGGTCGTCGCTGGCCGGGACCACGGTCACCGCCGACGGGCGCCCCCTGACCTTCGCCGTCCTCGTCGACCGCTTCCCCCACACCTACGGGGGAACGCAGCGCGCACGGGCCGCGTTGGACCGGATCGTGGCCGCACTCACCAGGTGCGGCTGCCGCTGACCGGCGGCACCGAGGAGAGGCAGGACCACGTGGGGTACGTCGACTGGGAGTTCGCGAAGACGACGGGGCGCACGCTCGTGCCCGCCGGCCCGAGCGTGACCCCCGCGCAGGCGCAGGCCGAGGTCGCCGCCATCCGCGAGGCCGCGCGCGCGGCCCGCACCCCGGTCGCGGAGACCGCCCGGATGCAGACGCCGCCCGACGCGCCCGATGCCCTCGTCGTCGACCGCGCCACGTGGATCGCGGTCAACGCCGACTCCATGGGCGCGATGCTCGACCCGACCTTCGACGCCATCATCGAGAAGCGGGGCGAGACCCCGGGGCCCGCCGCTCGCGCCATCGGCGGCCGGGTGACGGGTGCCGAGGCCGGGGCGCTGCTGGCGTTCATGGCGCCCAAGGTGCTCGGCCAGTACGACCTCGCGCCCGATGGCACCCCGGCGCTGATGCTCGTGGCCCCGAACCTCATGGCCGTCTCCGACGAGCTCGGGGTCGACCGCGACGACTTTCGCCGCTGGGTCTGCATGCACGAGGAGACCCACCGCGTGCAGTTCACCGCGAACCCGTGGCTGCGCGACCACGTCATCAGCTCGGCCCGCGAGCTCGCCGGCGACCTCGCGCCCGACACCCAGCGCATCCAGGAGCTCGCCAGGAGCATCACCGAGAAGCTGCCGGACCTGTTCAAGGAGGGCAGCACCGGCCTCGCCGACCTCGTCACCACCCCCGAGCAGCGCGAGCGCATGGCGGCGCTCACCGCGGTCATGTCGCTCCTCGAGGGCCACGCCGACGTCGTCATGGACGACGTCGGGCCCGCCCACATCCCCACCGTCGACCACATCCGGGCCAAGTTCACCGAGAAGCGCAAGGGTGCCGGGGCGGCCGACCGCGTGCTGCGCCGCCTGCTCGGCCTCGAGGCCAAGATGCGCCAGTACCGCGACGGTGCCCGGTTCGTGCGCGAGGTGCAGGACGCCGTGGGCGTCGACGGGTTCAACGCCGTGTGGACCTCTCCGGAGACGCTGCCGCTGGCCCGCGAGATCGAGGACCCCCGCAGCTGGGTCCGCCGCGTCCACGGCTGACCCGTCCCCCGCCGCGAGTGCGGAAGTGGTCGCCCCGGCCACCGTTTCCGCACTCACGCCCGAGAATGACGGGATGAGGCGACGTGAGGGCGGGCGGCCGGACCCAGCGGTGGCGGCCGTGCGGGTCGCGGTGCGCACCGCGCTGGCCGACCTCGACCCCGCCGACCTCGTCCTCGTGGCGTGCAGCGGGGGAGCGGACTCCCTGGCGCTCGCGGATGCCGTGGCGTTCGTCGCGCAGGGTGAGGGTCGTCGCGCCGGCGCCGTCGTCGTCGACCACGGGCTCCAGGACGGCTCGGCGGAGGTCGCGCAGGCCGCGGCCGCCACGCTCACCGCCCTCGGCCTCGACCCGGTCGAGGTCGTGGCGGTGACCGTCGCGACGGGCACCGGGGACGGCCGCGAGGCCGCGGCCCGCTCCGCACGCTACGCCGCCCTCGACGACGCGGCCGACCGCCTCGGTGCCGCGGTCGTCCTCCTCGGCCACACCCGCGACGACCAGGCCGAGCAGGTCCTCCTCGGCCTCACCCGCGGCTCGGGTGCCCGCTCCCTCGCCGGGATGCCCGCGGCGCGCGACCGCTACCGCCGCCCCCTGCTGGGCACCTCCCGCAAGGAGACCCGTGCCGCCTGCGCCGCCGAGGGCCTGGCCTGGTGGGACGACCCGATGAACGAGGACGAGGCCGTCACCCGGGTGCGCGCCCGCCGGGCCGTCGCCGACCTCGAGCGCGACCTCGGCCCGGGCGTCGCCGCGGCCCTGGCCCGCAGCGCCGACCTCATGCGGGACGACGCCGACCACCTCGACGCCCTGGCGGACGAGGCCGTGACCGCCCTCGGGGACGGCCCGTGGTCGGCGAACGCCCTCGCCGACCTGCCCCGCGCCGTCCGGACCCGGGTCTGGCGCCGCCTCCTCGTGGCCGCCGGGGCACCCGCCGGGCAGGTGTCGAGCCGGCACACCGACGCCTGCGACCTGCTCGTCACCGCGTGGCACGGACAGGGCCCGGTGCACGCCCCGGGCGACCTGCGGGTGACCCGGTTCGACGGTCGGGTCACCATCGCCCCGGCCACTCCGGTCTAATAGGGACCGCCCGCGCCACCCACCAGCACAGGAGCCGCAGTGGACGCCGCCCACATGGGAGCCGACCTCGAACGAGTCCTCGTCACCGAGGAGCAGATCCACGACAAGCTCGACGAGCTGGCCCACCTCATCGCCACCGAGTACGAGGGCAAGGACCTCCTGCTCGTCGGCGTCCTCAAGGGCGCGGTGATGGTGATGGCCGACCTCATGCGCGCCCTGCCGGTCACCGTCCCCGTCGACTGGATGGCGGTGTCGTCGTACGGCTCGGGCACCAAGAGCAGCGGGGTGGTGCGCATCCTCAAGGACCTCGACGCCGACATCAGCGGCCGGCACGTCGTCATCGTCGAGGACATCGTCGACTCGGGCCTGACCCTGTCGTGGATCAAGTCCAACCTCGAGTCGCGCAACCCGGCCTCGGTCGAGATCTGCACGCTGCTGCGCAAGCCCGACGCCGCCAAGGTCGAGGTCGACGTCAGGTGGGTCGGCTTCGACATCCCCAACGAGTTCGTCGTCGGCTACGGCCTGGACTACGCGGAGGCCTACCGCGGCCTGCGCGTCGTCGGGACCCTCGCGCCGCACGTCTACAGCTGACCCGCCGGCTCGGAGGTTCGTCAAAGGCCCTGAGCACGCGGAACACCGGGCCGACGGGGCTCGTTGCTAGCGTGTACCCGCCCAACCGGCGTCCTCGCCGGGCGGCCCGCCCAACCCGAGCAGGAGGACCGGAGCAGCACGCTCCGTACCCACATGGACTTCAAGCGCATCTTCCGGACCCCGGTCTTCTGGGTCCTCGCCGTCGTCGTGGTGATGCTGACGGTCTTCTCGTTCGACGGTGACGGCGGGTACTCCACCATCACGACCTCGCAGGCCGAGAAGCTCCTCACCGACAAGAAGGTCGCCAAGGTCGAGCTGACCACCGACAACGTCATCAGCCTCGACCTCAAGTCGGGCGAGAGCTTCACCGACGAGGCCACCGACGTCCGCAACGCGACCAAGGTCCGCGCCGAGTTCATCGACGCGCGCGCCGAGGAGATCGTCACGGCGGTCAACGCCGGCGTCCCCGGCGGCTACAACGACAAGCGCGAGGGCGACAGCGCCTTCTGGACCATCTTCATCAGCTTCTTCCCGGTTCTGCTCCTCGTCGGCCTGTTCTGGTTCCTCATGAGCCAGGCCCAGGGTGGCGGCTCGCGGGTGATGCAGTTCGGCAAGTCCCGCGCCAAGCTCGCCACGAAGGACACCCCCAAGGTCACCTTCTCCGACGTCGCCGGCGCCGACGAGGCGGTCGAGGAGCTCCAGGAGATCGTCGAGTTCCTCCGCGAGCCCGCCAAGTTCCTCGCCGTGGGCGCCAAGATCCCCAAGGGCGTGCTGCTCTACGGCCAGCCCGGTACCGGCAAGACCCTCCTGGCCCGCGCGGTCGCGGGGGAGGCCGGCGTGCCGTTCTACTCGATCTCCGGCTCGGACTTCGTCGAGATGTTCGTCGGTGTGGGTGCGTCCCGCGTGCGCGACCTCTTCGAGCAGGCCAAGGCCAACGCCCCGGCCATCGTCTTCGTCGACGAGATCGACGCCGTCGGCCGCCACCGTGGCGCCGGCCTCGGCGGTGGGCACGACGAGCGCGAGCAGACGCTCAACCAGCTCCTCGTGGAGATGGACGGCTTCGACGTCAAGACCAACGTCATCCTCATCGCGGCCACCAACCGGCCCGACATCCTCGACCCCGCGCTGCTGCGTCCCGGTCGCTTCGACCGCCAGATCGCGGTGGAGAACCCCGACATGATCGGGCGCCACCGCATCCTCGAGGTGCACGGACAGGGCAAGCCGCTCGCCGCCGGCGTCGACCTGCTGGCCGTCGCCCGTCGCACGCCGGGCTTCACCGGTGCCGACCTCGCCAACGTCCTCAACGAGGCCGCGCTGCTCACCGCCCGTGGCGACAAGAAGCTCATCGACGACGAGGTCCTCGACGAGGCCATCGACCGCGTCATCGCCGGCCCGCAGAAGCGCACGCGCATCATGTCGGCCAAGGAGCGCAAGATCACGGCGTACCACGAGGGTGGCCACGCCCTCGTCGCCGCGGCGATGAACCACCTCGACCCCGTCACGAAGGTGACGATCCTGCCGCGCGGCCGGGCCCTGGGCTACACGATGGTCATGCCGACCGACGACAAGTACTCGACCACGCGCAACGAGATCCTCGACCAGCTCGCGTACGCCCTCGGTGGCCGCGTCGCGGAGGAGATCATCTTCCACGACCCCACCACCGGTGCGGCGAACGACATCGAGAAGGCCACGGCACTGGCCCGCTCGATGGTCACCGAGTACGGCATGAGCGAGCGAGTGGGCGCCATCAAGCTGGGGCACACCCAGAGCCAGCCGTTCCTCGGCCGCGACATGGGCCACGAGCGCGACTACTCCGAGCAGGTGGCGGCCGTGGTCGACGAGGAGGTCCGCAAGCTCATCGACGACGCGCACGACGAGGCGTGGCACGTGGTGAACGACAACCGCGACCTCCTCGACCGGCTCGTGCTCGAGCTCCTCGAGAAGGAGACGCTCAACGCCGCCGAGCTCGCCGAGATGTTCTCCGACATCAACAAGAACGCGCGCCGCCCGCAGTGGCTCTCCAGCGAGCACCGCACCCTGTCCGACCTGCCCCCGGTGATGACGCCGGCCGAGCAGGCCGCGATGAACGGGCGCAACGGGTCCGGCGCCCCTGCCGGTGCCCAGGTGAAGCAGGGCGACCCCGGCACCGAGGCGGCCATCGACGAGGCCGCGGCGGAGGGCGCCGACCCGCACCACCACGAGCACCCGCCGACCGCGGTCATCGAGGTCCCGGACGGTGGTCGTGTCGAGCCCTGAGCCCGACCTCACCGGAGCGCCCGCCTCCGACCCCGTGACGACCCGACCCCCGGTCGACATCGCGCGGGCGGAGGCGGCGGTCCGTGAGTTCCTCGCGGCCATCGGGGAGGACCCCGACCGCGAGGGCCTGCGCGAGACGCCGGCCCGTGTGGCCAAGGCGGCCTCCGAGCTGTACGCCGGGCTCTGGCAGGACCCCGCCGAGGTGCTGTCGAAGACGTTCTCGATCGAGCACGAAGAGCTGATCATCGTGCGCGACATCCCGATGTACTCCACGTGCGAGCACCACCTGCTCCCCTTCCACGGCGTCGCCCACATCGGCTACATCCCCGCCGACGACGGCAAGGTCACCGGGCTGTCCAAGCTCGGCCGGCTCGTCGAGGTGTTCGCCCGGCGCCCGCAGGTGCAGGAGCAGATCACCACCCAGGTCGCCGACGCGCTCGTGGAGCACCTCAACGTCCAGGGCGTCATCGTCGTCGTCGAGGCCGAGCACCTGTGCATGTCGATGCGCGGGGTGCAGAAGCCCGGCTCGCGCACCATCACCTCCGCGGTCCGTGGGCAGCTGCGCGACCCCGCCACCCGGGCCGAGGCCATGTCGCTCCTCCTCGGCGGCAAGCGGTGAGCCGCCGGTGACCCTGCCGAGCGCCCGCACCACCGGACGGCCGCTCGTCATGGGCGTCGTCAACGTCACGCCCGACTCGTTCAGCGACGGCGGTGCCTGGTTCACGCCGGAGGCCGCGCTGGCCCACGGCCGTGAGCTCGTGGCGCAGGGCGCCGACCTCCTCGACGTCGGCGGCGAGTCGACCCGCCCGGGCGCCGAGCGCCCCAGCACCGAGGAGGAGCTGCGGCGGGTGCTGCCCGTCGTGGCGGGGCTCTCGTCGCTGGTCCCCGTCTCGGTCGACACGATGCGCTCGGAGGTCGCCGCCCTGGCGCTCGACGCCGGCGCCACGCTGGTCAACGACGTGAGCGGTGGCCTCGCCGACCCGCAGATGGGCGCGCTCGTCGCCGAGCGCGGCGTGCCGATCGTCGCGATGCACTGGCGCGGGCACAGCGCCGACATGCAGAGCCGGGCGCAGTACGACGACGTCGTCGCCGACGTGGTCGCCGAGCTGGGGGAGCGCGTCGAGGCGCTCGTGGCCGCCGGGGTCGCGCGCGAGGACGTCCTGCTCGACCCGGGCCTGGGCTTCGCCAAGCTGGCCCACCACAACTGGGAGCTCCTGCGCCGCCTCGACGAGGTGTCCGCGATGGGGCACCGGGTGGTGCTCGGGGCGTCGCGCAAGAAGTTCCTCGGGCTGGTGGGGCGCACCCCGCAGACCGAGCGTCCTCCGCTCGAGCGCGACGTCGCCACCGCGGCCACGACCCTCTACGCGGCGCAGCACGACGTGTGGGCGGTGCGCGTGCACGACGTCGCCGGCACCGTCGACGCCCTCGACGTCGCCGACGCCCTCGCCGGACGGGGGGCGACCTCGTGAGCGGCCTCGGCGGGGCGGGCGACCGCATCACCCTCTCGGGCGTTCGCGGCCGAGGGTTCCACGGCGTCTTCGAGCACGAGAAGCGCGAGGGACAGGAGTTCGTCGTCGACGTCGAGCTCGCCGTGGACCTCTCGCTGCCCGGCCGCACCGACGACCTGGCGGACACCGTCAACTACGGCGAGATCGGGGCCACGGTCCTCGCTCGGATCGAGGGCGAGCCGTTCGACCTCATCGAGCGCCTCGCCCACGTCATCGCCGAGGATGCCTTGCGGCACACCGAGGTCGACGAGGTCGCGGTCACGGTGCACAAACCCCAGGCACCCGTGGGGGTGCCCTTCGGTGACGTCACCGTCCGGGTCGTCCGGCGACGCGAACCGGTGCCGGTCGTCATCGCGGTGGGGGCGAACCTGCAGCGCGGTGAGGACTTCCCGGAGGACACGCTGATGTTCGCCGTCGGGGCGCTCTCGGCAGAGGCCGAGCTGGAGGACGCGCACGAGTCGGCCCTGTTCGACACCGCCCCCGTGGGTGGCCCGGTGGGCCAGCCCGACTACGTCAACGCCGTGGTCGTGGGGATGACGACGCTGTCGCCCCTCTCCGTGCTCCACCGCCTCCACGCCGTCGAGCGGAGCTTCGGTCGGACGCGCGAGGTCCGCTGGGGTCCGCGCACCCTCGACCTCGACCTCGTCCAGTACGGCGACCCGGCGGCGGGCACCGACGTCGTCTCCGCACGCGAGGCGCTCACCCTGCCCCACCCCCGCGCCCACGAGCGCGGCTTCGTCCTCGTGCCCTGGCTCGACGCCGACCCCGACGCCGTGCTGCGGGTGGGCACCGAGGTCGTGCGGGTCGCCGACCTCGTCGCCGGCCTCGACACCGGTGACGTGCGACCCCGCCCCGACCCCGACCTCGACGAAGGGCCCTGAGTCCCGATGCGCCACCGTGAGATCCGGCTCCAGACGCTCGTGCTGTCCTCGCTCCTGGCGGGAGCGGTCGCGTTCGTCGTGTTCTCGCTCCTCACCCGCTCGGGCTCGCTCGTACCCCGACCGCCGGTGCTGGCCGGGATCCTCATCGTCGTCATGGGCGCGCTGGTGCTCTGGATCGCGCGGCCGGTGCGCCGCTACCTCCAGGGTCGGGCGACCGCACCCCTCGACGCACTGCGCGCGGCGCGGGTGGTCGTCCTCGCCCAGGCGGCCGCCCTCACCGGCTCGCTCGCCGCGGGCTGGTACCTCGGCCAGCTGGCCGTCGTCGCCACCGACCTCTCGCTCGTCGCGAACCAGATGCGGCTGCTGCCGCTCCTCGCGCTCGCTCTGACCGGGGTGGCCCTCGCCGCCGCCGGCCTGGTCGCCCAGCGCTGGTGCCGGGTCGACCCGCCGGAGGACGACGAGCGTGGCGAGAACGGCCGCGAGACCAAGGGCCTCGAACGCCGCTGAGCGGTCAGTGACCGATCGGGCGCAGGTAGTGCGATGTGGCCCAGGCCGCGACGTTGCGGCCGAGCACCTGGCCCTGGACGTCCGAGCTGCGGTAGTGCAGCCCGGCCCAGATCCGCGCCTCGATCACCTCGGTGAGCGGCTGCGAGAACGTGTCGAACGTCCGCACGCCGGGCCCGCCGGGGTTGGAGAAGAAGCTCGTGATCTGGAAGGGACCGCCGACCGGGTCGTCGCCGAACCACATCCGCAGCACGGCGACGTGGGCGGCGTCGAGGCAGTTGTGGCCCGAGGTCCACTCCGGGTACGGCGCCGCGATGAGCGCGGTCCAGTCCGGGTCGGCCACGGTCGCGTCGTTGCCGTCCTCACCCGCCCGGACCACCGCGTTCCACGGCCGCCAGAAGTCGAAGTGGTACTTGTCGTTCCAGCAGTTGATGACCGCGTCGGCGCCGCTGAGGTTCTGCAGCGCCAGCAGGCGCGCGCTGTCGGCGGCGGTGAGGTCGGCGCGGGTGATGAGCTGCCGGGCCACCTCGTTCCAGCTGAAGACCGGGGCGCTCTGCCACCAGCGGGCGATGTAGGTCTGCTCGTCGGTGCGCGTGGAGCCGGTGGCCCGGCCCAGGGCCTTGACCTCGTTGAGCTCGGTGGCCCACTGCGCGCTGCCGAGGTCGGGTGGTGGGGTCGAGCGGAACTGCGAGGAGCTCGTCAGCGTGAACGGCCTGACGTCGCCCGCCCACGGGGTCGGGTCCAGCGCCGGCACGCCGCCGGGGGCCAGCGGCTGCCAGTGCCCGGGCCGGGTGTCGTTCACCCACGCGGAGGGACCGAATCGGCCATCGCCCGCGCGGGCGGCGAGCATCGCCGCTGCCGCGGCGTGGCCCACCGCGATGCCCTGCCGCTTCGACGCGCCGCCGGCGACGGCGTCGAGTGAGGCCGCGTACGTCGTGGCCAGCGTGCCGAGCAGACCCGCGCGGCCGGGGAACGGGACCCGCTCCGGCGCGGTCGTCACGAGGTTCGCGATGACGTCGTGGGCCGCGGTCGCGACCGCCGCGTCGACCGACGCCCTCGCACCCGTGCGCGTCTCCAGCACGTACGGGCGGTAGCGCTTGGGGCCGATGGCGTTGACCGCGTCGTAGACGGCGCCCTGCACCATCGCCATGTTGATCGAGAAGGCGGGTGGTGCCCCGCCGTCGGGCCCGGGCAGGGCCCCCAGGGTCGAGGTGGCGACCTGGTTCCAGTGGGTCACCTCGCTGGCATCGGTCCCCGTCGCCGGTGCGGCCGAGGCGCCGGTCGTGCCGAGGGCCCCCAGGAGCCCACCGACGGCCAGGGCGACGAGGGTGGTGGATCGACGTCGTGACATCACGTTCTCCTCCTCCGACCCGCCCCCGGCCCGCAGGCCTGACGTCGCGTCGGATGTCTGGTGAGGATGACCGGACCGTGCGGGCCCGGTCACCGGGCCCCTCCCATCCGTCCAGTAACCCACCACGCGCCGGGGGCCGCAATGGCCAAGGCGGGCCATTGGCGCGGGCTCGGCGTGGTCACAAAGGCCCACGTGGGAGGCCCGCTGAGCACGAGCCGGGCCGGCCGGCCACCGTCAGGCGCCTCGGGTCGGCTACTTGTCGACGTCCCCGACGACGAAGAACATCGACCCCAGCACGGCGACCATGTCCGCCACGAGGCACCCGGGCAGCACCTGCGAGAGCACCTGGACGTTGTTGAACGACGCCGAGCGCAGCTTGAGCCGCCACGGGGTCTTCTCGCCGCGCGAGACGAGGTGGTACCCGTTGAGGCCGAGGGGGTTCTCGGTGGCGGTGTACCGCTCGCCCTCGGGGACCTTGAGGACCTTGGGCAGGCGCTGGTTCACCGGTCCGGCGGGGAGGGTGGCGAGGGTGTCGAGGCAGGCCTCGGCGAGGTCGAGGCTGACGTGCACCTGCTCGAGGAGGACCTCGAGACGGGCCAGGCAGTCGCCCTCGGTGCGGGTCACGACGCGGCCGGGGCCGCCCTCGGCGAACAGGGTGGGGTAGGCGAGGTAGGGGTCGTCGCGGCGCAGGTCGAGGTCGAGTCCGGCAGCGCGCGCGATCGGCCCCGAGACGCCGTACGCCTCGCAGGTGGCGACGTCGAGGACGCCGACCCCGCGGGTGCGGGCCCGCAGGATCTCGTTGCCCACGATCATCGACTCGAGGTCGGGCAGGCGCCGGCGCACGGCCGACACCGCCGACTCGACCCGCCCGAGCCAGCCGGCCGGGACGTCCTCCTTGAGGCCGCCGACGCGGTTGAACATGTAGTGCATCCGCCCGCCGGACGCCTCCTCCATCACGGCCTGGAGCTCCTCGCGCTCGCGGAACGCGTAGAAGATCGGGGTGATGGCGCCGAGCTCGAGCGGGTACGAGCCGAGGAACATCAGGTGCGAGAGCACGCGGTTCAGCTCGGCGAGCAGGGTCCGCAGCCACACGGCCCGCTCGGGCACCTCCATCCCGAGCATCGCCTCGACCCCGAGGACGACACCGAGCTCGTTGCCGAACGCCGAGAGCCAGTCGTGGCGGTTGGCGAGGACGGTGATCTGCCGGTAGTCGCGCACCTCGAAGAGCTTCTCGGCCCCGCGGTGCATGTAGCCGATGATCGGCTCGGCCGAGACGATCCGCTCGCCGTCGAGGACGACCCGCAGGCGCAGGACGCCGTGCGTCGCCGGGTGCTGCGGGCCGATGTTGAGGACCATGTCGGCGGTGGCGAGCCCCCCGGCGCCCATGCCGATGTCGAGGGCGCGCGGCTCGGTCCCGGAGGTCACGCCGACAGTCTGCCCCACGTCGTCGCGGCGCCCGGCTCAGCAGCCGGGGAAGGTCTCGCCGCCGGTGGCGTACCCGGCGGCGTCGAGCTCGACGAGGAGGAGGCGGTCGACCGAGGACGCGGCCGCCAGCTCCTCCGCCGACACCGACCGCGTCTCGGGCGGCTCGCCCAGGGCGACGCAGTGGTTGAGGAGGAAGGAGGTCCCCTCGCGCACCGGGACGTCGAAGGTCTTCTTCTTCTGGTTGAGGTAGCGCGCCGAGCGCACCTCGTACGGCTCGACGGGCAGGCCCTGCTTCGCCAGCAGGGCGTCATCGACCTTCGGGTCGGTCCAGCGGTCGATGACGAGGACGTCGGTCCCGCCGGAGGTGCGGCGGCTCTCGACGAGCCCGAAGTCGAACCGGCGGCCCTTGACGTCGCTGCGGATTGTGGCGGGTTTCGCGGAGGCACTCGGGGCGGCCGAGGACGCGGACGGCGACGGTGAGGCGGTCACCGTGACGACGACGTCCTGGGGCCGTTCGGGGGCGTCCGAGCCGCAGCCGGTGAGGGCCGCGAGGGCGGTGGCGACGACGGCCGCGGTCGCGAGGCGGGTGGGTCGGGGCAGTGCAGACATCCCCTCCACGGTGCCACGCGACCCGCGCCCGCGTCACATCCGCGCGACCCGGCGGACCACCCAGTGGAAGCCCCCGAGGCCCCCGAGGTCGGTGAGCGCGGCGCCGGCGGAGGCCCGTGCCAGGGCGGCGAGGTAGCCGGCCGGGTCGGTGCGGGCGAGGTCCGCGGAGGGCGTCGCCCCCGTGACCCCGAGGTCGCGCAGGGCCCGGCGCTGGGTGAGCAGCTCGTCGTGCTCGAGGGAGTCGACGGCGACGTGCGCGGTGAGGTCGCAGGAGCCGTCCGGGAGCGGCGGGACGACGGTGCCTTCGCGGTAGCCGACGAGGGTGCCGGACGTGGGCCGGTCGTCGCGGGTGTGGCCGTAGTCGACGGCGAGGAGGGTGCCGCGATGGACCCGGCCCAGGAGGTCGGCCCAGGCGAGGTCGCGCGAGCGCCCCACCTCGACCCGCGTCCCGGCCTCGTGGCCGTCGATCGGCCAGTGGGCGGAGCACCAGGCGAGGTCGTCGGGGTCGGGCGCCGGGCCGAGCGACTCCTCCCCGGTGTCGCCGTCGACGAGGACCACTCGCGCCGCCCCCTCCTCACCCACCTCGACGACGGTGCACGGCACGACGTCGAGCCACTCGTGCGCGACGACGAGGACGTCCTCGAGGTCGCGCAGCGCGTCGGGGAGGGCGCCGCCGCCGGGCGAGCGCAGCCAGGCGACGTCCTCGGGGAGGTCGGAGGGGCGGTCGACGACGTCGACCCCGGTGAGCCGCAGGTCGGGTCGTGCGGCCCGCAGGTGGGTGAGCAGCTCGCCGCGACCGCAGCCGACGTCGACGACGTGGGTGGCGCCCTCCCGGTCGGCGAGGCGGCCGAGGGCCTGGGCGAGGAGCGCGCCCAGCGGCCCGTGGGTGGAGGTGGTGAAGTGCCCGGCCGGTCCCTCCGCGCGTCGGTAGAAGCCGGCGGCGCCGTAGAGCGCCTCGTGCCATGCCTCGCGCCAGGGGACCACCACGCCCGCACGCTATCGGTGGCCCCGTCCGGTGCCGGGCCGGCCGCCCCGCGACCACCTCGGCACCCGACCCGGTCCGGGGCGGTAGCGTGCTCGGTCGTGGACGGCATCGAGCACCCCGCCCGCCTGGCCGTCGGCGTCGTCGGTGCGGGCCGGGTCGGCGCGGTCCTCGGGGCGGCCCTCGCCCGCGCCGGCCACCACGTCACCGGCGCCTACGCCGTGTCCGACGCCAGCCGCGCCCGCGCCGCCGACCTCCTCCCCGGCGTGCCGCTCACCGACGTCCCGACCGTGGTCGAGGGGGCCGAGCTCGTCGTCCTCGCGGTCCCCGACGACGCCCTGGCCGGGCTCGTCGCCGGGCTCGCCGCCACGGGCGTCTGGCAGGCCGGGCAGATCGTCGTCCACACGAGCGGGCGGCACGGGGTCGCCATCCTCGAACCGGCCCGGCCGCACCACGTCCTGCCGCTCGCCCTGCACCCGGCGATGACGTTCACCGGCACCGCGATGGACCTCGACCGCCTCACCGACTGCGCCTTCGGCGTCACCACCGACGACGAGCTGCGACCCGTCGCCGAGGCCCTCGTCGTGGAGATGGGCGGCGACCCCGTGTGGGTCGCCGAGGAGGACCGGGCGGCGTACCACGCGGCTCTCGCCCACGGAGCGAACCACCTGGTCACGCTGACGAGCGAGGCGATGGAGCTGCTCTCCCGCGCCGGCGTCGAGGAGCCGCGCCGGGTGGTCGGACCCCTGATGCGCGCCGCCCTCGACAACGCCCTCCGGCTGGGTGACGCAGCCCTCACGGGCCCCGTCGCCCGAGGTGACGTCGGTACCGTGGAGGACCACCTGCGCGAGCTCGACCGGCTCTCGCCCGAGATCCGGAGGACCTACGTCGCCCTCGCCCGCGCCACCGCGCTGCGCGCCCTGGACAGCGGTCGCCTGCGCCCCGCGGACGCCGAGCCCCTCCTCGACACCCTCTCCGACCAGGAGCCCTGAGTGACCACCACCACCTCGACCCCCGTCGTCGCGCACACGCGCGAGGAGCTCAAGGCCGCCCGCGAGGCGCTGCCGAGCCGCGACGTCGCCGTCGTCATGACGATGGGGGCCCTGCACGAGGGCCACGCCCAGCTGATCCGGGCCGCGCGCCAGCGGCACGCCCACGTCGTCGTGACGATCTTCCTCAACCCGCTGCAGTTCGGGCCGAAGGAGGACCTCTCGCGCTACCCGCGCACCTTCGACGCCGACATGGAGATCTGCACCACGGCCGGGGTCGACGTCGTCTTCGCCCCCACCCCCGACGTCGTGTACCCCGACGGCGACCCGGGCGTGCGCGTCTCCGCCGGTCCGCTCGGTGAGGTCCTCGAGGGAGCGTCGCGCCCCGGGCACTTCGACGGCGTCCTCACGGTCGTGGGCAAGCTGCTCCACCTCACCGCCGCCCGCAGCGCGTACTTCGGCCAGAAGGACGCCCAGCAGCTCCTCCTCATCCGCCGGATGGTGCGCGACATCGACTTCCCCGTCGACATCGTGTCGGTGCCGACGGTTCGCGAGGACGACGGCCTGGCGATGAGCAGCCGCAACATGTACCTCACCGACTCCGACCGCGAGGTCGCCCTCTGCCTCAGCCGCGCCCTGCGCGCCGGCGCCGACGTCGCGACCTTCGGCCCGTCGGCGGTGCGGCGGGCCGCGCGCGAGGTGGTGGTCGAGGAGCCGCTGGCGCTCGTGGACTACCTCGTCCTCGTCCACCCGCACACGCTCGCCGACGTCCCCGAGTGGTACCGGGGCGAGGCGCTGCTCGCGGTCGCGGCGCGGGTCGGCACCACGCGGCTCATCGACAACACCCCGGTCCTCGTCGGTCCCGGCGGCGGCGCCCGCGACGTCTTCTCCGACGTCCCCCACGCGCGCGCCGACGTCTGACCCGCCCCCTCGTCCGCCACCCCCTCCGGAGGGCCACGCCCATGCAGCGCTTCATGCTCCACGGCAAGATCCACCGCGCCACGGTCACCGACGCCGACCTGCACTACGTCGGCTCGCTGACCCTCGACCGCGACCTCATCGACGCGGCCGACCTCCTCGTGGGCCAGCAGGTCGACGTCGTGGACGTCGACAACGGCAACCGCCTCACCACCTACGTCATCGAGGGCGAGCGCGGCTCGGGCGTCGTGTGCGTCAACGGGGCCGCGGCCCGGCTCGTCGCGCCCGGTGACACGGTCATCGTCATCTCGTACGCCGCGATGGACGACGCCGAGGCCCGCACGTTCTCCCCGCACGTCGTGTTCGTCGACGGGGCCAACCGCATCGTCGAGGTCGGCGACGACCCCGGCGACGTCCCTCCGGGCCACGGGCTGCTCACCTCCGCCGTCACCGCGCGGGCCTGAGCACCTGATGACGACCGCCCCCGCCACCCGCGTCCCCCGCCGGCTCACCGCCTCCGAGCCGGGCTGGACGGCGACCGCCGACGTCATCGTCGTGGGGTCGGGGATCGCCGGCCTCACCTGCGCGCTGCGGCTGCGCGAGCGGGTCGACCGGGTCCTGCTGGTGACCAAGACGGTGCTCTCGGCGGGCTCGACGCAGTGGGCCCAGGGCGGCATCGCGGCGGCGCTCGACCCCGAGGACACCCCCGAGGAGCACCTCCACGACACGCTGGTGGCCGGTGTCGGCCTGTGCGACGTCGAGGCCGTGCGCACCCTCGTGACCGAGGGCCCCGACCGGGTCCGCGAGCTCGTCGCGCTGGGTGCCGAGTTCGACCGCGACGCCGGCGGCGAGATCAAGCTGACCCGGGAGGGCGGCCACCACCGCGACCGCATCGCCCACGCCGGCGGCGACGCGACCGGGGCCGAGATCTCCCGCGCCCTCATCGCGGCGCTCGACCGGGTCCGCGACGACCCGGGCATCGAGGTCATCGAGCACGCCCTGGTCGTCGACCTCCTCACCGCCGCCGACGGCGCCGTGTGCGGCGTGACGCTGCACGTCATCGGCGAGGGGCAGGTCGACGGCGTGGGAGCGGCGCACGCGCGGGCCGTCGTCCTGGCCACCGGCGGGCTGGGCCAGATCTACACCTCCACGACGAACCCACCCGTGGCCACCGGCGACGGGATGGCCGCGGCGCTGCGGGCCGGGGCCCGTGTCACCGACCTCGAGTTCGTGCAGTTCCACCCGACGGTGCTCTTCCTCGGGGAGGGGTCGACCGGGCAGCAGCCCCTGATCTCGGAGGCGGTGCGCGGGGAGGGGGCCTTCCTCGTCGACGACGCCGGGGTGCGGATCATGGCGGGCCGGCACGAGCTGGCCGACCTCGCCCCGCGCGACGTCGTGGCCCGCGCCATCCTCGACGTCATGCGCGACCAGGGGGTCGACCACGTGTGGCTCGACGCCCGGCACCTCGGGGGCGACTTCCTCGAGGGCCGCTTCCCCTCGATCGTCGCGCGGTGCCGCGAGCTCGGTTTCGACCCCGCCACCGAGCTGCTCCCCGTGGCTCCGGCGCAGCACTACGCCTCCGGCGGCGTGGAGACCGACCTGCTGGGGCACACCTCGGTCGACGGGCTCTACGCGTGCGGCGAGTGCTCGTGCACCGGGGTCCACGGCGCCAACCGGCTCGCGTCGAACTCGCTGCTCGAGGGGCTCGTCTTCGCCCACCGGATCGCCGACGACGTCACCGCCCGCATCGCGCGCGACGAGCTGCCGCTGCGCACCCCGGTGGTCGACGGCGACACCGCGGTCCTCGACTCCTCGCGCCGCCTGGACCTCCAGCGGGCGATGACGCGGGGCTCGGGCCCGGTGCGGTCCGGCGAGTCCACGGCGGGCGCGCTCGCGGCCCTGGCCGACCTCGCGGCGCTGCCGCCGACCGGCGCCGAGCCCGGCCCACGCACCTGGGAGACGACGAACCTGCTGCACCTCGGCCAGGTGCTGTCGCTCGCCGCGCACACGCGGGCCGAGACCCGCGGCGGGCACGTCCGCTCGGACTTCCCCGACCGGGACGACGCCCGCTGGCTCACCCACCTCACGACGACGCGGGCCGCCGACGGCTCGCTCGTCCTCACCGAGCACCCGGTCCCGGGGCCGGCCAACGACAGCACCGGGGGACCCGCATGACCGAGCACGTCGCCGACCACGGCTTCCCGCTGGAGGACGCCCGCCTCCTCGTCGAGCGGGCCCTCGACGAGGACCTCGGCACGGGCACCGACGTCACGACGATGGCGACGATCCCGGCCGACCAGGTGTCGGTGGCCCACCTCGTGGCGCGCGCCGACGGGGTGGTGGCGGGTCTGCCGGTGGCGGCCCTCGTCATCGAGGCGGTGTCGCGGCGGCTCGGGACCGGACCGGTCGTCCTCGAGGTGCACGTGGAGGACGGGGCGCGGGTCGCGCGCGGCGACCACCTCGCCACCCTCGCCGGGTCCACCCGCACCACGCTCGTCGCGGAGCGGACCGTCCTCAACGTCCTGTCGCGGACGTCGGGCGTCGCCACCCACACGCGGCGGTGGGCCGACGTGCTCGAGGGGTCGGGTGCGATGGTCCTCGACACCCGCAAGACGACGCCGGGCATGCGAGCGCTGGAGAAGTACGCCGTGCGCTGCGGTGGCGGGACCAACAAGCGGATGGGCCTGTACGACTGCGCGATGGTCAAGGACAACCACAAGCTCGCGGCCGGGAGCCTCACCGCGGCCATCGAGGCCATCCGCGAGCAGTTCCCCGAGGTGCCGGTGCAGGTCGAGGTGACCACCACGGCCGAGGCGCTCGAGGCCGTGGGCGCCGGGGCGCGGTTCCTGCTGTGCGACAACATGTCGACCGACCTGCTGACGACCACGGTCGCCGCCGTGCGCGACACCGGCGAGACGGTGGAGGTCGAGGCCACCGGCGGGCTGACCCTGGAGGTCGCGGCCTCCTACGCGGCCACGGGCGTCGACTACCTGTCGGTGGGCGGGCTCACCCACTCCTCGCCGATCGTCGACATCGCCCTGGACCTCGACCCCTCGGACGACTGACCGGCCGGGCCCTCGTGTCCCGGCAGGTCCGCGCCGAAGGGTGGCCAGTGGCTGCCGGCGACCCCCGCGGACAGCCGTTGGCCACCCCTCGCGGTGGGGCGGACCCGGTGACCGTCCTTCAGCGGGCGTGTCCGCCGGCGCTCCCGGCCTCGATGGCGTCGAGGTCGCGCACGGCGTAGCGGTGGTGCTCCCACTCCTCCTCGAGGATGGTGTGCAGGCACGACAGCGTGGTCTCGGGGTGCTCCGGCGACCACGGGTTGCGGCGCACCACGGCCAGGTCCTCCCTGGTCACCGTGGCGAGGAAACCGCGCACCAGGGCCACCCGGTCGGCGCGGGCGGTGAGGACGTCGGCGTACGGCGGGGTGCCCCGGACGAAGATCGACGGGTCGTGGCCGTCCGTCTCGTACTCCGCGTGCGGCTGGCCGAGCGGGTGGTACGGGGCCTCGCGCTCGAGGACCGCGCCGCCGAGCCACGTGTCGGTGGCCATGACGAGGTGGCGCAGGGTCTGGGCGAACGACCACTCGCCGTCCACCGAGACGTCGGGCGTCCCGGGCGGCATGGCCGCCACCCGGTCGAGGGTGGCGGCCCAGGTCCGCTCGAGGGCGGCCCAGGCCTGCCGCAGGCCGTCCGGGTCCTGCGCGGCCTGGTCGGCTCGGCCGGGGAAGCGGCGGTTGAGCTCGGCCTCGACGTACGGCACGACGTCGACCCCGTTGACCCGCAGCTCGCTGCCGCCCTGGAGCAGCCAGGGCGCGTCGATGTCGGCCCCCGCCACGTCGACCCCGCGCATCACCGCCCCCGAGAGGTCTGACCGCACGAACCGGGCCCCGCGCAGGTTGGTGTCGACGAAGGTGGCGCGCCGCGCGTCCTCCCACTGCCGCACGACGACGCAGACCGTGGTGCTGTCGAGCAGGGCGAACTCGCGAGCACCCCACGGCCGCAGCGTGATCCGCGACAGGTTGGGGTGGAGCAGGTCCGGGCGGCGGGCCGAGACGTCGGCGAACACCGACTCGATGTCGTCGGTCTCCAGCCCGTACTCGGGGCGCTCGGCGTGCGCCGCCGCCTCGGCGTTGTGCACGAGGTTGAGCTTGGCCCCGTGCCGCTCGACGACGGCGAGGTCGCCGTCGCGGTGCACGACCTCCATCCGCAGGCCGTCGACGAAGAGGTCGAGACCGACGGACAGGTCCGCGTAGAAGGCCGTGGGGACGATGCGGGTCAGCATCGGCCCAGTGTCGCCGAGCGGCGGCCCGCGCGCGAGGATGGAGGCGTGGACGTCGACGTGACCCTCGAGGCCGACATCCGGCGTCCGCGCGCCGAGGTGGCCGCCTTCGCGAGCGACCCGGCGAACGTCCCGGCCTGGTACGCCAACATCCGGTCGGTGGAGGTGCTCACCCCCGGGCCGCTGGAGGTGGGGAGCCGGATGCGCTTCGTCGCGCGGTTCCTCGGCCGGACGATCACGTACACCTACGAGGTGCGCGAGCTCGTCCCCGGTGAGCGCCTCGTGATGGCGACCGCGTCCGGTCCGTTCCCGATGACGACGACCTACGCGTTCGCCGACCTCCCGACGGGGTCCACCCGGATGACGATGCGCAACCACGGGTCGCCGTCGGGGTTCGGTGCCGTCGCCGCACCCGTCATGGCCAGGGCGATGGAGCGGGCCATGACCAAGGACCTGCGGCGGTTGACGGCGGTCCTCGAGGCCCGGTGAGGGCGTCCGTCAGGCGCGGCGCCACCGCAGGGCCACGGCGTAGTCGACGGTGAGCCCGTCGTGCTCGGCGAGGACCGCGTCGGCGGCGCCGGGCGGGAACTCGATGCGCACCACGGCCTCGAGGTCCTCGCGGCGGTCGAAGGTCCAGTGGATGGTGAGGCGTTCGGTCGTGAAACCACGCCGGTCCCAGAAGCGTTGCACGGCAACGGGATCGTAGGCGGGGTACGCGCGGGAGAACCAGCTCCCGAAGGTCGACCGGGTCGCGTCGTTGTCGACGAGCACGGCGATGCCGCCGGGGCGCAGCACCCGTTCGACCTCCGCCAGACCCGGCTCGCACCCGGCGCCGAAGAAGTAGGCCCACCGGGCGTGGACGACGTCGACTGAGGCGTCGGCGAGGGGGAGGTGCTCGGCGTCCCCGGCGAGGACGGCTGCGCCCGAGGGGGACCCCGCGTGCTGGAGGCGGCGGCCGGCCCGTTCCACGAGCGGCAGGTGCGGCTCGACCCCCATCGTCCGGGCACCGCGGGCTGCGAACCGCGGCAGGTGGAAGCCGGTGCCGCACCCGACGTCGAGGAGGACGGCTCCGTCGAGCGGGTGCAGCGCCGCGATCGTCGTGTCGATGACCCCGGCCCGGTCGGAGGCGCGGTTCTCGACCTCGTACACGTCCGGGGCGTCCCAGATGTTGGGGCTGCGGATCACGTGGTGCGGGGGGCGCCCTCGGCCACGGTGCCCTTGCGGCGTGGGACGCGCGGTCGCAGGCCACCGACCGCGTCGGCCTCCAGCGTCGCCGGGTGCACGAGCAGGGGCAGGAGGGTGCGCGCGCCGGCCGAGCGGGCCCGGCGGACCGTGTCGAGGTGCGCCTCGCAGCGCACGGCGAGGACGGCGTAGGCCTCCTCGCCCATGAGGGTGGTCAGCTCGGCCCGGTTGCTGCGGAACACCGGCTCGCGGCCGACGTGCGCCTCGGGGTTGCTCGAGCAGTACCAGTCGAGGTCGTGGCCGCCGGGGCCCCAGCCGCGGCGGTCGTACTCGGCGATGGTCACCTCGAGGTAGGTGGTGTCGTCGGGCTGCTCGACGTTGCGGTAGCTGCGCCGGATCGGGAGCTGCCAGCAGACGTCGGGCTTGGCCTCGTGCGGCGGCGTCCCGGCGAGCACGGCGTGCTGGTGCAGCGCGCACCCGGCCCCGGCGGGGAAGCCGGGCCGGTTGAGGAAGATGCAGCCGCCGTCGACGACCTTCGTCTTGCGCGCGCCGTCCTCCTTCTCGGTCCACGCCGACAGGCGCGAGGGGTCCTTGTCGCCCCGCTTGCCGTGGCCGGGATGGTGCTGCCACTCGTCCTCGCCGAGCTCGGCGACGACGGCGCGGACCCGCTCGACGTCCTCGTCGTCGGTGAAGTGCGCACCGAGGGTGCAGCAGCCGTCGTCCGGGCGGTCGGCGTAGATGCCCTTGCACCCGTTGCCGAAGATGCACGTCCAGCTCGAGGTCAGCCAGGTGAGGTCGACCCGGAAGCGCTGGCCGGAGTTCCCCGGGTCCGTGAACTCGGCCCAGGTGCGGGGGATGTCGAGCGGCGTCTCGGGCACGCGCCCAGCCTATGGGCGGCCCCGGGCACCGGCGACGCCGGGCGCGCCCACCGGGACGCGCGTGGCCCCGCCCGGGGTAGGCACTACGTTGGGCGCATGCGCCTCGGGGTGATCGACGTGGGATCGAACACGGTCCACCTCCTCGTCGTCGACGCGCACCCGGGCGCCCAGCCGCTGCCGGCGAGCAAGCACAAGATCGACCTGCGCCTGTCCGAGCACGTCACCGACGACGGCCGCATCGCCGACGAGGGCCGCGACCGGCTGGCCGCCTTCGTCCTCGAGTGCACCGAGGTGGCCGAGGACCAGGGCGTCGAGGACGTGCGCGCGTTCGTCACCAGCGCCATCCGCGAGGCCCCCAACGGGGTCGAGGTCCTCGCCCACGTGCGCGAGGCCACCGGGGTCCCGCTCGACGTCCTCAGCGGGGAGGAGGAGGCGCGCCTGACCTTCCTCGCCGCCCGGCGGTGGTTCGGCTGGTCGGCGGGAACGCTGCTCGTCGCCGACATCGGCGGGGGCTCGCTCGAGCTCGCCCAGGGCATCGACGAGGACCCGGACGTCGCGGTGTCGCTGCCGCTCGGCGCCGGCCGGGTGACCCGCGACCTCCTCGCCGGCGACCCGCCCACCCCCGACACCGTCCGCGAGGCCCGGCGCAAGGTGCGCGCCGCCATCGCCGCCGAGCTGCGCCCCCTCGCCAAGGCCGGTGCCCCGGACCGCGCCGTGGGCACCTCGAAGACGATGCGCTCCCTCGCCCGGGTCTGCGGCGCCGCCCCGAGCGGTGACGGGATGTACGCCGAGCGCCACCTCGACCGCGAGGCCCTGTCCGAGCGCCTGCCCGAGATCGCCCGGATGAGCGCCGCCGAGCGCGCCGACCTCCCCGGCGTCTCCGGCCCGCGCGCCCGCCAGCTGCTCGCCGGTGCCATCGTGGCCGAGGCGACGATGGACCTCCTCGGCCTGGACCGGCTCGAGATCTGCCCCTGGGCGCTGCGCGAGGGCATCATCCTGCGCCACCTGGACAGGATGAGCTGAGCCGTGCCCGCCCGCCCTCGACGCGGGACCGGCCGGGCCCGGCCGGTGGCCGTGCCGCGGGCGAAGGTGGGCGTGTCGACCGCGTCGGTCTACCCGGAGAACTGCGCCACGGCGTTCGAGGTCGCGGCCCGGCTCGGGTACGACGGCGTCGAGGTCATGGTCTGGACCGACCCGGTGACCCGGGAGGCCGGGGCGCTGCACGCGCTCGCCGAGCACCACGGGGTGCCGGTGCTGTCGGTGCACGCGCCGACGCTGCTCATCACCCAGCGCGTGTGGGGGACCGACCCGTGGGAGAAGGTCGACCGCTCCATCGAGCTCGCGCTCGACCTGGGCGCCGACACCGTCGTGCTGCACCCGCCGTTCCGCTGGCAGCGCGAGTACGCAGCCGGGTTCGTTGACGGGGTCGCGTTGCGGGAGAACGACACCGGCATCCGGCTCGCGGTCGAGAACATGTACCCGTGGCGGGCGCCGCGCTCGCGTGAGGTGGAGGCGTACCTCCCGCACTGGGACCCGGTGCCCCAGCCCTACGACCACGTGACCCTCGACCTGTCGCACACCGCGACCGCCGGGTCCGATGCGCTCGGGATGGTGCGCGACCTCGGCGAGCGCCTGGCCCACCTGCACCTCGCCGACGGGGTCGGCTCACCCCGCGACGAGCACCTCGTCCCCGGGCGCGGCACCCAGCCGTGCGACGAGGTGCTGGAAACCCTTGCGGCACAGGGCTGGTCGGGGCACGTCATCGTCGAGGTCGCGACGCGGCGGGTGCAGGAGGCGCAGCGCGAGCTCGACCTCGCCGAGTCCCTCGCCTTCGCCCGCCTCCACCTCGCCGCCGCGACGGCCTGACGGCCGACACCTCCCCGCCGCGAGTGCGGACCGGGGGGCTGGATCAGGCGGGGGGCAGGTCGCGGTTCGCGAGGCCGTCGAGGCGCAGGACGTCCGACTCGTCGCGGTGCACGCCGTCGGTGCCGACGTGCTTGTCCGAGATGCCCGGCCCGTTCTTCACGACGTGGACCATCGCCATCGCGTGGCCGCGCCCGAGGCCGTACGCCTCCGCGAGCCAGTCGACGATCTCGCCGGACTTCGTGTCGGCGCCGAACCCCTTGGCGTGGGCCTCGTCGACGATCTCCTGCGGCGTCCTGCCGGTCTTCTTCTCGACGGCGTCGAGGTAGGCCTGGAACGACATCGACTCTCTCTTTCTCGGGGAGGTGGTCCGGCCTTGAGTGCGGAAGTGGCGGCCGGGGCAGCCACTTCCGCACTCATGGCTGGATGATCAGCGGGTCAGACCCAGTGGGTGTCGTGCTGGAGCATGAACTGCGCGCGCTCGTCGTCGGTCAGGGTGCCACCGCGGCCGAGCGCCGCCAAGGTCTCGAAGTAGTCCTCGCGGGGCGCGCCCGGGGTGAACATCAGCAGCATCCGGGCCGGCCCGGATCCGCGGAACCCGTGCAGCCCGCCCTCCGGAACGTGGAGGAAGTCGCCCGATGTCGCTGTGACCCAACCGTTCCCGTCGAACAGGCGCACCTCGCCCTCCAGCACGTAGAACGACTCGGTGATGGCGCGGTGGAAGTGCGGGGCGGGCCCCGACTCCTCCTCGCCGAAAGTCCAGCGGTAGAGGCCGTACAGCCCGCCGGTCGAGTCGCCCGTCGCGAGGTACTCGCAGCTGCCGCCGTTGGTGTACTCGAGCTCGGGCGCGGTGTCGTCGCGACGCAGCCACGCGGAGGCCTCACCGCCCTCGCCGGTGTACACGTCGGCGGGGTAGGGGCGGGGGAGCGGGCGCAGCAGCGACATGTCCGGCACGCTACCCACGACGCGCCTGAGAGGGGGTTCTTGCCGACGGGCTCCCGCAGTGGGACGTTCGGGTCATGACGCAGCGTGCGAGCGGCGACGACGCCGTCGTGGTCGAGCACCTCCGGGTGGTGCGGGGTGGTCGCGAGGTGCTCCCTGACCTGTCGGTGCGGGTCCCGCACGGCCAGGTCGTCGGCCTGCTGGGACCCAGCGGTGGCGGCAAGTCGACCCTGATGCGCGCTGTCGTCGGGGTGCAGGTCGTCGAGAGCGGCAGCGTGTCGGTGCTGGGGGAGCCCGCCGGGTCGCCGAACCTGCGCAGGCGCGTCGCCTACGTGACCCAGGCGCCGAGCGTCTACGGCGACCTCACCGTCCGCGACAACGCGCGGTACTTCGCCCGCGTCCTCGGCGTCGACACCGCGGCGGCCGACCGGGCGGTGGAGGCGGTCGACCTCGTCAGCCACGCCGACGCGCGCGTCGAGAACCTCTCCGGCGGGCAGCGCTCTCGGGTCTCCCTCGCCTGCGCCCTCGTCGGCGACCCGGAGGTCCTCGTCCTCGACGAGCCGACCGTCGGCCTCGACCCCGTCCTGCGCCGCGACCTCTGGGCGATGTTCCGTCGGCTCGCCGAGGAGGACGGCCGCACCGTCTTCGTGTCGAGCCACGTCATGGACGAGGCGGTGCGTTGTGACCGGCTGCTCCTCCTGCGCGAGGGCCGCATCCTCAGCGACTCCACCCTTCCCGAGCTGCTCGAGCGCACGGGTGCCGCCGACGCCGAACAGGCCTTCCTGGCCCTCGTCGACGCCGAGAACGCCCGCACCGGCGGCGGAGGGGAGGCCGCGTGAACGCGCGCATCACGCTCGCCACCGCGGGCCGCATCCTCAAGCAGCTGCGCGGCGACCACCGCACGGTCGGCCTGATGGTCGTCGTGCCGTGCGTCCTGCTCGGTCTCCTCGCGTGGGTGTACTCCGACACCCCGGTGGTCTTCGACCGGATCGGGCCCTCGCTGCTCGGGGTCTTCCCGTTCGTCGTCATGTTCATCGTCACGAGCATCGCCACCCTGCGCGAGCGCACGTCAGGCACCCTCGAGCGGCTGCTCACCACCCCGCTCGGCAAGGGCGACCTCATGCTCGGCTACGCCCTGGCGTTCGGGGCGATGGCCGTGGTGCAGGCCCTGGTGGCCACCGCCTTCGCCGTGTGGGTCTGCGGCCTCGACATCGCCGGGCCCTTGTGGCTCCTCGTCGTCATCGCGCTGGCCGACGCCCTGCTCGGCACGGCGCTGGGCCTGCTCGCCAGCGGCTTCGCCCGCACCGAGTTCCAGGCCGTGCAGTTCATGCCCGCGTTCGTGCTCCCGCAGTTCCTCCTGTGTGGCCTGCTGCTGCCCCGCGACCAGATGCCGAGGGTGCTCGAGCTCGTGTCCGACGTGCTGCCGCTGTCGTACGCCGTCGACGCGATGCAGGACGTCACCTCGATCGCCGAGCCGCTCGGCGACGTCCTGCCGAGCCTGGGCGTCATCCTCGTGTGGGTCGTCCTCGCGCTCGGCCTGGGCAGCCTCACCCTGCGTCGCCGCACCCCCTGACCTTCGCGTTAGCCTGACGGACGTGGACCCCCGTGACCTGCTCCGCGGAGCGATGCTGCAGATCTCCGACTCCGACCTCGTGCGCAAGGCGGTCACCACCGCCCCCGTGAGCAGGTCGGTCGTCTCCCGCTACGTGGCCGGCGAGACCGTGCCCGAGGCCGTGAGGGTCGTCGGCGAGCTGCGCACCACCAACCGCCTGGCCACCGTCGACTACCTCGGTGAGGACGTCACCGACCGGGCGCAGGCCGAGCACACCCGCGACACCTACGTCGCCCTCCTCGACGCCCTGGCGCAGGCCGACCTCGCCGCCTACGGAGCCGCCGAGGTGAGCGTCAAGCTCAGCGCGGTCGGCCAGGCGATCCCCGGCGACGGTGACGCCATCGCCCTCGACAACGCCCGCGCCATCTGCGAGGCCGCGGCCCGGGTCGGCACCACGGTCACCCTCGACATGGAGGACCACACGACCACCGACCGCACCCTGGAGACGCTGCGCACGCTGCGCGCGGACTTCCCGTGGGTCGGGGCCGTGCTGCAGTCGTACCTGCACCGCACCGAGGCCGACTGCCGCGACCTCGCCACCGCCGGCAGCCGGGTGCGGCTGTGCAAGGGCGCCTACAAGGAGCCCGAGTCGGTGGCCTACCAGGACGGCGACGACGTCGACCTGTCGTACGTGCGCTGCCTCAAGGTCCTCATGGCCGGCGAGGGCTACCCGATGGTCGCCAGCCACGACCCGCGCCTCGTCGACATCGCCGGCGCGCTCGCCTCGCACCACGGCCGGGCGCCCGACACCTACGAGTTCCAGATGCTCGCGGGCGTGCGGCCCGCCGAGCAGACCCGCATCGCCGACCGCGGCCACCAGATGCGCGTCTACGTCCCGTTCGGAGAGGACTGGTACGGCTACCTCGTGCGCCGGATGGCCGAGCGCCCCGCGAACCTCCAGTTTTTCCTGCGCTCTCTCGCCACCCGCGGCTGACCCCACGCCGCGCTCCGTCCTCCGCTCCATCGCGCGCTACGGGGCAGTAAGTGCTGTGATCACGACACCTACTGCCCCGTAGCGCGGCATCGAGGGCGGGGGCGGAGCGCCGGGGCTGGAACTCGGGGGAGCCGGACGGCGCGACCCGGCATACTCACGGCCATGGGTACGGTCGCGATCTTCGGTGCCGGTGTCATGGGCGAGACGCTCCTGTCGGGTCTGCTGCGCTCGGGGCGCCCGGCCGACGAGCTCGTCATCACCGAGCGACGGGCCGACCGCGCCGCCGAGCTCACGCAGAAGTACGGGGTGCGCGTCCTCGAGAACACCGAGGCCGCCGAGCTCGCCGACACCCTCGTCCTCGTCGTCAAGCCGCAGGACATGGGCGGCCTGCTCACCGAGATTGCCCCGCACGTCGCCGACGGCAACCTCGTGGTCAGCCTCGCCGCCGGCATCACCACGGCCTTCCTCGAGTCGCACCTGCCCGAGGGCCGCGCCGTGGTCCGGGTCATGCCGAACACCCCCGCGCTCGTCGACCAGGGGATGGCTGCCATCAGCGCCGGTGCCCACTGCGACCCCCAGCACCTCAGCGAGGCCGAGGCCCTCCTCGCCGCCACGGGCAAGGTCGTCGAGGTCCCCGAGAAGCTCCAGGACGCCGTCACCGCCATCTCCGGCAGCGGGCCGGCGTACATCTTCTACGTCGTCGAGGCGATGATCGAGGCGGGCGTCGTCCTCGGGATGCCGCGCTCCACCGCCACCGAGCTCGTCGTCCAGACGCTCTACGGCGCCGCGACGATGATCAAGGAGACCGGCCAGCACCCCACGGTGCTGCGCGAGCAGGTCACGTCCCCCGGCGGCACGACCGCCGCCGCGCTGCGCACCCTCGACGACCACAAGGTGCGCGCCGCCTTCATCACGGCGATGGAGGCCGCGGCCAAGCGGTCCGCCGAGCTGGCCGGTGGCTGAGCGCACCCCGGCGCGCCTCGAGGTCGTCCGGGTCACCGACGACCTCTGGGCCACCTACCGCGACGTGCGCCTCGCCGCCCTCATCGACAGCCCGCGCGCCTTCTGGACGACCTACGCCGAGGCCGCCGGCCGCACCGAGGAGGAGTGGCGCCGCTTCCCCGGGCGGATCACCTCCTGGCTCGCCCTCGACGGCGACCGCCCCGCCGGCACCGTGGGCCTCTGGCACGGACCCGACCAGCCCGCCGACGAGGTCTTCCTCATCGGGATGTGGGTGCCCTCCTTCGCCCGCGGTTCCGGCGCCGCCGACCGGCTCGTCGAGGCCGCGCTCGACCACGCGCGCACCGAGGGATACCGCCGCGTCGTCCTCGACGTCGCCGACGAGAACGCCCGCGCCGCAGCGTTCTACGAGCGCCTGGGCTTCCGTGCCACCGGTGCCACGGGGGTCATGCCGTGGGACGAGAGCGTCACCGAGCGCGAGCTGGCGCTCGACCTCCCGGACCACTGACTGTTCACCCTCCCGGGTTGCCGGACCCTCGCGGTGTCATGGGAGAGTGAGGCATGGCTGAGATCGAGGTGCGCCCGCTGGGCGTCGACGAGTGGGAGCAGTACCGCTCCGTCCGTCTGACCGCCCTCCAGGAGTCACCCGACGCGTTCGTCGCGTCGCACGCGGAGGAGGAGGCCGAGACCGAGGAGTTCTGGAAGGCCCGGATGCAGCGCTCCGTGCGCCTGCTCGCCTCCCGCGAGGGTGCGCCGGTCGGCATCGCGAGCGTCGGCGTCGCCGGCGACGACCAGCCCGAGGCCGCCCAGCTCTTCGGCCTCTGGGTCACCCCCGAGGCCCGCGGCAGCGGCGTCGCCACCGCGCTGGTCAGCGCCGGGGCCCGCACGGCGGCGGAGGCGGGCAAGCACCACCTCCTGTACTGGGTGGGCACCGACAACGGCCGCGCCGTGGCGTTCGCGAGCGGGTTCGGCTTCCGTCCCACCGCCGAGCGCCGCCCGATGCGCGTGCGCTCCGAGGACGACGGCGAGGAGGAGACGGCGATGACGCTGCCCCTCCTCGGCGACCGCGGCGGCGTCGCCCCCTACTGAGCCGCCCCGAGGGCGCTCTGGACCGACCCGTCAGGGGCGGGCGGCGAGCCGCTCGATGAGGGTCGTGGGCCCGCTGACGATGAGGGTGTCGTGGGCCGACACCTTCGTGGACGGCACCGCGTAGGTGAAGTCCTCGCCGGGCGCCTTGACCCCGACGATGGTCACCCCGTACTTGCTGCGGATCGCGCTCTGCTCGAGCGTGAAGCCGATGGCCTCGGTCGGCGGGCGCATCTTGACGATGGCGAACCCGTCGTCGAACTCGATGTACTCCTGCATCCGGCCACCGAGCAGGTGGGCGACGCGGCGGCCGGTGTCGGCCTCGGGCCGCACGATGTGGTGGACCCCGATCCGCTCGAGGATGCGGGCGTGCTCGGGGGAGAGGGCCTTGCCCCAGATGTCGGGGATGCCCTGGTCGACGAGGTTGGCGCAGGCGAGCACCGACGCCTCCACCGAGGACCCGATGGCGACGACCGCCTTCTGGAACCGGGAGGCCTTGGCGTCGCGCATCACCTGGACGTCGCTGGCGTCGCCGTGGATGACGTGGCTGAGCCGGCCGAGGAACTTCTCGGCGAGGAAGCCGTCCTTCTCGATGGCGGTGACCTTGTGGTCGAGCCGGCGCAGCTCGAGGGCCGCGGCCGCGCCGAACCGGCCGAGCCCGACGACGAGGACGTCGTCGTCGTGGGAGCTGCTCCAGGCCATCGCGGTGCCTCCTCGCGTCAGGTGGGGTGGACGCCCAGCCTGCCACGCCGGGGGCGACGAGTAGCGTGCAGCCATGGCCCCGCGGACGAGTGTCGTGTGGGACGAGGTCTTCTGTGCGTACGACTTCGGTCCCACGCACCCGATGGGACCCGTGCGCCTCGACCTCACCACCCGCCTGGCGAAGGCGCTCGGTGTCCTCGACGGCGTCGACCTCGTCTCGCCGGGCGTCGCCACCGACGAGGTGCTCGCCACCGTGCACGACCCCGGCTACATCGAGGCCGTGCGCCGCGCCTCCCTCGACCCCGCGGCCGCCGACGCCAACCGCGGGCTGGGTACCGATGACGACCCCGCCTTCGCCGGGATGCACGAGGCGTCGGCGCGCATCGTCCAGGGCACCCTCGAGGTCTGCCAGAAGGTGTGGTCGGGGGAGGCCGAGCACGGCGTGAACTACTGCGGCGGGCTCCACCACGCGATGCGCACCCACGCCGCCGGGTTCTGCATCTACAACGACATCTCCGTGGGCATCCAGTGGCTGCTCGACCACGGCGCCGAGCGGGTGGCCTACGTCGACATCGACGTCCACCACGGCGACGGCGTCGAGCGGATGTTCTGGAACGACCCGCGCGTCCTCACCATCTCGCTGCACGAGTCCGGGCGGCACCTCTTCCCCGGCACCGGCTGGCCCGGCGACATCGGCGGCCCCGACGCGCGGGGCTCGGTGGCCAACGTGGCCCTGCCCCCGGGCACCGGCGACGCGGCCTGGCTGCGCGCCATCGACGCCGTCGTGCCCCCGCTCGTGCGGGCCTTCAAGCCCGAGGTCCTCGTGAGCCAGCACGGCTGCGACACCCACGTCCACGACCCGCTCGCGCACCTCGCCATCACCGTCGACGCCCAACGGCGGGCGCACGAGACGCTCCACGACCTCGCCCACGAGGTGGCCGACGGTCGCTGGGTGGCGCTCGGTGGGGGTGGCTACGAGCTCGTCGAGGTCGTGCCGCGATCGTGGACGCACCTCACCGCGATCGCCGCCCACACCCCCGTGCCCGTCGACACCGCCGTGCCGCAGGAGTGGCTCGACCACGTGCTGCGCACCTTCGGGCGCGAGGCCCCGGCCCGGATGGGTGACCTGCCCGCCGACCGCCTGCCGATCTGGGTCCAGCCGTGGACCATGGGGCACAACCCCGACCACCCGGTCGACCGCGCGGTCATGGCCACCCGCCAGGCCGTCTTCAGCCACCACGGCCTCGACGCGTACTTCGACTGACCGCGGGCTCCTCCGGCGGGAGGCCGTTCGGTGGGCCGGGGGAGGGGCCGTTCGGGCAGAGGTCGCGAACGTCGTTGGTATTGCTGCTGTTCAGCGCGGCGTGTCGGCTGGACAGCGCGGAGCAATGTCGTCCATTCCCTTCCCCAGTTGTCACAACTGCCCCTATGGTTGCGCTTGCACGACCCACAGGTCGCAGGCCGGGTGTACCGGCTCTGTGGGCGGGCAGAAGCACGAGGTCACGATGTCCACGGAGCGTCAGCTCGGCGAGGTGCGGTTCCTCACCGTCGCCGAGGTCGCCACGATCATGCGGGTCAGCAAGATGACCGTCTACCGCATGGTCCACGCCGGGGAGCTCCCGGCGATCCGCGTCGGTCGATCCTTCCGGGTCCCGGAGGACGAGGTGCACACCTACCTGCGCAGCTCGTTCGTCGACACCGCATGAACCACCGGCACCACGAATCGTCCCGAGGGGCGGCCCGCACGACGGGCCGCCCCTCGTGTCGATCGTGGTGCCCGACCGCCCTCCCACCGGCCCGTCCACCCGGACGCGGTTTGGGAGCCACGCACGGCTCCCGGTAGGGTGGGCCACCGCACTCCACGTACGTACCAGGCATGAGGTAACCCATGGGTTCTGTCATCAAGAAGCGCCGCAAGCGCATGGCGAAGAAGAAGCACCGCAAGCTCCTTCGCAAGACGCGCCACCAGCGTCGCAACAAGAAGTGACGCTGAGGCGTCGCTCCTAGCACTTCAGAGGTCCCCGCTCGTCGGGGGCCTTTGTCGTCTCCCGAGGATGTGGCGGGCGACGCGGTGTCCTGCCTGTGCCGCCGGCGGGGGCACTGGGTAGGGTCGGGTCGACGGTTCCCGCGGGTGAGGAGCAGGTGTGGCGTCCGTAGTGCTCGTGACCGGGGTCTCCCGGTACCTCGGCGGCCTGCTCGCGCGCCGCCTGAGCAAGGACCCCGGGATCTCGCGCGTCGTGGGGGTCGACGTCATCCCGCCGGCGCACGACATCGGCGGGGTCGAGTTCGTGCGGGCCGACATCCGCAACCCGATGATCGCCCGCGTCATCGAGAGCGCCGGCGTCGACACCGTCGTCCACATGAACGTCATCGCGACGCCCACCTTCGTCGGGGGCCGGACCCCGCAGAAGGAGATCAACGTCATCGGCACGATGCAGCTGCTCGCCGCGTGCCAGAAGTCGAGCACGGTCCGACGCCTCGTCGTGAAGTCGTCGGCGGCCGTCTACGGCTCAACCCCGCGCGACCCGGCCCTGTTCACCGAGGACATGAGCGCCAAGCGCGGCCCGTCCGGCGGGTTCGGCAAGGACAGCATCGAGGTCGAGGGGTACGTGCGCGGGTTCGCCCGCCGCCGCCCCGACACCGACATCCTCACGCTGCGGTTCGCCAACATCATCGGCCCGCGCATCCGCACCTCGATCACCGACTACTTCAACCTGCCGGTCATCCCCGCCCCGCTCGGCTTCGACGCCCGCATGCAGTTCATGCACGAGGACGACGCCATCGACGCCCTCGCGGCCGCCACCACCGGTGACGCCACCGGCGTGGTCAACCTCGCCGGCGACGGCGTCATCACCGTGCTCCAGGCCGCGGCCCTCGTCGGCCGCCCGGTGCTGCCGCTGCCCCTGCAGTCGGCGGGTCTCGTCGGGGGCGTGACCAAGCGGCTGCGCCTGGCCGACTTCTCCGCCGACCAGATGTCGTTCCTCGCCTACGGCCGTGGCCTCGACACCGCGCGGATGCGCGAGGTGCTCGGGTTCTCCCCCCACTGGACCTCGCGCGGGGCCTTCGAGGACTTCGCCCGCACCGTCGGACCGGCCGTGCCGGCCGCCGCCGCGGTCGGTGACCTCGTCAGCGGGGTCGCGGGCTCGGCCAGCCAGGCCCTCCTGCGCGCGCTCGGCACCGGGAGGGGTGCCTGATGGCCGCCCGCCCCGGAGCCCTCGCCGCCGGCGCCGCCCGTGCGTCGGGCGAGCGCGCCCGCCGCCGCTCCACCCCGCTCATCGGGGCCGACCCCGTGGTGCTCGCTCCCGAGACGGCCGCGCCCCCGGCCCCGAGCACGCGGGCGACGTCGACGACCGCGACGAAGGCCGTCACCGCGATGCCCGCCGCCGAGAAGCCGGCGGCGAAGAAGTCCGCACGCAAGACGTCCGCACGCAAGACGTCCGCACCCAAGAAGTCCGCGCCGAAGACGTCCGCCGCGACGACGTCCACGGCGAGGAAGACGGCCCCGAAGGCGTCGGCCCCGACCAGGCCCGCCACCACGAAGCCCGCCGCGAAGAAGTCGGCACCGAAGGCCTCGTCCTCCCGGCCGACGACCCCGACCGAGGCCGTTCCCCCGGCGGCGCCAAGCGCGCCCGAGGGCGTCGAGGTCACCCCGCTGCCCACCGCCCCCCAGCGGCGTCCGCACCGCCCGGCGCCCAAGGTCCGCTCGGCACCCTCGCGCGGCGCCTCCCGCCAGCAGGGTGAGCGCCGGGCCGGCCCGTCCCGTCCCGTCCGCACGAGCAGCCGCCCCGCGCCGGCCACGTCCGAGACCACCGTCGCCCCTGCCGCGCCCGCCGCGACCACCGAGGGTCTGGGCACCCGCCGACGTCCCCGCGTCGACCCGCGCACCAAGGCCGCCCGCGACTCCGCGCGCCCCCACCTGCGCATCGCCGAGCCGCCGCTCGACCCCACGGTCACCGAGGCCCCCTCGCGCACCGGCCTGCCGCTGCCCGACGTCGCCGACCTCCTCGAGGGCCTGGTGACGATGCTGCGCATCGCCGCCGACTCCGCCGGCATCGCGCCCGAGGACGTCGAGCGCCGCATCGCGCAGGTGCTCGCCTACGTCCGGCGCCGGGTCGACGGCGACTACCTCGTCGACGACTTCGGCTACGACGCCGACTTCACCGAGAACGTCTTCTACCCGATGCTGCGCCCCATCTACCGGCACTGGTTCCGGGTCGAGGTCCGCGGCATCGAGAACATCCCGGCCGAGGGCGGCGCGCTCGTGGTGTCCAACCACTCGGGCACGGTCGCCATCGACTCGCTCATGGTGCAGCTGGCCATCCACGACGAGCACCCGCAGCAGCGGGTCATGCGGGCCCTGGGCGCCGACCTCGTCTTCCAGACGCCGTTCCTCGGCACGGTCGCCCGCCGGTCCGGGTCCACCCTCGCCGCCAGCGAGGACGCCGAGCGGCTCTTCGACCGCGGCGAGCTCGTCGGCGTCTTCCCCGAGGGGTTCAAGGGCGTCGGCAAGCCGTTCCGCGAGCGCTACAAGCTGCAGCGGTTCGGTCGCGGGGGCTTCGTGGCGGCGGCGCTCTCGGCGCAGGTGCCGATCATCCCGTGCTCGGTCATCGGCGCCGAGGAGATCTTCCCGATCATCGGCAACATGGGTACCCTCGCCCGGGTGTTCGGCCTGCCCTACGCGCCGATCACGCCCACCTTCCCGCTGCTCGGACCGCTCGGGCTGATCCCGCTGCCGAGCAAGTGGGTCATCGAGTTCGGCGCGCCCATCCCCACCGACACCCACGGTCCGGGCGCCGCCGACGACCCCATGCTCGTCTTCGACCTCACCGACCAGGTCCGCGAGACCATCCAGCAGACGCTGTACACGCTGCTGATGCAGCGCCGCTCGGTCTTCTTCTGATGGAGCCCACCGTCCCCGCCGCGGCCCGCCCCGTGCGGGTGCTCCTCGTGGGGCGCGAGGGCTGCCACCTGTGCGACACCGCGCGCGCCACCATCGAGCGGGTGACCGCCGAGCTGGGCGTCGCGTACGAGGAGCGCTCCATCGACGAGGACCCCGAACTGCGCGAGGCGTACGCCGAGCAGATCCCGGTCACCTTCGTCGACGGGCGCCAGCACGACTACTGGCGGGTCGACGAGGCCCGGCTGCGCGCCGCCCTCGCCGTGCCCCCACCCGCCTGACACCGCGACCCGGGGAGTGGTCCGCGCTTTTAGCACATGGCCCGGGTGAGCCACCTCACGGGGTTCCACACGACTTTGTGCATGGCTTCACAAGACCGTAGGCTGGCGGTCTGACCCGCGCGTCGCGCCGCTGGGCGCGACTCGCCATGTCCAACCACGCGTCGCGGGCCCGCGAAAGGAGTCGGTGACCACCTGTGTCCACCGCAGCGACAGCCCGCCGGGGCATCCCGGAGGCCTCGGTGGCCCGTCTCCCCGGGTACCTGCGCGCCCTCACCGCCCTGGCGCGTGACGAGGTCGCCTCGGTGAGCTCCGAGGAGCTCGCCGCCGCCGCCGGCGTGAGCTCGGCGATGCTGCGCAAGGACCTCAGCCACCTCGGCTCCTACGGCGTGCGCGGGGTCGGCTACGACGTCGAGCACCTCGCCTCCGAGATCGCCGCCGTGCTCGGGCTGACCCAGGACTGGCCGGTCGCCATCATCGGGATGGGCAACCTCGGGCGCGCCCTCGCGGCCTACCGCGGGTTCGCCGAGCGCGGGTTCCGGGTCATCGCGCTGCTCGACCGCGACGCCAAGGTCGTCGGCGAGGAGGTCGCCGACCAGGTGGTCCGGCCGATGACCGACCTCGCGCGCCTCGTCGCGGACGACGGCCTGGCCGTGGGGGTCATCGCGACCCCGCCCGAGGGGGCCCAGCAGGCGTGCGACGAGCTCGTCTCCGCAGGCATCCGCTCCATCCTCAACTTCGCCCCCGGCGTGCTCACCGTGCCCGACGGCGTCACCGTGCGCACCGTCGACCTGTCCACCGAGCTGCAGATCCTGGCCTTCCACGGCCAGCGGGTCGCCGTCGCGGAGGCGGTGTCATGAGCCTCGTCGTCCTCGGCCTGTCGCACCACGGTGCGCCGCTGTCCCTCCTCGAGTCCGTCGCTCTCACGCCCGAGGCGCGCACCGCGCTCGAGCGCGAGGTGCTGCGCTCCGAGCACGTCAGCGAGGTCGTCGTCGTGTCGACCTGCAACCGCACCGAGGTCTACGCCGAGTGCCTGACCTTCCACGGGGCGCTCACCGACGTCACCGCCGCGCTCGCGGCCGCCTGCGCGGTCGACCGCGCCGACCTCCAGCCGCACCTGTACGTGCACTACGAGGAGCGGGGCATCGCCCACGTCTTCTCGGTGGCCGCCGGCCTGGACTCGATGGCGGTGGGTGAGGTCCAGATCCTCGGCCAGGTGCGCCGGTCGCTCGCCCGCGCGCAGCGCCACGGCCACGTCGGCCCCAACCTCAACGGCGTCCTCCAGCAGGCCCTGCGGGTCGCCAAGCGGGTGCACACCGAGACGGGCATCGACCTCGTCAGCGGCTCGCTGGTCCAGGCCGGCCTGGCCCGCGCCGAGGCCGCGCTCGGCCCGGTCTCGGGGCTGTCCGTCCTCGTCGTCGGCGCCGGCGGGATGGGGGCGCTCGCCGCCGCGACCGTCGCCCGCGAGGGTGCCCGCACCGTCGTCGTCGCCAACCGCAACCACGAGCGCGCCCGCTCGGTGGCCGAGCGCGTCGGGGGGTCGGCCCGTCCGCTCACCGAGCTGCGCGGCGCCCTCGCCGGCGCCGACGTCATCGTCTCGAGCACCGGAGCCCCGGGCCGGGTCGTCCTCCTCGACGACGTCACCGAGGCCCTCGGCGCGCGCGGCGGTCGCCCCCAGGTGTACGTCGACCTCGCCCTGCCGCACGACGTCGACCTCGCGGTCGGCGACCTGGCCGGGGTCACCCGCGTGGGGCTCGCCGAGCTCGGCGAGGACCTCGCCGCCGCCGACTCCGCGCCGCAGGTCGCCGACGCCACCGACCTCGTCACCGCGGAGGTCGCGGCCTTCATCCTCGCCCGGTCCGCCGAGGCCGTGGCGCCCACCGTCACCGCCCTGCGCACCCGCGCCGGCGAGCTCGTCGACGCCGAGCTCGCCCGCCTCGAGCGCCGCACCCCCGACCTCTCCGACACCGAGCGGGCCGAGGTCCGACGCGCCGTCGAGCGGGTCGTCGACAAGCTGCTCCACACCCCCACGGTCCGGGTCAAGGAGCTCGCCCAGGACGGCCAGGGCGGCAGCTACGCCCGCGCCCTGTCCGAGCTGTTCGACCTCGACCCGCGCGACGTCTCCGTGGTGTCGGTGCCCCCCACCATCCCGGGGGAGGAGGCATGAGCACCCTGCGCCTCGGGACCCGCCGGTCCGCGCTGGCCACCACCCAGTCGACCTGGGTGGCCGACCGCCTGCGCGCCCTCGGCCACGAGGTCGAGCTCGTCGAGGTGACCACCGAGGGCGACCGCGACCAGTCGACCCCGCTCGCCCAGCTGGGCGGCACGGGCGTGTTCGTCTCCGCGCTGCGCGAGGCCCTCGTCGACGGCCGGGTAGACCTCGCCGTGCACTCGCTCAAGGACCTGCCCACCGCGCCCGACGCCGCCACCGTGGTCGCCGCCGTGCCGGTGCGGGAGGACCCGCGCGACGCGCTCGTCGCCCGTGACGGCCTCACCCTCGGCGAGCTGCCCGTTGGCTCCACCGTCGGCACCGGCAGCCCGCGCCGCCGCGCCCAGCTGGCCGCCCTCGGCCTCGGCCTCGAGGTCGCCGACCTGCGCGGCAACGTCGACACCCGCCTGCGCGCCGTCTCCGAGGGCCGGCTCGACGCCGTCGTCCTCGCCGCCGCCGGCCTGCGTCGCCTCGGTCGCGCCGCCGAGGTCACCGAGCTGCTCGACCCCCTCCAGATGCTCCCGGCCCCCGGCCAGGGCGCCCTGGCCGTCGAGGTCCGCACCGACGACGCCGCCACGGCCGCTGTCGTGGCGGCCCTCGAGGACCCCGACACCCGCGCCTGCACCACCGCCGAGCGCACCCTCCTCGCCGTGCTCGAGGCGGGGTGCTCGGCCCCGGTCGGCGCCCTCGCCGAGGTCGTCGAGGGGATGGAGGGCCCCGAGCTGTCGCTGCGGGCCGTCGTCGCCGCCGCCGACGGGTCGGCCGACCTGCGCCGCTCGCTCGTCGGCGAGGTCGACGACCCCGCCGGCCTCGGACGGCGGCTCGCCCACCTCCTCCTCGAGGACGGCGCCGCCGACCTCATGCACGAACCACCAGCCTCGCCGGACCCCGTGTCCGGCGGCCCCGACCAGATGTCCACGACCGAGCCCCTCGTTACGGAGCGTGCCCCGTGAGCCCCACGCGCTCATCCAGCAAGTCCACCACCCGCATCCCCGCGCGGGTCGTCTTCGTCGGCGCCGGACCCGGCGACCCCGGCCTGCTCACCGTCAAGGCGGGCGAGCTGCTCGCCGCCGCGGACGCCGTCGTCATCGACCAGGTCGCCCGCGAGGCGGTCGTCGCGCGCTGGTGCGCCGAGGGTGTCGACGTCGTCGACGCCGGTCACGGCGACCACGGCGAGCGGCTGACCCAGGCGTCGCGCGCCAAGCTCGTCGTGCGCGCCGCGAAGGCCCACCCGAGCGGCCTCGTCGTGCGCCTCATGGACGGCGACCCGGCGGTCTTCAACGGCCTCGCCGAGGAGGCGCAGGCCTGCGTCAAGGCCGGCATCGCCGTCGAGGTCGTGCCGGGTGTCTCGTCCGTCACGGCCGTCCCGTCGTACGCGGGAATCCCGCTGACCTCGGCCGCGTCCACGGGCCTGCACGTCCTCGCCGCCGGCGGCAAGCTCGGCGACCTCGCCGCGGTCGTCGACCCCGCCGTCACCGTCGTCGTCCTCGGCCAGCCCGACAAGGCGGCCGCCACGCTCGAGGCCCTCGTCGCCGCGGGCCGCGACGCGTCCACCCCGGTCGCGGTCACCGAGCGCGGCACGAGCACCGAGCAGCGCACCACGGTGACGACCCTCGCCGAGGCCGGCACCGTGATGTCCGACGGGCGCTTCCCCGTCCTGGCCGTCGTGGGGTCCACTGTCACCATGCGCGAGACGCTGTCGTGGTTCGAGACCAAGCCGCTGTTCGGCTGGCAGGTCCTCGTCCCGCGGACCAAGGAGCAGTCCGGCTCGATGACGGCGCGCCTGGAGCACCACGGCGCCACCGCCTCGGTCGTCCCGACGATCTCGGTCGAGCCGCCGCGCACGCCGCAGCAGCTCGAGCGGGCCGTCAAGGGCATGGTCACCGGTCGCTACGAGTGGGTCGGCTTCACCTCGGTGAACGCCGTGCGCGCCATCCGCGAGAAGTTCGACGAGTTCGGCCTCGACGCCCGCTCGTTCGCCGGGCTCAAGGTCGCCGCCGTCGGTGGGGTCACCGCGCAGGCGCTGCGCGACTGGGGCATCAACCCCGACCTCGTGCCCGAGGGCGAGCAGTCGGCCAAGGGCCTGCTCGAGGAGTGGCCGCCCTACGACCAGGACCTCGACCCCATCAACCGCATCTTCCTGCCGCGCGCCGACATCGCCACCGAGACCCTCGTCGCGGGCCTGCAGGAGAACGGCTGGGAGGTCGACGACGTCACCGCCTACCGCACGGTGCGGGCCACCCCGCCGCCGGCACCGGTGCGCGACGCCATCAAGTCGGGCGCGTTCGACGCGGTGCTGTTCACCTCGTCCTCCACGGTGCGCAACCTCGTGGGCATCGCCGGCAAGCCGCACCCGACCACGGTCGTCGCGTGCATCGGCCCAGCCACGGCGAAGACCGCCGAGGAGCACGGCCTGCGGGTCGACGTCCTCGCGCCCGAGCCGACCGCCGAGGTCCTCGTCGACGCCCTCGCCGACCACGGCCGCTCGCTGGCCCTGGTCGCCCAGGAGGCGGGGGAGGACGTGCTGCGTCCGAGCCAGCGCCGTCCCGGGGCCCGGCGCCGGGCCACCTGAGCGCCATGGGCTTCCCCGACGTCCGGCCCCGCCGCCTGCGCCGCACCCCGGCGCTGCGGCGGATGGTCGCCGAGACCCGGCTGCACCCGGCCGAGCTCGTGCTGCCCGTCTTCGTTCGAGAGGGCCTGGACGCCCCGCAGCCGATCGGGTCGATGCCGGGCGTCGTCCAGCACACGCTCGACACCCTCGTCGAGGAGGGGCGGCGCTGCGTCGACGCCGGCCTCGGCGGGATCATGGTGTTCGGTGTGCCGTCGTCGAAGGACGGCCGGGGTTCCGGGGCCGACGACCCGGGCGGCATCCTCAACGTCGCGCTGGCGCGGCTGCACGAGGCCGTGGGTGACGACCTCGTCGTCATGTCGGACCTCTGCCTCGACGAGTTCACCGACCACGGCCACTGCGGCGTCCTCGGCGCCGACGGCTCGGTCGACAACGACGCCACCCTCGACCGGTACGCCTCGATGGCGCTGGCCCAGGCCGCGACCGGCGCGCCCGTCCTCGGCCTGTCCGGGATGATGGACGGCCAGGTCGGGTACGTGCGCGGGGCGCTCGACGCCGCCGGGTACACCGACACGGTGATCCTCGCCTACGCGGCCAAGTACACCTCGGGCCTGTACGGGCCGTTCCGCGAGGCCGTGAACTCCTCGCTCGTCGGCGACCGCGCGACCTACCAGCAGGACCCGGCGAACGCCACCGAGGCGCTGCGCGAGCTCGAGCTCGACATCGCCGAGGGCGCCGACGTCGTCATGGTCAAGCCCGCCGGGCCGCACCTCGACATCATCGCCGCGGCTGCCGCCATGTCGCCGGTTCCCGTTGCGGCGTACCAGATCTCGGGCGAGTACGCCCAGATCGAGGCCGCTGCCGAGCGTGGCTGGATCGACCGCGAGCGGGTCGTGATGGAGTCGCTGCTCCACATCCGCCGGGCCGGGGCGCAGGTCATCCTCAGCTACCACGCCCTCGAGGCCGCGGCCCGCCTCTGACGCCTCGGTGGCCCAGGTGGTCAGCGCGGGGTGAGGAGGGCGAGCGGCATCGTCCGCCCGGACTTCTTCTCGTAGGCGCCGAAGCCGGCGTTCTCGGAGAGGACCTGGGCGAAGGCGGCGTCGCGCTCGGCGCCCTCGAGGACGCGGACCGCGACGTCGTACCGCCGGTCGCCCAGCTGGACCACGGCCGAGTCGGTGGCCCGCAGGTTCTTGAACCACTGCGGGTCGTCCGGGAGCCCGGCCGCGCTGCCGACGACGACGTAGCCCCCGTCGCGCTCGAAGTAGCCCACGGGACAGGTGAACTCGCGCCCGCTCGTGCGGCCCTTCACCGTGAGGAGGAGGACCGGCGTGCCGCCCCGGCCGGTGCCGCCGAGACGGCCCTTGCTCGTGCGGTAGACCCAGGAGCCGACGGTGTTGCCGACCCGCATCATGGTTCGCATCGCGGAGCTCATCGGGGTGCCTCCTGCTCGGTGGACCTCCTCCCGATGGTAGGCCGCTCGCCGCCGCCTGGACATGGCCCGGTCGGTCCGGGGAAACCGCGTTGCCGGGGTCGCCGACGACGCCTACCGTCGGGGCCGTGACCTCGGACTTGCGGCTGCTGACCTTCGACGCGAGCGACCCCGTGGCGCTCGCCGCCTTCTGGGGCGGGGTCCTGGGACGCGAGGTGGTACCCGCCGTCAGCGGTGGCCGCTCGCTGGTCCCCAACAGCGAGACCGAGTTCCGCCTCCACTTCCAGCCGAGTGACGAGCCGAAGCGCGGGCCCAACCAGATGCACTTCGACCTCACCAGCGAGACCGCCGAGGCCCAGGCCGCGATGGTCGAGCGGGTGCTCGAGCTCGGCGGGCGGCACCTCGACATCGGTCAGGGTCCGGACGCCGACCACGTCGTCATGGCCGACCCCGAGGGCAACGAGCTCTGCGTCCTGCCTGCGGGGAACAGCTTCACCGCGGGGTGCGGCACCATCGGCTGCCTGTCGAGCGACGGGTCGATGGAGGTCGGTCACTTCTGGAGCGCCGTCCTCGGCTGGCCGCTCGTCTGGGACCAGGACGAGGAGACCGCGATCCAGTCACCCCTCGGTGGCTCCAAGATCTCCTGGGGCGGTCCGCCCTACAACGCCCGGCTCGGCAAGAACCGGCTGCACCTCGACCTCGTGCCGCAGGCCGACACCGACCTCGAGTCCGAGGTCGCGCGGCTCACCGCCCTCGGGGCGACCCGCGCCGACATCGGCCAGGGCGACGTGGCCTGGGTCGTCATGGCCGACCCCGACGGCAACGAGTTCTGCGTCCTCCCCCCGACGTTCGCCGCCCCGCGGACTCAGGGCTGAACGGGGTCGCCGACGAGGAGGTCGGCGACGGCGGCGTGGGTGCGGTCGGCGTCCTCGAGCCAGAAGTCGTGGCCGACGCCCGGTAGGCGGCGGACGTCCCAGCCGAGGCCGACGAGCTGCCCGACCGTCGCGTCGGGCAGCACGGCGGCGGAGTCGTCGGAGAGCACGACGGTGGACGGCACGGCCGGCGCCGCGACGGGCGCCGGGTGGTGGGCGATGTCGCGGAAGACGCCGATCGTCATCCGGCGGTCGAACCGGTGGCGCGCCGCGTCGCGCAGGAGCGCGTCCGCAGCCCCGAGCGGGGCACGCCCGCGGCTGCGGCGCTTCTGGGCCAGGGCGGCGACGGTGAGGGTCACCGGCGCCGCGGCCCAGAACAGCCGACCCTTCAGGCCGGCGGTGGGCAGCGGCAGGTGGAAGCCGGGGTCGAGGTAGAGCGCGTGGGCCGGGGAGAGCCGGGCCACGGCGCGTTCGAGGACCGTGCCGCCGAGTGAGTGGCCCACGACGAGGTCGAGGCCCGCCGGGAGCGTCTCGACGAGGTCGTCGGCGAACGCGTCGACGGTGTAGACGTCGGACCGGTCGCTGGCACCGTGACCGCGCAGGTCGACCGTGGTCACGGTGGCCCCGCCCGCCGCGACGACCCGCTCGGTGAACCCGCGCCAGAGGGCGCCGTCGGCGCTCAGGCCGTGGACGAGGGCGATCCGGCGCGGCCCGTCGCCGTGGGTCGCGGTCGCGAGCCTCACCGTGAATCCCTCGACACGTGCCCGGCGGACGAGGCCGCGGCGCCGCCGTCGACCTCCGCGAGGAAGTCCAGGAGGGCCTCGTTGAACCGGTCGGGCTGGTCGAAGCTGATGGCGTGGCCCGCGTCCTCGATGACGAGGGCGCGGCCGTGGGGCGTCCCGGCGACGGCCGCCTCGGCGTGCTCGCAGGGCCAGACCTGGCTCTCGCGCCCGGCGAGCATGAGCAGCGGTAGCGGGAAGCGCTGCACGACGTCGCGCCAGTCCTGCCGCGCGTGGTCCTCGAGGAGGGGGAGGGTCTCGGGCGCGGTGGGGTCGCGGAACGCCGGCGGGCCGCCGAGCCGCTCGACGAGGCGGAGCATCTGCGCGGCGGAGCGGTCGACCGTGCGGCCGCGGCCGTTGTCGGGCACCCCCTCGGCGAAGTGCGTGCCGGCGTTGGTGCGGTCGTAGCCGTAGAAGCCGAGCTCCCAGCCGTCGGCGTTGAGCATCTTCGGCGTCTGGTCGACGACCACCGCGCCGCGCAGCCGGGCCGGGCCGAACTGGTCGACGTAGGCCCAGAACGTGTTGCCGCCCATCGAGGCGCCCACGACCAGGACGTCCTCGAGGTCGAGGTGCTCGAGGAGCTCGCCGAGGTCGCGACCGTGCCGTGCCATCCGCTGGCCGTGCGCGGGGGTCTCGGACTCCCCGTGGGCGCGCCGGTCGAACGTGATCGCGCGGTACCCGGCCCCGAGCAGGGCGTCGACCGTCAGGGCCCACGACGTCGCGGGGGCGGTGAAGCCGTGCACGAGGACGACCGGCCGGCCCTCGCCCTCGTCGGTGTACGCGAGGGTGACGTCGTCGGTGGTGCGGAAGGTCGGCATGCCTCGGGTCCTTGCGTCGGTGGCGGTCCCTCGACGCTAGCCCGGGAGCGGCCGTGCTGCCCATGGAGAGGTCCTCCGTCGGTGGGGCATGGCGGTGGAGGCCCTCTCCCGCTCGGCCCCTCGGGTTCGAGGTATTCAGCCTGTCCCGGGCACCAGCCGAATACCTCGACCCACGCCCCCGGGGCTGCCCCTCAGACCGGGCGGTCGGCGAGCAGGCGGTGCAGGCGCAGCGCCACCTGGAGCTCGAGCGCCCGGTCGGCCTCCTTCCACCGCGCCCCGAGGACCTCGGTGACCCGGTCGAGCCGCTGGTAGAGCGTGTTCGGGTGGATGTGGAGGGCCTCGCAGGTGCGCGCGTGGTGCCGGGCCTGCTCGAGGTAGGTCTCGAGGGTCGCCGACAGGTCGCGTTGGTGCGCGTCGTCGTAGGCGAGGAGCGGGCCGACCGTCGCGTCGATGAAGGTGGCGAGCCCGGCGCGGCCCGAGCTGCTGAAGAGCGACCGGTACAGGCCCAGCTCGTCGCTCGTCGCGCAGGAGCCGGCGCGGTCGAGGGCCAGCAGCAGGGCTGCGGTCTGCCGGGCCTCCTCGTGCGACGACCGCACACCGCGCGGACCGCCCTCCCCGGCGGCCAGGCCGGTCGTGGGCGCACCGCCGTCGGGTCCGGCCAGCCGCGCGACGGCCTCCCGGGTCCGGTCGACGGGTGCCGGGAGGAGGACGACGACCTGCCCGGCGTGCGCCGCCGACCACCCGCGCAGGTCGGCGGCGAGACGGGCGGCGAAGGCGGCGGCCGCCGTCGCTCCCACCGGCTCGGCGTCGACGACGGCCACGGTCGTCACGGCGTGCAGGTCGATGCCGATGGCGCGGGCCCGGCGCAGCAGGCTCGCCTCGTCGGCGTCGGAGGAGAGCAGCGCGTGGACGAACTCCCCGCGGGTCCGCAGCTCGGCCTCGGCGACCGACCGCTCCGACGCCAGGAGCACGGCCACCGTGGTGGCGCCGATCCGCAGCAGGCGCAGGGCGTCCTCGTCGTCCGCCGCCCCCGTCGAGGCGGCGACGAGGTCGCCGCCGTGCCCGCTCGGCAGGTCGACCGGGACGACGAGGCCGACGTCCGCCGGCGGTTCCCCGGCGAGCGTGCGCCCGTCGTGGTCGCGCACCGCCACCGCCAGCCCGGCCGACCGCTCGAGGGCGGTGACGACGGCGGCCAGGCCGCCCCCTCGCAGGACGACCTCGTTGAGGACGTCGCGCAGGTCGCTCGCCCGCTGCCGGCTCTCGCTGACCGCGCGCAGCGTCTCGTTCGCCGCCCGCAGCTCGGCTGCGGCCGCGCGCTCGCGGTCGAAGAGGTCGGCGGTGCGCAGGGCGAGGGCCGCATGCGCGGCCAGCCCGGCGAGCAGCTCGACGTCGCGGTCGGCGAAGGCCCGTGGCCGCCGCTCCGCGGCGAGCAGGACCCCGATGGTGTCGTCGCCGACGACGAGCGGCACCCCGAGGATGCCCCCGAGCTGCTCGCTCAGCGCCGCCGCGTCGGTGCCCTCGCCGTGCGGGAAGCGGGTGTCCTGGAGGTAGCGCTCGCTCGTCAGGGGGCGGCCGGTGGCGAGGACCTGGCCGCCCAGGCCCTGCCCCGACTCCAGCTCGATGCCCCGCATCGCCGATCCCATCGCGCCGTCGACGACCTCGATCCGCAGCCGGTCGGCGCGCAGCAGCATGATGTAGGCGACGTCGACACCCAGCAGCCGTCGGGCCTGCCGGGCCACCTCGTCGAGCACCTCGCGGGTGTCGTGGAGGGCCGCGAGCCGTCGGGCCAGGTCGTTGAGGACGGCGAGCTCGTCGGCGCGGCGGCGCAGCTCGGCGACCGACTGCGCGACGTCCTCGTCTGCTCCACCCACGGGCCCATCCTCACGCATCCGGGCGCGCGCCGGGCAGGTCAGCGCGTCAGGTGACGACCTTCCCCGGGTTGAGCACGCCGTGCGGGTCGAGCGCCCGGCGGATGGCACGGTGCATCTCCACGACGGCCGGCGACAGCTCGGCCGCCAGGCCGTCGCGCTTGAGCAGCCCCACACCGTGCTCGCCCGTCACGGTGCCGCCGCAGAGCAGGGCCTCGGCGATGATCTCGTCGAACGCCGACTGGGCCCGCCGACGCGCGGCCTCGTCGCCGGGCGGCGTGATGATGAGCGGGTGCAGGTTCCCGTCGCCGGCGTGGGCGATGTTGGCGATGAGGACGTCGTGTCGCTCACCGATGGCCTGGACCCGGGCGAGCATCTCGGGGACGCGGCCCACGGGCACGCAGACGTCCTCGGTGAGGACCGGGCCGAGGCGCTCCAGCGCGGGGTAGGCGAGGCGCCGGGCTGCGAACATCGCGTCGGCCTCCGCCTCGTCCTCCGAGCGGGCGGCCCACGAGGCACCGGCCGACTCGAAGCAGGCGAGGACGGCATCGGCCTCCGCGACCCCTGCGGCACCCGGACCGTCGACGCGCGCGAGGAGGATCGCCTCGCAGTCGGCCTCGATCCCGAGGTTCTTCCAGTCGTTGACCGCCGTGAGGCAGTGCCGGTCGAGGAGCTCGAGGGCCGAGGGGACCTGGCCCGCGCGGGCCAGGGCGGCCACCGCCTCGCCGGCCGCGACCACCGAGTCGAAGAAGCCGACGACGGTGTGCTCGGGCGGGCGGGCCGGGCGCAGCCGCACCGTGACCTCGGTGACGAGGCCGAGGGTGCCCTCCGAGCCGACGAGCAGGGACACGAGGTCGTACCCGGCCACGCCCTTGGCCGTCTCCCGGCCGACGCGCACCAGCTCACCCGTCCCCGTGACGACCTCGAGGGCGAGCACGTAGTCGCCGGTGACGCCGTACTTGACGCAGCAGACGCCACCGGCGTTCGTCGCCACGTTGCCGCCGATCGTCGACCACGGCGAGCTCGCCGGGTCCGGCGGGTACCAGAGGCCGTGCTCGGCGCAGGCCGCCCGCAGGTCGTCGTTGACGACGCCGGGCTGGACCACCGCGAGGCGCTCGACCGGGTCGATCCGCAGCACGGCCGTCATCCGCTCGAAGCTGACGACGACCCCGCCGGTGACGGCGTTCGCGCCACCCGAGAGCCCGGTCCCCGCACCGCGGGGGACGACCGGCACGCCGTGGAGGACGCACCACCGCACGATGGTGCGAACCTGGTCGGCGTCGGTCGGGCGCGCGACCGCCAGGGGCAGGGCCCACGGCGCCCACTCGGCCTCGTCGTGGCTGTAGCGCTCCATCGAGGCCGGTTCGGTGAGCAGCGTCCCCGCGGGGAGCCGGTCGGCCAGGGTGCCGATGTCGGGGACGGCCCCCGCGGTGGCCGGGGAGCCGGCCACCGCGGGGAGGGCTGCGACCGTCATCGCACGGCCTTGATGGGGCGCACCGCCACCGCGCCGAGCATGACGAACACGATGCCGGCGACGAACAGGACCGGGTAGCCACCGGTGAGGGTGACCAGGCCGGCGGCGATCGAGGGGCTCATCGCCTGGGGGAGGGTCGTGGCGAGGCCGAGGATGGCGAGGTCGCGGCCGGCGCTGCTCTCTCCCTGGAGGCGGGCGGGGAGCACCTCGGTCATGAGGGCGAGGTCGATGGAGATGTACGCGCCGAAGCCGAGGCCGAGGAGGAAGGCGTAGGCGAGGACGCCCTGGGTGGTCGGCACGACGAGCGGGATGGCCAGCGCGATCGACATGACGACGGACGACCACACGATGAACGGCTTGCGACGGCCCACGCGGTCGGACAGCCAGCCGCTGACGAGGGCCGAGAGGAGGACGCCGACGAGGAGGACGACGCCCATCGTCGCGGCGAAGGAGTTCGACTCGGCGTCGCTGAGGCCGATGTAGTCGCGCAGGATGTACAGGCCGTAGGTCTGGGCGCCGTAGAAGCCGATGACCATGAGGAAGCGCGAGCCGAACGCCCAGGCGAAGTCGGGGTGCTGGCGCGGCGAGACCCAGAAGGCCCGCAGGAACTCCTTGACGGTCGTCCGCTCGCGGGGCAGGTGGGTGGTCGGCTCGTCGCGGTTGACGAGGACGAAGCCGCCGACGATGACGAGGACGAGCACGGCGAGGATGACGTAGGGGAGGGACCCCTTCGACGCGGTGCCGCCGGCGACGATGGCGCCGACGGCGTTGCCGATGGTGATGCCGACGCCGATCATCGCCGAGACACCGCCGCGGCGGGCCGCGGGGTAGCGGTCGGGGACGAGCGCGGTCGCGGCCGCCTGGAGCGCGTTGACGCCGACCTGCACGACGAGCCAGACGAGGGCCACGGTGAGGACCGACTGCGCCATCGGCAGGCCGAGGAGGAAGCCGCTCGTGAGCAGGGCGCCGCCGACCATCCACGGCGTGCGACGGCCGAAGCGCGAGCGGGTCGCGTCCGACAGGGCCCCGGCGAGCGGCTGGGCGAAGATGTTCGCGATGAAGGCGATCGTCGTGACGAACGCGAGGTTGCCGATCTTCCCGGCCTCGTCGAGCCCGGCGACGATGTTCGGCAGGAGGATGCCGTTGCCGCCGGAGTTCACCGCGAGGATCGCGACGTAGACCATGAGCAGGCCGAACGACATCCGGCGCAGCTTCGGGGTCGGGGGAGCGGTGTCGACCGCGGGGTCGACGGTCCCGACGGGGAGGGTGGGGGCGGGGATCTCGGACAACGCCATCGGGGGCTCCTGGCTCTGGGGCGGCCTCGTCGCCGCTCGTGCGGAGCAGACGCTACGGAGCGGATGGTCCCCGGACGATGGACTTCTCCTCCGTCGTGCAGGCCCACTCATGGGGGGAATCACCACTGTCGAGGAGAGCGAGGTCGCGGACGAACGGGCGCCGCCGCCGTGCTGCCCGGGCGTTCATCGACGCGACGCCCGGCCCGTGGGGTCGTCGAGGGCGGCGGTGAGGAGCCCACGGCCCTGTCGGTGCCGGAGGCGCGTGACTCACACGGAGGTGCCCTCGGGCGTTCCACGGGCATGAGCGCCGTCGTCCTCGTCCCGATCGACCCCTGCGACCTCGCGGCCATCCACCGCACCGGGCGCGACCTGCACGGCCACGCGGCCGAGCCCTTCACCGACGCCGGGGGCGGCAGCCAGCTGCGCTGCTGCCTCGAGCGCAGTGCGCCGGGCGAGCGGCTGCTGCTCGTCGCGCACGCGCCGCTCGGCGCGGACCGGCCCTGGCGCGAGGTCGGGCCGGTGTTCGTGCACGCCGGGGCGTGCCCACGGCCGCACCGGCCGGGGGCCTTCCCGGCCTGGCTCGACGAGGCGCCGCGCGTCCTGCGCGCCTACGGCGCCGATGGGGCGATGCGCTACGCCGCGAACCGGGTCGTCGAGGCGGGGGAGGGCGTCGAGGCGGCGCTGGTCGGCATCCTCGAGGACCCCGACGTCGCGGAGGTGCACGTGCGCAACCTCCTCGCCCAGTGCTTCATCACCCGCGCCACCCGCCCCTGAGCAGCGTCCTACCGCTTGGTACGTGGGGTGATCACCCCACGTACCAGGCGGTAGCACGCGCCGGAGCCGAGGGCGGAGGGGTGACGGTGAAGGCCGCCGCCCCGCCCGACGACACGGGCGGAGGCGGCGGCCTCGGGGTGCTCCGGCCGGAGGACCGGAGCGGGGACGTGGCTCAGGCCTGGAGGGCGAGCTGCACGTCGAGCTTGAGCTTGATCTTCTCGGAGACGAGCACGCCGCCGGCCTCGAGGGCCGCGTTCCAGTTCAGGCCCCACTGCGTGCGGTCGATGTCGCCCTCGGCCTCGAAGGCGGCCTTGGTGTTGCCCCACGGGTCGGTGGCGACGCCGTTGTAGTCGACGTCGAGGGACACCGGGTTGGTGACGCCCTTGATGGTGAGGTCGCCCTTGAGGACGGTGCCGTCGAAGGAGGTGCTGACGAAGCGGATCTCCGGGTGGTTCTCCACGTCGAAGAAGTCGGCGCTGCGCAGGTGGCCGTCGCGGTCGGCGGTGCCGGTGGAGACCGAGTCGGTCTTGATGGTGACGTCGGCGACGGAGTCGGTGACGTCGTCCTTGACGACGACGGTGCCGGCGACGTCGGTGAACGAGCCGCGGACCTTGCTCACCATGAGGTGGCGGGCGACGAACCCGACCTCGGAGTGGGTGGGGTCGATCGCCCAGGTGCCGGCGGGCAGGTCGTTGATGCTGGCCATGATGGTGCTCCTCGAATGTCTCGGGACTACGTCGGTGTCTCCCACGTTAGTTGACTGTTCAACTAAGCACCACCCGTGACCCATTCCCTCGTCTCACATCTTGGGACACGATCTGGTCACGACCTGGCCCGCAGGCGCCGCAGACCATCCCGGACGGTGGCCCCGACGTGCCACGATGGGCCGCATGGACGGGGAGGTGCGCTGGCTCAGCGAGGGGGAGCAGGTCTCCTGGCGTGCCTTCCTGCGGGCCAGCCGCGAGCTCGACGTCGCGTTCGACGGCGACCTGCAGGCCGTCGGCATCAGCCTCTCCGAGTACGAGCTGCTCTCGATGCTCTCGGAGTCGCCGATGGGCCAGCTGAGGATGTCGGCCGTCGCCGCCCTCATCGTCCAGTCACGCAGCCGGGTCACCCACACCGCCGCGCGCCTCGAGCGCCGCGGCTGGGTCGTGCGCACCCCCGCCCCCGACGACGGCCGCGGCGTCCTGCTGCGGATCACCGACGAGGGGACCACCGCCATCCGCGAGTTCGCCGTGGCGCACGTCGCCAGCGTGCGGCGCCACCTCGTCGACGTCCTCACCGCCGAGCAGTTCGCCGCCCTCGGCGAGGCGATGCAGGCCGTGCGCGACGCGTACGCCGCCGACCCCACGACGCCCGAGTCGGAGTGCTGAGCACCGCCACGCGATGATGGAGGGCGTGACCTCCGCGCAGACCGACCCCACGCCCGGCGCCGACGCCCCCGCCTCGGCCGCCCTCCTCGCCCGTGCCCGGGCCGTGACCCCCGGCGGCGTCAACTCGCCCGTGCGCGCCTTCCGCGCCGTCGGCGGGACCCCCCGGTTCATGGTGAGCGGCGAGGGCGCGTGGCTCACCGACGCCGACGGACGCACCTACGTCGACCTCGTCTGCAGCTGGGGCCCGATGATCCTGGGCCACCGCCACCCGGAGGTCGTCGCCGCCGTCGAGACGGCCACGAGCCGCGGCTACTCCTTCGGCACCCCCTCGGAGAACGAGGTCCTCCTCGCCGAGGAGATCGTCGCCCGCGTCGAGCCGGTCGAGCAGGTCCGCCTCGTCTCGTCCGGCACCGAGGCGACGATGAGCGCCATCCGCCTGGCCCGCGGGTTCACCGGGCGATCGCTCGTCGTGAAGTTCGCCGGGCACTACCACGGCCACGTCGACAGCCTGCTGGTCAGCGCGGGCTCGGGCGTCGCCACGCTGGCCCTGCCCGACAGCGCCGGCGTGCCCAAGGAGATGGCCGCCGAGACCCTCGTCCTGCCCTACAACGACGTCGAGGCGCTCGAGGCCGTGTTCGCCGCGCGCGGCGGCGACATCGCCTGCGTCATCACCGAGGCCGCGGCCGGGAACATGGGCGTCGTCCCGCCCGAGCCGGGGTTCACCGAGGCACTGGCCCGCGTCACCCGTCAGCACGACGCCCTCCTCGTCTCCGACGAGGTGATGACCGGCTTCCGCGTCTCGCGCGCCGGCTGGTGGGCCCACGAGGGCGTCGACGTCACCCCCGACCTGCTCACCTTCGGCAAGGTGATGGGCGGGGGCTTCCCCGCCGCGGCCTTCGGCGGGCGCCGCGACGTCATGGCCATGCTCGCCCCCGAGGGCCCCGTCTACCAGGCGGGCACGCTGAGCGGGAACCCCGTCGCCACCGCCGCCGGCCTGGCGACCCTGCAGGCCTGCGACGACGCGCTCTACGCCCGGCTCGGCACCGCCGCCCGCACCATCGCCGATGCCGCCTCGGCCGCCCTTGCCGCCGAGGGCGTGGCGCACCGCGTGCAGTGGGCCGGGTCGATGTTCTCGGTGTTCTTCCGCGAGGGCGAGGTCCGCACCTACGACGACGCCCGCGACCAGGACACCGCCGCCTTCGGCCGCTTCTTCCACGCGATGCTCGAGGCCGGCGTCTACCTGCCGCCGAGCGCCTTCGAGTCGTGGTTCGTGTCGGGGGCGCACGACGAGCGGGCCCTGGACCAGGTCGTCTCCGCGCTGCCCGCTGCGGCCCGCGCCGCGGCCGCCGGCTGAGTACCGGGGGGCCGCGCGACCACCGTCGGGCGCTCCCAGCCGGGTTTGCGACAATCGGGGACATGACGACCCAGCCCGAGGCCGGCGCGCCCGTCGCCGACCTCCCGCGCACCGTCGTCCACCTGCTGCGCCACGGTGAGGTGTTCAACCCCCACCGCATCCTCTACGGGCGCCTCCCCGGCTACCACCTGTCCGACCTGGGTCGGCGGATGGCCGACCTCGCCGCCGAGCACCTCGGCGACCACGACGTCGTCCACGTCGTGTCGAGCCCGCTCGAGCGGGCCCGGGAGACCGCGGCCCCGGTGGCCGAGGCGCACGGGCTCGAGGTCCATGTCGACGAGCGCGTCGTCGAGGCGGGCAACGCGTTCCAGGGCCTCCAGGTCGCCGGCGGCAAGGGCTTCCTGCGCCACCCGCGGATGATCCCCAAGATGCTCAACCCGTTCCGTCCGTCGTGGGGGGAGCCCTACGTCGAGCTCGTCGAGCGGATGCGCCGCGCCATCGTCGACGCGCGCGAGGCCGCCCGGGGTCACGAGGCCGTCATCGTCAGCCACCAGGCGCCGATCTGGATGATCCGCCTGGCCACCGAGGGGCGCCCGCTCGTGCACAACCCGACCCGGCGTGAGTGCTCGCTGGCGTCGCTCACCTCCCTCACCTTCCTCGGCGACGAGCTGCTGTCGCTGTCGTACAGCGAGCCCGCCTCCTCGCTGCTCCCCCAGGCCCAGCCGGGGGCGGGCGCATGACCCGACGTCCCACGGCCCGGTTCGCCGGGGCGCTCGCCGCCGCTGCCCTCGTCCTCGGGACCGCTGCCTGCAGCGAGGACCCCAACTCCGTTGCGGCACAGGCCAAGGCGGGAGACCAGAAGGGCTACGTCTCCGGCACCGGCGCCGTGGAGACGATCCCGCAGGACAAGCGGGCCGAGCCCGTCGGGCTGAAGGGCGACCTCGTCGGCGGCGGGACCTGGGACAGTGCCTCGGCACGCGGCGAGGACGTCGTCGTCGTCAACGTCTGGGGCTCCTGGTGCGCCCCGTGCGTCGCCGAGGCGCCGGACCTGCAGAAGGTCTGGGCGGGTCTGCAGTCGGAGGACGAGCCCGTGCAGTTCATGGGCATCGACTTCCGCGAGGGCCCGGCGAGCGGCGCCGCCTTCGCCAAGCGCGCGGGCATCACCTACCCCAGCCTCAGCGACAAGCCCGGCCTGCTGATCCTCGCGCTGCAGGGCAAGGCGCCCACGGTGCCGACGACGCTCGTCCTCGACACCGACGGCCGGATCGCCGCCCGGGTCAACGGCCCCGTCGACGCCACCACGCTGCGCGGCCTCGTCGACGACGTGCTCGCCGAGTCGTGACCCCCGCCGTCGCCGCCCCCGCGGCCGTGCTCGCCGCGGGCGACACGGTCACGTCCGGCGCGCTGCCGCTGGCCGTCCTCGTGGCGGCCCTCGCCGGGCTGGTGTCGTTCGCGAGCCCGTGCGTGCTGCCGCTGGTGCCCGGGTTCCTCGGGTACGTGTCCGGGCTGTCGGGGGAGGCCCAGCAGCGGCGCGGGCGCACCGTGCTGGGCGCCCTGCTCTTCGTCGCCGGCTTCACGGTGGTGTTCGTCCTCGGGTCGGTCTTCGTCACCGGCGCCGGTCGGGCGCTGGTCGAGCACCGCACCCTCCTGATGCGCGTGGGCGGGGTCCTCGTCAGCGTCATGGGGCTGGTCTTCATCGGCGTGGGGGCGCGGTTCGGGTCGCAGCGCGAGGCCAAGGTGCACTGGAGGCCGCGCGCCGGGCTGCTCGGGGCGCCGCTCCTCGGCGCGGTCTTCGGGCTCGGCTGGGCACCCTGCACCGGACCCACGCTCGCCGCCGTCCTCGTCATGGCGTCGGCCAGCCAGGACCCGCAGGTCGCGCGGGGCGCCGGGCTGGCGGTCGCCTACGGGCTCGGGCTCGGGCTGCCGTTCGTCCTCGTGGCCGCCGGCCTCGACCGCGCCGGCCGCGTGTCCGGCTGGCTGCGGCGGCACACCCGCGCCATCCAGCTGGTCGGCGGGGCGATGCTCGTGGTCGTCGGGCTGCTGCTCGTCACGGGTGTCTGGGAGGACCTCAACCGGTGGTTGCAGGTCGAGCTCGTCAACGGGTTCCAGGTCGCGCTGTGAGCACCTCGACCACGCCGCGGCCCGACGTCGTGCAGCCGCGCCTCGGGCTCGTCGGCTGGCTGCGCTGGACCTGGCGCCAGCTGACGAGCATGCGCACGGCCCTGTTCCTCCTCCTGCTCCTCGCCGTCGGGGCCATCCCCGGGTCGACCTTCCCCCAGCGCTCCATCGACTCGGCGCGCACCGCGCAGTGGCTGGCCGACAACCCCACCACGGGCAAGGTCCTCGACGCGCTCGGGTTCTTCGAGGTCTACGCCTCCCCGTGGTTCGCCGCGATCTACCTGCTCCTCTTCGTCTCCCTCATCGGCTGCGTGCTGCCGCGCACCCGGATCTTCTGGCACCAGCTGCGCTCGCGGCCGCCCCGCGCCCCCCGACGCCTGGACCGCCTTGCGGCCCACCGCCGTACGGAGGTCGAGGGCGAGCCGGAGGACGTGCGCGAGCAGCTGCGCGTGGCCCTCAAGGGGCGCCGCTACCGGGTGCACGCCCACGACGACGAGACCCTCTCGGCCGAGAAGGGCTACCTGCGCGAGGCGGGCAACCTCGTCTTCCACGTCGCGCTCATCGGCATCCTCGTCGGGGTCGCCGTGGGGCACCTGTTCGGCTGGCGCGGCGACGTCATCGTCCCGGAGGGCGAGCCGTTCGCGAACACCCTGTCGCGCTACGACACCTTCAGCCCGGGGCCGTGGGTCGACGTCAACGACCTCGAGCCGTGGGTCCTCGCGCTCGACAGGCTCGACGTCGAGTTCGAGACCGAGACCAAGGGCAAGGGCCAGTTCGGCGCCCCCCGCGACTTCGAGGCCACGACGACCTTCACCCCCGCCGGCGGCCAGCCCGAGCAGCGCTCGGTCCGGGTGAACGGGCCGCTGGAGACCGGCGACGGCACCGTCTTCCTCCTGGGCAACGGGTACGCGCCGCGGATCACCGTGCGCGACGCCACGGGCACCGAGCTGTACTCCGAGCCGACGCCCTTCCTCCCGCAGGACAACAACTACACGTCGGTCGGCGCGGTGAAGGTGCCCGGTGCCGTGCCCCAGCAGCTGGGGTTCGCCGGCTTCTTCCTGCCCACCGGCGTCATCGACAGCACCTCCGGGCCGCACTCGATCTTCCCGGACGCGCTCGACCCCCAGCTCGCGCTCACCGCCTTCGAGGGCGAGCTCTTCCCCGGCGGGCGCCCGCAGTCGGTCTACGCGCTCGACACCGAGAAGATGACGCCCCTGGCCGGGACCGACGGTACCGACCAGCTGCGCATCCTCCTCAAGCCGGGCCAGACCTTCGAGCTGCCCGGGGGGCGCGGCTCCATCACCTTCGACGGGGTCGAGCGGTTCGCCGGCTTCTCGGTGCGCACCGACCCCGGCAAGCTGTTCACCCTCATCAGTGCGATGGCGGCCCTGTTCGGCCTCGTCGCCTCGCTCGTCGTGCGCCGTCGAAGGCTCTTCGTGCGGGTTTCGCCCGGCGAGTCCGCGGGTCGTACCGTGGTCTCCGTCGGCGGTCTGGCCAAGGACGACGACGAAGGGATGGGCGACGAGGTCGCCGCCGTCCTGGACGCACTCGAAGGAGCTCGATGACCGACACGACGCTGGCCCAGCTCTCGAACCTCGCGGTGTACTCCGCGATGGCCGTGCTGACCCTCGCGATGGTCATGTACGCCGTGTACCTGGCGCGCCTCGCCCCGACGCGGGAGCGGGCGGCCACGACCGACCGCGAGCTCGTGGCCGCCGGCGGCGGAGAGGCACCTGCCGGGGTCGCGCCGCCGCCGACCGCCGAGGTCGAGGCCGAGTCGTCCGGCGCCCGCAAGGCGGCCGGCATCGCGTGGACGCTCACCCTCCTCGGCACGCTGCTGAGCGTGGCCGGTGTGGGGCTGCGCGCGGCCGAGGTGCACCGCTGGCCGCTGGGCAACATGTACGAGTTCGCCATCGTCGGCTGCATGCTCACCCTGCTCGCCTACACCGGCTGGGCGACCCGACGCGACCTGCGCTGGCTCGGGCTGTTCGTCGTCGGGCCGGTGCTGCTGACCCTCGGGCTGGCGATCACCGTCTGGTACACCGATGCCTCCGAGCTGATGCCCTCGCTGCGCTCGATCTGGCTGGCCATCCACGTCACCGTCGCGACCCTGTCGGTGGCCCTGTTCACCATCGGGTTCTCGCTGGGCATCATCTACCTCGTCCAGGCCCGGTTCGAGGCCGCGGACACCCGCCCGGTCTCCTTCATGGACCGGCTGCCGAACGCGCGGGCGCTCGAGCGGCTCACCTACGCCGTGCACGTCGTGGCGTTCCCGCTGTGGACCTTCACGCTCATCGCCGGCGCCATCTGGGCTCGCCAGGCGTGGGGTGCGTACTGGAGCTGGGACCCCAAGGAGGTGTGGACCTTCGTCATCTGGACCGTCTACGCCGCGTACCTCCACGCCCGCGCCACCACCGGGCTGCGCCGCCAGAGCGCCGCGTGGATCGCGCTCGCCGGGTTCGGCTGCATCATCATCAACTACGCCGTCGTCAACGTGTTCTTCGTCGGCCAGCACTCGTACTCGGGCCTCTGAACCGTGCTGCGGTACACGCTCCTGCGGGCCCTGGTCTTCTTCGGCTGCCTCGCCGTCCTCTGGCTGCTGGGGCTGCGTGACGAGGAGGACATGCTGCTGCTCGTGGCCGGGGCGGCCCTGGCGTCGGCGGTGATCTCGTTCTTCGCACTCCGCCGGTTCCGCGAGGACTACTCGGCCCAGCTCGCCACGAGGCTCGAGCAGCGGGCGGCGCAGAAGTCGGGCGCGCGCACCGACGGCCCCACCGACGAGGACGCCGAGGACGCCGAGGTCCGCCGCGAGGGCGACGCCGACTTCCGCTGACGGCCCCGGTGCAGGCACGGGCGGCGACGTCTGGCGCGCCGTCACGGTGATGACGCAGGAGTCTGCGGATGGCGCGGGTACACCTGCGTCATCCGCGGACAACCGCGTCGAAAGGGCCGTCACTGGCGCCCCGCGGGCCCACAGGATCCGGCTAGGGTCGACGAGCGGCAGAAATGTATGCGCTTACATTCCGCCGCACCGACACCGTCGTCAACCAAGGAGCGGACCCCCATGTCCCGGCTCAGTGCCCTCATCGCCCTGCTCGCGACCGTCCTCGTCGTCGCCGTCCCCGTGGGAGGTGCCAGCGCCGCACCGCCACCGGACGTGCAGGTGATCGGCCACCGCGGATCGGGGGCGATGGCGCCCGAGAACACCCTCGCCGCCATCGCGCTGGCCCTGCGCCAGGGCGCCGACCTCATCGAGAACGACATCATGCGGACCAAGGACGGCCAGCTCGTCGTCACCCACGACCTCAGCCTGGCCCGCACCACCGACGTCGAGCAGGTCTTCCCGGACCGCACGACCTACCAGGTCGCCGACTACACCCTCGCCGAGATCAAGCAGCTCGACGCCGGCTCGTGGTTCGCCCCGGAGTTCACGGGCCAACGCATCCTCACCCTGCGCGAGTGGGTCGAGGCCGTGGGCTCGAGCGCCGGGATGCTGCTCGAGGCCAAGGACCCGTGGGCCTTCCCCGGCATCGAGGTGCAGATCGACAAGGAGCTGCGCTCCATCCCGACGTTCGTCCAGGCGTTGCGCAAGGGCAAGGTCATCATGCAGGCCGGTGACGAGGCCTGGCTGCGCACCTACCACCAGCTCGCCCCGGACGTCCCCGTCGCGCTCCTCTACTACACGCGCCCCACCGACGAGCAGCTCGTCGCGGCCAGCACCTGGCTCGACGCGGTCAACCCCGCGCTGGGCAACATCGACCAGGCCATCGTCGACCGCACCCACGCGCTCGGGCTGAAGACCTACGTCTGGACCGTCAACCACGGCGCCGACATGAGCCGCGGCATCTCCTGGGGCGTCGACGGCATCATCACCGACTACCCCGGCGTCCTCGTCGACGTCCTGCGCCGCAGCTGACGGGCGCTCCACGGTGCCGGGCGGCACCCGGGCAGCAAACCGCTTGTCGCCCCGACCGGCGACCTGCGAGGCTCGCGCCATGCAGCCCGGCACCGTGGAACCCCCGTACGACCAGCTCCTGGCGACGGGTGAGGAGGTCATCGCCACCCGTCCCGAGGTCGACCCCGAGATGGTGCGTGAGGTGTTCCTCGAGGCGGCGACGCTGCTGAACAACGGTCTCGCCCTCGACGGCCTCGACGAGCACGATGCCCACGACGTCATCGCGGGCCTGTGCGTCGACCTCGTGTCGGACGACCCCGGCACCGCCGTGCGCGCCCGCTCGCGGGCCGCGACCGAGCACCCCGACACCTGGCACGACCCCCAGGGCGTGTCCGCGTCGCTCCTGGTGTCGGCGACGATCCTCCAGCTCTGAGCCGGCCCGGGCGGCGGGCCTCCCGCGGGGCTCGGCATCGACGGCAGCGGGGCGACGCGGGATACTGGCGCGTGCGCTCCGGCAGCCGCTGCGGCGCACGGAGAGGCGGGCGCCATGCCGTCCATCATCATCGCCACCGTGCCCATCCACGGGCACGTGACCCCGCTGCTGGCGGTCGCGAAGCACTTCGTCGAGCGGGGCGACCGGGTGCGCTTCATCACCGGGTCACGGTTCGCCGGAGCCGTGGATGCCGTTGGGGCGCAGCACGTCCCGCTCGGGGGCGACGCCGACTACGACGACCGGCAGGACTGGAACGAGGTCTTCCCCGAGCGCAGCTCGCTGAAGGGGTCGAAGGCGATCGCGCACGACGTGGAACACGTCTTCGTCCGGCCGGGCCGGCTCCAGCACGACGCCGTCATGGCTGCGCACGCGGAGGAGGCGGCCGACGTGGTGCTCACCGACCCGGCCTTCGCAGGAGGGGCGCTGCTGCTCGGCCACCCCCTCGGCACCCGACCGCCGATCGTCGTCTGCGGCGTCCTGCCCCTGATGATCGCCAGCCGGGACACCGCGCCGTACGGCATGGGCCTCACCCCCCTGCCGGGGCCGGTCGGCCGGCTGCGCAACGCGGTGCTCGGCGTCGTCGCGGCCCGCACGGTCTTCCCGGCCGCGGAGCGCCACGCGCAGTCCGTCAGCCGCGAGCTGCACGGGCGTCCCCTGGCCTTCCCGGTCCTCGACTGGCCGCGTCACGCCGAGGCGATCGTGCAGTTCACCGTTCCCGAGTTCGAGTACCCCCGCTCCGACGCCCCCGCGACCCTGCACTTCGCCGGACCGGTCTCCGCCACGGGGTCGCAGGCCCCGCTGCCCGACTGGTGGGGCGAGCTCGACGGGACGCGACCCGTCGTCCACGTCACCCAGGGGACGATCGCCAACCGCGACTACCGGCAGATCATCGCCCCGACCCTCGAGGCGCTGGCCGAGGACGACGTGCTCGTCGTGGTCTCCACCGGTGGCCGGCCCCTCGACACCCTCCCGCCACTGCCCGCCAACGCGCGCGCCGCCGAGTACCTGCCCTACGACGACCTGCTCCCGCTCACCGACGTCTACGTGACGAACGGCGGCTACGGCGGGGTGCAGTACGCCCTGCGGTACGGCGTGCCCATCGTGACCAGCAGCGGCCACGAGGACAAGCCGGAGGTCGCGGCGCGGGTCGCGTGGTCCGGCGTGGGGCGCCGCCTCAACACCGAGACCCCGTCGGCCGATGCCGTGCGGGCGGCGGTGCGAGCCGTGCTGCACGACTCGCGCTACCGCCGGGCCTCTCGGCGCATCGCCGCGAGCATGGCCGGGGCAGGGGGCATCGACGCGCTCGCCGGCATCGTCGACGAGCTCGCCGCCCGCGGAGGGTCCTGGGGCTCGCACCCGTAGCAGGGCCGTCCGTCAGCGCAGGGCGACGCCGATGACGACACCGATCGCGATGAGGACGGCGTAGGCCACCTCGTACAGCCCGGTCCGCACGAGCACCGGGACGAGGTCGCGGCCGGTGGCGTCGCCCATCACGGTGCGGCCGTTGCGCACGGCGAGCGGGACGGCGAGCAGGCCGAGCAGCGCCCACACGGTGGACAGCGCCATGAGCAGCAGCGTGAGCAGCGAGACGCCGATGAGCACCGTGTAGAGGATGCGGGTGCGGTGGTCGCCCAGGCGCACCGCGAGGGTCTGCTTGCCGTGCACGGTGTCGGTGGGGATGTCGCGCAGGTTGTTCGCGACGAGGATGGCCGAGGCGACCGCGCCGACCCCGACCGCGGCCAGGACACCGAACCACGAGATGGTGTCGGCCTGCGTGTACTCGGTGCCCAGCGTCGCCATCAGGCCGAAGAACACGAAGACGTAGACCTCGCCCAGGCCGCGGTAGCCGTAGGGGTTGTCGCCGCCGGTGTACCGCCACGCCGCGAGCACGGCCAGGCCGCCGAGGGGCAGCAGCAGCCACGCGCCCGAGAGGGCCACGAGGGCGAGCCCGGCCAGGGCGCCCGCGCCGAAGGAGAGGAACGCGGCGACCTTGACGTTGCGCGGGTCGGCGAGGCGCTGGCCGACGAGCCGGACCGGCCCGACGCGCGCCTCGTCGGTGCCGCGGATGCCGTCGGAGTAGTCGTTGGCGTAGTTGACCCCCACCTGCAGGGCCAGCGCGACGACGAGCGCGAGGATGGCGAGGGCGGCGTCGGCCCGACCGAGGAGGTGGGCGGCGGCGGTGCCGAGGACGACGGGGGCGACGGCGGCCGGGAGCGTGCGGGGACGCGCGCCGGCGGCCCACTGGGACAGTGTGGCCATGGGTGGTGTCAGAGGTCCTTGAGGAAGTCGGGGTCGTCGTCGGGTCCGCGCGGCGGGCGGCCGCGTCCTCCGGGCTGGCCGCCGGAGTCACGGCGCCGGCGGTGGTCCTCCCAGCGCTCCTGCTGCGTGGGACCGCCGCGGGCAGCCCGCTCGGGGCGCCCGGCGACGAGCCAGGCGATGGGCCCGATGACGGGGAAGAACAGGATGATGAGGATCCACGGCAGCTTGGGCAGGTTGCGCATGACGATCTCGTCGGTCTGGATCGCGTCGATGACGCAGTAGACCGTCAGCGCGAGGCTGAGCAGGACCGGGAGCGTGCGGATCACGCGCTCATCCTCCCACGGTGAACAAGGCGGCGACGGCACGTCGGTCGGGCTTGCCCGGCCCCGCGAGGGGGACCTCGTCGACGACCAGCACCCGCACCGGGAGGGCGTGGTCGGGGAGGACGCCGCGCAGGTGGGCGCGCAGGTCGGCGGCCGTGGGGCCGCGCCGCACGGCACCGGGCCGCATCACGAGCAGGACGCTGACGGCCTCGCCCCACTGCGGGTGCGGCGTGCCGACGACGACGACCTCGCGCACGCCCGGGACGTGCTCGACCACGGCCTCCTCGACGAGCCGGGGCGCGACCTTGAGGCCGCCGGTGTTCACCAGGTCGTCGACCCGCCCGTCGACGTGCAACCGCCCGTCGGCGTCGGTGTGGCCGACGTCGTCGGTGCGGAACCAGCGGGTGCCGTGCTCGTCGGTGGTGAACGCGGCCCCGGTGAGGTCGGGTCGGCCGAGGTAGCCGTGGGCCAGCGTGGCGCCGCCGAGGCTGATCCGGCCGGTGTCGTCGAGGGCGACCTCGGTGCACGGCAGCGGGCGGCCGTCGTACACGCACCCGCCGGCCGTCTCGCTCATCCCGTAGGTGGCGACGACGGTGACGCCGGAGTCGGCGGCCCGCCGCCGCAGGTGGGGCGCCAGGGCGGCGCCGCCGACGAGGACGGCGTCGAGGGAGCGCAGCGCCTCCGCACCGTCGGGGTCGTCGAGGAGGCGGAGCAGCTGGGTGGGCACGAGGCTCGTGTGGTGCCGCACCCCCGGCTCGAGCCGGGCGGCGGCGTCGGCGAAGGCGCGCGGGGTGAAGCCGTCGGTGAGGTCCATGGCGACGGGGATCGTCCCGGCCTCGACCGACCGGAGCAGCACCTGGAGACCGGCCACGTGGTGCGCGGGGAGGGGGAGCAGCCACTGGCCCGGTCCGCCGAGGCGCTCGTGGGTGCCCTGCGCGCTCGCGCGCAGCGCGCCGGTGGTGAGGAGGGCGTGCTTCGGGGTGCCGGTCGACCCGGAGGTCCCGACGACGACGGCGAGGTCGTCGGGGAGGTCGGCCGGGCCGTGCGGGGGCAGCAGTGGGGCGGGTGACGAGGCGGCGTACGGCGCCACGGGGGCGCCACCGGCGAGGGCCTGCTCGAGCCGCGGGAGGAGGGCCAGCGCCGCCTCCCCGGCGGGCACCGGCAGCTGCTCGAGGACGAGGTCGCCGCGCGGGACGGGGCGTCCCGTCATCGGTGGAGGTGGTCGCGCCAGTCGAGGGGGACGCGGCCGCGCGGTCCGGGGGAGCGCTGGTCCTCGGGGTGGGACGTGGGCTCGGCGAGGGCCGGGCCGTCGACGACCGCCTCCTCCGCGTAGTCCCAGAACCAGTCCTCGCCGGGCTCGAAGCTCTGGACGACGGGGTGCCCGCTCGCGGCCGCGTGAGCCGTGGCGTGCTGGCCGGGGGAGCTGTCGCAGCAGCCGACGTGACCGCAGGCCGCGCACCGGCGCAGGTGGACCCACCAGCCGGGCGGGTCGTGGGACTCGCAGTCGGCGCAGCCGGGGCCGCTCGGCGGCACCGTGGGGTCGATGGCCGCGGTGGGGGCCGAGTCGCTCATCGCGCCGCCTTCCTCGTGCTCGTCAGGTCCTGCCGTGGTGGCGGTGGGGGAGCCGCACGCGCACCAGCGTGCCACCCGGGCCCGACGTGATGGTGATCTCCCCCGAGTGGCGCTCGACGACGATGCGCCGCGAGATGTCCAGGCCGAGCCCGGTGCCCTTGCCGACCTCCTTGGTCGTGAAGAACGGCTCGAAGGCGTGCGCCTGCACCTCGGGCGTCATCCCGCTCCCGGTGTCGGCGACCTCGACGACGACCCAGCCGGGCGCGTCCTCGTCGGGAGCGGCCGAGACCGTGAGCGTGCCGTGGCCGCCCATCGCGTCGACGGCGTTGTCGACGAGGTTGGTCCACACCTGGTTCAGCTCCCCGGCCATCGCCTCGATGGGCGCCAGGCCGGAGGCGTAGCGCCGTTCGACGGTGACGTCGCGCAGCTTCTGGCCGAGCATGACGAGGGTGCTGTCGAGCCCCTCGACGAGGTCGGTGTCCTGGAGCGAGGCCCGGTCCATCTGCGAGTACGAGCGCACGGCGGCCACGAGGGTGGAGATGCGGCCGGTGGCCTCCTTCACCTCGCCGAGCAGGCCGTTCATCGAGACCGACGCGGTGACCCACTCGACCGCCGGGGTGAGCGACGCGGCGGGCACGGCGGCCGCGAGCTCCTCGCACCAGGCGAGGTCGGCGCCCGCACCCGCGAGCACGGTGGCCAGCACCCAGCCGCCCGCCACGTCGTGGTCCTGCAGCCACTCGCCGAGCTCGTCCTCGCGGTCGGCGAGGTCGAGGCCGGTGAGCCCCGAGTCGGTGTCGCTGATCCGGCGGCGCAGCGTGTCGACCGTGGTGAACTGCCGTGAGGTGATGCCGCCCTCGGCGAGCCGGGCCAGCGTCTCCAGCCGCTGGTCTGAGGTCTGGCGCAGGGCGTCGACGGCCCGGGTGGCCGCTGCGGCGGGGTTGTTCAGCTCGTGCGCGAGGCCGGCCGACAGGGTGCCGAGCGCGACCAGCGCCTCACGCTGCCGGGCCGTGGCCTCGATGCGCCGCACCGTGTTGACCAGGCCGTCGATGAAGTGCAGGCCGAACGGGAACCACAGCCGCGACAGGCGCCGCAGCTCGGCCGAGGACAGGCGCAGCACCCGACCGGCCGCCTCGACCCGCGCCGTCGCGAGGTAGCTCCCGAACTCGTCCCACGCGGCGAACCCGCCGGCCCACTGCCCCGGGGTGGCCATCATCCCCATCGTCGTCTCCTCCGAGCCGACCCGGCGGGAGAGGGCGACCGTGCCGTCGAGGAGCACCCACCAGGTGTCGGCGGGGGTGCCCTCGTGGAAGAGCTCCTCGCCGGGGGTGGTGCGGTACTCGTCGGCGGACCCGAGGAGGTCGTCGAGCTGGCCGTCGTCGAGGCCGTCGAAGAGGCTGAGGGCGCGGAGCTCGGCGCGGTCCATCAGACGGTCGCCAGGTAGCGGTGCACGAGGTGGACCGACATCGCGCCCTCGCCGACCGCGGAGGCGACGCGCTTCATCGAGTCGAGGCGGACGTCGCCCGCGGCGAAGACGCCGGGGACGCTCGTCTCCAGCGCGTACGGGGCGCGGGGCAGCGGCCAGCGGTCCGGTCGGTCGGGGTGCTGGAGGTCGGGCCCGGTGACGACGAAGCCCTTCTCGTCGCGGGTGACCTCGTCGCCGAGCCAGTCGGTGCGGGGGAGCGCGCCGATGAAGACGAAGAGCCAGTTGGTGTCCTGGTCGCAGCGTTCGCCGGTGTCGCGGTCGACGAGGGTGAGGCGCTCGAGGTGGTCGGTGCCGTGGGCCGCCGCGACCTCGCTGCGGAAGCGGACCTCGACGTTCTCCGCCGCCCGGATCCGCTCGACGAGGTACTCGGACATCGAGTCCTCCAGGCGCCCGGCGCGCACCACCATGACGACCCTGCTCGCGACCTTGGCGAAGTTGAGGACGGCCTGGCCGGCGGAGTTCGCGGCCCCGACGACGAAGACGACCTGGCCGGCGGTCTGGGCGGCCTCGCTGGCGGAGGCGCCGTAGTAGACACCGCGCGACCCGAGCGCCTCCAGCCCGTCGGCCTCGAGGCGGCGGTAGGCCACGCCGGTGGCCACGAGCACGGCCCGGCTCTCCACCTCGCCACCGCCGGCGAAGCGGACCGCGTGCACCGGTCCGCGGTGCTCGAGGGCGACGACCTCCTGTGCCAGAACGGTTTCCGCACCGAACCTCGAGGCCTGGGCGACGGCCCGGTGGGTGAGGTCGGCGCCCGAGACGCCCTTGGGGAAGCCGAGGTAGTTCTCGATGGCGGCGCTCTGGCCCGCCTGCCCGCCGGGGGCGTCGCGCTCGACGACGACGGTCCGCAGCCCCTCGGAGGCGGCGTACACCGCTGCGGCGAGGCCGGCCGGTCCGCTGCCGACGATGCACAGGTCGTAGAGCGGCTGGCCGGCCCGGGTGCGCAGGCCGAGCGCCTCGGCCACCGCGGTGCTCGTGGGGCTGCGCAGCGTCTCGCCCTCGGGGACCAGCACGAGGGGGAGGTCGGAGGTGTCGGCCCCGGCCAGGGCGACCAGGCGCCCGGCCTCCTCGTCTCGCTCGACGTCGAGCCAGCGGTACGGGATGTGGTTGCGCGCCAAGAAGGTTCGCACCTCGTGGCCGCGGTCGGACCACTGGTGGCCGACGACGCGGACGACGGCCTCGTCATCGGGGTGGTCGTGCCGCCAGGCCTCGAGGAGGTCGTCGACGACCGGGTAGAGCTGGGTCTCGGGCGGCTCCCACGGCTTGACCATGTAGTAGTCGAGGCCGATGTCGTTGATCGCCCGGATGGCGACGTCGGTGTCGGCGTAGGCCGTGAGGAGCAGCAGCCGGGTGTCGGGCGAGGCCTCGCGGACCCGCGCCATCATCTCGATGCCGGTCATCCCCGGCATCCGCTGGTCGGAGACGACGAGGGCGACGCCGCGGCCGCGCAGGAGCAGCTCGGTGAGGACCTCGAGGGCCTCGGCGCCGGAGGTGGCCCGGACGATGCGGTGCTCCTCGCCGTAGCGGCTGCGCAGGTCGCGGACGATGGCGCGGACCACCTGCGGGTCGTCGTCGACGGCGAGGATGGTGGGGCGCGCCATCCCGTCACAGTAGGGGCGCCCGGGGACGTCCGGAAGGGCTGCGTGGTCGGTCGGCCCGAGGCCTCGCGCGCGGGGCCCGCGTGCTCCACCATGGGGGTGGCGGAGGAGGTGCGGCGTGGACGAGGCGTACACGGCTTACCTGGAACGGTTGCGCGCCCACCGGGCCGAGCTCGGTGAGGCGATGGCGGCGCTCGATGCCGCGCTGGCGCTGCCCGTCGGGCTGGGCTCCGTGTGGCGCCGCCGGGTGCGGGCCGCGCTCACCGAGCTGGCCCACGACCTCCAGGACCACGTCGAGCTCACCGAGGGCGCGGGCGGGCTCTACGACGACCTGCGCCGCAGCTCGCCGCGGCTGTCGAGCCGGGTCGACCGGCAGCTCGCCGACCACGCCGTCGTCCTCGCCGAGGTCGAGCGGCTGCTGGGGGAGCGCGACGAGGGCTTCACCGACGAGGAGGAGGTCGCCGCGCACCGTGAGGCGGCCACCGCCCTCGTCGGCATGCTCATCCGGCACCGGCAGCGGGGGTCGGACCTGGTCTACGAGGCGTATGCGGTCGACCTCGGCGGGTCGGGCTAGGGCGCGTGGGTCAGAAGTACCAGGGGAAGGGCGACCAGTCGGGGTCGCGCTTCTCGAGGAACTGGTCGCGCCCCTCCACGGCCTCGTCGGTCATGTAGGCGAGGCGGGTGGCCTCGCCGGCGAAGACCTGCTGGCCCATGAGGCCGTCGTCGAGGAGGTTGAAGGCGAACTTGAGCATCCGCTGCGCCTGGGGGCTCTTGCCCATGACCTCGCGGGCGACCTCCAGGGCGGTGGACTCCAGCTCGGCGTGGTCGGCGACGAGGTTCACCGCGCCCATCCGGTGCATGTCGTCGGCGGAGTAGGTGCGTCCGAGGAAGAAGATCTCGCGGGCGAACTTCTGCCCCACCATCTTCGCGAGGTAGGCGCTGCCGTAGCCGCCGTCGAAGCTGCCGACGTCGGCGTCGGTCTGCTTGAAGGCCGCGTGCTCCCTGCTGGCGATGGTGAGGTCGCACACGACGTGGAGGCTGTGCCCGCCACCGGCCGCCCAGCCGTTCACGACCGCGACGACGACCTTCGGCATCGTGCGGATGAGGCGCTGCACCTCGAGGACGTGCAGCCGCCCGCCCTCGGCCTTGACCCGGCGCTCGTCCACGGTGTCGGCGGTCGTGCCGTCGGCGTACTGGTAGCCCGAGCGGCCGCGGATGCGCTGGTCGCCGCCCGTGCAGAAGGCCCACTTGTCGGCGGAGCCGGTGCCCTGCGGCCCCGGCCCGTTGCCGGTGAGGAGGACGACCCCCACGTCGGCGGTGCGGCGGGCGTGGTCGAGGACGCGGTACAGCTCGTCGACGGTGTGCGGCCGGAAGGCGTTCATCACCTCGGGGCGGTCGAAGGCCACCCGGACCGCGCCCAGGCCCACGGCACGGTGGTACGTGACGTCGGTGAGGTCCTCGAACCCGGGCACCTCCTGCCAGGCCTGCGGGTCGAAGGTCTCGCTCACTCCGCTGATCGCGCTCACGGCGGCAAGGCTAGCCGCGGGGCGCGTTGGGGCCCGGGGCGGGCCGTCGGGGTGCTCCGGCCCGGGGTGTCGGTGGACCGTCCTAGCGTGGAGGGCATGAGCCTTCGCTGGTACACCGTCGTCGTCGACTGCCACGACATCGCCGCCCAGTCGCGGTGGTGGGCCGAGACCCTGGGCTACGTCGTCGTGTGGGACAGCCCGGCCGGCGTCGCCATCGTCCCGCCGTGGGCCGCCACCTCGCCCCTCGAGGACGCCGACGAGTGGCGCCGGCAGCCGCAGGGGATGGTGTTCGTGCCGGTGGAGGAGGGCAAGGAGGTCAAGAACCGGCTGCACCTCGACCTCGCGACGCACACCTCCGACGACCGCGACGCCGAGATCGCGTCGCTGCTGGCCCGCGGCGCCGGGCGGGCCGACGTGGGGCAGCCCGCCGACGCCGGGTTCACGGTGCTCCGCGACCCCGAGGGCAACGAGTTCTGCGTGCTCGGGGCCCGGTCGCTCTGAGGCCGCGCGGCCGGCGTGGGTAGCGTCGGCCCCGTGCTGCCCGACCTCGATGAGCTGCTCGCCTCCCTGCGCGTCGTCGCGATCCCGATGCGGGTGCGCTTCCGCGGCGTGACGACCCGGGAGGTGGCGCTCGTCGAGGGCCCCCGCGGCTGGGGCGAGTTCGGGCCGTTCCCCGAGTACGAGCCGGCTGAGGCCGCGCGCTGGCTGGGTGCCGCGGTGGAGGCCGCATGGGTCGGTTGGCCCGTCGCCGTGCGGCCGAGCGTTCCGGTGAACGCCACCGTCCCGGCGGTCGGGCCCGAGCGGGTGGCAGAGGTGCTGGCCCGGTTCCCGGGGTGCACCACGGCCAAGGTCAAGGTGGCCGAGCGCGGGCAGACGCTCGACGACGACGTCGCCCGGGTCGCCGAGGTGCGCGCCGTGATGGGGCCGCGGGCGCGGGTTCGGGTCGACGCCAACGGGGCGTGGACGGTGGAGGAGGCGGTGGCGGCCCTCGCGCGCCTGGCCCCGTACGACCTCGAGTACTCCGAGCAGCCCTGCGCGACCGTGGAGGAGCTGCGCGACCTGCGGGTCGCGCTGGCGCGCAACGGGATCGACGTCCCGGTGGCGGCCGACGAGTCCATCCGGCGGGCCGAGGACCCCCTGCGCGTCCGCGACCTGGAGGCGGCCGACATCGTCGTCGTCAAGGTGGCCCCGCTGGGTGGGGTCGCGGCGGCGCTGTCGGTCGTCGAGGCGTGCGGGCTGCCCGCGGTCGTGTCGTCCGCGCTCGACACCAGCGTCGGCATCGCGGCCGGGGTGGCGCTGGCCGCTGCGCTGCCCGACCTCGACCACGCCTGTGGCCTCGGGACGGTCGCCCTCCTCGACGGCGACGTGACGGCATCGTCCCTGGTCCCGGTCGGCGGTCGGCTCGCCGTGGGGCGTGTCGCGGCTGATGCCGACCTCCTCGACCGGTGGGCCGCGCCATCCGACCGCGTCGCGTGGTGGCGCGAGCGGGTCGGGGCCTGCCACGCTCGTCTGGAGCACCTCGGAAGGGAGCAGCCGTGAGCACCGTGCGCTGGGCCTGGATCTTCCTCGACACGCCCGCCCCCGACGCCGAGGCGTCGTGGCGCTTCTGGTCGGAGGTCACGCGCACCTCCGTCGCGCCCACCCGCGGCGACGACGGCGAGTTCTCCACGCTGGTGCCGCCCCGCGGTGGTGCGTGGGTCAAGCTGCAGGCCGTCGGCGATCCGTCCGGCGGCGTGCACCTCGACCTCGACGTCGACGACGTCCACACCGAGGCGGCGCGGGCCGAGTCGCTCGGCGCCGAGCGGGTCGGCGCGATCGGCGACACGGTCGTCGTCCTGCGGTCGCCCGGCGGGTTCACCTTCTGCCTCACCACCTACCGGGGCGAGGAGGGCGACGGGCTGGTCCGCGAAGGGCTCGAGGTCGCCCTCGACCAGGTCTGCCTCGACGTGCCGCGCGCCGCGTGGGATGTTGAGGCCGCCTTCTGGCCGGCGCTGACCGGGTGGGAGCTGCGCGACTCCGACGAGCCGGGGTTCGCCTACCTCGTGCGGCCCGGCGAGCTCGCGGTGCGCCTCCTCCTCCAACGGGTCGAGGAGGACGACGGGCAGGTCCGCGGCCACGTCGACCTCGCCTGCGCCGACCGCGCCGCCGAGACTCAGCGCCACGTGGCCGCGGGCGCGTCCGTGGTCCGCGAGCACCACTTCTGGACGGTGATGGCCGACCCGGTCGGCCGCGTCTACTGCCTCACGAGCCGCAGCCCGCAGCCTCCGCCGGGACGCTGAGGCTCAGGCCTCCAGCGGCAGGCCGAGGAGGGCGTTCTCGACGACCTCGGCCAGGGCCGGGTGGATCCAGTACTGCTCGCGCGCGACGTCGATCGCCTTCTGGCCGAAGCTCGCCGCCTGGATCAGCGGCTGGATGACCGTGGAGGCGTGCGGGCCGATGACGTGGGCGGCGAGGACGTGGCCGGACGGGTCGGCGTGGATGGTGAGCAGCCCCGTGGTGTCCTCGAGCGCCCAGCCGTAGGCGACGTCACCGAAGGCCTGGGTCTTCGAGACGAACGCGGTGCCCGCCTCCTCCAGCTGGGCGGCCGTGGGACCGAACGACGCGACCTGCGGGTGGCCGAACACCGCGTGGGGCACCGGCCGTCCGTCGAGCCGACGCGGCTCGCCCGCGAGGCGACCGGTGTCGACGGCGAGGTTGTGCGCGACGACCCGCGCCTCGTGGTTGGCCACGTGCTTGAGCTGGTGGGAGGAGCAGATGTCGCCCAGCGCCCAGACGCCGGGGGCGGTGGTGCGCAGCTCGTCGTCGACGACGAGCAGGCCGTCGTCATCGACCTCGAGCCCGCCGGCCGCGGGGTCGAGGAGGTCGGTGTTGGGGCGGCGGCCGACGGCGAGGAGGACGGCCTCGGCCTCGACGTGGCCGACCCCGGCGGGGCCCTCGGTGGTGAGGCGCCAGACGCCGTCGACGCGCTCGGCCGCCGTGACGCGGGTGGTGAGGCGCAGGTCGTAGCGGTCGCGCGCGACCTCGGTGTAGCGGTGGGCGACCTCCACCTCCTCGTGGGTGAGGAGCGTGGCCGAGCGCTGCACCTGGGTGACCTCGACGCCGAGCGAGGCGAAGACGTGGGCCAGCTCGCACGCGACGAAGCCGCCACCGATGACCGCCATGCGGGCGGGCAGGGTGTCCAGGCGCATCACCGTGTCGGAGGTGTGGACGCCGGTGGTGGGGTCCGCGTGGCGCAGGCCGTCGACGTCCAGGCCGTTGGGGCGCGAGCCGGAGGCGACGACGACGCGGTCGGCGGTCAGCTCCTCGCCGGTGTCGAGGGCGAGGCGGCGCTCGCCGGTGAAGCGCGCGCGGGTGCGGTACAGGGTGACGTGGTCCTGGCCCGTGCGGTACGCCTCGCCGCCGGCCGAGATCGGGTCGATGCGACCGAAGATGCGGTCCCGGATGGCCGGCCAGTCGACGGTGGGCGCGGCGAAGGTGAGGCCGAGACGGCGGGCGTCGCGGGCGTCCTCCACCCGGTCGGCCGGGACGACGAACATCTTCGTGGGGATGCAGCCGACGTTGAGGCAGGTCCCGCCGAAGGTGCCCTTCTCGACGATCGCGACGTCGAGGCCCTCCAGCTCCGGCGTCAGCAGCGAGTTCCCCGAGCCGCTGCCGATGATGACGAGGTCGTGGTGCGGCATGCCGGTCAGCGTAGGTGGCGGTCGTCCACAGGAGCGGTGCCGGGGCGGGGTCGTCCACAGGATGACGGTGCCGCTGTCGCTCGTCGTCGTCCTGCGATGGGGTGGTGGCAGGGAGCTCGGTGGGGGTCCGATGAGGGGAGGCTGAGGTGGGGGGCGGCGCAGGGGGAGGCGACGTGTCGGGCCTGCACCAGCTGGCGCACCACCTGCGGGCGGTGGCGGCGCGGGTCGAGGTGCGGCGGGCCTCGCTCGGCCCGGCGTCCCTGGCGTGGTGGGAGGGGCCGGGGGCTGACGCGCACCGCGAGCAGGTGGCGGTCCGGCGGGTCGCGCTCGCCGGGCTGTGCGACGACCTCGTGGAGGCGGCTCGCGAGGCCGAGGCGCTCGCGGTGCAGCTCGAGGCCAGGGGGCCGGCGCCGTGAGGGTGGCCGTGCGGTCGGAGTCGTTGGCCGCCGCGGCAGTGGTGGTGGTGGGGCTCGCCGACGTCCTGCGCGGCGAGGCCGCGGTCGTGGCCGGCGCGCTGGCGGTCACGGGGCACCCCTTGCGGTGGGGTGGCCCGGGCGTGGCGCTCGACGGTGGGGTCTGGGTGGCGTGGGCGCGGCTCGAGGGCCGGGTGCTGTCGCTCGCCGGTCCGGGCGGCCTGCTCGGCGAGGCGTTCGCCCTCGACGCGGTGGCCCTCGACCTCCGTGCAGCCGCGCGGGTGTACGCGGAGGTGGAGCGCTCGGTCGCCGCGGTCCTGGCGGGCGTGGCGCGTGGCGCCGACCTCGCGGCTCGCGGCGGCTGGCTCACCGACGGGTCGAGCCGGCCGGTGGCGCATCTCGTGGCTCCGACGCTCACCGGTCCGCTCGTCGGGGGACCCTGGCCCGGTGCGCCTGGCGGCTCGCTCGGTCGGGCGGAGGGAGCGGCCGACCTCGTGGCCGCCGGCGCCGCGCTCGGGGGTGGGCGGGTCCGGGTCCTCGAGACGCTGGCGCCCGACGGCGGGGCCGCCTGGGTCGTCGTCGTGCCGGGGACGCAGGAGTGGTCGCCACGCGCCGGTGCGAACCCCTTCGACCTCACGAGCGACGTCCGGGCCGTCACCGGGGACGCGACGGTGGCGGCCGCGGGGGTCGCGGCGGCGGTCGACCTCGCCAGGTCGTCGTCGCCGCGCTCGCGACCCGACGACCCCGTCCTGCTCGTGGGACAGAGCCAGGGCGGCATCCTCGCGGCCGCGCTCGCGAGCGACGCCACCTTCACCGCGCGCCACCGCGTGACCCACGTGGTCACGGCGGGGTCGCCGGTGGGCGTGTTCCCGGTCCCGGGGTCGGTGCGGGTGCTGTCGGTCGAGCACGCCGACGACCCCGTGCCGCGCCTCGACCTCACGCCGAACCCGGCCCGGTCGTCGTGGCTCACCGTCGTCGCCCCGCCGGCCGAGCTGCCCGTCGACCCGCGCCGCCACGCCCTCGACGCGTACGTGGACACCCTGCGCACGGCCGAGGACGCGCCGCGGGGCACCGTGCCGGGGCTCGACGCGTGGCAGGCGTCGGCCGGGGCCTTCGTCGGGGCGCCCGTGCGGTCGGTCACGGAAGTGGTGGTCGAGCGGTCGCTCGCCGGGAGGGAGGAGGCGGCAGGAGGGCCGGGGTGAGGAGTCGCCGGACGTCCGGCGGGCCGGGCGGTGCGGTGGCAGACTCACGGCCGTGAACCCGTCCTCGGCCCTGGCATCCGTCCTCGTCGACGAGCTGGTGCGGGGCGGTGTGCGCGAGGCGGTGCTCAGCCCCGGGTCGCGGTCGGCGCCGCTGGCGTACGCCCTCGTCGAGGCCGAGGCGGCCGGGCGGCTGCGCCTCCACGTGCGGGTCGACGAGCGCAGCGCCGGCTTCCTCGCCCTCGGGCTGTCCAAGGGGTCGGGCCGTCCGGTGGCCGTCGTCACAACGTCGGGGACCGCCGTGGCGAACCTCCACCCCGCCGTCCTCGAGGCGCACCACGCGGGGGTGCCGCTCGTCGTCCTCAGCGCCGACCGGCCCCACGAGCTGCGCGGCACCGGCGCCAACCAGACGACGCACCAGCCCGGCATCTTCGGCGTCGCGGTGCGGTACGCGGTCGACCTCCCGGCGCCCGTGGTGCGCCCCGGCCTCGGACCGTTCTGGCGCAGCACGGTCTGCCGCGCGCTCGCCGCGGCCACCGGCGCGACCGGACCCCGACCCGGGCCCGTGCACCTCGACGTCTGCTTCCGCGAGCCGCTGGTGCCCGACCTCGACGACGCGTCCGAGGCGCCGGCCTGGCCGGACTCGCTCGACGGCCGTCCCGAGGGCGCGCCGTGGGTCCGCGTCGACCCCACGGCGACCACCTCGGTGACCCCCATCGAGGAGGTCGCGCGCACCCTCGTCGTCGTCGGCAGCACGAGCGACCCCTCGGTCGCGCACGACGCGGTCGTCTGGGCCGGGGAGCGCGGCCACCCCGTCGTCGCCGAGCCCTTCGGACTGGCGCACGTGCGGGACTCGGCCCTGCCGCACGGACCGCTGCTGCTCACCGCCACCGACTGGCTCGACGCCCATGCCCCCGAGCGGGTCCTCGTGGTCGGGCGGGTGACCCTGTCCCGCGCCGTGGGGGCGCTGCTGCGGCGCCACGACCTGCGGGTCGAGGTGGTCTCGGAGGGCGGCCCCTGGCCCGACCCGTCGCACGTGGCGGTCGCCGTCCACGCCGTCGACGCCCTGCGCGCCGAACCCGACCCCGACGCCGTCGACCGTGCTGCCGGAACCGCGTGGGGCGACGAATGGTCCTCTGCCGCAATCCGTCTCGCGGAGGCCGTTGCCCACGCGCCGACCCCTTGGCCGGGCGGGCTCGCGGTCGCCGCGTCCCTCGGTGCCGCCCTGCCCGATCTCGCCGTCCTCGTCGTCGGCTCGTCCAACCCGGTGCGCGACCTCGACCTCGGCGTCGCCGGGTCGGTCGCGGCCGAGGTCGTCGCGAACCGGGGGCTCGCCGGCATCGACGGCGTGGTGTCGACCGCCACCGGGGTCGCGCTCGCCCGGGCCGGTGAGCCGGTCTACGCGGTGATGGGCGACCTCACCTTCCTCCACGACGCCAACGGTCTCCTCGTCGGCCCGGACGAGCCGCGCCCCGACCTCACCGTCGTCGTGGTCAACGACGACGGGGGAGGCATCTTCACCACGCTCGAGCCTGGGGCGCCCGAACGAGCCTCGGCCTTTGCTCGCGTGTTCGGCACCCCGACGGGCACCGACCTGGCGGCCCTCTGCGCCGCCCACGGGGTGGGGCACACGCTCGCCGCGACGCCCGACGAGCTCGCTGCTGCCGTCGCGGCCGCCCCCAAGGGCCTGCGCGTGGTCGAGGTGCGCGTCGACGCCACGACCCACCGGACGGCCCACGCCGACCTCCGCGCCCTCGCCGCCACCACCCTCACCTCCGACTGACTGCGCCCAGCGAATGCGGCTCGCCGCGCCGAGGGTTCACCCAGCGCAATGAGTCGAGGTTCGGGGTGGGGTGTCGAGGGCTGGGGTGGCCGATGTCGGGGTGGCCGCGCCCGGTTGCGAGAATGCGGGGGTGACCCAGACCCCCTCCCGCACCGACGTCCTCGTCGTCGGCGCCGGACCCTCCGGCGCGGCGGCCGCGGCCTGGGCGGCGCGCGCCGGCCGCGACGTCGTCCTCGCCGACGCCGCCACGTTCCCCCGCGACAAGACCTGCGGCGACGGCCTCACCCCCCGCGCCGTCGCCGAGCTCGACCTGCTCGGCCTGGGCGACTGGGTCCGCGACCACACGGTCAACCAGGGCCTGCGCGCCCACGGCTTCGGCCAGACGCTCCACCTCCCGTGGCCCGGCGGGACCCTCCCCGACCACGGCTCTGCCGTCCCGCGCACCGAGCTCGACGACCGCATCCGCACCGAGGCCCTCGACTCCGGCGCGCAGGGCGTCGAGGGCGCCAAGGCCGTCGACGCCACGGTCGAGGGAGGCCGGGTCCGCAGCGTCACCTTCAAGCGCGGCACCGAGACCGTCGAGATCGCCTGCGAGCGGCTCGTCGTCGCCGACGGCGTGCGCTCGGGCCTGGGCAAGGTCCTCGGCCGCGAGTGGCACCAGGACACCGTCTACGCCGTGGCCGGCCGCTGCTACGTCGACTCCGACCGCGCCGACGACCCGTGGATCAGCAGCCACCTCGAGCTGCGCGGCGAGCGCGGCGAGGCGCTGCCCGGCTACGGCTGGATCTTCCCGCTCGGCGGCGGGCAGGTGAACGTCGGCGTCGGAGCGCTCGCCACCACCAAGCGCCCGGCCGACATCGCCATCAAGCCCCTGATGCGGCGGTACACCGACGAGCGCCGCGCCGACTTCGGCCTCACCGGCGAGCAGCGGATGCCGACCAGCGCACTCCTCCCGATGGGCGGGGCCGTGAGCACCGTCGCGGGGGCCAACTGGGCGCTCATCGGTGATGCCGCCGCGTGCGTCAACCCGCTCAACGGCGAGGGCATCGACTACGGGCTGGAGACCGGCCGCCTCGTCGTCGACCACCTCGACGACGACCTCGCCGCGGTCTGGCCCGCCCTGCTGCGCGACCACTACGGCGAGGCGTTCTCCATCGCCCGCCGCCTCGCCGGCATCTTCACCGTCCCGAAGACGATGGCCGCCCTCGGCCCGGTCGGGATGCGCAGCGACTGGCTGATGACGCTCGCCCTGCGGTGGATGGGCAACCTCGTCACCGACGAGGACCGCGACCGCTCGGCCCGCATCTGGCGCTGGGCCGGCCGCCGCTCCATCGGCATCGACGCCCGCCCGCCCTTCTCCTGACCGCCGCGAGTGCGGAAACGGCTGCTCGGGCGACCATTTCCGCACTCAGCGCACGCCCGCCCGGCCGCGAGTGCGGAAACGGCTGCTCGGGCGACCACTTCCGCACTCAACGCGAGAAGGGGAGGCGGGGGGGCGGCGGCGTCAGGGGGCGGTGGCGGTGAGGGCGTCGCGCATCGGCACGAACTTGGCCGAGCTCTCGGCCACCTCGGCCTCGGGGTCGGACCCCGCGACGATGCCGCAGCCGGCGAACAGCCGGATGCGCGACGGGTCGTCCTCGGCGACCGCGCCGCAGCGCAGCGCGATGCCCCACTCACCGTCGCCGGTGGCGTCGATCCAGCCGACCGGACCGGCGTAGCGCCCGCGGTCCATGTGCTCGAGCTCGGCGATGACGGCGTCGGCGTCGCGGGTCGGGGTGCCGCACACCGCCGCCGACGGATGGAGCGACTCGGCGAGCGCCAGCGACGACGCCCCGTCGACGAGCACGCCTGCCACGTCGGTGGCCAGGTGCATGACGTTGGAGAGGTGGAGGACGAACGGTGCCTCGGGCACGTTCATCGACGAGCAGTGCGGTGCCAGCGCGTCGGCGACCGAGCGCACGGCGTACTCGTGCTCCTCGAGGTCCTTCGACGAGCGCGCCAGCGATGCAGCCAGCGCGAGGTCGTGCTCGTCGTCCCCGGTGCGGCGGATCGTGCCGGCGAGGACGCGGGAGGTGACCAGGCCCTTCTCGCGCCGGACGAGCAGCTCGGGCGTCGCGCCCACGAGCCCGTCGACGGCGAACACCCACGTCGTGTCGTAGGTCTCGGCGAGGCGGTGCAGGAGCCACCGCACGTCGAGCGCCCCGGACGCCACCACCTCGAGGTCGCGGGCCAGCACGACCTTGTCGAGCGAGCCGGCGGTGATCCGCGAGACGGCCTCGGCCACCGCACCCGCCCACTGCGCGGGCGAGAGCGCACCGTCGGAGAACGCCACGTCCTGCGGCGGCGGGGGAGCGGGGTGCACGCGCACCTCGGCCAGCCCCGGAACCGCGGCCACCGACGGCGCCTGCTCGACACCCACGGTCGTCAGCCAGGCCACGCCACCTCGCACGCCCACGACGACCTCGGGCACGACGAGCGTCGCCCCGGCCGGAGACCCTGCCGCGTACGACACCGACCCGAAGGCCACGGGACCGGTGCCCGGGCGGTCGACCTCGTCGCGCACCACGGCCGACCCCACGAGCCGGGCCCACCAGGCGTCGAGCTCGGCCATCCGGTCGGGGCCGCTGGTCGTCAGGGAGGCCGCGCGGCCCCAGCCGACGAGGCCCTCGCCGCGGCGCACCCACGACACGAGGTCGCGGGGTCCACCGGGCGGGACGAGCGAGAGGAGCGCGGCACCCAGCTCCGGCGCGAGCGGCACGGTGCGGGACACGAGAGGGGCTGCGGTCTCCCCGATCGTGTCGGTCGGCCGGTCGCCCGCGGGCAGCGAGGTCATCACGCAGGAGGATACGACCACGACCCGTGCGGGCCCGACACCACCTCGGTGGGAGGATGGCGCGCATGAGCCGCGCCTCCCTCGACAAGGACCCCCGCGACGTCGCCGCGATGTTCGACGACGTCGCGAGCAAGTACGACGTGACCAACGACGTGCTCTCCCTGGGCCAGGACCGGCTCTGGCGCCGTGCCGTCGTCGCCGCGTGCGACGCCCGCCCCGGCCAGCGCGTCCTCGACATCGCCGCCGGCACCGGCACGAGCAGCGAGCCGTTCGCCGACTCCGGCGTCGACGTCGTCCCCGCCGACTTCTCGCTCGGGATGCTCCGCGTCGGCCACCGCCGTCGGTCCGACCTCGGCTTCACCGCCGCCGACGCGATGAACCTCCCCTTCGCCGATGCGAGCTTCGACGTCGTGACGATGAGCTTCGGGCTGCGCAACGTCGCCGACCCCGACGCCGCCCTGGCCGAGTTCCTCCGCGTCACGAAGCCCGGAGGCCGCCTCGTCGTGTGCGAGTTCAGCCAGCCGACCAACGGCGCGTTCCGCACGGTCTACTCGCGCTACCTCATGCGCGCGCTGCCCCCGGTGGCCCGCAAGGTGAGCAGCAACCCCGACAGCTACGTCTACCTCGCCGAGTCGATCCAGGCCTGGCCGGACCAGAAAGCGTTGGCGCACAGGGTTGCCGGCGCAGGGTGGTCCGACGTGCAGTGGCGCAACCTCTCCGGCGGCATCGTCGCCCTGCACCGGGCGACGAGGACCGCCTGACCGACCTGCCGAAGGTTAGGGGGACCTAAGTGCGTCACCCCCGGAGCGGGTCGTAGAGTGCTGCCGATCGTGAAGACATTCACAAGCACCCCGAGGCATCTGTGACGACCCAACGCCGCGCCCTCCAGCGCCACGCTCCCGGGAGGACCACCTCCCCGGGTGTGCCGTACGTCACTCCCCCTAGGATGGCCGGGACGCCGCCGCTCGACCCGGCGGTCCGTGCCCACCGGACGCACACGAGCACCGAAAGGGGAGTTGTCCCGCGATGAACAACCCCTACGTCCCGCTGCTGATCCTCCTGGCCCTGGGCTTCGGATTCGCCGTCCTCTCGGTGGGCACGAGCCTCGTCGTCGGCCCCAAGCGCTACAACCGCGCGAAGATGGAGGCCTACGAGTGCGGCATCCAGCCGACGCCCCGCGCCGCCGGTGGTGGGCGCGTGCCGATCAAGTACTTCCTCACGGCGATGCTCTTCATCATCTTCGACATCGAGGCCGTGTTCCTGTACCCCTTCGCGGTGGCCTTCGACCAGCTGGGCCTGTTCGCCCTCGTCGAGATGGTCCTGTTCATCATCACCGTGTTCGTCGCCTACGCCTACGTGTGGAAGCGCGGGGGGCTGGAGTGGGACTGATGACGACCGCCGCACCCGCCGTGACCGCCGTACCCGCCGCATCCGCCACGCTCGCCAAGGAGGCCTGATGGGACTCGAGGAGAAGCTGCCCGCAGGGTTCGTGCTCACGACGCTCGAGAACGTCGCGGGCTACATGCGCAAGGCCTCGATCTGGCCGGCCACGTTCGGCCTGGCCTGTTGTGCGATCGAGATGATGGCCGTCGGCACCCCCGACTACGACATCGCCCGCTTCGGCATGGAGCGCTTCAGCGCCACCCCGCGCCAGGCCGACCTGATGATCGTCGCCGGCCGCGTCAGCCAGAAGATGGCCCCCGTCGTGCGCCAGGTCTACGACCAGATGCCCAACCCCAAGTGGGTCATCTCGATGGGGGTGTGCGCCAGCTCGGGCGGCATGTTCAACAACTACGCGATCGTCCAGGGCGTCGACCACGTCATCCCGGTCGACATCTACCTGCCGGGCTGTCCGCCCCGCCCGGAGATGCTGCTCAACGCGATCATCGAGCTGCACGACCAGATCCAGAACAGCAAGCTCGGCGTCAACCGCATCGCGGCCGCCCGGGCCGCCGAGGAGGCCGCCCTGCGCGCCACCCCGACCTCGATGATGGCGCCCACCCACGACCACCTCGCGCACCTCGCGGCGCCGGCGGGGAAGAACCTGCTCGCATGAGCGACGAGACGAAGACCGGCGACGGGCCGGAGCTCGAGGACGCCGACGTCCAGGCGGTCCCCGACCTGGAGATCGACTCCCCGGAGACGCGCACGATCGACGACCCGGACGCCTCCACCCAGGCGCACACCGCGAACATCGCCACCTGGCAGCAGCTCTCCGAGGAGGACCAGCAGCCGGTCCGCGTCGGTGAGCGCAGGGGCATGTTCGGCCCGCGCGACGGCCAGGACACCTCCGGCTACGGCGGTCTGGTCACCCCCACGCTCCTCCCCGGCGCGTCCGCCCGCCCGTACGGCTCCTACTTCGACGAGGTCGCCGACACCCTCGGCGCCGCCCTCGAGCAGGCCGACGGCCCCTCGGGCGCCGAGGCCGTGGAGAAGGTCGTCGTCGACCGCGGCGAGCTGACCCTGTTCGTCCGCCGCGAGCACCTCGTCGCCGTCGCCCGTGCCCTGCGCGACACCCCCGAGCTGCGCTTCGAGATGTGCATGGGTGTCTCCGGCGTCCACTACCCGGGCGAGGAGGGCCGCGAGCTCCACGCGGTCTACCCGCTGCTGTCGGTCACCCACGGCAGCCGCCGCGTCCGCCTCGAGGTCACCGCGCCCGACGCCGACCCGCACATCCCCTCGCTCGTCGCCGTCTACCCCGGCAACGACTGGCACGAGCGCGAGACGTGGGACATGTTCGGGATCATCTTCGACGGCCACCCCGCGCTCACCCGCATCCTCATGCCCGACGACTGGCCGGGCCACCCGCAGCGCAAGGACTACCCCCTCGGCGGCATCCCCGTCGAGTACAAGGGCGGCGTCGTACCCCCGCCCGACGAGCGGAGGGCGTACAGCTGATGACGACCCACGACCAGGACACCGACATCTTCGAGTCCGCCGCCGACGAGCCCACCGTCGACCCCTACGGCGCGTCCACCCACGACGGTGCCGAGGGCGCGAAGGTCTTCACCGTCTCCGGTGGCGACTGGAACGACCTCGTCGACGAGGCGACCGCGCTCCACGAGGAGCGCATCGTCGTCAACATGGGCCCGCAGCACCCGTCCACGCACGGCGTGCTCCGCCTCATCCTCGAGCTCGACGGCGAGACGGTCACCGAGGCCCGCGCCGGCATCGGCTACCTCCACACCGGCATCGAGAAGAACATGGAGTTCCGCACCTGGGTGCAGGGCGTCACGTTCTGCACCCGGATGGACTACCTCACGCCGATGTTCCAGGAGACGGCCTACTGCCTCTCCATCGAGAAGCTCCTCGGCATCACCGACCGGATCCCGGAGCGGGCCAACGTCATCCGCGTGATGATGATGGAGCTCACCCGCGTCAACTCCCACCTCGTGTGCCTCGGCACCGGCGGCATGGAGATGGGCGCGACCACGGTGATGACCGTCGGCTTCCGCGAGCGCGAGCGCATCCTGCGCGTGTTCGAGGCGATCACCGGCCTGCGGATGAACAACGCCTACATCCGCCCCGGCGGCGTGGCGCAGGACGTCCCGCACGGCGCGGTCGACATGGTCCGCGAGGTCATCACCGAGCTGCGCCGCGGCCTCCACGAGCTCGAGCTCCTCCTCAACGAGAACCCGCTGCTCAAGGGCCGCACCGTCGGCATCGGCTACCTCGACCTCACCGGCTGCATCGCGCTGGGCATCACCGGCCCGGTGCTGCGGTCCACGGGCCTGCCGCACGACCTGCGCAAGTCCGACCCGTACTGCGGCTACGAGACCTACGACTTCGAGGTCAAGACCCGCACCGGCGCCGACGCCTACGACCGCCTGCGCGTGCGCATCGACGAGATGTACGAGTCGCTGAAGATCGTCGAGCAGTGCCTCGACCGCCTGCAGCGCACCGAGGGCCAGCCGGTCATGGTGGAGGACAAGAAGATCGCGTGGCCGGCCCAGCTGGCCATCGGCGGCGACGGCCAGGGCAACAGCCTCGACCACATCCGCGAGATCATGGGCTCCTCGATGGAGTCCCTCATCCACCACTTCAAGCTCGTCACCGAGGGCTTCCGGGTCCCGCCCGGCCAGGCCTACGCGGCCGTCGAGTCGGCCAAGGGCGAGCTCGGCTGCCACACCGTCTCCGACGGCGGCACCCGCCCGTACCGGGCGCACTTCCGCGACCCGAGCTTCAACAACCTCCAGGCCGTGGCGGCGATGTGCGAGGGGTCGCAGGTCGCCGACGTCATCGTCGCCGTGGCCTCCATCGACCCCGTCATGGGAGGAGTCGACCGCTGATGGCCCACGACTTCGGCCTCCAGACCGCCTCCGGTCACCTCACCGTCAGTGAGGAGTCCAAGGCGCGCTACCCCGACGACGTCGAGGCGCAGTTCCGCGCCGACGCCGCCGAGGTGGTCGCCCGCTACCCGGAGAAGCGCTCGGCCCTGCTGCCGCTGCTCCACCTCGTGCAGTCGGTCGACGGCTACGTCACCGGCCGCGGCATCGACCTGTGCGCCGACATCCTCGACCTCACCACCGCCGAGGTGTCGGGCGTCGCGACGTTCTACACGCAGTACAAGCGCCACCCCAACGGCGAGTACACGGTGGGCGTCTGCACCAACACCCTGTGCGCCGTCATGGGCGGCGACGAGATCTGGGACGCGGTCTCCGAGCACCTCGGCGTCGGCCACGACGAGACCACCGACGACGGCAAGATCACCCTCGAGCGGGTCGAGTGCAACGCGGCGTGCGACTACGCCCCGGTCGTCATGGCGAACTGGGAGTTCTTCGACAACCAGACCCCCGCCTCCACCATCGACCTCGTCGACGAGCTGCGCGCGGGCAACGACGTGCGCCCCACGCGCGGTCCCAACAGGGTCTGCACCTTCAAGCAGGTCAGCCGCGTGCTCGCCGGCTTCCACGACGGCCTGGCCGACGAGGGCGTGGGCGCCGGACCCGCCTCGCTCGTCGGCCTGAAGCTGGCCAAGGAGAAGGGCTGGACCGCCCCCGCGGGCGCCACCTCCGCCTCCGCCGGCGGCGCCGCCGCCCCGACCACCCCCGGCAACACCGAGGTCACCCCCGCCAGCGACGACGCCAAGGCCACCAAGGCCGAGCCGGCCGCCGTCGAGGACGGCGCCGACGACGCGCCCGCCGAGGAGAAGCCGAAGCGCGCGACCCGCACAAAGAAGGACTCGTGATGGCGACCACGCTCACCCCGATCCTCAGCGCCTTCTGGGACGACGAGAGGTCCTGGACCCTCGAGACCTACACGGCCAACCGCGGCTACGAGGCGCTCGACAAGGCCCTGGGCATGGAGCCGGCCGCCATCATCCAGGCGGTCAAGGACTCCAGCCTGCGCGGCCGTGGCGGCGCCGGCTTCCCCACCGGCATGAAGTGGTCGTTCATGGCCCCGCCGGACGGCGGCGCCCGCTACCTCGTCGTCAACGCCGACGAGTCCGAGCCGGGCACCTGCAAGGACATCCCGCTGATGATGGCGAACCCGCACGTCCTCATCGAGGGCGTGGCGATCTCCTCGTTCGCGATCGGCTGCGAGCACGCCTTCATCTACCTGCGCGGCGAGGTCGTCCACGTCTACCGCCGCCTCCTGCGCGCGGTCGAGGAGGCCTACGCGGCCGGACACCTCGGCAAGGACGTCCACGGCACCGGGGTCAACCTCGACATCACCGTGCACGCCGGCGCCGGCGCCTACATCTGCGGCGAGGAGACCGCGCTCCTCGACAGCCTCGAGGGACGCCGCGGCCAGCCCCGCAGCAAGCCGCCGTTCCCTGGTGCGGCCGGCCTGTACGCCCGCCCCACCTCGGTCAACAACGTCGAGTCCATCGCCTCGGTCCCCGGGATCATCCTCGAGGGCGTCGACTGGTTCACCGGCATGGGCACCGAGAAGTCCACCGGCTTCGGCATCTTCAGCCTCTCCGGTCACGTGAAGAACCCCGGCCAGTTCGAGGCCCCGCTCGGCATCACCATGCGCGAGCTGCTCGACATGGCCGGCGGCATGCGCGATCCCGACAAGGCGATCAAGTTCTGGACGCCCGGCGGCAGCTCGACCCCGCTGTTCACCGACCAGCACCTCGACGTCCCGCTCGACTTCGAGTCGGTCGGCGCGGCGGGCTCGATGCTCGGCACCCGCGCCCTCCAGGTCTTCGACGAGACCGTCTGCGTCGTGCGCGCCGTCGACCGCTGGACCGACTTCTACAAGCACGAGTCCTGCGGCAAGTGCACCCCGTGCCGCGAGGGCACCTGGTGGCTCAAGCAGATCCTCGGCCGGCTCGAGCAGGGCGAGGGCAGCGAGGAGGACCTCGACAAGCTCCTCGACATCTGCGACAACATCCTCGGCCGCAGCTTCTGCGCCCTCGGTGACGGCGCGACGAGCCCCATCACGAGCTCGATCCAGTACTTCCGCGACGAGTACGTCGCCCACCTCACGCACGGCGGCTGCCCGTTCGACCGGCACGCGTCGACGCTCTTCGCCAAGGACGAGAAGGAAAGCGTGACCGCATGACGACCACGCCCGAGAAGGTCAAGGCCCCTCCGGCCGCCGACCTGGTGACGCTGACGATCGACGACGTCGAGGTGTCGGTGCCCAAGGGGACCCTCATCATCCGCGCCGCCGAGCACGTCGGCATCGAGATCCCGCGGTTCTGCGACCACCCCGGTCTCGACCCCGTCGGCGCCTGCCGCCAGTGCCTCGTCGAGGTCTGGATGCCCGGCCCGCCCGGACCCGACGGGACCCCCGGCGAGGCCCGCCAGATGCAGGGCCCTCCCGGCCGGATGAAGCCCCAGGCCTCGTGCACGATGACCGTCGCCCCGGGCATGGTCGTCAAGACGCAGTACACGTCCGAGGCCGCCGACAAGGCGCAGCAGGGCGTCATGGAGCTCCTGCTCATCAACCACCCGCTCGACTGCCCGGTCTGCGACAAGGGCGGCGAGTGCCCCCTGCAGAACCAGGCGATGAGCAACGGCCGCTCCACCTCGCGCTTCGAGGACGTCAAGCGGACCTACCCCAAGCCGGTGAAGATCTCCTCGCAGGTCCTCCTCGACCGCGAGCGCTGCGTGCTCTGCGCCCGGTGCACCCGCTTCTCCGAGCAGATCGCGGGCGACCCGTTCATCGCCCTCGTCGAGCGCGGCGCGCTGCAGCAGGTCGGCATCTACGAGGAGAAGCCGTTCGAGAGCTACTTCTCGGGCAACACCGTGCAGATCTGCCCGGTCGGCGCCCTCACCGGCTCGGCCTACCGCTTCCGCAGCCGCCCCTTCGACCTCGTGTCGACCCCGAGCACCTGCGAGCACTGCGCCAGCGGCTGCTCCACCCGCACCGACCACCGCCGCGGCACCGTGCTGCGCCGCATGGCCGTCAACGACCCGGCCGTCAACGAGGAGTGGAACTGCGACAAGGGCCGCTGGGCCTTCGCGTACACCACCGTCGGTGACCGCCTCGAGCTGCCGCAGGTCCGCGGCGCCGACGGCGAGCTGCGCGTCGTGTCGTGGCGCGAGGCCCTCGAGGCCGCTGCCGCCGGGCTGAAGGCGGCCACCGCCGCGTCGGTCCTCGTCGGCGGTCGCGTCAGCGCCGAGGACGCCTACGCCTACGGCAAGTTCGCGCGCACGGTGCTCGGCACCAACGACGTCGACTTCCGGGCCCGCCCGCACTCGGCGGAGGAGGCCGACTTCCTCGCCTCCCACGTCGTCGCCACCGGCCCCGAGGGTGGGGCGGTCACCTACGCCGACCTCGAGCACGCCGCCTCGGTCCTCCTCGTCGGGTTCGAGCCCGAGGACGAGAGCCCGATCGTCTTCCTGCGCCTGCGCAAGGCGTTCCGCAGGAACCGCACCCGCGTCTTCGCCGTCTCGCCGGTCGCCACCCGCGGCCTGGCCAAGATGGGCGGCACGCTCATCCCCACGGCGCCCGGCACCGAGCCCGAGGTCCTGCGGGCCCTCGGCGCCGGTTCGGGCACCGAGGTCGTTGCCGAGGCCGGCCGCGCCCTGCGCGAGAACGCCGTCGTCCTCGTCGGCGAGCGCCTGGCCACCGTCCCCGGTGGGCTCAGCGCCGCGGCCGCGCTGGCCGAGGCCACCGGCGCCCGCCTGGCCTGGGTTCCCCGCCGCGCCGGTGAGCGCGGTGCGCTCGAGGCCGGTGCGCTGCCCACCCTCCTGCCCGGCGGCCGTCCCGTCGCCGACGGCGCGGCCCGCGCCGAGGTCGCGCAGGCCTGGGGCGTCGCGTCGCTGCCCGAGGCGGCCGGTCGCGACACCGCCGCCATCGTCGCCGCCGCGGCCTCCGGTGAGGTCGACGCGCTCGTCGTCGGTGGGGTCGACCCCGCCGACCTCGGTCTCGCCGGCGCCGCCGAGGCCCTCGCGGCGCCGTTCGTCGTCTCCCTCGAGATCCGCCCCTCGGCGGTCACCGCGGTCGCCGACGTCGTCCTGCCCGTCGCGGCGCACGCCGAGAAGGGCGGCACGTTCGTCGACTGGGAGGGGCGCGTGCGCCTCTTCGAGGCCGCCCTCGACACCGGCTACGTCAGCGACTACCGCGCGCTGGACATGCTCGCCGACGAGCTCGGCGAGTTCCTCGGCACGCGCACGCTGCGCGAGGTCCGTGCCGAGATGGAGGAGCTCGGCCCCTGGGCCGGCGCCCGTCCGGCCTCCCCGTCCGTCGAGGCCGGTGAGGTCCCGAGCGTCGAGCCCGGCACCCTCGTCCTCGCCACCTGGCGCCACCTGCTCGACCACGGGTCGCTGCAGGACGGCGAGCCGTTCCTCGCCGGCACGGCACCCAGGCCGGTCGCCCGTGTCTCGGCCGCCACCGCCGAGTCGGTCGGCGTCGTCGACGGCGACCACCTCGCCGTCACGGTGGGCGCCACCACGGTCACTGCACCGGTCCTCGTCTCCGAGATGGCCGACCACGTCGTGTGGCTCCCCACCAACTCCACCGGGTCCGACCTGCGGGCCGCGCTCGAGGGTGCACCGGGAGCGCTCGTCTCCGTCACGAAGGAGGGGCAGGCATGAGCACGCTGCTGGCACTGCCGCAGGTCGCCACGCTCGCCACCGCGGGCACCGACAACCCCACCGCCGACTTCAGCGACACCCCGCTGTGGCTGTCGCTCGTCAAGGCGCTGGTCATCTTCGTCTACCTGCTCCTGTCGACCCTGCTCGTCATCTGGTTCGAGCGCCGCGTCATCGGCCGGATGCAGCAGCGTCCCGGCCCGAACCGCAACGGCCCCTTCGGCCTGCTGCAGACCCTCGCCGACGGCATGAAGTCGATGCTCAAGGAGGACGTCCGCCCGAAGGCCGCCGACGTCGTCGTGTTCACGCTCGCGCCACTCATCACCGCGACGATGGCGTTCGTCTCGTTCGCGATCATGCCGTTGGGCGGCCAGGTCAGCATGTTCGGCCACACCACGCCCCTGCAGCTCACCGACACCCCGGTCGCCGTGCTCCTCGTCCTCGCCGTCGCCGGCGTGGGCATCTACGGCGTCGTGCTCGCGGGCTGGAGCTCGGGCTCGACCTACCCCCTCATCGGTGGCCTGCGCAGCTCGGCGCAGATGATCTCCTACGAGATCGCGATGGGCCTCTCGCTCGTCGGCGTCTTCCTCTACGCCGGGTCGATGTCGACCTCGCAGATCGTCGCCGCCCAGCGCGACCTGTGGTTCGTCATCCCCGCGTTCTTCAGCTTCTTCGTCTACGTCATCACGATGGTCGGCGAGACCAACCGCCTGCCGTTCGACCTCGCCGAGGGCGAGGGCGAGCTCACCGGTGGCTTCCACACCGAGTACGGCTCGATGCGCTTCGCGATGTTCTTCCTCGGCGAGTACATCAACATGTTCACCGTCGCGGCCCTGGCCACGACGATGTTCCTCGGCGGCTACGCGGCGCCCCCCGGCGTCTCGCTCATCGCCGACGGGATGTTCGCCACCGGCTGGTGGGGCATCTTCTGGTTCACCTTCAAGCTGTGGATGTTCATGTTCGTGTTCGTCTGGCTGCGCGGCTCGCTGCCCCGCGTCCGGTACGACCAGTTCATGCGCTTCGGGTGGAAGTTCCTCATCCCCGCCACCCTGTCGTGGGTCGTCCTCATCGCCCTGTTCCGTGCCGGGCAGAACGGCTGGCTCGACTGGTTCGGCGACCTGCGCATCGCGGGCCGGACCTTCCCGGGCAGCTCCCTGCTCCTCGTCGGCGTCATCGCCGTCCTCGCGCTCGTCGCCGGATGGGTGTGGGACCGCCGCGCGGAGGCCAAGGAGGCCTCGCTGCACCCCACCGTGCCCGACGAGATCGACCCGTTCGCCGGGGGTTTCCCCGTGCCGCCGCTGCCCGGTCAGCGCCTGCGCGAGCCCTCGCTCACCGCCCCGGCCCTCGAGTCCGGTCGCGACACCAAGGAGGCCACCCGTGGCTGACGAGCAGAAGAAGCCCGGCTTCTTCTCCGACCTGTTCGCCCCCGTCGGTGGCTTCGGGGTCACCTTCTCGACGATGTTCCGCAAGGTCGTCACCGAGGAGTACCCGGAGGAGAAGCGCCCCACCCAGCCGCGCTTCCACGGCCGCCACCAGCTCAACCGGCACCCCGACGGCCTGGAGAAGTGCGTCGGCTGCGAGCTGTGCGCGTGGGCCTGCCCGGCCGACGCGATCCTCGTCGAGGGCGCGACCAACGACGACTCCGAGGGCGGCGAGGGCCGCTTCAGCCCGGGGGAGCGCTACGGCCGCGTCTACCAGATCAACTACCTGCGCTGCATCTTCTGCGGGCTGTGCATCGAGGCCTGCCCCACCCGGGCGCTGACGATGACCAACGAGTACGAGCTCGCCGACAACAACCGCGCCGCGCTGATCTTCACCAAGGACCAGCTCCTCGCGCCGGTGCAGCCGGGCATGCTCACCCCGCCGTTCCCCATGGCCGACGGCCTCGAGGAGCGCGACTACTACCTCGGGAAGGTCTCGGCGGCCACCGACGCCCAGCGCGAGTACGTCGCCGCCCACGCCCGCACCGACGACGCGGAGGTGACCTCGTGACCAGCAGCGGTGAGGCGGTGCTCTTCTGGGTGCTCGGGCCCCTGTCGGTGCTCGGCGCCCTCGGCCTGGTGTTCGCCCGCAAGGCGGTGCACGCCGCCCTGGGCATGGCGATGACCATGATCGTCCTCGGCGTCTTCTACATCACCCAGGGGGCCGACTTCCTCGGCGTCATCCAGATCTTCGTCTACACCGGCGCGGTCATGATGCTCTTCCTCTTCGTCCTCATGCTCGTCGGCGTCGACTCCTCCGACAGCCTCGTCGAGACCCTCACCGGGCAGCGCTGGGCCACGGTCGTGCTGAGCCTGGGCCTGGGCGGCCTGCTCGGCGCGCTCATCGGCCGGGTGACCCTGCCCGAGACGGTCGGCGTCGAGGCGGTCAACGCGCAGACCGGCAACGTCACCGGCGTCGCCCAGCTGATCTTCGGCCGCTACGTCTGGGTCTTCGAGATGACGAGCGCGCTGCTCATCACCGCGGCCCTGGGCGCCATGGTCCTCGCGCACCGCGAGCGCTTGGGCAAGGGCCCGAACCAGAAGGAGTGGAGCAAGCGCCGCTTCCGCGAGGGCGAGAACCTCGCGGGCCTGCCGGCGCCCGGCGTCTACGCGCGGCACAACGCCGTCGACACCCCCGCCCTGCTCCCCGACGGCAGCCCCTCCGAGCTGTCGGTCTCGCGCGTTCTCACCGCCCGCGAGCAGAACACCTCACCCGAGCTGTACCGCGAGAACGAGGCCGAGATCGAGCGCGACCTGCGCGAGGGGAGTGAGCGATGAGCCTGCTCAACTACGTCTACCTGGCCACCGTGCTGTTCGTCATCGGCGGCGCCACGGTGCTGACCCGCCGCAACGCGATCATCGTGTTCATGGGCGTCGAGCTCATGCTCAACGCGGCCAACCTCGTCTTCGTGACCTTCGCCCGCCTGTACGGGAACCTCAACGGTCAGGTCCTGGCCCTCTTCGTCATGGTCGTCGCCGCCGCGGAGGTCGTCGTCGGCCTCGCGATCATCATGGCGATCTTCCGGTCCCGCCGGTCGGCCTCGGTCGACGACGCGAACCTGCTGAAGCTGTAAGGAGCACCAGTGACCTCACTCATCACCGCGGACAGCGGGCTGGCCGCGGTCGACGCGAGCGGAGCGGCCGGCGTCGCCTGGCTCCTCGTCGCGCTGCCGCTGATCGGCGCCGCCGTCCTCCTGCTCGGCGGGAGGAGGACCAACGGGTTCGGGCCGCTGCTCGCCACCGGGCTGTCCTGGGGCTCCTTCGTCGTCGGCGCGGTCGTGCTCCTCCAGCTCGTCGGCCTCGACCCCGAGCAGCGGGCCCAGCACCTCGGGCTGTGGAGCTGGGTGCCCGCGGGCGCCTTCCAGCTCGACCTCGGGCTGCTCGTCGACCCGCTGTCGATGAGCTTCGTCATGCTCATCACCTTCGTCGGCTCGCTCATCCACGTGTACTCGATCGGGTACATGGAGCACGACCCCGACAAGCGACGCTTCTTCGCCTACCTCAACCTGTTCGTCGCGTCGATGCTGGTGCTCGTCCTCGCCGACTCCTACCTGCTGCTCTTCGTCGGCTGGGAGGGCGTGGGCCTGGCCTCGTACCTGCTCATCGGGTTCTGGAACCACAACCCGGCGTACGCCACGGCCGCGAACAAGGCGTTCTTCGTCAACCGCGTCGGCGACCTCGGCCTGTCGATCGCGATCATGCTGATGTTCGTCACCTTCGGCGGCGTCGACTACGCCACGGTCAACGCGGGCGTCGCCACCGCCAACCAGGGCGCGCTCACCGCGGTGGGCCTGCTGCTCCTCGTCGGCGCCTGCGGCAAGTCCGCGCAGTTCCCGCTGCAGTCCTGGCTCGGTGACGCCATGGCCGGCCCGACCCCCGTGTCGGCGCTCATCCACGCGGCGACGATGGTCACCGCCGGCGTCTACCTCGTGGTGCGCTCCAACGTCATCTACACCGCCGCCCCGGACGCGCAGACCGCCGTCGCGCTCGTCGGAGCGGTGACGCTCGTCTTCGGGGCGATCGTCGGCTGCGCGAAGGACGACATCAAGAAGGCCCTCGCGGCCTCCACGATGAGCCAGATCGGCTACATGATGCTCGCCGCGGGCCTGGGCCCGGTCGGGTACGCCTTCGCGATCTTCCACCTGCTCACGCACGGCTTCTTCAAGGCCGGCATGTTCCTCGGTGCCGGCTCGGTCATGCACGGCATGAAGGACGAGGTCAACATGCGCCGCTTCGGCGGCCTGTCCACGACGATGAAGGTCACCTGGGCCACCTTCGCCCTGGGCTGGCTGGCCATCCTCGGCGTCCCGCCGTTCTCGGGCTTCTGGTCCAAGGACAAGGTCATCGAGGCCGCGTTCGTCGGCGAGGGCTGGAAGCCGTGGGTGCTCGGCGGTGCCGCGCTCATCGGCGCCGGCATCACCGCGTTCTACATGTCGCGCCTGTTCTTCATGACCTTCCACGGCGAGCGCCGCTGGGACGAGCACGAGTACCACCCGCACGAGTCGCCGAAGACGATGACCGTCCCGATGGTCGTCCTCGCGGTCGGCTCGGCGTTCCTCGGCCTGGTGCTCGGCCCCACGGGCCTGTTCACCCACTGGCTCGAGCCGGTGGTCGGCGCCCACGGTGAGGAGCACCCGGTCATCCCGGTCGCGCTCATCATGGGCCTGACCCTCGCTCTCGTCGCCGCCGGCGCCACGTTCGCGTGGCTTCGCTACGGCCGCGACGACGTGCCCGAGGTCGCACCCAAGGGCTCGGTGCTCACCCGCGCCGCCCGCCAGGACCTGTACCAGGACGCCGTCAACGAGGGGCTGTTCATGCGACCCGGCATCCACCTGACCCGCGGGCTGGTGTTCGCCGACGCCCGCGGGATCGACGGCGCCACCGGCGGCCTCGCCGCGCTCGTGGGCGGCCTGTCCTCCAGGCTGCGCCGCGTCCAGACCGGGTACGCCCGCTCGTATGCCCTGACGATGCTCACCGGCGTCGTCGCCGTCCTCGGTGCTCTGTGGGTGATCCAGTGAACTCCCTGCCCCTGCTGACCCTCATGTTGGTCGTGCCGCTCGTCGGCGCGGTCGTCGTGGCCGCGCTGCCCACGGGCTCGGCGCGGTTGGCCAAGCCGGTCGCCCTCGGGTTCTCGCTCGTCACGCTGCTCCTCGCCGTCGTGGCCTGGGCCCGCTTCGACAACGGCAGCACGACCCAGTTCCAGCTGGCCGAGGTCCACGCGTGGATCCCGCAGTTCGGGGTGTCCTACGCGCTCGGCGTCGACGGCATCGCGCTCTCGCTCATCGTCATGGCGACGATCCTCACCCCCGTGTGCCTGCTGGCCGCGTGGAAGGACGTCGACGAGGAGGACCACGGGCGCACCAAGCGGTACTTCGCCCTGATGCTCGTCCTCGAGGCGTTCATGGTCGGCGTCTTCGCCGCCACCGACGTCTTCCTGTTCTACGTCTTCTTCGAGGCGATGCTCATCCCGGTGTACTTCCTCATCGGGCTGTTCGGCGGCCCGCGCCGCCAGTACGCCGCGGTGAAGTTCCTCCTGTTCTCCCTCGCCGGCGGGCTCGTCATGCTCGTCGCCGTCATCGCCGTGTACGTCGCGGGTCCGGGAGGCGAGCAGGGCTTCCTCGTCGAGTCGCTCACCGGCAACCTCGACGCCAGCACCGGCGCGCTGCGCTGGATGTTCGTCGGCTTCTTCATCGCGTTCGCCGTCAAGGCGCCGATGTGGCCGGTGCACACCTGGCTGCCCGACGCCGCCGCCGAGTCGCGGCCGGCCACGGCGGTGCTCCTCGTCGGGGTCCTCGACAAGGTCGGCACCTACGGGATGATCCGCTTCTGCCTCCAGCTGTTCCCGGAGGCCTCGCAGTGGGCGACCCCGGTCGTCATCACGCTCGCGGTCATCTCGGTGGTCTACGGGGCCCTGCTCGCGATCGGCCAGACCGACATGATGCGGCTCATCGCCTTCACCTCGATCAGCCACTTCGGCTTCATCGTCCTGGGCATCTTCGCCCTGACGAGCGTCGGCGGCGCCGGGTCGACCCTCTACATGGTCAACCACGGCTTCTCCACGGCCGGGCTCTTCCTCCTCGCCGGGTTCCTCGTGTCGCGGCGCGGCAGCAAGCGGATCCCCGACTACGGCGGCTGGCAGCGGGTCACGCCCGTGCTCGCCGGCACCTTCCTCGTCGTGGGCCTGTCGAGCCTGGCGCTGCCCGGCCTGTCGTCCTTCGTCTCGGAGTTCCTCGTCCTGCAGGGCACCTTCATGCGCTACCGCTGGGCGGCGGTGATCGCGGCCATCGGCATCGTCCTCGCCGCGCTCTACATCCTGCTCATGTACCAGCGCCTCATGACCGGGCCCAGGCCGCACTTCGCCGAGGGCGAGGCGCCGCCGGACCTCTCGATGCGCGAGAAGCTCGTCGTCGCGCCGATCATCGCGTCGTTCCTCCTCCTCGGGTTCTTCCCGAAGCCCGTGCTCGACCTCGTCAACCCGGCCGTGGACCGGACGCTGCAGTTCGTCGGCGTCACCGACCCCGCCCCGGCCAACGCCCCCGGGAGCGCCCAGTGACGCCGACCCTGACCATCGACATCTCGTACGCCGCGGTGGCGCCGATGCTCGTCGTCGCGCTCGGCGCCATCATCGGGGTCCTCGTCGAGGCGTTCGCGCCGCGGCGGTCCCGCCACGGGGCGCAGGTCGTCCTCACCGTGGCCACCCTCGTGCTGGCCTTCCTCCTGCTCGTGCTGTGGACCCGCAAGAACGAGACCATCACCCTCAGCGGGTCGGTCGCCGTCGACGGCGTCACCGTCTTCCTCCAGGGCTCGCTGCTCCTTCTCGCGGCCATCTCGGTGCTCATCATGGCCGAGCGGTTCGGAGGAGTCGGGGCCGACGCGTTCACGCCGATGGGCGCCTCCACGCCCGGGTCGACCCAGGAGGACGTCGCCACCCGCGCCGGGTACGCCACCTCCGAGGTCTTCCCGCTGACCCTGTTCGCGGTCCTGGGCATGCTCGTCTTCGTCAGCGCCAACGACCTCATCACGATGTTCGTCGGCCTCGAGGTCCTCTCGCTGCCGCTCTACGTGATGACGGGCCTGGCCCGCCGCCGTCGCCTGCTCTCGCAGGAGGCCGCGCTGAAGTACTTCCTCCTCGGGGCCTTCTCGTCGGCGTTCTTCCTCTTCGGGGCGGCGCTGCTCTTCGGCTACGCCGGGTCCAGCGACCTCAAGGAGATCAGCACCGCCATCAGCACCTCGTCGGGTGACCTCGACGGGCTGCTCCTGCCCGGTGTCGTCCTCACCCTCGTGGGCCTGCTGTTCAAGGTCGGCGCCGTGCCGTTCCACTCGTGGACCCCCGACGCCTACCAGGGCGCCCCGACCCCGGTCACCGGCTTCATGGCCGCCTGCACCAAGCTCGCCGCGTTCGGCGCGATCCTGCGCCTGCTGTACGTCGGCGTCGGTGCCAACCGCTGGGACTGGGAGATCGGCATCGCCGCCATCGCGGCCCTGACGATGGTCGTCGGCGCGGTCCTGTCGGTCACCCAGACCGACGTCAAGCGCCTGCTGGCCTACAGCTCGGTCGCCCACGCCGGCTTCATCCTCGTCGGCGTCCTCGCCTTCTCGCAGGCCGCGATCGGCGGGGTCATGTTCTACCTCGTCACCTACGGGTTCACCACGGTCGCCGCCTTCGGCATCATCGCGATGGTGCGCCAGGGCGGGTCCGAGGCCTCGCACCTGTCGCAGTGGGCGGGTCTGGGCCGTCGCCACCCGGTCGTCGCGGGCGTCTTCTCGTTCCTCCTGCTGGCGTTCGCGGGCATCCCGCTCACCTCGGGCTTCACGGCGAAGTACGCGGCGTTCGCGCCGGCCGTGGCGTCGGGGACGTCGGGCGTGGTGCTCGTCATCATCGGTGTGCTCGCCTCGGCGGTCACGGCGTTCGTCTACGTCCGCCTCATCGTGCTCATGTACTTCACCGAGGCCCCCGACGACGAGGTCGTCGCGCTCACGCCGTCGGTGCCCGCCACCATCGCCATCACGGTCGGCGTCCTCGCCACCGTCCTCGCCGGCGTGCTGCCGGGGCTGGCGCTCGACGCGGCGAGCTCGGCCTCCCACTTCCTCCTGTGACGGGGGTGACCGCGGGTCCCACCCGGGGCACGCCGTCGGTGCTCGAGCTCCCCGGCGCCTCCGAGGACCTGCGGGTCCGGCTCGCCGAGGGCCTGTCCGCGGTCAACGCGCTCATCGAGCAGCGGGTCGACCACGACGACCCGTTCATCGCGCAGGCGGGGTCGCACCTCACCGCCGCCGGTGGCAAGCGGTTCCGGCCGCTGCTCACCCTGCTGGCGTCCGAGCTGGGGAGCGGGGCCTCGCCGCAGGTCGTCGCGGCGGCCGCGGGGGTCGAGCTGACCCACCTCGCGTCGCTGTACCACGACGACGTCATGGACGAGGCCGACGTGCGGCGGGGGGCGCCCAGCGCCAACGCCCTGTTCGGCAACTCCACGGCCATCCTCGTCGGTGACCTGCTCTTCGGCACGGCGTCCGACATCGTCGCCGACCTCGGGCCCGAGGCCGTGAAGATCCAGGCGCAGACCTTCGTGCGGCTGTGCTCGGGCCAGATCCGCGACGACCGCCCGGCCCCCGAGGGCGCCGACCCGCTGGAGTACCACCTCGGCGTCCTCGCCGACAAGACCGGCGTCCTCATCGCCACGGCCGCGCGCTACGGCGCGATGTTCGGCGGCTGCGACGCGGCCACGGTCGAGGTCATGCGCGAGTACGGCGAGCGCCTCGGCATGGCGTTCCAGCTCGCCGACGACCTCATCGACATCGGGTCCGACGCCGACGAGTCGGGCAAGACGCCGGGCACCGACCTGCGCGAGGGCAAGCGGACCCTGCCGGTCCTGCACGTCCTGGCGTCCACCGACCCCGCCGACGACCGCCTCAAGGAGCTGCTCGCCGGCGACCTCACCTCCGACGTGCTGCTCGGCGAGGCGCTGACCCTGCTGCGCGCGCACCCCGGGATGGAGCTCGCCCGGGCGCACACCGAGGCCGTGGCGCGACAGGCGCAGGACGTGCTGGGCTCGCTGCCCGACAGCGACGCCAGGGACGCGCTGCACGCGCTGGCGACCGGGGTCGTCACGCGGGTCGGCTGACCGCCGGTTCGTCGACGTCGGCCGGGGCGCGCCTCGGGATCGACAGCGCGAGGGCGACCGCCGCGAAGCAGAGCACCGCGGCGAACAGCCACGCCCAGTGGTAGTCGCCCTGGCTGGTGCGCACCCAGCCCGCGACGCTCGCGCCGACCCCGGCGCCCACCATGTGCGAGGCGAACACCCAGCCGAACACCACCCCCGAGCGCTCGAGCCCGAAGTGGGTGCGGCACAGGGCGACCGTGGGTGGCACGGTCGCCACCCAGTCCAGGCCGTAGAAGACGATGAAGACCCACATCCCGGGCTCGACGCCGGGGGCGAGGACGGCGTCGAGGGCGAGCAGGCTCAGGCCGCGCCCGCCGTAGTACCCCACGAGGAGGTAGCGGGGGTCGACCTTGTCGGTGAGCCAGCCCGAGCCGACGGTGCCGGCGATGTCGAAGATCCCCACGACCGCGAGGAGCCCCGCGGCGGTGGTGGCCGGCATCCCGTGGTCGTGCGCGGCGGGGATGAAGTGGGTCTGGATGATGCCGTTCGTCGACCAGCCGCAGACCCAGAAGGTGAGGACGAGCGCCCAGAAGGTCCAGGAGCGGCTCGCCTGGCGCAGCACGCGGATCGCGACGACGGCAGGCGACTCGGTGCTCGGCGCGCGGGTGGTGGTCGCCTCGGTCGACCCGGGGTCCAGGCCGTAGGGGAGGAGCCCGTGGTCCTGCGGGCGGTCGCGCAGGAACACCCCGACGAGCACGGCCACGACGAGCGCGAGCACGGCCACGATGAGGGCCGCGGCGCGCCATCCGCTGTTCTCGGCGGTGCGGGCGATGACGGGGAGGAAGACGAGCTGGCCGGTGGCGTTGGCCGCCGAGAAGATGCCGGTGACCAGGCCCCGGTGCCGGTGGAACCACCGGTTGGCGATGATCGCGCCGAGGACCAGCGCCATCGCCCCGGTGCCGATGCCGATGAGCAGGCCCCAGAGCAGCCAGAGCTGCCACGGCGCGGTCATCAGGGTGGTGAGGCCGCTGGCGACCCCGACGACGACGAGCGAGGCGGTGACGGTGCGGCGCACGCCCCAGCGCTCCATCACGGCGGCGGCGAACGGGGCCGTGAGGCCGTAGAGGACGAGGTTGAGGCTTACCGCGCCGGAGGTCGTGGCGCGCGACCAGCCGAACTCGGCCTCGACCGGCTCGAGGAGGACGCCGGTGGAGGAGCGGAACGCGGCCGCGGCGACGAGGGCGCCGAGGGTGACGGCGGCGATGAGCCAGGCGCGGTGCCAGCGGGTGCGGGGCGGGTCCCCGACGTAGGAGTCGAGGTCCTCGGTCACGGGGTCAGTCTCGCACTAGGGTCGGCTCGTGAACCCGTGGGAGAGTGCGACGTCCGCAGTGCGGGCACCGCTGGTGGCCGTCGACCTCGACGCCTTCGACGCCAACGCCGACGACCTCGTCCGCCGGGCCGGTGGGCTGCCGGTGCGGGTGGCGTCGAAGTCGGTGCGGTGCCGGGCGCTGCTCGACCGCGTGTTGGCCCGACCGGGGTTCGCCGGGGTCATGGGTTACGCGGTGCCGGAGGCGGTGTGGCTGGCCACGGCCGGGGTGCGCGACGTGTTCGTGGCGTACCCGTCGGTCGACGTCCCGGCCCTGGCGGAGGTGGCCGCGTCGGAGGACCTGCGGCGGGAGGTGACCGTCACCATCGACTCGGTGGAGCACGTGCGGTTCCTGCGCGACGCGCTGGGTGAGGATGTCGCCGGGCTGGGGGTGGCGCTCGACGTCGACGCCTCCCTGCGCGTGGGCCGGCTGCACCTCGGGGTGCGCCGGTCGCCCACGCGGACGCCGGCCGAGGCGCTCACGGTGGTGCGGGCGGCGCTCGGCGTGGGCCTCGACGTGCGCGGGGTGATGTTCTACGACGCCCAGGTGGCGGGGCTTCCCGACGCGGGGCCGCACGTGCGCGTCCTCAAGCAGCGCTCGCTGCGCGACCTGCGCGAGCGGCGGCAGGCGGTCGTCGAGGCCGTGCGCACCGAGGCCGACCTGCGCTTCGTCAACGCGGGTGGCACCGGCAGCCTGCACCGCTTCGGCGACGACCGGGTGGTCACCGAGCTGGCGGCCGGCTCGGGGCTCTACGGCCCCACCCTGTTCGACGGGTACGACGGCTTCACGCCCCGGCCCGCGATGGCCTACGCGGTGCCGGTGGTGCGGCGACCGGCGCCGGGGGTCGTCACGGCGTACGGCGGGGGCTACGTGGCGAGCGGGCAGCCGGGGTGGTCGCGCGTGGCGTCGCCGGTGAGCCGGGCGCTGGCGCTGGTCCGCACCGAGGGCACGGGCGAGGTCCAGACACCGCTGACGGGGGAGGACGCCGACGGCCTGGCGCTGGGCGACCGGGTCTGGCTGCGCGGCGCGAAGGCGGGCGAGCTGCTCGAGCGCTTCGACACCGTGCACCTCGTGCAGGGCGGCGGGCTCGTCGACGCGGTGCCGTCGTACCGCGGGGAAGGGAAGAACTTCGGATGACGCCGCAGACCTGGGCGAACTGGGCCGGCAACGTCACGGCTCGTCCGGCGGAGGTGGTGCTGGCGTCCTCCGTGGACGACGTCGTGGCCGCCGTGGGCCGGGCCGGGCGTGACGGCGCGGTCGTGCGGGTCGCGGGGACCGGCCACTCGTTCACCCCGCTCGTCGCGACCGACGGGGTGCTGCTGCGCGTCGACGGGCTGCGAGGTGTCACGGGCGTCGACCTCGACACCCGGCGGGTGCGGGTCGCGGCCGGCACGCCGCTGCACGAGCTCAACCCGGCCCTGCAGGCCCTCGGCCTCGCCCTGCCCAACCTCGGCGACATCGACCGCCAGACCATCTCCGGCGCCATCGCCACCGGGACCCACGGCACCGGCGTGCGGCGGCAGGGGATCGCGGCGGCCGTTCGCGGCCTCACGCTCGTCCTCGCCGACGGGTCGGTCGTCCGGTGCTCCGCGCAGGAGGAGGCCGACCTGTTCGAGGCGGCCCGGGTGGGGCTGGGCGCGCTGGGGGTGGTCGTCGAGGTCGAGCTCCAGTGCGTGCCCGCGTTCCGCCTGCACGCCAAGGAGGGCAGCGCGGCGCTGTCCACGCTGCTGCCGAGGATCCAGGAGGAGGCCGACGCGCACGACCACCTCGACGTGCACTGGTTCCCCCACACCGACCGCTGCCTGGTCAAGCGCAACGACGTCGTCGGCGCGGGCGAGGGGCCACCCGCGCTGCCCGCGTGGCGGGCCCGGCTCGACGACGACCTCCTCAGCAACCGGGTCTTCGAGGGCCTCAACCGGGTGGTGGCGCGACGCCCCGGCCTGACGCCCACGGTCAACCGGATGGCCGCGCGCGTCCTCGGCGCCCGGGAGTTCACCGACGACTCGTGGAAGGTGTTCTGCTCGGCGCGCGAGGTCCGCTTCGTCGAGAGCGAGTACGCGGTTCCCCGGCATGCCGTGGAGGCGGTGCTCGGCGAGCTGCGCGCCTGGTTCGACCGCACCCGCGAGCCGGTGCCCTTCCCGGTGGAGGTGCGCTTCACGGGCACGGACGGCGTGTGGCTCTCCACCGCGCACGAGCGCGAGAACGCCTACGTCGCGGTCCACCAGTACCACCGGATGGACCCCCGCGCGCTGTTCGCCGCCTTCGAGGCGATCGTCGCCGAGCACGAGGGGCGCCCGCACTGGGGCAAGGTCCACACCCTGCGCGCCGACCCACTGCGGGAGCTGTACCCGCGGTTCGACGACGTCCTCGCCGTCCGCGACCGGGTCGACCCGCACCGCCGTTTCACCAACGACCACGTGCGCGACCTCCTCGGCTCCTGAGGCCCTTCCCCGGCCGTTCACCCCGGGTTTAGGGTCGGGCTCGAGCGGAGGTGCGGCCATGGCGGCTGGGCGCGAGAAGGCGGCGCGGATCCCACCCCGGTGGGTGGTCGTCGGGGCCTGGCACGTGCACCGCGCGCTGTACCGCGTTACGGCCGGTCGCCTCGGCCTGTGGCGCTCCAAGCCGGGAGCGTGGGGGACCCTCCGCCTCACGACGACCGGCCGGCGCTCGGGCCAGCCGCGCGCCGTCATCCTCGGGTACGTCGAGGACGGGCCCAACCTCGTGACGCTGGCGATGAACGGGTGGGGCGAGGGGGAGCCCGCGTGGTGGCTGAACCTCCTGGCGAACCCGGAGGCGGAGGCCGTCCTGCGCTCCGGTGGCCTCCGGGTGCGTGGTCGGCCCGCCGAGGGGGCCGAGCGCGAGCGCCTCTGGGCGCGGTGGCGCGAAATCGACCCGAAGCTCGACGGCTACGCGGCGCTGCGCTCCACCCGGACCGCCGTCGTCGTCCTCGAGCCGACGGACCCGCGTCGTCACGCCGATGACGCAGACGATCGCCGGTGACGCAGGTACACCTGCGTCACCGCGGAGGTTCTGCGTCATCCCTGTGACGGCGCAGAAGCCCGGCGCGGGGGGTCTCAGGCCACCTGGGTGGCGAAGGTGACGTCGCCGTCGCCGGCGGTCTCCTCGCGGTGGGCCGACGCCATCCGGTCGGCGTCCCGCTCGGGGAGGAAGCCCGAGTCCCGTTGGCAGTCGTGGCACACCACCACGGCTCGGCGGCCGAGGTGGACGACCTCGACCAGGTGGGGGTGGCAGGCCTCCCCGACCCCGTCGTGGTGGTGGTCGCGGCGGTGGACGGCGTCGACCGTGCAGGTGGCCACGGGGTCAGGGAACGTCACGGGTGTCGGGTCCACCATCGGTCCAGCCTTTCGGGAGGTCGGGTGTCGGTCCCTCCAGACAACTCCTGTCGGCCGCCGCGGAGCATCGGGTGATGGGTCGGACACCCGCGTCAAAGGGAGGAGGGCCGGTCGGGTGATCGGTCAGGGGCCGCGAGCCGGGGTCAGCCGCCTCGGCGCCTCCGGCTCGGGGCCACCGTCCGCACCATGACGCAGTTGCCCATCCCCTTGGGGCGGTCGTAGGTGAACCCCTCGCGCTCGTACATCGTGCGGGTGCCGTTGTAGAGGAAGGACGAGTTCTTCTTCCGGATGCCGCCGGTGTCGTGCGGGTAGCCCTCGACCACGCCGCCGCCCGCCTGCGCGATGAGGTCGACCGCGCCGCGCAGCGCGACCGACGCCAGGCCCTTGCCGCGGTGGGCCTTCTCCACCTGGATGCAGGTGACCCGGTAGTCGGGCAGCCGCTCGGCGGTCGCGAGGTACTCCTTGCGGTGGTGGATGCCGGGGAGCTCCTCGGGCGTCCCGTACTCGGCCCAGGCGATGGCGAGGTCGCCGTCGTAGACGAGCGCGGCGTGCGCGATCCCCTCGTCGACGCGTCGCTTCTTGAACGTCCGGTTGTCCTCGGTGGTGGTGTCCGGGTCGCGGTCGTCGGGGTGGAACCAGGTGCACCAGCAGCTCGCGAACATGCCCTTGGTGCGCTCGACGAGGGCGGCGAAGTCGTCGAACGTCTCCGGGGTGAGCGACCTGATCGTGACGTCGTCCATGCCCGGCAACCTAGACCCGATCGGCCCCTGCGCAACCGCTCAGGGGCAGGGCTCGGGGGCCTCGGAGGCGGTGGCGCGCAGGATCTTGCGGTTGGACTGCGCGGTGCGCAGGGAGTCGACGGTGAGCAGCACGAGCGCGAGCCACACGATCCCGAAGCCGACCCACAAGCGCGGCGTCACGTGCTCGCCGAGCACGGCCACGCCGACGATGAGCTGGAGCACCGGGGTGATGAACTGGATCAGCCCCACGGTGACGAGCGGGATGCGCCGCGCCGCCGCCGCGAAGAGCAGCAGCGGGACCGCCGTGACGATCCCCGTGAGCACGAGCAGGGTCGTGTGCCCGCCGCCGTGGCCCGTGAACGTCGTGGTGCCGGCCAGCCCGATGACCACCAGCACGACGACCGCCACGGGGGCGAGCACCGCCGTCTCCGCCGCGAGGGAGTGCATCGCCTGCAGGCTCGCACCCACCTTCTTCTTGGTCAGCCCGTACAGCCCGAACGAGAACGCCAGCGCCAGCGGGATCCACGGCACCACCCCACCGGCGACCGCGAGGTACACCGAGGCCACGGCCCCCACCGCGACCGCGGCCCACTGCATCCGCCGCAGCCGTTCGCCGAGGACGAGCACGCCGAGCCCCACGGTGACGATCGGGTTGAGGAAGTAGCCCAGCGCCGCCTCGTAGGTGCGGCCGGTGAGCACGGCCAGCACGTAGATGACCCAGTTCGCCGCGATGAGGACGGCGGCGAGCGTGATGCCGGCGACGAGCCGCCGGTTGGCGAGGAACGGGCGGATCCACGACAGGTCGCGCACGGCCACCAGCACCACGACGCAGACCCCGAGGGTCCACAGGATGCGGTGGGCGAGGATCTCCCACGCACCGGCCGGGGCGAGCGCCGCGAAGTACAGGGGGAACATCCCCCAGATGCCGTACGCGAGGAAGCCGAAGATCGTCCCGCGCCGCAGCTCGCCGTCGTCGCCACCCACCGCGCTGGACACGGGTGAGCGCGTCGCGGTCACTCCACGGTCCAGGTGTCGCGTCCGCGCAGCAGGTCGGTGAGGTCGTCGTCGGTGGCCGGGCCGCCGGCGGTGTCGACCGCGGCGTCGACCTGGGCGCGCACGAGGTCGTCGTAGGTGGGCCGCGACACCTGGCGGAAGATGCCCATGGGGACGTGGGTCATCTCCGGGGTGTCCAGGCGCGAGAGCTGGAACGCCTGCGACGGGTCGTCCAGGGTCGGGTCGTGCACGACGACGGCACCCTTCTCACCCGTCTCTGCGGCCGACTCGGCGATGAACTTCATGACGCCCGAGCCCTGGCGCACGAGGACCTTGCGGTCGTCCTCGACCCCGACCGTGACGGCCTCGCCGGTGCGCAGGCGCACGATGCGCGCCTCCTGCTGGCTGCGGTCCTTGAGGACCTCGAAGGCGCCGTCGTTGAAGATCGGGCAGTTCTGGTAGATCTCCACGAGCGCGGTGCCGCGGTGCTCGGCGGCCGCACGCAGGATGGTCGTCAGCTCGGCGCGGTCGGACTCCATCGCCCGGGCGACGAAGGTCGCCTCGGCGCCCAGCGCCAGCGACACGGGGTTGAACGGGCTGTCGACGGAGCCCATCGGGCTGGACTTGGTGACCTGCCCGACCTTCGAGGTGGGCGAGTACTGGCCCTTGGTGAGCCCGTAGATCTGGTTGTTGAACAGCAGGATCGTCATGTTGACGTTGCGGCGCAGCGCGTGGATGAGGTGGTTGCCGCCGATGGAGAGGGCGTCGCCGTCGCCGGTGACGACCCACACCGACAGGTCCGGGCGGGAGGTCGCGAGCCCGGTGGCGATGGCGGGGGCGCGCCCGTGGATCGAGTGCATGCCGTACGTGTCGAGGTAGTACGGGAAGCGGCTCGAGCAGCCGATGCCGGAGACGAAGACGATGTTCTCGCGCTTGAGGCCGAGCTCGGGCAGGAACGACTGGACCGCGGCGAGGATGACGTAGTCGCCGCAGCCGGGGCACCAGCGGACCTCCTGGTCGGAGGTGAAGTCGCGCTTGGTCTGCGTCGCGGCGTCGTCGGGCAGGTGGGGGACGTGCTGGATGCCGCTCGTGGGCATCCCCAGCTCGGTGGCGGTCACGGCAGGTCCTCCAGGGTCGACGAGATGACGTCGGCGAGCTCGACCGTGGAGAACGGCAGGCCGCGCACCGACGTGTGCGAGCGGACGTCGACGAGGAACTGCGCCCGCAACAGCAGAGCGAGCTGGCCCAGGTTCATCTCGGGCACGATGACGCGGTCGTACGCCGTGATCACCTCGCCGAGGTTCTTCGGGAACGGGTTGAGGTGGCCCAGGTGCGCGCGCGCCACGGCACGCCCGGAGTTGCGCACGACGCGGACCGCCGCGGCGACCGGGCCGTAGGTGGAGCCCCAGCCCAGGACGAGGACGCGCGCCTCCCCGCTCGGGTCGTCGACCTCGAGGTCCGGGACGGTGATGCCGTCGATCTTCGCCTGGCGCAGGCGCGTCATCTTGTCGTGGTTGTCGGGGTCGTAGCTGATGTTGCCGGTGACGTCGGCCTTCTCGATGCCGCCGATGCGGTGCTCGAGGCCGGGGGTGCCGGGCACGGCCCAGGGGCGGGCGAGGGTCTCCTCGTCGCGCAGGAACGGGTGGAAGACCGCGTTGCCCTTGGCGTCGGTGCCGTTGGGGGCGCTCGCGAACTCGACACCGAGGTCGGGCAGGTCGGCGACCTCCGGGACGCTCCACGGCTCGGACCCGTTGGCGAGGTAGCCGTCGGAGAGCAGGAACACCGGCGTGCGGTACGTCGTGGCGATGCGCACGGCATCCATGGCGGCGCGGAAGCAGTCGGCGGGGGTCTTCGGTGCCACGATCGGCACCGGGGACTCGCCGTTGCGGCCGAACATCGCCTGGAGGAGGTCGGCCTGCTCGGTCTTCGTCGGCAGCCCGGTGGACGGGCCGCCGCGCTGCACGTCGACGATGATGAGCGGCAGCTCGAGCGAGACGGCCAGCCCGATGGTCTCCGACTTCAGGGCGACACCCGGGCCGGACGTGGTCGTGACGCCCATGGCCCCGCCGAACGCGGCGCCGAGGGCGATGCCGATGCCGGCGATCTCGTCCTCGGCCTGCAGCGTCGTGACGCCGTGGCGCTTGAGGGCGGCCAGCGCGTGGAGGATGTCGGATGCCGGGGTGATCGGGTACGAGCCGAGGACGAGGGGCAGGTCGGCGCGGTGCGCGGCGGCGACCAGCCCGAGCGCCAGCGCGGTGTTCCCGGTGACGTTGCGGTAGGTGCCCGGCGGCATCGTCGCGGGGTTGACGACGTAGGAGGACGCGAAGTCCTCGGTGGTCTCGCCGTAGTTCCAGCCGGCGCGCAGCGCGGCGATGTTGGCGTCGAGGATCTCGCGGCGGGCGCCGAACTTGCGGGTGAGGAAGGCCTCGGTTCCGGCGGTGGGCCGCGTGTACATCCACGACAGCAGGCCCAGGGCGAACATGTTCTTCGCCCGCTCCTTCTCCTTGCGGCTCAGGCCGTCGAACCCGGCGAGCGCCTCGACGGTGATGCTCGTCAGGGCCACCGCGTGCACGTGGAAGGACTCGAGGGTGCCGTCGTCGACCGGGCTCTCGACGTACCCGACCTTGGCGAGGTTGCGCTTGGTGAACTCGTCGGTGTTGACGATGATCGTCGCGCCGCGGGGGACGTCGGCGAGGTTGGCCTTGAGCGCCGCCGGGTTCATCGCGACGAGGACGTCGGGGGCGTCGCCCGGGGTGAGGACGTCGTGGTCGGCGAAGTGCAGCTGGAAGCTCGACACGCCCGGCAGGGTCCCCTGGGGGGCGCGGATCTCGGCGGGGAAGTTGGGCAGCGTCGACAGGTCGTTGCCCAGGGCGGCGGTCTCGCTGGTGAAGCGGTCGCCGGTGAGCTGCATCCCGTCCCCGGAGTCGCCGGCGAACCGGATGACCACGCGGTCGAGGGTCTTGACGGTCTTGCTGCTCACTGTGGGTCACCCGGTCAGGTCGAGAAGAGGTCGTGGGTGCGCCGTGGGGGACTGGGCAGGAGCCGGTCGGGCCCGGGGGCGCAACGCCGTCCATCGTACGTCCGACCCGGCTGCCCTTCAGGGCTGTCCATGGTGAAAGGCACACCCGGTCTCCTGCCGCGCCGTGCGGTGCCGGTGCCGAGCGCGGGGGAGTCCTCCCCATGGTCAGGACGCGCCCGCGGCGCCAGAGTGGTGCCACGGCCGGGCTCCGGGGAGGGAACGGTCCGGGCGTCGCACGAGCGGAGCGGCGCCCGGACCCACCCGGCCGGGCGAGCGCGTCCGCCGGATCGAGGTGAACGTCGACCCTCTGCCGGTCGGATTTCACCTCGACCTGGTTGGAGCTCCCGGGGGTCGAGGTATTCCGGCGGTGTAGCGCACCGGCCGAATACCTCGACCCGCGCCGGAGGGCGGGTGGCTAGGCTGCGGGACATGGAGGGCTACGCGGCGGCTGCAGGAGTGGTGCTCGCGGGCGTCCTCCTCGTCACGGCCGCGATGATGGCGCGCCGGCTCATCGCCCCCCGTGCGGTCACCCCGGCGGGGCGCACCACCTACGAGTCCGGCGTCGACCCCGTGGGCACCGGCTGGGCGCAGAGCCAGATCCGGTACGTCGCCTTCGCCTTCCTCTACGTCGTCTTCGCCGTCGACGCGGTGTACCTGTTCCCCTGGGCGCTCGTCATCCGTGACCCCCAGCTGGGGGCGGCGAGCCTGGTCGAGGTCGTCGTCTTCGTCGGCGTGATCATCGTCGGGCTGCTTCACGCCGCCCGTCGCGGCCTCCTGCGCTGGGACCTCGCGTGAGCGCCGTCGACCTCCCGATGCCGCGCGTCGGCCCGCTGGCCGAGCACGCCCCCAAGCCGATCCGCGTTGTCCTCAACTGGGGCCGCCGCTACAGCCTGTGGGTCTTCAACTTCGGGCTCGCCTGCTGCGCCATCGAGTTCATCGCGACGTCGATGGGGCGGCACGACTTCATCCGGCTCGGCGTCATCCCGTTCGCGCCGGGCCCGCGCCAGGCCGACCTCATGGTCGTCAGCGGCACGGTCACCGACAAGATGGCGCCCGCGATCCGCCGCCTCTACGACCAGATGCCCGAGCCGAAGTACGTCATCAGCTTCGGGGCCTGCTCGAACTCCGGTGGGCCGTACTGGGACTCGTACTCGGTGACCAAGGGTGTCGACCAGCTGATCCCCGTCGACGTCTACGTGCCCGGCTGCCCGCCGCGCCCCGAGGCACTGCTGCAGGGCATCATCAGGCTGCAGGAGAAGATCGCCGCCGAGAAGGTGAGCGGCGCCGCCATCGCCGACCGGCAGCCCGGGCGCCAGGCGCGCTTCGCGGGGCACCGCACGGCCAGCGCGGCCGACGTCACGCGCGGCCTCGTCGGGAAGCCGTGACCACACCCGGTCTGGCCCTGCTCGCCCTCACTGCGTTCGTCGTCGAGCTGGCTCTCTTCGTGGGTGCCGGTGTGCTCGCCCACGAGCTCGTCGGTGGCGGGGTGGCCGGAGGTGCCGCGGGCGTCGCCGCCGTGGCCGTGCTCGTCGTCGTGTGGGGCCTGTTCATCGCGCCGAGGTCGCGGCTCCGGCTCGCGACCGTGCCGCGTGCGGTGCTGTCGGTGGCCCTGTGCCTCACCACCGGATGGGGCCTGGTCGCCACTGGCCACGTCCGGTGGGGCTGGGTCGTCGCCCTCGCGGGGACGATCATCGTGGCGGCCCAGGTCGTCCTCCCGCAGGCCGAGCGCGACGCGGGTTGACCTGCGGCTGACCCAGGGTTGACCACGTCGTCGCCCAAGCATCACCTGACGTTCTCCTCCTCGTCCCCTTCCGGTCCGGGACCGGGACCTAGCGTCGCGAGCGACCCACCACTCGCCCGACGGACCCGGAGAAACCCCAGTGACGATCGCCCCCGAGAACCGCCGCCTGCTCGGTCTCGCCCCGCACGCCCGCGGCAAGCGCAGCCCCATCACCTGCCTGCTCAAGTGCGGTGACCAGTGCGGGCACGACGCCCCCAACACGACGACGAACGACTACTTCCCCGAGGTCGCGGCCCGCGCGCTGAGCCGCCGCGGCGTCCTCGGTGCCGCCGGTGCGGGTGCCCTCGCCCTCGCGCTCTCTCCGGCGGCGAGCACCCCCGCCTCCGCCGCCACGCTCGCCGGAGCAGGCCGTGGCCGCGGCTTGGGCTTCGCCCCGATCGCCCCCGTCCCGGCCACCGTCGACGCGATGACCGTCCCCGAGGGCTACGCGTGGAAGCCCGTCATCCGCTGGGGTGACCCGCTGTTCGCCGACTCGCCCGCCTTCGACCCGCAGAACCAGACCGCGGCCAGCCAGGCGGCCCAGTTCGGCTACAACTGCGACTACCTCGACGTCATCGCCCTCGACGGCCAGCGCGGCCGCACCGCCGTCGCGGTCGTCAACCACGAGTACACCAACGAGAACATCATGTTCCCGGCGACGACCGACGCCGCCCGCCTCGAGGAGAACAAGCGCGTCGCGATGGCGGCCCACGGCCTCACCGTCGTCGAGCTGCGGCGCAAGGCCCCCGGCCACCCGTGGGAGTACGTGCAGGGCGCCCGCCGCAACCGCCGCATCACGCCCCAGACGCCGTTCGCGCTCGACGGGCCCGCCGCCGGCCACCCGCTGCTGCGCACCAAGGACGACCCCGTCGGCCGCACCGTGCTCGGCACCCAGAACAACTGCGCCGGGGGGACCACCCCGTGGGGCACGGTCCTGTCGGGCGAGGAGAACTTCCACCAGTACTTCGTCGCCGCGGCCACCGCCGAGAACCGGCGCTACGGCATCCCCACGACGGTCAGCTCGAGCGGCCGCAACTGGTGGACCGTCGACCCGCGCTTCGACGCCCGCCAGCCCGGCTACGAGAACGAGGTCAACCGCTTCGGCTGGGTCGTGGAGATCGACCCCGAGGACCCCACCTCGACCCCGGTGAAGCACACCGCGCTGGGGCGCTTCAAGCACGAGGGCGCCAACGTCCGCGTCGCGGAGAACGGCCACGTCGTGGCGTACTCCGGTGACGACGAGCGCTTCGAGTACGTCTACAAGTTCGTGTCGAGGAAGAAGTACCGGGACGACGAGGGCAAGGGCGCCCGCGCGCACAACAAGACCCTGCTCTCCGAGGGCGACCTCTACGTCGCGCGCTTCACCGGTGACAGCCCGGCCGCCGAGACCGACGGCACCGGGACGCTCCCCGCCGACGGGGAGTTCGACGGCGGCGGCGAGTGGCTGCCCCTGGTCGTCGGCGGCGAGTCCCAGGTCGCCGGGATGAGCGTGGCCGAGGTCCTCGTCCACACCCGCCTGGCCGCCGACAAGGCCGGCGCCACGAAGATGGACCGCCCCGAGGACGTCGAGCCGAGCCCGGTCTCCGGCAAGGTCTACGTCGCCCTGACCAACAACACCAACCGCGGTGTCGGCACCAACGCCCCGGTCGACGAGGCGAACCCGCGCGTCACCAACCGCGAGGGCCACGTCCTCGAGCTCACCGAGTCGCGCAACGACCCGACCGCGCTCACCTTCGCGTGGAACCTCCTCCTCGTCTGCGGCACGCCCGGGAAGACCGGCACGTACTTCGGCGGTTACGAGGGCCCGGTCAGCCCGATCTCGTGCCCCGACAACGTGGCGTTCGACTCCAGCGGTGCGCTGTGGATCTCCACGGACGGCCAGCCCGGCACCATCGGCCTGGACGACGCGCTGCACCGGGTCACCCTCGAGGGCCCGGACCGCGGCAAGGTCGAGCAGTTCCTCGCGGTGCCGCGCGAGGCCGAGACCTGCGGCCCGGTCATCCACGACCAGGACGGCTCGGTCTTCGTGTCGGTCCAGCACCCGGGCGAGGAGGGCACCTTCGCGGCGCAGCACTCCTTCTTCCCCGACTACCTGCCCGCCGGCACCCTCGCCGACGGTGGATGGGGCGGCCCCCGTCCCAGCGTCGTGCAGGTCTACCGCGAGCGCTGACCCCGCACGGCGTCGACGCCACGTCCGGCAGCCTCGATAGGCTGCCGGACGTGGCGGACGAGACGCGTGGTGTCGACCCCGACGGCTGGCACGCCGCCGTGGCTTCCGCACGCGACGAGGGGTTCGCGTTCTTCGACTGGCTCAGCGCCGTCGACCGCTCCCACGACGAGGACGCCCCGGGCCTCGACGTCGTCTGCCACCTCTACGACACGCGCGAGCAGGGCGCCCTGCGCGGGCTGCTCCTCGTGGCCCGCGTCCCCGATGGCGACCCGCTCGCCTCCGTGACCGACGTCTTCGCCGGCGCCGCGTGGCACGAGCGCGAGACCGCCGAGATGTTCGGTCTGGAGCTCACCGGCTTCGACGACGGCAGCGGCCAGGGAATCCGCCCGCTCCTGCTGCCCGACGGCTTCGAGGGCACGCCGCTGCGCAAGTCCTTCCAGCTCGCCGCCCGGGCCAGCAAGCCGTGGCCCGGTGGCAAGGAGCCCGGCGAGGGCCACGAGTCGGCCCGCTCGCCCAGCCGCCGCCGCGTCCAGGCGCCCGGGGTCCCGCCGCCCGAGTGGGGTCCGCGATGACGCTGCTCGAGGTCGCGCTGCGCGCCGCGTCCGTCCTCGCCGCCTTCCTCGTGCTGCCCCTGCTCGTCGGGCAGGCCGAGCACAAGGTGATGGCCCACATGCAGGGGCGCCTCGGCCCGATGTACGCCGGCGGCTTCCACGGCTGGGCGCAGCTCGTCGCCGACGGGGTGAAGTTCATCCAGAAGGAGGACATCACCCCGAAGGCCGCCGACCGCTGGGTCTTCCGGCTCGCGCCGGGCGTCGCCCTGGTGCCCTACCTCGTCGCGCTCGCGGTGGTGCCGGTGCACCCAGGCGTCGCGGCGGTCGACGTGCCGGGCTCGGTCGTCCTCGCCCTCGCGGCCACGTCGGTCGGCGCCCTCGGCACGCTCATGGCCGGGTGGGCCAGCGCGAACAAGTACGCGCTCCTCGGTGGCCTGCGCGCCGCCGCGCAGCTCGTCTCCTACGAGCTGCCGATCGTCCTCGCCGTGGCCTCGGTCGGCCTCGCGGGCGGGTCGCTCTCGCTCGCCACGCTCACCGACCGGTGGGAGCCGTTCTGGCTGGTCTGGCAGCTGGTGGGCGGGGTCGTCTTCCTCGTCGCGGCCGTGGCCGAGCTGCAGCGCCCGCCGTTCGACATGCCCGTCGCCGACGCCGAGCTCGTCATGGGCGCCTGGACCGAGTACACCGGCCTGCGGTTCGCCTTCTTCCTCCTCGCCGAGTACGCCGGCATCGTCGTGATGTCGCTGCTCTTCGCCGCGCTCTGGCTCGGCGGCTGGCACGGGCCGTTCGAGGACGCGCTCGGCTGGGTGTGGACCCTCCTCAAGGGCTTCGCGGTGGCGCTCGTCGTCATCTGGCTGCGGGTTGCCTGGCCCCGGCTGCGCGAGGACCAGCTCCAGCGCCTCGCCTGGGTGTGGCTCGTCCCGCTCGCCCTCGCGCAGCTCCTCCTCACGGGCGTCGGGGTGGTGATGGGCTGGTGAGCATGGTTCCCGGACTCGTGAAGGGGCTGGTCACGACCGCCCGAACGGCGTTGCGCCGCACGCACACCGCCGAGTACCCCGACGTCGCCCCCGAGCTGCCGCCGCGCAGCCGCGGGGTCATCGCGCTGCTCGAGGAGAACTGCACGAGCTGCATGCTCTGCGCCCGCGAGTGCCCCGACTGGTGCATCTACATCGACTCCCACAAGGAGACGATCCCGGCCACCACCGAGGGCGGCCGCGACCGGCAGCGCAACGTCCTCGACCGCTTCGCCATCGACTTCAGCCTGTGCATGTACTGCGGCATCTGCATCGAGGTCTGCCCCTTCGACGCGCTGCACTGGAGCCCGCAGTTCGAGTACGCCGAGGTCTCGATCCTCGACCTGCTCCACGAGAAGGGCCGCCTCGGCGACTGGATGGCGACCGTCCCGCCGCCGCCCGCCCTCGACGAGAAGGCGGCCGAGCCGGCCGAGATCGCCGCCGCCAACAAGCCCGCGCGCGGCACCGGACTCGTCGCCGGGGGTTCCGGAGGAGGAGGCGCCGGTCCGCGGGCGCCGCGCACCGTCCGGCCGCGCATGGCGAAGGCGGCCGAGGCGCCGCCCGCGGAGAGTCCGCCCGGGGACGACGGATGACGGCTCTGGACACGGCGTTCGCGGCCACCGCGGTGCTCGCCGTCGTCGGCGGCCTGTTCGCCGTCACGACCCGCCACGTCGTGCACGCCGCGCTCTGGCTCGTCGTCGCCCTGCTCGGGGTGGCCGGGTCGCTGCTCGTGCTCGGCGCCGAGCTCGTCGCGCTGGTCCTCGTCCTCGTCTACGTCGGGGCCGTCGTCGTCCTCGTCCTGTTCGCCCTGATGCTGACCCGCGCCCCCATCGGGCCCGACGAGGCCCACCGCCCCGGCGTGTGGCGCACCCTGGGCGCCGCGCTGCTCGGTGGCGCCGTCGCCACCCTGCTCGGCTCGGTCCTGCTGCCGCTCGCCGAGCCCGTGCAGCGCGCCGACGTCACCAGCACCCAGGTCGCCGGCCAGCTGTTCGGCACGTGGGTCTGGCCCTTCGAGCTGCTCTCCCTCCTGCTGCTCGTGGCCCTCGTCGCCGCGCTGGCCGTCTCGCGCATCCCGCGTGAGGAGGTCGCCGCGTGATCCACCTCGCCGGCCCGTACGTCCTCGCCTCCGTCCTCGTGGGCCTCGGCGTCTTCGGGATCGTCGTGCGCCGCAACGCGGTCCTGCTCCTCGTCGGCGTCGAGCTGATCCTCAGCGGCTCGCTCGTCCTGCTCGTCGCCACCCAGGCCGCCGGCGCCGACCGCTGGGCTGCCGGGAGCGTCCTGCCGCTGTTCGTCATCACCATCGCGGCGGCCGAGGTCGTCGTGGCGCTCGCGGTGGTCCTCACGGCGTTCCGGCACCGGGCGAGCATCGACCTCGCGCAGCGCAGCGGGGAGGCGCCGTGAACCCGTGGCTCGTCCTCGCGATGCCGAGCGTCGCCGCCGTCATCGGGCTCGTCGTCAGCCGCGACGCCGCCCTGTCGCGGGCGGTCGCGATCTGCGGCGGCGGGCTGACCCTCCTCGCCGGGGTCGCCGGGTGGATCTCGGTGACCAGCTACTACGTGCAGTCCGGCCCCGGCCTCGACGCCGGGGGTCTGGAGGTCCCGCTCGACGTCGTCGGCGACCCGACCCGCTGGGCGCTGGTCACCGTGGTCGCCCTCGTCGCCGCCGCCGTGCAGGTCCACGCCGCCTGGTACCTCGCCGACGACGACCGGTACGGCACCTTCGCCACCACGGTCTCGCTCTTCACCGCCGCCATGCTCCTCGTCGTCGTCTCGGGCGACCTGCTCCTCACGGTCGTCGGCTGGGAGGTCATGGGCTGGTGCTCCTACCTCCTCATCGGCCACTGGTCGCGCAAGCCGAGCGCCCGGCGCGCGGCCCACAAGGCGTTCATCGTCACCCGCGTCGCCGACATCGGGTTCGTCCTCGGGGTCGTCGGGCTCGCCGCCGGCGCCGCCTCCACCCGGCTCTCCGACGTCGTCTCCGCCTGGGCCCGCCCCACCGCCTGCATCGACGCCCAGGTCGACCTCGGCTCCTCGGTCGGGGAGGCGCTCACCGCCTGCCACGCGCCGGACGCCACCGCCCGCGCCCTCCTCCTCACGCTGCTCGTCATCGGGGTGCTCGGCAAGTCGGCCCAGGTGCCGTTCCAGGACTGGCTCGCCGACGCGATGGAGGGCCCCACGCCCGCCAGCGCCCTCATCCACGCGGCCACGATGGTCGCCGCCGGCACCGTCGTCCTCGCCGGCGTCTTCCCGCTGCTGTCGGTGAGCCAGACCCCGCGCTGGGTGCTCGGCATCTCGGTGTCGGTGACGATGCTGCTCGCCGCCGTCCTCGCCTTCGCGCAGAGCGACCTCAAGCGGCTGCTCGCGTGGTCCACCGTGAGCCAGGTCGGCGTCATGCTCTCCGCGCTCGCGGCGGCCCCGCCCGCCGTCGGTCCGAGCGCGGGGCTGTTCCACCTGTGGTCGCACGCGCTGTTCAAGGCGCTGCTCTTCCTCGCCATCGGCTGGGCGGGCCTGGTCGCCGGCGGGACCGCGGCCACCCATCTGCGCGGCAGTGCCGCGGCCGCGCCGTTGCTGCGGGTCGGCTTCCTCGTCGGCCTCGCGTCGCTCGCCGGGGTACCGCTCGTCGTCGGCGGCATCTCGAAGGAACACGTCCTCGCCGTGGCCTGGGAGGGCGCCCTCGACGGCGGGCCCGGGGTCCTCGTCCTCGTCTCGCTCATCCTCACGGCGGCCGTCACCGCCGCGTACTGCACGCGGGCCTACCTCGTCCTCACGGCGCACGTGCGCCAGCCGAAGGAGAGCGCGTCGCCGCCGGTCGGCGTGGCGGTCGCGCTGTGGACGCTGGTCGTCCTCACCGTCCTCGGCGGGCTCGTCCTCGTCGTCACCGACGCCTTCCCCGTGGGTTCGGCCTCGCTGCTCTGGGTCGTCCTCACCCTGTTCGTCATCGCCGTCGGCGTCGTGTTCGCCCTGCGCGGCGGCTTCGACCGCGACCCGGCCGAGGTCATGGCCCGCCGGCTCGTCCCGCACGCCGACCGCGGCCTGGGCGCCGACGGCCTGTACCGCCGCGCCGTCGCCGTCCCGGTGCTGCGGCTGGCGCGGGTCGTCGCCTTCCTCGACACCGAGGTCGTCGACGCCTACGTCCGCGGCACGGCCGTCGCGACCCGGATGGCCGGTTGGGCCGGTGCCCGCGGCCACCGCGGCGAGCGGCCCGCCTCAGCCGTCGCCCTCGTCGTCGGGGCGGTCGTCGTCCTCGGCGTGGGAGGGGTGCTCCTGTGGTCGTGAGCCTGCTCCTCGCCCTCCCGGCCGCGGTGGGCCTCTGGCTCGTCACCGGTGGCCGAGCGTTGCCCGTCGCCCGCGCCCGGATCACGACCGCCGTCGCCGCCGCGCTGACCCTCCTCCTCGCCGTGGCCACCGCGCTGTCGGACTCGTCGGTCGACCGGCCCTGGCTGCCGCAGCTCGACGTGCGCTTCTCCTTCGGCGTCGACGGCATCGCCGTCCCGCTCGTCCTGCTCACGGCGGTCATCGGCGTGCTCGTCGCGGCGCACGCGTGGGTCGAGGTGCCCGAGGGCGGCACGCCCGCGACCTTCCTCGGCTGCCTCCTCCTCGTCGAGGCCGGGGCGCTGGCCACCTTCACCGCCCGTGACGCCGTGCTGTTCTTCCTCGCCTTCGAGCTCGTCCTCGTGCCGATGTGGCTGCTCATCGGGCGGTACGGCGACCGCCACGACCCGCGCGCCCGCACCGACGCGAGCCAGCGCTTCGTCCTCTACACCGCGGTCGGATCGACCCTGATGCTCGTGGGCATCCTCGCCCTCGTCGGCTGGGCCGGGACGTCCGACCTGCGCGAGCTCGCCGGCGGGGCGGGGGCCGCGCTCACCCATGAGCGCCAGCTCACCGTCGCCGTGCTGCTCGTGCTCGGCCTGGCCGTCAAGGTGCCGGTCTTCCCGCTGCACACCTGGCTGCCGCCCGCCCACACCACGGCCCCGACGGCCGGGTCGGTGCTGCTGGCCGCCGTCCTGCTGAAGATGGGGACGTACGGCCTGGTCCGCCTGCCTGTGGCCACCGTGCCCGACGGCTTCACGACGATCAGCCCGGTGCTGGCCGTCGCGGGCGTCATCGGCATCGTCTGGGGCGGGCTCGTCTGCCTCGTCGAGCGCGACCTCAAGCGGCTCGTCGCGTACTCGTCGGTGGCGCACATGGGCTTCGTCGTCCTCGCGCTGGCAGCGGGGTCCGACACGGGCCTGCAGGCGGCGCTGTTCGCCAACATCGCGCACGGCGTGGTGTCGGCGCTGCTCTTCGTGCTCGTCGGGGGCCTCAAGCTGCGATGGGGGACCGCCGACCTCGCCAGCCCCCGCCCGGCCCTGCGCGAGACGTCACCCCGCCTCGGGTTCGTCCTGATCCTCGGGCTGGCCGCCACGCTCGGGCTCCCGGGCCTCGCCGGGTTCTGGGGCGAGGTGCTCGCCATCTACGCCGCGTGGGCGCCCGCCTCGAGCCGGCCGGGGCCGGTGTTCGTCGTGTGCGCGGTGGTGGCGGCGGTCGGCGCGGCGCTCGCCGGGGCCTACGCCCTGCGCGTCGCCCGCCTGGTGTGGATCGGCGACCGCCCGGCCCCGGGCGCGGAGGCCGCCACGCCCGACACCGACGGCGTCGAGGCCGGCGTGCTCGGCGTGCTGGCGATCGCCGTCGTCCTCCTCGGCGTCGTTCCTGGCCCGCTCCTCGCGATCACCGCCGCGGCGTCGGCCGCCATCGGGGGGTCGCCGTGAGCGGCACCGTGCTCGTCACCCTCGACCTCGTCGCCCTGCTCCCGGCGCTGCTCCCCGCGCTCGGCGCGGTGCTCGTCCTCGTGGGCGACGCCCTCGTGCCGCGGCGTCGGTCGTGGCCGCTGGTCGGGGTGGTCCTGCTCGCGGCGGGTGCCGGGTCGGCCCTCTTCGGGGTGCTGAGGCCCACGGCCGTTCCGGTGCGCACCCTCTGCCTGCCCGCTCCCGACGGCGCCTGCCTGTGGACCTCGTCCGGTCCCACCGGCGCCCTCCAGGCCGGGATCCTCCTGTCGGCCGCGGCGGCCCTGCTCCTGCTCCACGACGGAGGCCACGGACCGCGCGACCCCGCCGTCACGAGCGCCCTCGTCCTCGCCGCCGCCACCGGTGGTGCCGGGGTCGCGGCCGCCCGCGACATCGGGTCGTGGCTCGTCACGCTCGAGCTGGCGACCGTTCCCCTCGTCGCGCTCGTGGCCCTGCGCGGCACCCGCGCCGCGGCGCACGGCGCGCTGACCCTCCTCGTCACCTCCCTGACCTCCTTCGCGCTCCTCGTCCTCGGCTCGGCGCTGTGGCTCACGGCCACCGGCGACGCCGCCTTCTCCTCCGCCACGGCGGCCGCCGCCTGGGCGGCGCCCGAGACCCGGGCCGTGCTCGTCGTCGCAGTGGTGGCGCTCCTGGCCGGGCTGGGCTTCAAGCTCTCCCTGGTGCCCTTCCACGCGTGGACCCCGCAGGCGTACTCGACCTCCGACCTCGGCACCACGGTGGCGCTCGCCGCGGCCTCCAAGCTGTCCGCCGCGGCGGCGCTGCTCGTCGTGGTGCAGGCGCTCGTCGACCCCCGGCTCGACGGCCGGGCGGTCACCGTGACCGTGGGGGTCCTCGCGGTCGGGTCGATGCTGCTGGGCAACGTCATGGCGCTGCGCCAGGACGACGCCACCCGCCTCCTCGCGTGGTCCACCGTGTCGCAGGCCGGCTGGGTCGTCCTGCCGCTGGGTGCGCTCACGGCCGAGGCGAGCCGGGCCGCGGCGGCCTACGTGCTGGTCTACGCGGTGGCGACGGTCGTGGCCCTGTCCGTGGTCGCGCTCGTGGGGGCGGGGTCCATCGCCCGCTTCCGTGGCCTGCTGCGCACCGACCGGCTGGCCGGTGGCGCCCTCGCCCTCGCGCTGCTCGTCCTCGCCGGTCTCCCGCCGGGCATCATCGGGCTCGTCGCCAAGGTGGTCGCCCTGCAGCCCGCCGTCGACGCCGGGCTGTGGCCGCTCGTGGTCGTCGCGGTGGTCGCCGTGGTGCTGGGGATCGCGGTCTACCTGCGCTGGTTCGGGGTGCTGCTCGCCGAGCCGGGGGAGACCGGCCCGCTCGCGGCCTCGCAGGTCGTGCCGAGCGCACCCCTCGTGCCCCGGCGCGCGGCGCAGGTCGTCATCGTCGCCGGGACGGCGGTCCTCGTCCTGCTCAGCGCCCTGCCGGCGCTGCTGCTCGGCGCCGTCACCTGACCGGAACGATCCCGCACCCGATCGGCGTTGGAGGAGTCATGCAGCACAACCACTTCAACGGCCTGAAGACCGCCGCGCTGTTCGGCGGCATGTGGGCCATCCTGCTCACCATCGGCTGGTTCGTGGCCCGCTCCACGGGCAGCAGCGCGTTCATCCTCATCTTCGCGCTCATCGGTGTCGCCACGACGTTCTACGGCTACTGGAACTCCGACAAGCTGGCGATCCGCGCGATGCACGCCCATCCGGTCAGCGAGGCCGAGGCACCGGCGATGTACCGCATCGTGCGCGAGCTCTCCACCGCCGCGGGCAAGCCGATGCCGCGCCTGTACATCTCGCCGACCCAGGCCCCCAACGCGTTCGCGACCGGGCGCAACCCCGAGAACGCCGCGGTCTGCTGCACCGAGGGCATCCTCGGCCTGCTCGACGAGCGCGAGCTGCGCGGCGTCCTCGGCCACGAGCTGATGCACGTCTACAACCGCGACATCCTCACCGGCTCGGTCGCGGCGGCCATCGCCGGTGTCATCTCCACGATCGGCCAGATCCTGTCGTTCGGCATGATCTTCGGCGGCGGTGGGGGCAGCGACGAGAACCGCAACCCGCTGGCCGGCCTGGCCCTGGCGATCCTCGCGCCGTTCGCGGCGATCGTCGTGCAGCTCGCGATCTCCCGCACCCGCGAGTACGACGCCGACGAGGACGGCGCGCGCCTCACCGGTGACCCGCTCGCCCTGGCGTCGGCGCTGCGCAAGCTCGAGCTCGGCGTGGCCCGGGCGCCCCTCGCCCCGACCCAGCAGGTCGTCAACGCGAGCCACATGATGATCGCGAACCCGTTCCGCGCGCAGGACGTGTCGCGCCTGATGTCGACCCACCCGCCCATGGCCGAGCGCATCGCCCGCCTCGAGCAGCTGGCGTACGGCCACCGCATCAACCCCTGACGGCGCCCGGCGCCGCTGCTCTTGCCCGAAGGGTGGCCAGTGGCTCCTCCGGTGGACGGCGGACAGCCACAGCCCACCCTTCGTGGCAAGCGCGGGTCAGCCCCAGAGGTCGGCGAGGCTCGCGGCGAGGGCCAGGCCCTGGTCGTGTCCGCCTCGCGCGGCCGGCCGGCGCGCGGCCGGGTCCATCGCGTTGGCGTCGAACGAGTCGCCGGCACCGGCGTCCGGGACGAGCACCTCGACCCGGCTGCCCCCGGCCCGTAGCTCGGCCACCTGGCTCGCGAGGTCCATGCGCCAGGCGGCCGGCATCCGCGACCGGCCGCCGAACGGCGACAGCACGACCACCCGGCCGTACCCGGCCGCGAGGTCGGCGTTCTCGCTGCGGCGGTACCCGCCGTTGATGAAGCGCTCCTCGCCGACGTGGTGGGGCGTCCGGGCCGAGGTGCTCGCGGCGACGGCATCGACGAGGCCGACCCCGCTGTCGCGGTCGAACACCACCGGCTCGCCGGAGCGCGCGTCGACGGCCGTGACCCACACCCGTCGGTCCGGCCACTCGTGGCTCGGCAGCCGGGCGGCCACGACCTCGCGCCAGCGCGCGTGGCCCGCACGGTCGGACTCCTCCAGCTCGAGGGCCGCGGCACCCATCCGTCGGCGCATGTCGGCGGCGTCCCGCGCGGAGGCGATGACCGCGTCGGACCACCCGAGGTAGCCCACCGTCGCGGCGCTGGGCCGGCGGGGCCCCGGCGCGACGTCGGCCGGACGCGACGGCGCGACCTCATCGAGGATGCCGGCGTACAGGTCGGCGGGGGAGGTCCCGCTCGTCAGCTGCGCGGCCACGGTGGAACCGGCCGACGTCCCGACGACGAGCTCGGCCTCCACGAGGTCGACCCCACCCTCGGCCAGACCGGCGACGAGCCCGATCTCCCACGCCTGTCCGGCCGACCCGCCGCCGGCGAGCACCAGCGCACGCTCGTGCGGCGGCGCCCGACGAGGTGGGGGAACCGAGCGCACGCACGGCAACCTATCCGAGGGCGGTCGCCCATACTTCCGGCATGGGAGCCAAGGACTGGTTGATCTGCTACGTCGACACCGACACCGATGTCGCCGCACTGCTGGCCTCGGGCCCCGAGGCGGACCGACCGGCGACCGAGGCGCTCGTCGCGCGGCTGTTCCCCGACCACGACGTCACCGCGATCGAGGACGGGACCCTGGCCGAGAACGCGAACCCGGACGACGAGAAGGTGTACGCGGCGGTGTGGCCCGGGGTCTCCATCGTCTGCACGGCAGCGGCCGCGCAGGACCAGCCCTCCCGGCTGGCGCCGCACCTCGTGGCCGAGGGAGCGGGCCGCACGGTGTAGTCCACGCCATGCACAGCGTCGTCGACTGGTTCGCCTACGGCGTGTGGACGCCGGACGGCACGTTGCGCCGGGCCCTGAGCGTCAGCAGCGACGACGAGGTCATCGAGGACGTCGGCGAGCGGCTGCCGTTCGAGGAGCCGTTCTGGGCCGGGGCGCACCCCGCCGTCGATGACGACGAGGAGTACCCGCTGCCGTTCCACCCCCTCGAGCTGAGCGAGGCAGCCCTGGACCACCTCTTCGGGTTCGTCTTCGAGGGGTGGTCCGGGATGAGCGGCGACAGTACCGTCGACCCCTTCGACGTGACCCTCGCCGGGTTCCGCCTCAGCGAGCGGAAGCGCCGCCTGTTCGGGCGGCGCTGAGGCGTCACTACGATCGCCGGATGAGCGCCCACCTCCTCGCGAAGAACCTGGCCGGGGGCCACGCTCACCGCACCCTCTTCGACTCCCTCGACCTCACCGTGGCGCCCGGCGACGTCGTGGGGGTGGTGGGCGCCAACGGTGCCGGGAAGACCACGCTGCTGCGGATCCTCGCCGGCGACCTCGACCCGCTGGAGGGAACCGTGTCGACAGCGCCCACCGACGCGTTCGTCGGGTGGCTGCCGCAGGAGCACGAGCGCCTGGCCGGCGAGAGCGTCGCCGACCACGTCGCCCGGCGCACCGGGGTCACCGCCGCGAGCACCGCGATGGAGCAGGCCGCGGCCGCCCTGGGTGGGGGCGACCACTCCTCGGCCGCCGAGGACGCCTACGCCCACGCCCTCGACCACTGGCAGGCCAGCGGGGCCCCCGACCTCGACGAGCGCCTCCCGGCGGTGCTGGCCGACCTCGGCCTCGACGTGGACCCCGGCGCCCTGATGACCTCCCTGTCGGGTGGGCAGGCCGCCCGCGCCGCCCTGGCCGCGCTGCTGCTGAGCCGCTTCGACGTCGTCCTGCTCGACGAGCCCACCAACGACCTCGACCTCGCCGGGCTGGAACGCCTCGAGGGCTTCGTCCGGGGCCTGCGCGCCGGGGTGGTCCTCGTCTCGCACGACCGCGAGTTCCTCTCCCGCGTGGTCACCCGCATCGTCGAGCTCGACCTCGCCCAGCACCGGGTCGCGGTCTACGACGGCGGGTACGACGCCTTCCTCGAGGAGCGGGCCGTCGCTCGCCGCCACGCCCGCGAGGCCTACGACGAGTTCGCCGACAAGAAGGCCGACCTCGTCTCGCGCGCCCGCACCCAGCGCGAGTGGAGCTCGCAGGGCGTGCGCAACGCGATGAAGAAGTCGCCGGACAACGACAAGATCCGCCGTCGGGCCCAGACCGAGTCCTCGGAGAAGCAGGGGCAGAAGGTGCGCCAGATGGAGTCGCGCATCGCCCGCCTCGAGGAGGTCGAGGAGCCGCGCAAGGAGTGGGCCCTGCGCTTCACCATCGGCAGCGCCCCCCGGTCGAGCTCGGTGGTCGCCACGCTCGACGAGGCCACGGCGACCCTCGGGCCGTTCACCTTCGGCCCCGCCTCCCTCCAGGTGAGCGCGGGCGACCGGATCGGCGTCACCGGACCCAACGGCGCCGGCAAGACGACGCTCCTGCGGCTGCTCGTCGGACGGCTCGCCCCGAGCACCGGCCGGGCCAGCCTGGGCGCCTCGGTCTCCCTCGGCGAGATCGACCAGGCCCGCACCGGGCTCGACGAGGACCAGCCCCTCGGCGACGCCTTCGAGGCGGCCGTGCCCGCGATGACGCCCGCCGACGTGCGCACGCTCCTGGCCAAGTTCGGGCTCAGGGCCGACCAGGTCACGAGCCTGGTCAGCCGGCTGTCACCGGGTGAGCGCACCCGGGCCGCGATGGCGCTGCTCCAGGCGCGCGGGGTCAACCTCCTCGTCCTCGACGAGCCGACCAACCACCTCGACCTGCCGGCCATCGAGCAGCTCGAGGAGGCCCTCGAGTCCTACGAGGGCGCCCTCCTCCTCGTCACGCACGACCGACGGCTGCTCGACACCGTCCGGCTCGACCAGCGCTGGCACGTCGAGGACGGCCGGGTCACCGCCTCGTAGGTCAGTGGTCGCCGAGCCCGGCCGCGGCGTCGTCGTAGTACTGGCGGTTGCGCAGGGCGGCGGCCGCGGCCTCGTCGAGGCAGACGACGGTGTCGGGGTGCCACTGGAGCACCGACGCGGGCACCGACGCGGTGAACGACCCCTCGAGGGCCGCGGCGACGGCATCGGCCTTCGCGTCACCGGTGGCGACGAGGACGAGGCGCCGGGCGTCGAGGATGGTGCCGAGCCCCTGCGTCACGCAGTGCGTGGGGACGTCGTCGAGGCCCTGGAAGAAGCGGGCGTTGTCGCGCCGGGTGCGGTCGGAGAGGCGCTTGACCCGGGTTCGTGAGGTGAGCGCCGACCCCGGTTCGTTGAAGCCGAGGTGCCCGTTGGCGCCGATGCCCAGCACCTGCACGTCGACCCCGCCGAGCGAGCGGATCCGCTCCTCGTAGGCGCGCGCCGCGGCCATCAGGGCCGGGACGTCGGTACCCGACCCGTCCGGCACGGACAGCCGCTCGGGCGCCAGCCCGATGACGCCGCACACCTCGCGCAGCAGCACCTCGCGGTACCCCTCGGGGTGGCCGGGCGGCAGGCCGACGTACTCGTCGAGGGCGAAGCCGTGGGCCCGGGAGAAGTCGGCGCGCCCCTCGGCGACCGCTCGACCCAGCTCGCGGTACAGCCCGAGCGGGGAGGACCCGGTGGCCAGGCCGATGACGGCGTCACGCCCGTCGGTGGGCAGGGCGGCGAGGACGGCCTCCGCGGCGCGCCGGGCGGCGTCCTCGGGAGTCGCGCGGACGACGACCTCCATCAGCGCACCCCCGCCAGGTGCTCGGTGCGGCCGGGGAGGAGGGCGGCGCCGATGGCCGCCACCGGGACGTCGCCGTCGAGGACTCGGGTGCGTGACACGAGGTCCAGCCTACGGAGGAAGGGGGAGGCCGCAGCCCGGGCCGTGACGTCGGCGGCCACCGCCGCCTCGAGGGCCGACCGGTCGCGGGCGACCCCGCCGCCGATGACGACGAGCTCTGCCCCGGTGACGACGAGGACCTGCACGGCGACGGCGATGCCGTGGGCCAGGGTGGCCACGACGTCCCGGGCGCGGGGGTCGCCGGCGGCGGCCGCGGGGAACAGGTCCCCGGCCGGGCGCGGCCACATCCGGTGCAGGGCGGTGCCCGACGCCACGGTCTCGAGGCAGCCCTCCTGGCCGCACGAGCAGCGGATGCCCGACCCGACCGGGAGGTGCCCGATCTCGCCGGCCGCGCCGCCGACACCGCGCACCACCTCCCCGCGGTGGACGATCGCCGCCGCGAGGCCGGTGCCGACGTTGAGGTAGGCGGTCGTTCCGGTGGCGGCCTCGGCGCCGAGGCTGTGGTGCGCGCCGAGGGCGGCGGCCTTGACGTCGTTGTCGACGTGCGGCCTGCGTCCGGTGGCGGCAGCGAGCCCTCCGGCGAGGTCGAGCTCGCCGACCCCGAGGTGCACCGCGTGCCGCGCCCACCCGGTGTCGGGGTCGACGAGGCCGGGCATGCACGCGCCGAGGTGTTCGACCTGCGCCCAGCCCCCGACCGCGGAGGCGGCCCGGTCGGCGACGTCGACGGCGGTGGCCAGCACCTGCGTCGCCCCGCGACCCGACGGGGCGGACACGTGCGTGACCGTGGCGCCGGTGGCGTCGAGGACGAGGGCAGCGGTCTTCGTGCCGCCGATGTCGACGCCCACCCTCACGGCGTCACCTCGCCGCGCAGGACCGCGAGGAGGGCGCGGGCCACCGCCGGGGAACCACCGAAGACCTCGAGGTCGGCGCCGCTGCGGGGCCAGCCGCACTCGACGAGGAGGACGTCGTGGCCCGTGGCGCGGAGCCGCTCTGCGGTGGCGTGGGCGGGGTGGTCGTTGCCGATGGCGCGGCCCACCACGGCGACGCGGTCCCCGGCGTGGACGTCCGCCTCGGCGACGGCCGCGCCGAGACCGGCGGGGCCCCACGAGACGTCGCCGACCGCGAGGTTCGCGACCGAGCCGACCTGGACGACCGCGACCGGGCCTGTCGCGGCGAGCCAGCGAACAGCGGTGTCGGACAGGCGGAACGCCGAGGCGATCGTCGAGGTGTCGAGGGGCGCGTCCGGGGGCTCGCCACCCAGCGGGGGCCGCGCGACGTCGGATGCCAGGGCGCGGACCCGCGCGGCCGCCTCGGCGACACGCTCGCGGGGCAGCCGCCCCGAACCGACGGCGTCGACGACGGCGTCGTGGACCGCGGCGTACCGCAGCTCGCTGGTGTTCGACCCGAGGCAGAGCAGGTCGACGCCCGCCGCCAGGGCCCGCACGGCGGCCTCGGGGATGCCGGTCCCGGCGCTCGCCCCGGCCATGTCGAGGGCGTCGCTGACGAGCACGCCGTCGAACCCCAGCTCGTCGCGCAGCACGCGGACCACGGTGGGGGAGAACGTCGCCGGCCGCTCGGCATCGAGGGCGGCCACGATGATGTGCGACGTCATCACGGTGCGGACGCCGGCCTCGACCGCCGCGCGGAAGGGGACGAGCTCGCGCTCGCGCAGGACGTCGAGCGGCACGTCGACGCGCGGCAGGCCGTGGTGCGAGTCGACGACCGTGTCCCCGTGCCCCGGGAAGTGCTTGGCGCAGGCGGCGACCCCGGCCCCTTGGAGGCCCCCGACGAACGCGGCGGAGTGGCGGGCCACGCGCGTGGCGTCGTCGCCGAAGCTGCGCACCCCGATGACCGGGTTCTCGGGCGAGGAGTTGACGTCGACGCTGGGGGCGAGGTCGAGGCCGATGCCCAGCGCCGCCAGCTCGGCCCCGATGGCGGCAGCGGTGCGCCGGGTGAGGGCAGGGTCGTCGAGCCGGCCGAGGACGGCGTTGCCCGGGACGGTCGAGCCGCCGGGGTAGTGGACGCGCGTGACGTCCCCGCCCTCCTCGTCGGTGGCGAGGAGGACCCCGGGCAACCGGGCGTGGAGGTCGGCGGTCAGCGCCCCGAGCCCCGCACCCGCGGTCACGTTGTCGCCGTACAGGCACAGCGACACCAGCCCACCGGCGTGGGCGCGTTCCACCCACGCGGGCACGGTCGAGCCGGCGAACCCCGGCTGGAGCGTCGCCGCGACGTCGGCGGCCACCCCCGGGTCGGTCGTGGTCATCCCTTCACCGCCCCGCCGACGAGCCCGCTGCTCATCCGGCCCTGCACGATGAGGAAGAAGACGATGACGGGGAGGGCGACGAGCGTGGACGCGGCCATGACCTGGCCCCAGTCGGTCTCGCGGCTCGCGCTCGCCTGGACGAACCCGCGCAGCCACAGCGGCAGGGTGCGCGACTGCTCCTCGGTCATGATGACCAGCGCCACGGTGAACTCGTTCCACGCCTGGAGGAAGGCGTAGACGCCCGACGCGACGAGGCCGGGGGCGAGGAGCGGGAACGTGATCTTCATGAACGCCTTCGTGCGGGAGAGGCCGTCCACCATCGCCGCCTCCTCCAGCTCGACCGGGATGCCGGCGACGAAGCCGCGCAGCATCCAGATCGTGAAGGGCACGACGGCCGCGGTGTAGAGCACGGCCAGCGCGATGGAGCGGTTGAGCAGGCCGAGCTCGCTCATCATCTTGTACTGCGCGATGAACAGGCCCTCGGCGGGCAGCATCTGGATGAGGAGCAGGGCCAGGACGAACGAGGTGCGCCCGCGGAACCGGAACCGGCTGATGGCCAGCGCCCCGAGGAACGCGATGCACAGCGCCGCCACCACCGTGGTCAGCGTGACGACGAGCGAGGTCCCGAGCGCCCGGCTGAACGCCGGGTCGGTGAGCACGGTCCGGAGGTTGTCGAGCGACCCGCCGAACGGCACGAACGTCGGTGTCGTGGACTGCAGCACGACGTTGGGCAGGAAGGCCGAGTTGAGCATCCAGTAGACCGGGAACGCCCAGACGAGGGCGACGGCGAGGGCCAGCACGGTGAGCAGCACGCGCGAGGCGGGGGAGCGGCGCATCAGGACTCCTCCCCGATGAGTGAGCGGACGTAGGGCCAGCTGAGGGCCACGGTGAGCACGAGCATGAGGACGCTGACGGCGCTCGCGGTGCCGAAGTCGCCCTTGCCCGTGCCCAGCTGGTAGACGAAGGTGCCGAGCAGGTTGGTCTCGTTGGCCACCGACCCGGCGTCCTGGAGCAGCTTGACCTGCGTGAACACCCGCAGGTTCCAGATGAGCTGGAGCAGGAAGACGATCGAGAGCACCGGCCGCACGAGCGGGGCGATGATGTGCCGCAGCTTCTGCCAGCCGCTCGCGCCGTCGATGGTCGCGGCCTCCAGGACCTCGGTGCTCACCTGGGTCAGGCCGGCGTAGATCGACAGCGCGACGAACGGCACGCTCATCCAGACGACGATGACGCCGGCCACGACGAGGAACGACACCGGCTGCGAGAGCCAGTTGTGCCCTTGGGCCTCCTCGTCGCCGAGCCGGACGAGCAGCCAGTTGAGCAGGCCCCGGCGCCAGTCGACGATCCAGATCCACACGGTCATCGACGCGACCACCGGCATCGCCCAGGCCAGGAGCAGCGAGACCTGCAGGACGAGCCGGGCCCACCGGTCGAGCGCGGTCATGAGGACGGCGAGCCCGCCCCCGACCGTGACCGTGACGACCGAGGTGATGACGCAGAAGGCGACCGACCGCAGGACGACCGCCCACAGGGCCGGGTCGGTGACGAGCGAGACGTAGTTGTCCAGGCCGACCCACTCGGGGGCGGCGCCGAACTGCTGCAGGAGACCGAACCTGCGGAAGCTCGTCACGAGCTGCCAGCCGACCGGGTACCCGAGCGCCGCCACGAGGAGCACGAGCGTGGGGAGCACGAGGAGGAGCGGGAGCCGGCGTCCTGGCCTGCGGCGCGTGGCGGTGGGCATGGTGCGGTCCTTGCGGTGGTGGAGCGGCCCCGGCGGCCGGTCGGTGACGGCTCCGGCCGCCGGGGTGGTGCTCACGTGAGGTTGAGCATCGGCGTGATCTTGGCGTCGTACTCCTTGGCCAGGGCCGCGAGGTCGGAGGTGTCACGGATCTTGCCGAAGAACTCCTCCATCACCATCGAGGACTCGACCGCGGCCCAGCCCGGCGCGGCCGGGGTGAGCTTGCTGTTCGAGGCGGAGTCCATGAGGGCCTTGGCGAACTCGTCGCTGCCGAGCGAGGAGACGTACTCGCTGTTGGCCGGGCCGAGGCCCGCGCCGCCGAGCTTCTGCTGGTACTCGGGGCTGAAGACGATCTTCATCAGCTCCTTGGCCAGGGCCGGGTTCTTCGACTTCGCGGAGATCGCGATGTTCGAGCCGCCGGCGAAGACCGGGGCGGGCTTGCCGTCGGTGCCGGGGAGGACGAAGGTCTCGAACTTCTTCGGGTCCCAGGTGCGGACGTCCTTGCCGTCCTTCTTCTCCAGGTCGCCGATCGACCAGTGGGCCCAGCCCGGGGCCATGATCGTCGCGGCCGAGAGCGCGGTCTTGCCGCTCGGCTTGCCGTCCGCGTCGAGGACGACGTCGCTGTCGTTGATGTACAGCCACGGCGTCTGGTCCTTGGCGTCGGCCGGGGCCTTGCTCGCGGACCGGTAGATCTCCTGCAGCTGGCCCAGGCCCGTGAGGGTGTTCGGGTCGCTGAGGGTGGAGACCCACTGGCCCCCCTCCTTCTTCGCGAGGTCGCCGCCGTTGGCGAACACCCACGAGATGCCGTTGCGCCAGTCCTGGCCGCCGATGAAGAAGCCGGAGAAGTTCTTGATGCCGCGCGGGTTCTTCTGCGCGATGGTCTTCACCGCGGTGTTGAACTCCTCGAGGGTGGTCGGCTTGGCGACGCCGGCCTCCTTCCACACGTCGGTGCGTGCGAAGACGTAGCGCGAGCCGAAGTAGTAGGGGAGGGCGTACTTCTTGCCGTCGACCGACCCGGCGTCGACGAAGGACTGGAGCAGCTTCGAGCCGCCGAGCTCGTCGTACAGGTCGGAGATGTCGAGGAACGCGCCGACGTTGGTGAAGGTCGGGCTCTGGGTGTTGCCGAGCTCGACGACGTCGGGGGAGTTGGCGGCGTCGGGCAGGGCGGTCGTCAGCTTGGTGACGAGGTCGCCCCACGACTGCTCCTCGATGGTGAGCGTCGCCCCCGTCTTGGCCTTGAAGGTGTCCGTGAGGTAGGTCCGCAGCTCGTCGGGGGTGTCACCACCGGCGAGCCAGAGGGTGACGGTCTTGCCCGCGTTGGCCGACGAGTCGGTCGCGGCCGGGGTCTGCGACTCGCCGCCGGCGGCGCAGGCGGTGAGGAGGAGCGCCGCGCTGGTCAGCGCGACGAGGGGGAGGCGCCGAGTCATGTCGGACTTCCTTTCGGGCGGTGGGGCGACGGTGCCCCGGTCGTTCCTTGGTGTGGGTGGTGTTGCGTGCCGTGCCGTGCCGTGCCGGGTGGTGCGGTGCTGCGGGTGGTGAGGGGATGAGGGGTGGGGTGGTGGGGTCAGACGACCCCGAGCCGGTCCCAGAGGACCAGCGCCGCTGCCCCCCGCAGGACGATGTCCTGCGGGGATCCGGCGAGCCGGACGGACAGCGGGTGCTCGGGGTCCTCGAGGAGGCGCGCCGACAGCGTGCGCTCGAGGACGGGGACGACCGGCGCGAGGAGCTCCTCGGGACCGGCGAGGACGACCTCGGAGAGGTCGAGGGCGGCGACGAGCGGGGCGAGGGCGACGCCGAGGCGCTCGCCCCCGGCCTCGACGACCGCGCGCCCCTCCTCGGGGTCGGCGGCGTCGAGGGCGGCGCGCAGCCGGGGGACGGACAGCCAGGTCTCGAGGCAGCCGCGCTTGCCGCAGGGGCACTGCTCGCCCCCGTCGGTGCCCACGGTGACGTGGCCGATCTCGCCCGCGGCGTGGTGGGCGCCGGCGACGCGGCGTCCTCCGGTGACGATGCCGCAGCCGACACCGCGGCCGACGTGGACCAGGACCATGTCCTCGCTGCCCGGGGAGGTGCTCAGCTCGGCCTGGGTGGCGGCGTCGGAGTCGTTGCAGACGAGGACCGGCAGGCCGGTGGCCTCGGCGACCAGCTCGCGCAGCGGGACGTCGGTCCAGCCGAGGTTGGGGGCGGCGCGGACCGTGCCGTGCCGGTCGACCAGGCCCGGGGTGCCGATCCCGATGCCGAGGACGGGGGCGGGCGACCGGGCGATGGTCGAGCGCACCAGCTCGATGACGACGGCGGGGTCCAGGCCGCGCCCTTGGGTGGCGTCGACGTCGGCCTCGCGCTCCTCGAGGACGACGACCGCGCCGGTGATGTCGAGGACCGCGGCCTTGAGCCGGGCGGGGACCGAGAGGTCGAGGGCGAGGGTCAGCAGGCGGCCGCGGTCGAGGTCGACGAGGGTGGCCCGGCGGCCGGCGCCCCCGTGCTCGGCGGGTCCGACGTCGAGGACGCGGCCCCCCTCGATGAGCTCGGCGACGAGGTCGGACATCGTCACCTTGGTCACCCCGACCTCGCGGGCCAGCTGGGCCCGCGAGGTGGGGCCGAGCCGCCGCAGCGTCTGGAGGACGAGCGAGAGGTTCTGGCGCCGGCCGTCGGTCGGGAGGACGGCCGAGGACGTCCGGACGCGACGCGGTGACTGGCTCATGGAGCGTTAGTAAACTTTACTAACTTATTCCCGTCAACCCCTCGCGCCCAGGTTCTGGTTGGGTGTCCCCATGCCCTCGCTGACCCGCGCCGAGGCCGCCACCCGCGCCGCCCTGCTCACCGTGACCGCGATGGAGGTGGACCTCGACCTCGACCAGGGGGTCGAGACCTTCGGCTCGCGCACGACCATCTCCTTCACCGCCCGGGAGGAGGGCGCGTCGACCTTCGTGGACCTGCGCCCCCGCGCGCTGCACCGGGTCGCGCTCAACGGCACCGAGCTCGACCCCGCCGCCCTCGACGACGGGCGCCTCGTCCTCCACGACCTGGCGGCCGAGAACGTCCTCGAGGTCGAGGCGACGATGGCCTACAGCCACGACGGCCAGGGCCTGCACCGCAGCACCGACCCGGCCGACGACGAGGACTACGTCTACGGGCACCTCTTCCTCGACGCCGCCCCGACGGTCTTCGCCTGCTTCGACCAGCCCGACCTCAAGGCGCCGTACTCGGTGGCGGTCACCGCGCCGCAGGAGTGGACGGTCATCGGCAACGGGGGTGCGACGCTCGAGTCACCGGGGCGCACGGTGCTGGCCACGACGCCGCCGCTGGCCACCTACTTCGTCACCGTGTGCGCCGGTCCCTGGGCGTCGGTCCACGACGAGCACGACGGCATCCCGATGGGGCTGCACGCGCGCCGCTCGCTCGAGCCGTACCTGCGCGAGCAGGCCGAGCACATGTTCGCGGCGACCCGGGTGTGCTTCGACGAGTACCACCGCCTCTTCGGCATCCGGTACCCGTTCGGCGAGTACCACCAGGCGTTCGTGCCCGAGTTCAACGCCGGCGCGATGGAGAACCCCGGCTGTGTCACGTTTCGCGACACCATGATCCACCGCGGGGCCGCCACCCCCGACCAGCTCCTCCAGCGCACGAACACCATCGCCCACGAGATGGCGCACATGTGGTTCGGCGACCTCGTGACGATGCGGTGGTGGGACGACCTCTGGCTCAACGAGTCGTTCGCCGAGTACATGGCCTACCGGGTCTGCACGGCCGTCACGGAGTTCACCGACGCGTGGGTCGAGTTCGGCGTCATCCGCAAGCACTGGGGCTACGCGGCCGAGCGCTCGCCGAGCACCCACCCCGTCGCGGGTTCGCCTGCGCCCGACGCCCTCTCGGCGCTCGGCAACTTCGACGGCATCTCCTACGCCAAGGGCGCCTCGGTCATCCGCCAGCTCATCGCGCACATCGGCGACGACGCGTTCGTGCGCGGTGTCGCCGCCTACCTGGCCGACCACGCCTACGGCAACGGCGAGCTCTCCGAGTTCCTCGCCGCGATGGAGGCGGCGCACGGGTCCTCGCTCGAGGCGTGGAGCGCCGCCTGGCTCCAGACGTCGGGGGCCGACCGGCTCGCGCTGGACGGCGACGTCCTCACCCGCACCGCGCCGGCCGACCACCCCGCCGACCGGCCGCACACGCTCGACGTCGCCGCCTTCGCCGACGGTGCCGAAGTGGCGCGGGTCGAGGTCGTGGCGACCTCCGACCGCACCCCCGTGCCGGGCCTGGCCGACCTGCCCGACGGTGCCCTCGTCGTCCCCAACGCGGGCGACCTGACCTGGGCCGAGGTGACCCTCGACGAGGCGACCGTGGCCGGCCTCCCGGCGGGGCTGGCGTCCGTGCCGGACGCATCGGCCCGAGCCGTCGTGTGGGTGTCCCTCCTGGGGGCGGTGAACCGGGGCGAGGTCGACCCGCGCGCCGTCATCGACGTCTTCGCCGCCGCGTGGCCGCACGAGAGCGACGCCGCGGTGCTGGCCCGGGTCTCGCTCGTCACCACGTCGCAGGTCGTGCCGGTGTTCCTCCCCCCGGACGAGCAGCCCGCCGCGCTGGCGCGGGTGGCCGCCGCGGCCGACGAGCTGCTCGACCGGGCCGGACACGAGCCGGGGGTCGAGGGTGACGCGCTCGCCGTGCTCGCGGCGCGGGTGTGGGGTCGGACCGCCACCGACGCCGACCGCCTCAGGAGCTGGGTGGCGGGCGACGACCTGCCCGTCGTCCTCGCCGGTGACGACGACTTCCGGTGGGTGCTGCTGCGCCGTCTCGCCGGGCTGGATGCCCTGTCGGAGAGCGAGATCCGCGCGGCCGAGGAGGCCGACCGCTCCCTGGCGGGGTCGCTCGCGGCCCTCGGTGTCCGTGCGGCGCGCCCGACCGCCGAGGCCAAGCAGTGGGCGTGGGCCCGGCTGCGCGACGACGCGACCCTCTCCAACTACGCCGCGCTGTCGATCGCGTCGGCCTTCTGGTCGGCCCCCGACCTCGACCTCGTGCGTCCCTACGTCGGCGAGGTCGGCGACCTCCTCGTGGGCATGTCGGCCCGGATGAGCGACGACGCGATGTCGCGCGTCGTCGGCGCCCTCCACCCGACGACCGTCGTCGAGGACGCCACCGCCGAGGCGACGGCCGCGCTTCTCGCCCGAGAGGACCTCACCCCCGGGGTGCGGCGGGCGCTCGTCGACGCCGACCACGTCCTCCACGAGGCGCTCACCAGCCGCCGCCGGTTCGGGTGACCTGAGGCAGCCGCATGGTCGTCTTCGTGGTGGTCGTCGTCGTCCTGGCGCTCGTCGCCTCCGGGCTCGTGCTGCGCGCGACCGCCCGGCGCGACGAGGAGTCCGGTCGGCACGCGCGCCGCACCCCGTGGTGGCGCCGTGGGCTGCTGGCTGCACTGCCCTTCGTCGTGGCGGCCGCGGTCGTCGTCCCCTGGGTGGTCGGGACGCCCGACCCGGAGGGCGCCACCGGGGGTGCGCCGACTCCGGGGTCGTCCGCCACCCCGGAGGTCACCATCACCGCGACCCCCGTGGACGCCGGCCAGACGCCCTCGCCCAGCCCGACCTTCTCCGGCACGCCCACGCCCGGGGCATCCACCGGCGTACCGTCGGCGACCCGTCCGCCGGGGTCGTCGACCCCGGCCCCGGCGCCGACCCCCACCTCGTCGGGGAGCCTGCCGACCGTGCTGCCCACGATCCTGCCGTCGCTGCCCACCACCAAGTCCCGCGGGGCGACGACGCCGCCCACCCGCCCCACGAAGTCGCCCAGGTAGGCGAGCTCAGCGACCCGGAGGGCCGGCGACGACCTGGCGGCCGAGGTGGGCGTGCACCGAGGACACCACGACAGACCCCTCCCCGACGGCGGAGGCGACCCGCTTCACGGACCCGCGCCGCACGTCACCGACCGCGAAGACCCCGCGCACCGACGTCTCGAGCGGCCGCGGGTCGTCCTCGTGGGGCCAGGCTCGGCGGCCTCCCTCGGCGAGGACGTCGTCGCCGGTCAGCACGTACCCCCACGGGTCGCGCAGGACCAGTGGAGGCAGCCACTCGGTGCGCGGCCGGGCCCCGATGAGGACGAACACCGCGTCGGTCGGCTCGACGGTGCTCTCGCCGGTGTCCAGGTCGCGGACGACGACGTGCTCGAGGTGGCCGGCTCCTCCTCCACCAACGACCGCTGCGCGCAGCCGCACCTCGACCCCGGCTGCGTCGAGTGCGTCGAGGAGGTACTGGGACATGCTCGCGGCGAGGGTCTCGCCGCGCACCAGGAGGCTGACCCGGCAGGCGTACCGCGCGAGGTGCAAGGCCGCCTGGCCCGCGGAGTTGCCGCCGCCGACGACGTGGGCCCTGCGGTCCCTCAGGCCCTTGGCGTCGAAGGCCGAGGCGCCGTAGTGCACCCCCAGGGACTCGAACGGCACCAGCTCGGGCACCCCCAGCTGGCGGTACGAGACGCCCGTCGCGAGGACGACCGAACGGGTCCGGACGGTGCGGTCGGGCTCGATGCCGACGAGCAGCCCGTCGCCCGACTGCTCGAGTCGGAGCGCCGCCCGTGAGTGGGCGAACGAGCAGCCGAAGACCCAGGCCTGCTGGTAGGCCCGCTGCGCGAGCTCCGCCCCGGAGATGCCGCGCGCGAAGCCGAGGTAGTTGCGGATGAGCGAGCTGGACCCGGCCTGGCCACCGATGGCATCGCGTTCGACGACGAGCGTGCGCAGTCCCTCGGAGGAGCCGTAAACCGCCGCGGCGAGACCGGCCGGCCCCGCCCCGACGACCACGAGGTCGAACATCGCGTCGTCGGCGACGTCGACGGCCAGGCCGAAGGCCGCGACGAGCTCGGCGTTGCCGGGCTCGAGGAGGGCCCTTCCGTCATGGAGGAGGACGACGGTCCCCGGACCGGGCCCGACCCCAGATGCCTCCAGTCGCTCGGTGGCCTCCGGTGACCCGGCGGAGAGGAAGCCGTGGGGGATGCCGCTTCGCGCCAGCAGCCCCCGGATCTCGTGGACCCGGGCCGACGACGGGTCACCCACGACCGACACCTCCCGCGGCCTCAGCCCGATGGCCCGGTCCCACTCGACGAGGAACTCGGTCACCGTGCGGTGGAAGTACTCGTCGGGGTTGTGCCACGGCCGGATGACGTAGTAGTCGATCTGGCCCTGCGCCATGAGCGCGAGGATGCGGTCGGCGCTCTCCCGGTCGCCCCACGCCCCCCACTCCACGAGCAGGCCGCGCCGGACGTCCGGGAACAGCTCGGAAGCCAGACGGAAGACCGTGCGGCCGTCGACGAGGGATCCGGGGTCGTCCGCGAGGAGGAGGGCGACCTGGCGGGCGTCGGCGGCCAGCTCGCGCAGGGCCGCGGTGGCCTCGCCCGCGGAGGCGGTCGCGACGACGTCGTAGCTCGCCGAGTACCGCTCGCGCAGCTGCACGACGACGGCGTCGCGACGCTCGTCGACACCCGCGCACACGACGAGCACGGGCGAGGCCTGGCCCGTGGGCGACGTCGGCATCGGCCCTCCGCTCCGCCGTGTTCGGCTGCCAGAGGTGGTCGTGACCGTCCGAGCGTAGACCTGCGATGTGGCGCGGTCGATGATGAGCAGATGGACGCCGTCCCGTCCGCCGAGCTGACGATGCTGTTCACCGACATCGAGGGCTCGACCCGGTTGCTGAACCGGCTCGGCCCGATCTATCCGGACGTCCTCGCGAGCCACCGGGACGTGCTGCGGGCGGCGTTCGCGCGCACCGGCGGTCGCGAGCTGGGCACCGAGGGCGACAGCTTCTTCGTCGTCTTCGGCTCGGCCGGGGACGCGGTGTCGGCCGCGGCCGAGGGGCAGACGGGCCTGGAGGCGTTCCCGTGGCCCCAGGGGGTCAGGCTCCGCGTGCGGATGGGGCTGCACACGGGGCATCCCGACCCGTTCGAGGACAACCTCGTCGGGTTCGACGTGCACCTGGGGGCCAGGGTGGCCGCGACGGCGTACGGCGGACAGGTCGTGCTCAGCGCCGCCACGGCGGACCGGGTGCGCCACGCCCTCCCGGACGGCACGGACCTCCTCGACCTGGGAACCCACCGGCTCAAGGACATCGAGGAACCCCAGCGAATCTTCCAGCTCGTCGTGCCCGGGCTCCCGACGAGCTTCCCTGCGCTGCGCAGCCTCGGGGCGCCGGGGAGCCTGCCGGTCGCGCCCACGGCGCTCGTGGGCCGCGACGGCGAGCTCGAGGCCCTGACGTCGGTGCTGACGCGGCCCGGTCCCCGGCTGGTGACCCTCACCGGTCCGGGCGGCACCGGGAAGACGCGGCTGTCGCTCGCGGTGGCTGCGGTCGTGGCCCCGGCCTACCCGGACGGGGTCCACTTCGTCGAGCTGGCGTCCGCGACCGAGCCGGATGTCGCGTGGTCCACGCTGGCGGAGACGCTCGGACACGTGGGTGACGGCGAGGCCGGGCTCCTCGGCCGGCTCGGGGAGCGTGACCTCCTCCTCGTCCTCGACAACCTCGAGCAGCTGCCCGACTCGGGCGCGGACGTGATGCGCTCGCTGCTGGCGGGGACGAACCGGCTGAGGGTGCTCGCCACGAGTCGCCGTCCGCTCCGGGTGCCGGGGGAGCAGGAGTACCCAGTGCCGCCACTCGACCTGCCCGACCTCGGCCCGGCCGAGGGTCGTCTCGAGGCGGCGTCCCGGTCAGGTGCGGTGTGCCTCTTCGTGCAGCAGGCGCGGCTGGCCGACCCCGGTTTCCGTCTCGGGGAGGACAACGTGGCCGACGTCGTCGCCCTGTGCCACCGCCTGGACGGGCTGCCCCTGGCGGTCGAGCTGGCCGCAGCGCGGGTCCGCCTGCTCCCGACCAGGGCCCTGCTCGACCACCTCGACGAGGCGCTCGGGTTGCCGCTCCCCGGCCACCCGGAGCGGCAACGGACGTTGCGGGCCGCCGTGGACTGGAGCTACCGGATGGTGGGCCCCCGCGAGCAGCGGGCCTTCCGGGCCCTTGCCACCTTCGGCGGCTCGGGCGGGACCTTCGACGCCGTCGCCGCAGTGCTGGGCGAACCATCGGCGCTGTCCGCGGTCTCGGGACTGCTCGACGCCGCTCTGGTTCGCGTCGACGACGACCCCGCGGGTGCACGCGTCCGCCTCCTGCAGACGGTCCACGCCGTGGCACACGACCTGGCCGCCGAGGCCGACGAGCTCGACGCGCTGCAGCACCGGCACGCCGAGCACTTCCTCGCCGTCGCCGAACGCGAGGGTGACCGGCTCAAGGGCCCGGACGCGATGGCGTCGAGGAGCGCCCTCGAGCTGGAGATGGACAACGTGCGGGCTGCCCTCGACTGGGCACTGGGCGGCGCGGACACCCGTGCCGAACGCCCCGCCGACGAGGACCGCGCCGCACTCGGCATCCGCCTGTGCACCGCCCTCGGCTGGTACTGGTACGTGACGGGGTACGACGTCGAGAGCGGTCGCTGGCTGGAACGCGCGTCCTCGGCGGCCTCCGCGCGCCAAGGGCCCGAGCTCGCCCGGCTGCTGCACACGTTCGCGCTCCTGCTGATCCAGCGCGGGGACGCGGGCCGCGCCCGCGACGTCCTGGCGAAGACGCTCGTGCTCTGGCGCCGTGCGGGCGACGGCGTCGGCGAGAGCATGGCCCTGAACAGCCTCGGCGTCGCCTACCGGGCCCTGGGCCACACCGACCGGGCGCGCGAGCTGCTCGTCCAGAGCATCTCGGTGGCGAGGGCCCTCGGCAGCCTCCAGCGCGAGGCCACGGCCCTCACGAACCTCGCCCTGCTCGAGGTCGACACCGGGCGCCCCGAGGCCGCGCTGCCGCTCCTCAGCGAGGCCGAGCGGATCGACCTCGACCTGGGGAACGCGTGGGGGGTCGCGGCCGACCGGGTGAACCTCGCGGGTGCGCTGCTCGAGGCGGGTCGGCCGGGCCGGGCCGCCGACCTCCTGCGGGGGGTGGCGGCGCGGGTCACCGAGCACGGCGACCCGGACCTCGCCCTGGGGGTGGTCGAGCTGCTGGCCGTCGCGGCCGCGATGCACGGGGAGCACGCCGGGGCGGTTCGGCTGGCCGCCTGCGCCGACGAGCAGCGCCGTGCCGGCGGGCTGCCGCTGGCCGAACCCGACAGGGCCTACCTCGACCGGCACCTGGCGGCGTCGAGGGTGGCGCTGGGCCCGGAGCTCGCCGACCACGAGCGGGAGGGCCGGGCCATGGACCTGGCCACCGCCCTGGCCGAGGCCGACCGCATCCCATCCACCTAGCGGGCCACTTCGACGACGACCTTGCCGAGCGCGCGGCCCGCACCCACGTGTGCCAGCGCCGCCGGGACGTCCTCCAAGCCGACGACCCGGTCGACGTGGACCGTGACATCGCCGGCGACGACGCGCTGCGCCATCGGCGTGAAGTGCTCGGGTCCCATCCGGACCGGCAGCACGCCGATCCGCCGGCCGGTGGCGAGTCCGAGCACCGTACCCACGGTGACGAGCCGCACGAGGGTGCGCGCCGAGCCGCCGACGCACCGGTACCGCCCGCCCGGCCGGAGCGCCCGGCGGTAGGCGAACACCGAGCGGTGGGCCACGAGGTCGAGGACGAGGTCGTGCGGCGGGAGCCGGGTGAAGTCGGTGGCGCGGTAGTCGACCACCTCGTCGGCGCCGAGCGAGCGCATGAAGTCGAGCTTGCCGGCGTTGTCGACGCCGGTGACGTGGGCGCCCGCCGCCCTGGCCAGCTGGAGGGCGAACGCCCCGGAACCGCCACCGGCCCCGTTGACGAGCACCCGGCTCCCCGGCTCCGCGCCGGCGGTTCCCTGGAGGGCGATCACTCCGGCCTGGGGGATCGTGGAGGCGTCGACGAACGACAGGGACGGCGGCTTGGGCGCCAGCGCCGTCGCGGCGGCGACGGCGTACTCGGCGAAGCCGCCCAGCAGGGCGAGGTTGTCGCCGTACACCTCGTCGTCCGGGGCGAAGCCGGTCACGCCGGGACCCACGGCCTCGACGACCCCGGCGATGTCGGAGCCGAGCACGTGCCGGCGAGGGCGCCGCAGCCCGCCGAGCCGGGCGTAGGCGGGGCTGCCCACCAGCGCCTCCCAGTCGGAGAGGTTCAGCGAGGTCGCGACCACCCGCACGAGGACCTGGCCGGCCCGCGGCACGGGCACCGCGACCTCCTCCAGCCGCAGGACCTCGGGTCCCCCGTACCGGTCGTACACGACGGCCCTCATCGTCGGCCGCCCCTCGTCCTCAGCCGGCCCAGAAGCCGCGACCACCGAAGAGGTCGCGGTACGAGCTTCCGTACTCCGAACCGGGAGAACGGGATCCGAGGTAGGAGCCCACGACGGCCGCCCCGAGGTCGCCGAGCTCGGGAGCGACCACGCGCCCTCCGGCCCGCTTGGCCATCGAGTCGACGAACCGCGCCAGCCCGGGGTCCTCGCCGAGCCGGAAGAAGGTGGTCTGGGCGCCCAGCCGGGCCGCGGCATCGAGCTCACGCACGGCCAGGGCGATGGTGCGCGGGTGCGGCGGGTAGTCGAAGAACACCTCACCACCGGGCTCGAGGTGGGACGTGGGCTCGCCGTCGGTGACGATGAGCAGCACCGGCTGCTCGTGGGGGTGCCGCCGGAAGTGGCGGTTGGCCAGGAGCAGCGCGTGGTGGAGGTTGGTGCCCTTCTCCCACATGGCGTCGAGCCCGGTGAGCTCCTCGATCTGCATGACCTCGGCGTGCCGGCCGAAGCCGATGAGCTCGAGGTGGTCGCCGCGGAACCGCGACGAGACCAGCTGGTGCAGCGCGAGGGCGGTGCGCTTCATCGGCACCCACCGGCCGTCCATCGCCATCGAGAACGAGGTGTCGACGAGCAGCGCCACGGCCGCCCGGGTGCGCGCCTCGGTCTCGACCACCTCGACGTCGCGGATGTCGAGGCGGATGCCGTCGCCCGACCCCTCCGCCGCGGTGCGGGTGAGGGCGTTGGTCATGGTGCGCGTGACGTCCCACGGCTCGGTGTCGCCGAACTCCCACGGGCGGGTGGCGCCGCTGGCCTCGCCCGCGGCGCCGGCGGTGCGGACGTCGCGTGCCCCCTGCCGGTTGGACAGCCGCCCGGCCACGTCGCGCAGGAGGGAGCGGCCGAGCTCACGCATGGCGCGCGGGGACAGGCGCAGGGTGCCGTCGGTGGCGCGGGTGAGGTAGCCGCTGTCGCGCAGGGCCTTCTCGAGCTCGGCGAGGGCGCGGGCGTCGACGGCGGCCTCGTCACCGAGCTGGCGGGCGAGGGCGTCGAGGTCGACGTCGTCCATCCGGGCGCCGGGGTTGGCCTGGGAGAGCTGCTCGGACAGCGCGTCGAGCTGGGCGACGTCCTGCAGCACGCCGGTGCCGTCGCCGAGGCCGAGCCCCTGCTCGCCGGAGAACCGTTCGGACCCGTCCCAGTCCTCACCGGGACGCAGGCCGCGCAGGAGGTCGTCGAGCTGCGAGAGCTGGTCCATGAGGCCGGGGGAGCCGAAGGCCTGGGCCGAGAGCTGCGCCAGCTCGGCCCGCTGCTCCGGCGTCATCGACGCGAGCATCCGCTGGGCAGCGGCGGCCCGGGCCGCGAGGGAGTCGATGAGCTCCTCGACCGACTGTGGGTCCTCGGGGAAGAAGTCGCCGTGCTCGGCCATGAAGCGCTCGAACTGCGCGGTGGTGTCGTCGCCGCGGGCGTGGGCGGCGAGCAGGTCGGTGAGGTCGCGCAGCATCGCCTCGACCTGCTCGCGGTCCTCGTCGGTGGCGTTCTCGAGGGCCTGCTTCATCCCGGCGAAGCGCTGGTCGAGCAGCTCGCGGCCCAGGAGGTCCTTGATCTGCTCGTACTTCTCGCGCGCGTCGCTGCTGCGCCACGGGTAGTCGGCGAGCTCGCTGACCGCGCTGGCCGTGGAGGGCGGGAGGTTCTCGATCCGCATCTCGGCGAAGCGGGCGTCGTCGTCGAGGTCGCGGGCCAGCTGCTTGCGCTCGGCGAGGACGGCGTCGTCGAGGAGGCGGCGCACCTCGTCGAGGGTGCCGCCGAGCTGGTGCTTGGCCAGCAGCTCGCGGCGCCGTTCGGCGACGCGCCGGGCCAGCTCGTCGAGGCCCACGCGGCTGCGGGTTCCCTGGCGGAGCAGCTCGCGCAGCGCCCGCTCCGGGGAGGTGCCGGCCATGACGTCCTCACCGATGGCGTCGAGCGCCTCGCGCAGGTCGACGGGCGGCGCGAGGGGGTCGCCGCCGTCGTACCTGCGGTAGCGGCTCATCCGTAGACCGTCTCCCCGTCGGCGCTGTCCTTGCCGATGCGGCGGGCGAGGTAGAGGCCCTCGAGGGCGAGCTCGATGGCGCTGGCCCGCTCGCCGGCGCTCGCGGCCCCCGCCTTGGCGGCGACCTTCTCGTAGACGTCGGACTCGCCGAGGACGGGGAGGCCGTCGAGGAAGTCGCGGGCCGCGACCCGCTCGCCGGTGGTGACGAGCGCGCCGTCCTCGATGGCCGTGACGAGCAGTGCGAGGTCGATGCCGCCCAGCCGCGCTCGGCAGGTCTCGGCGGTGGAGGTGCGCAGGAGGTGGGCGAGGACGTCGCGCTCGCGGCCCTCCTCGCCCGACTCGAACTCGACCTTGCCGCGCAGGACGTCGAGCGCGGCCTCGAGGTCGACGACGCGGGCGACCGCCTCGTCCTCGCCCACGACGGTGGCGCGGTGGAGCGCGGCCGCGGCCACGGTCTCGGCGGCGGCGATGGCGAACCGCGCGGAGACGCCGGAGCGCTGGTCGACGGCCGGGGAGGTGCGCAGGGCTCGCGTGAACCGGGCGACGACCTCGAGCAGGGCGTCGGGCACCTGCGCCACGAGCCCGGCCTCCTGGCGCACCACGGCCACCTCGTCGGAGAGCTCGCGCGGGTAGTGCGTGCGGATCTCGGCGCCGAAGCGGTCCTTGAGCGGGGTGATGATGCGGCCGCGGTTCGTGTAGTCCTCGGGGTTGGCGCTCGCGACGACGAGGACGTCGAGGGGCAGGCGCAGGACGTACCCGCGGATCTGGATGTCGCGCTCCTCCATGACGTTGAGCATCGCCACCTGGATGCGCTCGGCGAGGTCGGGGAGCTCGTTGATGGCGACGATGCCCCGGTGGCTGCGGGGGATGAGGCCGAAGTGGATCGTCTCGGGGTCGCCGAGGCGCCGGCCCTCGGCGACGCGCATGGGGTCGACGTCGCCGATGAGGTCGGCGACGCTGGTGTCGGGGGTGGCGAGCTTCTCGGAGTAGCGCTCGTCGCGGTGCCGCCACTCCACCGGCAGGTCGTCGCCGAGCTCGGCGGCGCGGCGCCGCGACTCGACGGTGATCGGCTCGTACGGGTGCTCGCCGAGCTCGGAGCCGGCGATGACGGGCGACCACTCGTCGAGCAGCCCGACGAGGCTGCGCAGCAGGCGGGTCTTGCCCTGGCCGCGCTCGCCGAGGAGGACGACGTCGTGCCCGGCGAGCAGCGCCCGCTCGAGCTGGGGCACCACCGTGGTGGCGAACCCGTGCAGCCCCGGCCAGGGGTCGCGCCCGGCCGCGAGGGCCGCGAGCAGGTTGCCGCAGATCTCCGCGCGCACGGAGCGCAGCTCGTGCCCGGACTCGCGGAGCCGGCCGACGGTCGTGCTGGTGGGACGCTCGCTCATCGCCTCACGCTACGTCAGCACCCCGACATCCGACAGGGGAGCGGTGTCGGGGTGGACCGGCGCCGGCCCGGACGGCCTCAGCGGTAGTTGGTGTAGCTCAGCGCGACCTCGAGGTCGGCGTCCTTGAGGAGGCGCTGCACCAGCTGGAGGTCGTCGCGCGACTTGCTCGTGACCCGGACCTCGTCGCCCTGGATCTGGGTCTTGACCGTCTTGGGCGCCTCGTCGCGGATGATCTTGGTGATCTTCTTGGCGTTCTCCGAGGAGATGCCCTCCTTGAGGGGGGCGTCGAGCTTGTACTCCTTGCCCGACAGGCGCGGGCCGGCCTCGGGGACGTCGAGGTGCTTGAGGGAGACGCCGCGCTTGACCAGCCAGGTCTGGACGACGTCGAGGACGGCCTTGCATCGCTCCTCGGTGCTCGCCTCCATCTTGATGACCTCGCCGGCGAGCTCGACCCTGGCGCCGACGTTCTTGAAGTCGTAGCGGTTGGCAATCTCCTTCGCGGCGGCGTTGACGGCGTTGGCGATCTCCTGTTTGTCGAACTTGCTGACGATGTCGAAACTGCTGTCCGCCACGGGTCCTCCTGGTCGATTTAAGTCTGTCGGGTCCGGCTTGCTATCCTTCCATGCGCACCAGGCAGGTTGCCCGAGCGGCCAATGGGAACGGACTGTAAATCCGTCGCGAAAGCTTCGAAGGTTCGAATCCTTCACCTGCCACCCGTGTCACGACGGGCCCCGAGACGGCGAGAGCCGCACCGGGGCCCGTCGTCGTCGGTGGGGGCTCCGGTGGCGGGGTCGCGCGCTCTGGTTCGAGGTGAAGAACCACCCCGAGAGGGTCCTGTTTCACCTCGAACCGCCGGGAGCGCCCGCCGGTCGAGGTGATGTCCGACCCGGAGGCGGTCGGGTTTCACCTCGACCGCCGTGGGTCCCGGACGCCCGACGGACCGGCGCCTAGGCTCCGTCCATGGAGCCCAGCAGCAGCCCCTCCGTCGCGGTCGTCCCGGGCCGGTCCGACCGTCGTCGGGTCTGGACCGTGGTGGGTGTCCTCGCGGTCGTCGCCGCCCTTTGGTTCGTCCTGTCGATGGGCAGCCAGACGGTCTTCTACGTGATCATGAGCTGGTTCGCCGCGCTCGCGATGGAGCCGGCGGTGGCGCGCCTGTCGAAGTGGATGCCGCGCGCCGCCGCCACCGCGACCGTCATGGGCACGCTCCTGCTCGCCGTCGTCGGCTTCCTCTGGGCGTTCGGCAGCCTGCTCGTCGACCAGCTCGTCCAGCTCGTCGAGGCCGCGCCCGACATCGCCACCGAGGTCCTCAACCAGGTCAACCGCACGACCGGGTCGCAGTACACGTTCGACAACCTCCTCGAGTCGACCGGCCTGGACCCCACCGACCTCACCGGGTACGCGCAGACCGTGGCGTTCGGCGTGCTCGGCTTCCTCACCGCGGTGCTGTCCACCGTGTTCGGCCTGTTCGTCGTGGCGTTCTTCGTCTTCTACATGTCGGTGGGGATGCCGACGCTGCGGCTGTGGATCGCCCGCCGGGTGCCGCCGCGCTACCAGGTGCCGTTCCTCACGGCCTGGGACCTCACCCGGGTCAAGGTCGGTGGCTACATCGCGGCGCGGGTGGTGCTCGCCTCCATCAACGCCCTGGCGAGCGGTGTCGCGTTCTTCGCCCTCGACCTGCCCTACTGGCTGCCCCTCGCGCTGTGGACCGGCCTCGTCGCCCAGTTCATCCCCAACGTCGGCACCTACGTCTCGATCGCCCTGCCGGTCCTCGTCGGCCTGACGTCGGGCAACCCGCTCCTCGGGCTGTGGGTGCTCGTCTACGGCATCGCGTACCAGCAGGTCGAGAACCTCACCCTCGAGCCGCGGATCTCGGCCAAGGCGGTCGACGTCCACCCGGCCGTCTCGTTCGCCTCCGCGCTGCTCGGGGCGCAGCTCTTCGGCCTGTCCGGAGCCCTGATGGGCGTGCCGGTCGCCGCCGCGATCATGGCGATGCTCGAGATCTACCAGCGGCGCTACGAGATCGCCCCGGACACCGAGGCGAAGGTCGCCGCGCTCGTCGAGCCGCGCGTCGACAAGCGCTCCGAGCAGCACGACGCGTCACCGCACGACGAGGCCCGCGCGGCTGCGGGCGAGGAGGCGGCGCCGCGCGACTGACGCGCCCAACGGTTCATGACGAGTGCGTCCCCTCGTGACGCGCGAGTTCCCGACTGACGCGCCCAACGGTTCATGACGAGTGCGTCCCCTCGTGACGCGCGAGTTCCCGACTGACGCGCCCAACGGTTCATGACGAGTGCGTCCCCTCGTGACGCGCGAGTTCCCGACTGACGCGCCCAACGGTTCATGACGAGTGCGTCCCCTCGTGACGCGCGAGTTCCCGACTGACGCGCCCAACGGTTCATTACTCGCGCGTCACCGCGTGATGGTGACAGGCTCGGGACGCGGCGGGTCAGACCCGCCGCGAGACGACCCCGCAGCCGACCCCTGGAGGACCACGGATGTTCACGCGGATCGCCATCGTCAACCGTGGTGAGGCGGCCATGCGGCTCGTCCACGCCGTGCGCGACCTCAACGCCCAGGCCGGTCCACGCGGCCACCGCATCGAGGTGGTGGCGCTGCACACGGAGGCCGAGCGGTCGGCGATGTTCGTCCGCGAGTCCGACATCGCGTACGACCTGGGTCCCGCGTCGGCCCGGCCGTACCTCGACCACGCGGTGCTGGAGAAGGCCCTCCTCGAGACCGGGGCCGACGCCGCCTGGGTCGGCTGGGGCTTCGTCGCCGAGGACCCGACCTTCGCCGAGCTGTGCGAGCGGATCGGGGTCACCTTCATCGGGCCGAGCGCCGAGGCGATGCGCAAGCTCGGCGACAAGATCGGCTCCAAGCTGATCGCCGAGGAGGTCGGCGTGCCGGTCGCGCCGTGGAGCCGCGGGGGCGTCGACACCCTCGAGGACGCCACGGCGGCAGCCGCGCAGATCGGCTACCCCCTGATGCTCAAGGCCACCGCCGGCGGTGGGGGCCGCGGCATCCGCAAGGTCACCTCCGACGCCGAGCTCGCCGACGCCTACGAGCGCACCCGCGACGAGGCGCAGCGGGCCTTCGGCTCGGGCATCGTCTTCCTCGAGAAGCTCGTCACCGGTGCCCGCCACGTCGAGGTGCAGGTCATCGCCGACGGCCAGGGCACCGCCTGGGCCATCGGTGTGCGCGACTGCTCGGTTCAGCGGCGCAACCAGAAGGTCATCGAGGAGTCGGCGTCCCCGGTCCTCGACGCCGCGCAGGCCGCCGAGCTCAAGGAGTCGGCCGAGCGCCTCGCCGTCGCCGTCGGGTACTCCGGCGCGGGCACGGTCGAGTTCCTCTACCACCCGGGCGAGCGGTTCTTCGCGTTCCTCGAGGTCAACACCCGGCTCCAGGTCGAGCACCCCATCACCGAGGTCGTCACCGGCACCGACCTCGTCCGCCTCCAGATCCACGTCGCCTCCGGCGGACGCCTCGAGGGCGAGCGCCCGAACGAGGTCGGCCACGCCGTCGAGGCCCGCCTCAACGCCGAGGACCCCGACCGCGACTTCGCCCCGGCACCCGGGCGCATCGCCCACCTCGAGCTGCCCGCCGGCCCTGGCATCCGCGTCGACACCGGTGTGGCGGAGGGTGACTCGATCCCCGCCGACTTCGACTCGATGATCGCCAAGATCATCGCGTCGGGCCGCGACCGCGACGAGGCCCTGGCCCGCCTGCGCCGCGCCATGCGCGAGACGACCGTCGTCATCGAGGGTGGGTCCACGAACAAGTCGTTCATCCTCGACCTCCTCGAGCAGCCCGAGGTCATCGACGGCTCCGCCGACACCGGCTGGATCGACCGCGTCCGGTCCGAGGGGCGTCTCGTCGCCGCCGAGCACAGCGGGGTCGCCCTCGTCGTCGCCGGGATCGAGGCGTACGAGGAGGCCGAGCAGATCGAGCGCACCCGGCTCCTCGAGACCGCGCGTGGTGGCCGCCCGCAGGTGCAGCACGACGTCGGCCGCGCGGTCGACCTCAAGCTGCGCGGCACCGCCTACAAGGTCACCGTCTTCCGCACCGGCCCGTCGCGGTTCCGCGTCTCCGTCGCCGACCCCACTGGTGACACCCACACGGTCGACGCCGACCTCGAGCGCGGCGGGCCCTACGCCAGCCGGGTCCGGGTGGGCGGTCGGATGCACCGGCTCGTCACGGCCTCCCACGGGACGGTCCAGCTCGTCGAGGTCGACGGTGTCACTCACCGGGTCAGCCGTGACGAGGGTGGCGTGCTGCGTTCTCCCGCACCGGCCCTGGTGGTCGCGACCCCGCTGAAGGTCGGCGACGAGGTCGCCGCCGGCGCCCCGGTCCTCGTCCTCGAGTCGATGAAGATGGAGACCGTCCTCCCGGCGCCGTTCGCCGCCCGCGTCAAGGAGCTCCTCGTCTCCACCGGAAGCCAGGTCGAGACCGGGGCGGCCCTCGTGCGCCTCGAGCCCACCGGTGGTGCCGAGGCCGCGGCCGAGGTCGCCGGTGACGCCGTCGAGCTCGACCTCCCCGGCGACATCGAGGGCGGCGACGCCGCGCAGCGGGCGAGCCGTGGGCGGGCCGACCTGTCGGCGATGCTCCTGGGCTTCGACCTCGACCCCGCCCACGAGAGCCGCACGGTGGCGCGCTACCTCGCGGCCCGCGACGAGCTGGCCTCCTCGGGCGCCTCGCCGGTCGGCGACGAGATGGCGCTGCTCGCCTGCTTCGCCGACTTCGCCGAGCTGAGCCGCAACCGGCCCGTCGGCCAGGAAGCCCACGTGGAGAACCGGGTCCACAGCCCGCGCGAGCACTTCCACACCTACCTGCAGACCCTCGACCCCGAGCGTGGTGGCCTGCCCGCCGACTTCACCGGTCGCCTCGAGCGCGTGCTGTCGCACTACGGCGTCGACGGGCTCGACCGCACCCCGGCGCTCGAGCGCGCGGTCTTCCGCGTCTTCCTCGCCCAGCAGCGGTCCGCGCCCGAGGTCGGCCTCGCGACCTCGATCCTCCAGCGCTGGCTCACCGAGCCGGCGCCGTCGGCGCCCGATGACGCCGCCGCCCGCGAGCTCCTCGACCGCCTCGTGTCGGCGACCCAGCTGCGCTTCCCCATCGTCGGCGACCTCGCCCGCAGCGTGCGCTTCCGCTGGTTCGACCAGCCCCTCGTCGACGCCGACCGCGAGTCGGTCCTCGGCTCCGTCGGGGGCGAGCTCGACGACATCGACGCCCTGCCCGACGGCCCGGACCGCACTGCGCGCATCGACGCCCTCGCCGCCATCCCCGAGCGGATCGTCCGCTTCCTCGGTGAGCGACTGCGGCGCGGAACCCCTTCTCGCGAGCCGATGCTCGCCGTGCTCATCAAGCGGCACTACCGCGAGCACGCCCTGCACGACCTGCGCGAGTCCACGGTGGCCGACCGCGCCGTCGCGGTCGCCGACTACACGCTCGACGACCACGTCTCGCACCTCGTGAGCACCGTCGGCACCGTCGACGAGCTGTCCCCCGACGGTGAGCTGTCGCGCCTCCTGGCCGACCTCGTCGCCGACCGGCCCGCGGGCTCTGACGCAGTGGTCGACCTCTACCTCCACTGGGGCGACCAGCCCACCGACCCCGACGAGGCCTCCGCCACCCTCGGCGCCCGCCTCGCCGCGCTGCCCTTCGCTGCCCAGGTGCGTCGGGTCGCCGTCGGCGTGGTCCCCGACGACGACCGCGAGGTCGGGTACTTCACCTTCCGGCCGCAGCCCGACGGCACGCTCGAGGAGGACCGGCCGGTCCGCGACATCCACCCGATGGTCGGCCGCCGACTCAACCTCTGGCGGCTGCGCGACTTCGACCTCACCCGCCTCGACGCCCCCGAGGACGTCCTCCTCCTCCACGCCGTGGCGCGCGAGAACCCCCGCGACCAGCGCCTCGTCGCGCTCGCGCAGGTCCGCCAGCTCGTCGTCGTGCGCGACGAGGCCGGCAAGGTCACCGCGCTGCCGCACGTCGAGCGCGCCCTGGCCAACTGCCTCGAGGCGGTCCGCCGGGCCAGCGCGACGGCCGGTGGGGGCACCCGCCTCGACACCAACCACGTGTGGCTGCACATCTGGCCGCCGGTGGAGGCCGACCTCGACCAGCTGACCGCGCTGCAGGGCAAGGTCGCCCCGATGACGGCCGGTGCCGGCATCGAGGAGGTCCGTGTCCAGGGCGAGATCGCCGGCGAGAACGGCCACACCGTGCCGATCTGCGCCCGCTTCTCCTACCAGCCGGGGTCGGGCGTCACCTTCACGGTCGACCAGCCGCCGACGACCAGGGTCGCCCCGCTCGACGACTACGCCGAGAAGGTCGTCCGCGCCCGACGCCGTGGTCTCGTCTACCCCTACGAGCTCGTGTCGATGGTGGCCGGCTCCGGCGGGTCGGTGGTCGAGCACGACCTCGACGAGAGCGGCCGGCTCGTCCCGGTCGACCGCCCCTACGGGCAGAACACCGCCGGCATCATCTGCGGCGTCGTCACCACGCCCACCGACCTGCACCCCGAGGGCGTCACCCGCGTGCTGCTCTGCGGCGACCCCCTGCGGGCGCTCGGCTCCGTCGCGGAGGACGAGTGCGCCCGTGTCATCGCGGCCCTCGACCTCGCCGAGGAGCGGGGCCTGCCGGTCGAGTGGTTCGCGCTGTCCGCCGGTGCGCGCATCTCGATGGACTCGGGCACCGAGAACATGGACTGGGTCGCCAAGGCGCTCAAGCGGATCATCGAGTTCACCCAGGCCGGCGGCGAGGTCAACATCGTCGTCGCGGGCATCAACGTCGGGGCGCAGCCGTACTGGAACGCCGAGGCGACGATGCTCATGCACACCAAGGGCATCCTCGTCATGACCCCCGACTCGGCGATGGTCCTCACCGGCAAGCAGTCGCTCGACTTCTCCGGCGGCGTCTCGGCCGAGGACAACTTCGGCATCGGCGGCTACGACCGCGTCATGGGCCCCAACGGCCAGGCGCAGTACTGGGCCAAGGACCTCGTCGACGCCTATGGGATCCTGCTGCAGCACTACGAGAACACCTGGGTCGCCCCGGGCGAGGCCGGCCCGCGCCGCGCCGCCACCGACGACCCGCACGACCGTGACGTCACGACCTTCCCGCACAGCCTGGCGGGCAGCGACTTCACCACGGTCGGCGACATCTTCTCGTCGGCCACCAACCCCGACCGCAAGAAGCCGTTCGACATCCGCACCCTGATGAAGGCCGTCGCCGACCAGGACCACGACACCCTCGAGCGCTGGGCCGGCATGGCCGACGCCGAGACGGCCGTCGTGTTCGACGCCCGTGTCGGCGGGATCCCGGTGTGCCTGTTGGGGATCGAGTCGAAGAACGTGGCGCGCCGCGGCGTGCCGCCCACCGACGGCCCGGACGTCTACACCGCCGGAACGCTCTTCCCGCGCTCCTCGAAGAAGGCGGCGCGCGCCATCAACGCGGCCAGCGGCAACCGCCCGCTCGTCGTCCTCGCCAACCTCTCCGGCTTCGACGGCTCGCCCGACTCGATGCGCGCCCTGCAGCTCGAGTACGGCGCCGAGATCGGCCGGGCGGTCGTCAACTTCGACGGGCCCATCGTCTTCGTCGTCGTGTCCCGGTACCACGGTGGGGCGTTCGTCGTGTTCTCCAAGGCGCTCAACCCGCGGATGACGACCCTCGCCATCGAGGGCTCGTTCGCCTCGGTCCTGGGCGGGGCTCCCGCGGCTGCGGTCGTCTTCGCCCGTGACGTCGACGCCCGCACGGCGAGCGACGAGCGCGTCGCCTCCCTCCAGTCGCGGCTCGCCGAGACCAGCGGGGCCGAGCGGGCCCAGCTCGCCACCGAGCTCGCCACGGTCCGCACGGCGGTGCGCACGGAGATGCTCGGGAAGGTGGCCGCGGAGTTCGACGCCGTGCACAACATCCACCGGGCCGTCGAGGTCGGGTCGGTCGACGCCGTCATCCAGGCCCACGAGCTGCGCCCGCGCATCATCGCCACCATCGAGGCGTCGTCCGCCTGAGCGACCCCCTCACTGCCCGTGAGTGCGGAAGTGGCTGCTCCGGCAACCACTTCCGCACTCACGGCAAGGGGTCGGTCAGCGCACGACCTTGAGGTTGAACTGGGCGGTGCCCAGGGCACCCATGAGGCGAAGCCACACCGGCAGGATCATCTCGGTGCCGCGAGCGGTCTCGATGCCGCCGAGGTCGATGACGTCGTCGTGGCCGAAGGATCGCAGCAGGTCGGTGACGGCCGCCTTGGCGTCGGCGTCATCGCCGGAGACGAACACCGTGCTGCTCGCTCCCAGAGACTCGGGGTGGACCATCAGGTCGGCGGTGAGGGTGTTGAGCGACTTGACGACCCGTGCCTCGGGGAAGGCGCGCTGCACCTGCTCGCCCAGGGAGTCGGTGTCCTTGACGAAGAGGGTGGGAGGGAAGCCCGCCGAGAAGTCCAGCGGGTTGGAGATGTCGAGGAGCGGCTTGCCGGCGAGGTTGTCGGCACCGGCGAGGGCAAGGACCTCCAGCGCGGCGCCGCCCGAGGTGGCGTTGACGACGAGGTCGGCCGCAGCGGCGGCCTGCGCGAACGTCTCGACCGACGCCCCCGGGTGGTCGGCGAGCCAGTCGCCGAAGGACTCGCCGTCCCCCTCGCTGCGGGCCAGGGTCGCGGCGGGCTCGCGCGTGCCGACGACGACGTCGTGGCCGAGCTCGAGGAGGCGGGTGGCGATGGTGCGCCCGACCGTGCCGGTGCCGAGGACTGCGATGGTCATGGGAGGTCCTCCGAGGGTGCGCGACTGGGGGTAGACAGGTCTGTCTATCTCAGAAATGGACGCTAGCAGACAGATCTGTCTACCATCAACCCCATGCCCCCAGCGAGCGCGCGCGACCGCATCCTCGACACGGCCTTCCGCCTGTTCTACGCGCGGGGCCTGCGCGCGGTCGGCGTCGACCTGATCATCGCCGAGTCCGGGGTGGCCAAGGCGACGTTCTACAAGCACTTCCCCGCCAAGGACGACCTCGCCCTGGCCTACCTCGAGCGGGTCGACGGCGTGTGGAGCGGCCAGCTGCACGCCGCGGCCGAGGCGGCCGGCCCACGACCGGCCGACCAGCTGGTCGGGCTCTTCGACGCCCTCGGCACCGCCTGCCGGCGCGACGGCTACCGGGGGTGCGCCTTCATCAACGCGGCGGCCGAGTCGGTGCCGGGGACCCCGGTGCACGACCGCACCGTCGCCCACAAGGCCGAGGTCCTGCGCTGGGTCACGGCCGTCGCCGCCGAGGCGGGCGCGCCCGACCCGCGCGGGCTGGCCCGCTCCCTGACCCTCCTGCTCGACGGCGGGCTCGCGAGCGGCGCCCTCGACGGCGACCCCGAGGCCGCGACCCGCGCTGCGGCCTCGGCCCGGGTCCTCGTCGACGCGGCCCTGGGCGCGGCCCCGACCACGGTGACGGGATGACCACCGTCGGCCTCGTCCTCGCCGCGGGGGCCGGGCGGCGGATGGGTGGGCCCAAGGCCCTCGTCCGTACCGACCCGGACGGCCCGACCCTGCTCGAGGTCGCCGTCGGCCGCATCCGGGCCGCGGGCTGTGCCGACGTGGTCGTGGTCGTGGGTGCCGCGGCCGAGGACGTCGAGCCCCTGGCGAGGTCCACCGGCGCCGAGGTCGTGCTCGCCTCCGACTGGGACGAGGGGATGGGCGCGTCGTTGCGCGCCGGCCTGGCCCACCTCGAGTCCGCACCCACCGCAGCCGACCTCGCCCTCGTCACGCTCGTCGACCTCCCGGACGTCACCGCCGAGGTGATGGCGCGCGTCCTCACCGCCGCCGACGGACCGGCCTCGCTGGCCCGCGGCGCCTACGACGGCGTCCCCGGCCACCCCGTCCTCCTCGGCCGCGACCACTGGGCCGCCGTGCGCACCGTGGCCCACGGCGACCGCGGCGCCCGCGACCACCTGCGCACCACCCCCCACGTCCTCGTCGAGTGCGGCGACCTCGCCACCGGCCGCGACGTCGACACCCCCGCAGACCTCGCCTGACGTCGAACGAGGCCCCTTCGCTACCGGATCGCCCCGTCGTCAGGGATGCTGGCGCCATGGACCCGAGGACGACGTTCGCGACGACGCCCGAGCTCACGAGCGCGCTGGGGGAGACCGGCTACCTCGTCGACGACTCCCTCGCGACCGTCGCGTGGCTGGGCCTGCGCCTCGCGCGGCCGCTGCTCCTCGAGGGTGAGCCGGGCACCGGCAAGACCGCCCTGGCCGAGGCGCTCGCCGAGGCGATGGACCTGCCGCTCATCCGGCTCCAGTGCTACGAGGGCATCGACGCCACCCAGGCCCTCTACGACTGGGACTTCCCCCGCCAGATCCTCCACGTGCGCGCGCTCGAGGCGGTCGACGGCGCCGCCCGCGACGTCCGCGAGGTGGAGGAGGGCCTGTTCGACGAGCGCTTCCTCCTCGCCCGCCCGGTGCTGCGCGCCATCCGCGACGCCCCCGCCGTCCTCCTCGTCGACGAGGTCGACCGCGCCGACGACGAGTTCGAGGCCTTCCTCCTCGAGGTCCTGTCGACCTGGCAGGTGACCATCCCCGAGCTCGGCACCATCGCCGCGGCGGTGCCGCCCGTCGTGGTCCTCACGAGCAACCGCACCCGCGAGCTGCACGACGCCCTCAAGCGCCGCTGCCTCTACCACTGGCTCGAGCACCCGGGGATCGAGCGCGAGCTCGCCATCCTGCGCAGCCGCGCGCCCGAGGTCCCCGCGGCGCTCGCCGACCAGGTCGTCCGCCTCGTCCACGGCATCCGCGCCGACCGCGAGCTCGTCAAGCCCCCGGGCGTCGCCGAGACCCTCGACTGGGCCCGCGCCCTGCACGAGCTCGGCACCCGCGAGCTCGACACCGAGACCGCCGCCGCCACCCTCGGGGTCGCCGTGAAGTACCGCGAGGACGCCGAGCGGGTGAGGAAGGCGCTGGACACCATGCTCAGCCGATGAGCGCCGCGCTCGAGGAGCTCGACCTGCTCCACCCGCCCGAGGAGATCCTCCTCGGCTTCGCCCGCGCCCTGCGTGCCGCCGGGCTCGCCGTCACGGCCGACCGCGAGCGCACCTACCTCGAGGCCGTGGCCGCCGTCGGGCTCGACGACCAGCCGGCGGTGTACTTCGCCGGTCGGGCCACCCTGTGCGCGTCCCCGGCCGACCTCGAGCGCTACGACCACGTCTACTCCGCGTGGTTCAGCGGCACCCGCGCCGGGACCAAGGACGGCGCGCCCCTGCCCACGGTCGTCACCCAGGCGGGCCTCACCGCCTCCGACGACCGGGTCGGCGAAGGCGTCGAGGACCCCGACGCCGTCCACGCGCAGGCCAGCCCCACCGAGGTCCTCCGCCACCGCGACGTCGCCTCCCTCGACCGGCGCGACCGTGAGGCGCTCGCCCGGATGTTCGCGGCGCTGCGCCCGACCGCCCCCCGGCGCCGCGCCCACCGCCACGCGCAGGCGCACCGCGGTGCCGTCGACGCCCGCCGCACCCTGCGATCGATGCTGCGCCGGATGGGGGAGCCCGGCGAGATCAGCTGGCGCCGCCGCACCACGAGGCCGCGCCGCGTCGTCCTCCTCGTCGACGTCTCCGGGTCGATGAGCGCCTACGCCGACGCCCTCGTCCGCCTGGCCCACGCCTACTGCGCCTCCGGGGTGCCGACCGAGGTGTTCACGCTCGGCACCCGCCTCACCCACGTGACCCGCCCGCTTCACGAGCGCGACCCCGACCGCGCCATCGTGGCGGCCGGCGCGGTCATCCCCGACTGGTCCGGCGGCACCCGCCTGGCCGAGGGCGTCAAGGTCTTCCTCGACCGCTGGGGCCGCCGCGGGATGGCGCGCGGTGCCGTCGTCGTCGTCTTCAGCGACGGGTGGGAGCGCGACGAGCCCGAGGCTCTCGGCGAGCAGGTCCGGCGGCTGCGCGCGGTGGCCCACCGGGTGGTCTGGGTGAACCCGCACCGGGGGCGGCCGGGCTACGAACCGGTGCAGCGAGGCATCATGGCGGTCCTGCCCCACGTCGACCACTTCGTCGCGGGGCACTCGATGGCGGCGTTCGAGGAGCTGACGGAGGTGGTCGCCCGTGCGTGACGTCCTGCCCGAGCTGATGCAGTGGTGGCGGGCCGGCGAGAGCGTCGGCGTCGGCACCGTGGTCGCGACCTTCCGGTCGGCACCGCGCCCGGCCGGTGCCTCGATGCTCGTGGGCCCCGGGGGCGAGGCCGTCGGCTCGGTCTCCGGCGGCTGCGTCGAGGGCGCGGTCTACGAGCTGGGCCAGGAGGTCGTGTCCTCCGGGCACCCGGTGCTCCAGCGCTACGGCGTCTCCGACGACGACGCGTTCGCCGTCGGCCTGACGTGCGGCGGCATCCTCGACGTCTTCGTCGAGACCGTCTCGCAGGAGACCTTCCCCGAGCTCGGCGCCGTCGCCGACGACGTCGAGGCCGGCCGACCCGTGGCGGTCGCCACCGTCATCGAGCACCCGGACCCCGCGTGGCTGGGGCGCCGGCTCGTCGTGCGCCCCGAGGGTGTCGACGCCCCCGACGCCGGCAGCCTCGGCAGCCCCCGCGCCGACGGCGCCGTCACCGACGACGCCCGCGGCCTGCTCGACGTCGGCCGCACCGAGACCCTCACCTACGGCCCCGACGGCGAGCGGCGCGGCGAAGGGATGCGGGTCTTCGTCTCGGCCTACGCGCCGCGCCCGCGGATGCTCGTCTTCGGCGCCATCGACTTCGCCGCCGCCGTCGCGCACGTCGGGACCTTCCTCGGCTACCGCGTCACGGTGTGCGACGCGCGCCCGGTGTTCGCGACGGCCAGCCGGTTCCCCGCGGCCGACGAGGTCGTCGTCGAGTGGCCGCACAAGTACCTCGAGGGCGAGGCGGACGCCGGGCGCATCGACGGCCGCACCGTCGTGTGCGTCCTCACCCACGACCCCAAGTTCGACGTGCCCGTCCTCGAGGCCGCGCTGCGGCTGCCCGAGGTCGCGTACGTCGGCGCGATGGGCTCGCGGCGCACCCACGACGACCGGGTCGAGCGGCTGCGCGAGGCCGGCCTCACCGACGCCGAGCTGGCCCGGCTCTCGAGCCCGATCGGCCTCGACCTGGGCGCCCGCACGCCGGAGGAGACGGCGGTCTCCATCGCCGCCGAGATCGTCGCGCTGCGGTGGGGCGGGGGCGGCCAGCGACTCCAGGAGGTCGTCGGCCCGATCCACCACGGCAGCAGCTGAGGCCACGGTTTTCCTGTCGGGAAAGCGCAGTTCCGCAATGTGGGCCGGGGATGTCGTTCGACAGCCCTTGTGATGCGGCTCACTTCGGGTGAGGATCACGAGCACGACACGGTCCACCTGCGAAATGGAGTCAACGATGACTCGGGTCAACGTCACTGTCGACGGAGTTGCGTGCTCCGACGACGTCGAACCGCGCATGCTGCTCGTCCACTACCTGCGAGAAGTCGTCGGGAAGGTGGGAACCGTCGTCGGCTGCGACACCAGCAACTGCGGCGCGTGCACCGTCCACCTCGACGGGCGCAGCGTGAAGTCCTGCAACGTCCTGGCCGTCCAGGCCGACGGGCACGAGGTCACCACCATCGAGGGCATCGCCCCGCACGGTGAGCTGCACCCGATGCAGCAGGCCTTCCACGACAACCACGCCCTGCAGTGCGGCTACTGCACGCCGGGGATGATCATGCAGGCCATCGACGTCCTCAACGACAACCCGAACCCCACCGAGGAGGAGATCCGCCTCGGCCTCGAGGGGAACCTCTGTCGGTGCACGGGCTACCACAACATCGTCAAGGCGGTCGCGGCATGCGCGAGCGCCAAGGTGCCCGAGACTCAGGGGAGCGAGGCCCGATGACCGCCGTCGACGACCGCCCGGCCCAGGAGGTCGGTTCCTCCCGCAAGCGCAAGGAGGACCAGCGCCTCATCACCGGTCGCACCCGCTGGACCGACAACATCACCCTCCCCGGGATGCTCCACCTCGTGATGGTGCGCAGCCCGTTCGCGCACGCGACCATCACCAACGTCGACCTCGAGGCGGCCAAGGCCAGCCCCGGGGTCGTCACCGTCCTCAGCGGTGCCGACGTCGCCGACGCCCAGGGCGCGCTGCCCTGCGCCTGGCCGATCACGCCCGACCAGAAGGCCCCGGCCCACCCGTCCATCGCCGTCGACCGCGTCGCGTTCGCCGGCGAGATCGTCGCCGTCGTCGCGGCCCGCACCGCGGCCGCCGCCCGCGACGCCGCCGAGCTCGTCGACGTCGACTACGACCAGCTGCCCGCGGCCCTGGACCTGCGGAGGTCCGCCGCCGACGAGACGCTGGCCCACCCCGACCTCGGGACGAACAAGAGCGCCTTCTGGCAGTTCGACTCCGCCACGGCGGGCACCGGCAGCAGCGTCGACGACGCGATCTCCGCCGCCCGCTCCGACGGCATCGTCATCGAGCGCGAGTACCGCCAGCAGCGCCTCATCCCCTCGTTCATGGAGCCGCGCTCGGTGGTCTGCGACCCCACGGGTGAGCAGACGACCATCTGGTCGGCGACCCAGGTGCCGCACTTCGTGCGGATCTTCACCGCGGCCGTCCTCGGCATCCCCGAGTCCAAGGTCCGCGTCATCGCCCCGGACGTCGGCGGCGGCTTCGGCGGCAAGCTCCAGTACACGCCCGAGGAGAACATCACCACCCTCGTCGCCACCCGCCTGGGCAAGCCCTGCAAGTGGACCGAGACCCGCAGCGAGTCCCTGCTGTCGGCGCACCACGGCCGCGACCAGTGGCAGAAGCTGACCCTGTCCGCCACCAAGGACGGCACGGTCACCGGCCTCAAGGTCGACCTCCTCGCCGACATGGGCGCCTACCTCGGCCTCGTCACCCCCGGCGTGCCGATCCTCGGCGCGTTCATGTTCAACGCGATCTACAAGTTCCCCGCGTACCAGTTCAACTGCACCAACGTCTTCACCAACAAGACGTGGACCGACGCCTACCGCGGCGCCGGCCGTCCCGAGGCGACCTACGCCATCGAGCGGCTCATGGACGAGCTGGCCGTGGAGGTCGGGGTCGACCCCCTCGAGATCCGGGAGAAGAACTGGATCAAGCACGAGGAGTTCCCCTTCACCAGCGTCTGCGGGCTCGAGTACGACTCGGGCAACTACGAGGCGGCCACGGCCATGGCGAAGGAGATGTTCGACTACGACGGGCTGCGCGCCGAGCAGAAGCAGCGCCGCGAGTCCGGCGACACCGTGCAGCTGGGCCTGGGCATCTCCACCTTCACCGAGATGTGCGGCCTCGCCCCGAGCCGCGTCCTCGGCAGCCTGTCGTACGCGGCCGGCGGCTGGGAGCACGCGTCGGTGCGGATGCTGCCCACCGGCAAGGTCGAGGTCGTCACGGGCTCCAGCGCCCACGGCCAGGGCCACGAGACCGCCTGGAGCCAGATCATCGCCGACCGCCTGGGCGTGCCCTTCGACGACGTCGAGGTCCTCCACGGCGACACCCAGGTGGCCCCCAAGGGCCTGGACACCTACGGCAGCCGCTCGCTCGTCGTCGGTGGCGAGGCACTGATCCGGGCCGCCGACAAGGTCATCGAGAAGGCCCGGCCCATCGCCGCGCACATGCTCGAGGCCAGCGTCGACGACATCGAGTTCAAGGACGGCACGTTCTCGGTGCGCGGCACCGACAACGGCAAGGCGATGGCCGAGGTCGTCTGGGCGACCTTCGCCGGGCACGACCTGCCCGACGGCACCGAGCCGAGCCTGGACTCCGACGCCACCTACGACCCGGTCAACTTCTCCTTCCCGCACGGCACCCACCTGTGCGCGGCCGAGGTCGACACCGAGACCGGCAAGGTGACCCTGCGCAAGTACGTCTCCGTCGACGACATCGGGAACATCGTCAACCCGCTCATCGTCGAGGGCCAGGTGCACGGCGGCATCGTCCAGGGCATCGCCCAGGCGCTGTGGGAGGAGGCGGTGCACGACGAGTCGGGCACCCTCGTCTCCGGCTCGTTCGTCGACTACACCCTGCCGACCACCGCCGACACGATCTCGATGCAGACCGCCAACACCGTCTCGCCGTCGACGACGAACACGCTCGGCACCAAGGGCGTCGGCGAGGCCGGCTGCATCGCCTCCACGCCGGCGGTCGTCAACGCCATCGTCGATGCCGTGCGGCACCTCGGCATCAACGACATCCAGATGCCGTGCACGCCCGAACGGGTGTGGAAGGCCATCCAGACCGCCGGGGCCCACTCCGGCGCGGTCACCGAGGAGGCGCAGCCGCACTTCGCGGAGGACGCGCCCAACCAGGACCCCAGCGCAGGCGCGACGGACGGAGCGGCACAGTGATCCCCGCGGCATTCGACTACGTGGCCCCCACGAGCATCGACGACGCCCTCGCGGCGCTCGCCGAGGCCGGTGACGACGCCAAGGTGATGGCCGGCGGCCAGAGCCTGCTGCCCATCCTGCGGATGCGCCTCAACGCACCCGAGAAGGTCGTCGACCTCGGCCGGATCGAGGAGCTGCGCGGCATCCGCGAGGAGGGCGACGCCATCGTCATCGGGGCGATGGCACCGTACAGCGAGGTCGTCAAGGACCCGCTCGTGCGGCTCCACGCGGCCCTGCTGGCCCAGGCGGTCGAGGAGGTCGCCGACCCGCAGATCCGCCACCGCGGCACCGTGGGCGGGGCGCTCGTGCACGCCGACCCCGCGGGCGACGTCGGGGCGCCGGTCCTCGCGCTCGACGCCGAGCTCGTCATCAGGGGCCAGGGAGGGGAGCGGACCGTCGCGGCGGCCGACTTCTTCCAGGACCTGTTCGAGACGGCCGTCGGTGAGGGCGAGCTGCTCACCGCCATCCGCATCCCCAAGCACACCGACTGGGTGTCGCACTACGAGAAGTTCGTCCGGGTCTCGCACCAGTGGTCGATCGTCGCCGTGGCGGCGGCGCTGCGGGTCGAGGGCGGCACCATCGCCGAGGCCCGGATCGGGCTGACCAACATGGGGTCCACGCCCCTGCGGGCCCGGTCGGTGGAGGAGGCCCTCGTGGGTCGCTCCGCGTCCGACATCGGTGACGCCTGCGCGTCGGCCGCCGACGGGACCAACCCGCCGAGCGACCTCAACGGTGACGCCGACTACCGGCGGCACCTCGCCGGGGTCCTCACCCGTCGTGCCGTGACCACTGCGCTCGGCGGCTGAGGCGCCCATGGAGCTGGCGCACTCGTTCACCGTCCCCGCCGACGTCGACACCACGTGGGCGACCTTCATGGACCTCGAGCTCGTGGGCTCCTGCTTCCCGGGGGCCACGGTCACCGAGGCGTCCGACGACGGCTTCGCGGGCACCGTCAAGGTCAAGCTCGGGCCGATCGCCCTGCAGTACGCGGGCACCGGCACGTTCGTCGAGCGTGACGACACGGCGCACCGCGCGGTCATCGAGGCCAAGGGCAAGGACAAGCGCGGCAACGGCACGGCCGGGGCCACGGTCACCATCGCGCTCGCGCCGAGCGGCACGGGCACGGCGGTCGACGTGACCACCGACCTCCAGGTCACCGGCAAGCCGGCCCAGTTCGGCCGCGGCGTGATGCAGGACGTGTCCGACAAGCTGCTCCAGCAGTTCGTCGGGTGCATCGAGGGCAAGCTCGGCCCGGCCGAGCCCGAGCCTGTGCCCGAGCCGGGGGGCGCGGCGACCGCTGCGGTCCCCACGCCCCTTCCGGCCGCACGCCCGAGGCCGACGGTCGTCCCGTCGCCCCGGGTCGTGGAGCAGGACGACTCCCTCGACCTCGGGTCCGCGGTCCTGCCGGTGCTCGCCCGCACCTACGGCGGCTACGTGGCCGCCGGGGTGGTCGGGCTCGTCCTCGGCTGGCTCATCGGGCGTGGCGGGTCCTGACGCTGCGGACCCCGTGCGACCTCGACGGCTCCCGACGCGACCCCGCGGCGGGGGCCGTCGTCGTGCGGGACGTGGTGCGGGCCGTCGGCTCCTCGCCGGCACGGGCCCGCAGCTCGTCGCGGATGCGGCGGGCGTCGGCGTCGCGGGCGTCGGTGAACCAGGTGATGCGGCCACCGTTGTCGGCGGACATCCGGCGGTGGGTTCGCTCCATGAGCGTGACGACCGGGGCCAGGAGGGCTCCGGCAGCAGCGGCGGTGAGGACCGTCTCCAGGATCTCGTTCGTGAACATGGCACTAGTTTGATGGTCAACCATGAACTGCCACCAGTGGCAGGATTGACAGTGACCCACAAATAACTGCCATACTGGCGGCATGGCCCTCCGCTCCGTCGCCGTCCTGCTCCAGGAGCCCGTCGCGCTCTTCGAGTACGGGGTCCTCGCCGAGGTCTTCGGCATCGACCGCACCGACGAGGGCGTCCCGGCGTTCGACTACCGCGTCTGCTCGGAGGAGGCCCGCCCCCTCGACGCCCGCAACGGCACCACGGTGAGCGCCGCCCACCGCCTCGACGCCACCCTCGACGCCGACCTCGTCGCCGTCCCCGCCTCGCCGTCGGCCTGGACCCCCACTCCCGCGGTCGTCGAGGCCCTGCGTGCGGCCCACGAGCGCGGCGCCTGGATCATGTCGGTGTGCTCGGGCGCGTTCAGCCTGGGTGCCGCCGGCATCCTCGACGGCCGTTCCTGCACCACGCACTGGCGGCACGCGGCCGAGCTGGCCGAGCTCCACCCCGCGGCCAGGGTCGACCCCGACGTCCTCTACGTCCGCGACGGCAACATCATCACCAGCGCCGGCACCGCGGCCGGCATCGATGCCGCCCTGCACCTGGTCCGCACCGAGCTCGGGGCGTCGGTGGCCGCGACGATCTCGCGCCGGATGGTCGTGCCGCCCCACCGCGACGGCGGCCAGCGCCAGTACGTCGAGCGACCGGTCCCCACCTGCGACGCCGAGAGCCTGGGCCCGGTGCTCCAGTGGATGCTCGAGCACCTCGACCGGGCCTTCACCGTCGACGACCTCGCCGCCCGCGCCACGATGTCGTCGCGGACCTTCGCGCGCCGCTTCGTCGCCGAGACGGGCACGACGCCGCACCAGTGGCTCACCGACCAGCGCGTGCTGCGGGCCCGCCAGCTGCTCGAGTCCTCGGACCTGTCGATGGAGGAGGTCGCGCGCGACGCCGGCTTCGGCTCGGCGGCCCTGCTGCGCCACCACTTCGCCAAGTGCACCGGCATCAGCCCGTCGGCGTTCCGCGCGCAGCACCGCGTCTCGGCCTGACCAGCCCGGACGCGCCCGGCGCCGACCTTCACACGATCTCCACACGGAGGCCCCACGGGCTCCAGCCCGCCCGTCCTACGCTAGCAGCATGACCGAGGGGACGAGCGACGACGCCCGCACCGTGCTGGTGGTCGAGGACGAGCCGACGATCAACCAGGCCGTCACCGACCGGCTGCGCGCCGAGGGCCTCCGCACGGTGCAGGCGCACGACGGGCCGGCCGCCGTGGCGGCCTTCGAGGCGCACGCCCCGGACCTCGTCGTCCTCGACGTCATGCTCCCCGGCTTCGACGGGCTCGAGGTGTGCCGTCGCATCCAGGCGCTGCGGCCCGTCCCCGTCCTCATGCTCACGGCCCGCGACGACGAGACGGACCTGCTCGTCGGCCTCGGGGTCGGCGCCGACGACTACGTCACCAAGCCGTTCTCGATGCGGGAGGTCGTGGCGCGGGTGCGCGCCCTGCTGCGGCGGGTCGAGCGGGCCGAGGCGCTCGCGGCCTCCGACGTCCCGGCCCACCTCGACGCCGCCGGCCTCGTCATCGACGTCCGCACCCGACGGGTCGCCGTCGGGGGTGAGGTCGTGCACCTCACGCCGCTGGAGTTCGACCTCCTCTGCGCGCTGGCGACCGAGCCCGGCACGGTGCGCACCCGCGAGGTGCTGATGCGCGAGGTGTGGGGCTGGGGTGACGCCTCGGGCACCCGCACCCTCGACAGCCACGTCAAGGCGCTGCGCGCGAAGATCGGCGCCGACCGGGTTCGCACCGTGCACGGGGTCGGCTACGCGCTGGAGGTCGGCGCGTGAACACCGACCGCCCGCTCGACGGGGTCGGCTCGATCAAGGTCAAGCTCGGCCTGCTCGTGGGGATCAGCGTGCTCGTCGCCGTCACCATCGCGGAGGTCGCCGACGGCGGCCGGGTCCCGCTGTGGCTCAGCGTGCCCGTGACGGTGGTCGGGGCCCTGGCCGTGACCCAGTGGCTGGCCCGCGGGATGACGTCCCCGCTGCGCGAGATGACCGCGGCCGCGCAGGCCATGGCGGCCGGCGACTACGGCCAGCGGGTGCGGGCGTCCTCCACCGACGAGGTCGGCGAGCTGGGCCGCACCTTCAACGCGATGGCCGCCGACCTCGCCTCCGCCGACCAGCAGCGCCGCCAGCTCGTCGCCACCGTCTCGCACGAGCTGAGGACGCCGCTCACCGCCCAGCGGGCCCTGCTGGAGAACCTCGTCGACGGCGTGGTCCGTCCCGACGACGCTGCCCTGCGCGGTGCGCTCGCCCAGTCCGAGCGGCTCAGCGCCCTCGTCACCGACCTGCTCGACCTCTCCCGGATCGACGCGGGTGCCGCACCGCTGCGCCTCGCCGAGGTGAAGGTCGCGGGCCTGCTGCGCGCCGCCGTGGCCGAGGCGTCCGTCGACGGGCGGCCGGTGCGCGTGCGCGACGTCGTCGAGCCCGCCGACCTCGTGGTGCAGGCCGACCCCGGACGCCTGGCCCAGCTCGTCGCGAACCTCGTCGACAACGCGGTGCGGCACAGCCCCGCCGGGGGAGAGGTGCTGCTCACCGCCCGCGGCCTCGACGACACCCGCTGGGTCCTCGAGGTCCGCGACGAGGGACCCGGCATCCCGGCCGACCGGGCCGAACGGGTCTTCGAGCGCTTCGGCTCGGGTGACGACGCCTCGGGTGGCACGGGCCTGGGCCTGGCCATCGCCCGCTGGGTCGCCGAGCTCCACGGCGGTGAGGTCTCCGCCGTCCCCACGCCCCCCGACACCACCGGCGCCCTGCTGCGCGCCGTCCTGCCCCGACGGGCCCGTGCCACGCGGCCCACCCACCTCCAGGAGGAGCGCGCCATGACCACCCTGACCCCGGACCCCGCGCCCGCGCCGCCACCCGCCCCGGCTGCTCCCGCCCCGCTGGCCCCCGACGCGCCCGGCCCGCAGAACCCCTACGCCCGCGGCGACGGCGGCGGCTTCCTCGGCGCGGGGAGCCCGTGGCCCGAGGCCGACGGTCGCCCGCGCCCCGGCGTCGTCCTGGCCGCCCTCGGGATCGGCGCCTGGGCGTCGGTCACCTGGCCCGAGCGCAACGTCGGGATCGCCGTGACCGCGACGATGCTCGGGGCCGGCTACCTCATGTGGAGCGTCGCCCGCTTCCGCCGCACCACCTTCACCATCGCCTGCGCGGTGGCCGCCGCGCTGCTCGTGTCGGTGACCGCCCTGCGCGACGCCGGCGGGGTCGTCGTCCTCGCGGTGCTCGTCGCCGTCGTCGTCGCGGCCGCCGGGCTCACCCGCGCCCGCACCGTGCTCGCCGTCCCGCTGGCCGTGATGGCGTGGCCCCTGTCCGCGCTGCGCGGGCTCCCGCTCCTCGGCCGCACCATCACGACCACGAGCCGGATGCGCGTGCTGTGGCCGGTGCTGCGCACGGTCGGCTTCTCGCTCGTCGTCCTCGCGGTGTTCGGTGGCCTGTTCGCCTCCGGCGACGCCGTGTTCGGCACCTGGGCGGAGGCGGTGGTCCCCGACCTGGGCTGGGACACCATCGTCATGCGCACCTTCGTGCTGGTCCTCGTCGCCGGGGTTGTGCTCACCGGCGCCTACCTCGCGCTCAACCCGCCGGCCACCGCCGACGCCGCGCTCCCGGCGTCGCGCCGGGCGAGCCGTCCGTGGGAGTGGGCGGTGCCGGTCGGGATCGTCGTCGCCCTGTTCGCCGGCTTCCTCGTCGCCCAGGCCGCGGCGATGTGGGGTGGTCACACGTACCTGCGCGAGACCACCGGGCTCACCTACGCCGAGTACGTCCACCAGGGCTTCGGCCAGCTCACCGCCGCCACCTTCCTCACGGTGGTCGTCGTCGCCCTGACGATGCGGGTCGCGCGGCGCGAGTCGGCGCGCGACGGGCTGCTGCTGCGGCTGCTCCTCGGGGTCCTGTGCGTCCTCACCCTCGCCGTCGTGGCGAGCGCCCTGTACCGGATGTCGCTGTACCAGGAGGCGTACGGGTACACCGTGCTGCGCGTCTTCGTCGACGGCTTCGAGCTGTGGCTGGGGCTCGTCGTGGCCTTCCTCCTCGCCGGAGTCGTGCGGCTGCGCGGGTCGTGGATCCCGCGGGCCGTCCTCGTCTCGGCGGCGGTCTTCGCCCTCGGGTTCGCCGCGATGAACCCCGACGGCTGGGTGGCCGACCGCAACATCGACCGCTTCGAGGCGGGCAAGCCGCTCGACACCCTCTACCTGTCGACGCTCAGCGCCGACGCCACGCCGGTGCTCGCGGAGCGGCTGCCCCGCGACATCGCGCGCTGCGTCGCCGACCCGGGACGCGGGTTCGAGGGCACCGGCAAGGACGACGACCTCCTCGGGTGGAACCTCGGCCGCTCCCGCGCCGTCGCCGCCGTGAAGGGCCTTCCGGTCGCCTCGACCGGGTGCTCGTCCGTCGTCGTCGAGGAGTACCGCCCCCGCTGAGTCCCTCCGGGCTCTGGTCCACCCGGTCGACTCGGGTCCACCTGCGGGGATGGCGGTGCGAACGCACCGCCATCCCCGCAGATCGTCGCCACCCGAAATCCCGAGGCCCGCTGACGCCGCGCCACGGCATACTCCCGGACATGGACGACCGCACGGTGCTCGTGCTCAACGGGCCCAACCTCAACCTGCTCGGCGAGCGCGAGCCCGAGGTCTACGGCCACGCGACCCTCGCCGACGTCGAGGCCCTGTGCGTCGAGGCCGCGGGTCGGCACGGCCTCACCGTCGACTTCCGGCAGAGCAACCACGAGGGAACCCTCGTCGACTGGGTGCAGGAGGGGCGCGCCGTGGCGGCGGGCATCATCATCAACGCGGCCGGCTACACCCACACCTCGGTCGCCCTGCGTGACGCCCTCTCGGCCTGCCGCGTCCCGCGGGTCGAGGTGCACATCAGCGACATCCACGCGCGCGAGGAGTTCCGCCACCACAGCTATCTCACCGACGTCTGCGACCACCACGTCATCGGCCACGGCGTGCAGGGGTACGCGGAGGCCGTGGAGTGGGTCGCCGGTCAGCGCTCCGGTGCGTGACCTGCCGGCGCTCTGGCGCAGCGAGGAGTGGCGGGCCGGGCTCGAGGCCTGGCTGCTCCCCGCGCTGGAGGACGCCGGCCGCCGGGTGACCGGGCCACTCGTCCAGGAGCGGGTCCGGTTCTGGTCCACCGTGCTCCACGTCGAGACCGACGCCGGACGGGTGTGGGTCAAGGAGAACGCGCCCTCGCAGGGCTTCGAGGCGCGGCTCGTGGCGGTGGTCGACCGGCTGGCACCGGGCGCCGTGGCTCCGGTCGTCGCCGTGGAGGAGGAGCGCGGCTGGCTCGCGACCGCCGACCTCGGCCTGCCCATGTGGCACGACGAGACGCCCCCGCCCGTCGAGGACTGGGTGGCCGTCGTCGCCGACTACGCGCGCACCCAGCGGGCCCTCGCCGGCCACGAGGACGAGCTGCTCACCACCGGGCTGCCCCGGTTCCCCCGCGAGCCGGATGGCGTCGTCGCCTGGGTCGAGGGGCTGCTCGCCGAGCTGCGGGCACTCCCCGAGGACGACGAGCGCCGCCTCTCCGGCGACGAGGCCGCCGCGGTGCGCGACGGCCTCGGCCGGATCCACGACGCCGCCGGCGAGCTCGCGGCGAGCGCGCTGCCCGACGCGCTCCAGCACAACGACCTCCACCTCGGCAACGCCTTCCGGAACAACGGCGGCGCGGCCTTCATCGACCTCGGCGACGCGCTGTGGACCCATCCGCTGACCACCGCGCGCATCCCGCTGTGGATCATGCGGACCCGCTTCGACCTCGACCAGGAGCACCCCGACGTCGCCCGCACCGTGGACGCGTTCCTCGACCCGTGGACCGACCTGGCCGAGCGCGACGAGCTCGTGGCGCTCCTCCCCGCAGCCGACCGCCTGTCCTGCCTGCACCGTGCCGAGTCCTGGCGCCGCCTCCAGGCCGACGTGCCGGTGTCGTGCGTGGAGGGCCCGTTCCTGCGCACGGTGGCCGAGTGGCTCCTCGATGCCGCGGCCGTCGACCCGTACGCCTCCGCCGTCGCCCGCTGACCGGGTGTGACGCAGGTGCCCCGTCACGAACTTCCGAGTAACTACTAGGACGTCCTAGTATTTCGAGGAACGCCACCCGAAGGGACCCCACCCATGGCCGCGCAGCCGACCCGCCCCGACCTCCACGTGCCCGAGCACCCCGTCCGCATCGTCTCGGCCTCGGCCCTGTTCGACGGTCACGACGCCTCGATCAACATCATGCGGCGGATCATGCAGAGCCAGGGGGCCGAGGTCGTCCACCTCGGGCACAACCGTTCCGTGCAGGAGGTCGTCGACGCGGCGGTCGAGGAGGACGCGCAGGGCGTCGCGGTCTCCTCGTACCAGGGCGGGCACGTCGAGTACTTCGAGTACCTCGTCCAGCTCCTGCGCGAGGCCGGGGCCGGGCACGTCACGGTCGTCGGTGGTGGCGGTGGCGTCATCGTGCCGGAGGAGATCGCCCGGCTGCGCGAGGCCGGCGTCACGATCTTCAGCCCGGAGGACGGCCAGCGCCTCGGCCTGCCGGGCATGGTCAACCAGGTCATCGCCGCGTGCGACCGCGACCTCTGGGACGAGCAGCCCACCACGGTCGCCGCCGTCCTGGCAGGGGAGCGCTCGGCCGTCGCCCGCGCGCTGACCGCTGCCGAGACCGGCCACATCGGCGACGAGATGCGCGCCGAGCTCGAGCGCGCGGCCGCCGGTCGCACGGTGCCGGTCCTCGGCATCACCGGCACCGGCGGCTCGGGCAAGTCGAGCCTCACCGACGAGCTGGTCCGCCGCCTGCGCGTCGACCAGCAGGACAAGCTGCGCATCGCCTGCGTCGCCATCGACCCCACCCGCCGCCGCGGTGGTGGGGCCCTGCTCGGCGACCGCATCCGGATGAACAGCCTCGACGGCGACCGCGTCTACTTCCGCTCGCTCGCCACCCGTGGCGGGCGCGAGGTCCCCGAGGCGCTGCCGGACGTCATCACCATCCTCAAGGCGGCCGGCTACGACCTCGTCGTCGTCGAGACCCCCGGCATCGGCCAGGGCGACGCGGCCATCACCTCGTACGCCGACGTCAACCTCTACGTGATGACGCCCGAGTTCGGCGCCGCCAGCCAGCTCGAGAAGATCGACATGCTCGACTTCGCCGACGTCGTGGCCATCAACAAGTTCGAGCGCCGCGGGGCCATGGACGCCCTGCGCGACGTCGGCCGCCAGATGGTCCGCAACCGCGAGGCCTTCGGCAAGAAGCCCGAGGACATGCCGGTGTTCGGCACCTCCGCCGCCACCTTCAACGACGACGGGGTCACCGCCCTGTACCAGGAGCTCAGCACGCTCCTCGCGGACCAGGGGCTCCCGGTGTCCGAGGGCACCCTGCCGCGCGTCACGGTCCGCCACTCCTCGGTCCTGCGCCAGGTCGTCCCGCCCGCGCGGGTCCGGTACCTGTCGGAGATCTCCGAGACGGTGCGGGCCTTCCACGAGGAGACCGAGCGCTGGGCCGATGCCGCCCGCCGCGTCCAGCGGCTCTCCGAGGTGGGGTCCGCGCTCGAGCGCGCGGGCTCCGACCGCTCCGGGGTCGACGCCCTCCTCGTCGCCGCACGCGACGACCTGCCCCTCGCGGTCGCCCGCCAGCTCGCCGGCTGGTCGTCGGTCGTCGAGGCGTACTCGGGTGACGAGCAGGTGGTCACGGTGCGCGACAAGGAGATCCACACCTCGCTGGTGCGAGAGTCCCTGTCCGGCAACCGGATCCGCCGCGTCTCGCTTCCCCGCTACAGCGATGACGGCGACCTCGTGTCGTTCCTGCGCCGCGAGAACCTGCCGGGTTACTTCCCGTTCACCGCCGGCGTCTTCCCGTTCAAGCGGGACAACGAGGACCCCGCCAGGATGTTCGCGGGCGAGGGCGACCCCTTCCGCACCAACCGGCGCTTCAAGCTCGTCTCCGAGGGCCAGCCCGCCACCCGCCTGTCCACGGCGTTCGACTCGGTAACCCTCTACGGCCGCGACCCCGACCGCCGCCCCGACATCTACGGCAAGGTCGGCACGTCCGGCGTGTCCGTCGCGACGCTGGACGACATGAAGGAGCTCTACGCGGGCTTCGACCTCACGGCGCCCACGACGAGCGTCTCGATGACGATCAACGGCCCGGCGCCGACCATCCTCGCGTTCTTCCTCAACACCGTCATGGACCGCGCGGTCGAGGCGTGGGTCGAGGCGAACGAGCGGCAGCCGTCGGCCCAGGAGGCGGCCGACGTCCGCGCCAAGGCGCTGCAGGTCGTCCGCGGCACGGTGCAGGCCGACATCCTCAAGGAGGACCAGGGCCAGAACACCTGCCTGTTCTCCACCGAGTTCTCGCTGCGGATGATGGCCGACATCCAGGAGTGGTTCATCGCGCAGGGCGTGCGCAACTTCTACTCGGTGTCGATCAGCGGGTACCACATCGCCGAGGCCGGGGCGAACCCCATCAGCCAGCTCGCCTTCACCCTCGCCAACGGCTTCACCTACGTCGAGGCGTACCTCGCGCGCGGCATGGCCATCGACGACTTCGCGCCGAACCTGTCGTTCTTCTTCAGCAACGGCATGGACCCCGAGTACACGGTCATCGGCCGCGTCGCCCGCCGGATCTGGGCGGTCGCGATGAAGGAGAAGTACGGCGCCAACGAGCGCAGCCAGAAGCTGAAGTACCACGTGCAGACGTCCGGCCGCTCGCTGCACGCGCAGGAGATGGACTTCAACGACATCCGCACCACGCTGCAGGCGCTCGTCGCGATCTACGACAACGCCAACAGCCTGCACACCAACGCCTACGACGAGGCCGTGACGACCCCCGGCGAGGAGTCGGTGCGCCGCGCCCTCGCCATCCAGATGATCATCAACAAGGAGTGGGGCCTCGCGGTCAACGAGAACCCGCTGCAGGGCTCGTTCGTCGTCGACGAGCTCACCGACCTCGTCGAGGCCGCGGTGCTCGCCGAGTTCGACCGGATCTCCGAGCGCGGTGGCGTCCTCGGCGCGATGGAGACCGGCTACCAGCGCGGTCGGATCCAGGACGAGTCGATGCTCTACGAGCACCGCAAGCACGACGGGTCGCTGCCCATCGTCGGCGTCAACACCTTCCGCAACCCGCACGAGGGCGAGTCCCCGCGCGAGGTCGTCCTCGCCCGCGCGTCGGAGACCGAGAAGGAGAGCCAGCTGGCTCGGGTCACCACGTACCGCGAGGAGCACCGCGAGGAGGCGGAGCAGGCGCTCGCCCGCCTCAAGGAGGCCGCGACGGCCGGCGAGAACGTCTTCGCCGTCCTCATGGACGCCGCGCGGGTGTGCTCGCTGCAGCAGGTCACCGAGGCGTTCTTCGAGGTGGGCGGCCAGTACCGGCGCAACGTCTGACGTCGACCGGGCGTCACGCCCGGCGGGTCAGGGCGACGCGGTGAGCTGCAGGCGCACCACGCGGCGGCGCAGCGTGGGCGAGGCGTGCACCTCGTACCCGGCGTCGAGGAAGACCTGGAGCAGGCCCACCGAGGCCTCGTCCCAGATCACCGTCTTCCCCGGCGGCGGCTCGGTGGGGTAGCCCTCGAGGACGCGGGCGCCGACCTGCGAGCCGTACTCGACGGTGGCGGCGGCGAGCTCGTACATCAGGCCCTGACGGCGGAACCCCTTGCGGACCACGAAGCAGGTGACCGACCAGATGCCCTCGGCCTCGGGGTCCATCCGCATCCACGGCTGCTTGCGCGCCCAGATCCTCGGGTAGCTCTCCCGCGGCTCGACGGCGACCCAGCCGGCCGGCTCGCCGTCGACGTACCCGACGAGCCCGGAGGTGGGTCCGTCGGTGCCGCAGCCGGCCTGCTCCAGCAGCGCGGCGTCCCGCTCGTCCTGGGTGGTGTCGCGCCAGATCCAGCCGGGGACCTTCAAGGCCTGGCAGCGGCACTTCCGGGCACCCCCGGTGTCGAAGACCGCCTCGACGTCGTCGGCGGTCGCGGCGCTGGCCGGTCGCCAGGTGAACTCGGGCACGGGGCGACCCTAGCGGCGGGTCCGGACGGTTCGGGGGCGAGCACGAAACCCGGGTGACCGGCGTCGGTGCCGCGACGTAGGTTCGTCGGTGATGGCCACGACGACCGCACCACAGCCCACCTCGACCTCCGCGGACCACCGGGACTCCCCGCTGGACCGGCCCGGACGTCGGGTCGAGCTGCGTCGCCTGCGCGGCTGGTGGACCGGCGCGGCCCTCACGGCCTCCGCCATCGGTGCGGTCGGCCGCACCCTCGGGACCGTCGTCGCCGGGCTGCTGGCCGCCGACCCGTCCACCCGCCTGGTGGCGATGCTGGCGCTGTGCCTCGTCGGTGCGGCCGTCCTCGACACCGCGGGGCGCACCGTGTGGGCCGCCGTGGTCGACCGTGCCGAGGGCCGGCTGCGCGAGGACCTCCTCAGTGCCGCCCTTCACCAGCCGCTCGCCGCGCTGAACGAGCAGGCCGTGGGCGAGGTGCTCGACCGCGTCGACGACGACACCCACGACGTCGGGTCGATGCTGCGCCGGCAGGTCTGGGACGCCCTGCGCACCGTCTTCGCGGCGCTGCCGATGTGGGTCGTGGCCGGCCTCACGTGGTGGCCCTCGTGGTTCCTGTTCCCGCTCGCGGCCGTGGCCGCCTTCTTCCTCGTCCGCCGCCTGCTGCCCGAGATCTCCGAGCTCAAGGTGGCCGAGGAGATGGCCTGGACCGACCACGCGGCCGCGCTCGAGGAGGGCATCACCGCGCGCGACGACCTGCGCACCAGCCTCGGCCAGGCCCACGTCGTGCGCCGGCTCAGCACCCTGTCGGCCGTGGTCCACCGGCGGTTCGCGTCGGTGCTCGACCTGCAGGCGCGGGTCACCCGGCGCACCGGCGTGCTGCTCTTCGGGCTGCTGGCCGCCACCAGCGTGGCGGGTGTGGCCCTCGTCGTCTCCGACGACCTGTCGGTCGCCCGGCTCGTCACCCTCTTCCTCGTCACCAGCACGTTCGTGGGCCAGGTCGACCAGATGGCGCGACACCTGCCCGAGCTGCAGGCCGGCATCGGGGCGGTCACCCGCATCCGCCAGCTCCTCTCTGCCGAGCCCGAGCCCGAGGGCGGCCTGCACGTTCCCGGGGGCCCGCTCGAGCTCGAGTTCCGCGACCTGCACTTCACCTACGCCGAGGGCGACTTCGCCCTCGACGGCGTCGGGCTGACCGTGCCAGGCGGGCGCACCTGTGCCCTCGTCGGCCGTACCGGGTCGGGGAAGTCCACGCTGGCCTCGCTCGTCTCCCGGGCCGTCGAGCCGCCGCCGGGCACGGTGTTCCTGGGCGGCGTCGACGTCCTCGACGTCGACCTCCAGCGGCTGCGGGCCGCGGTGGGCGTGGTCACCCAGCGCACCGAGATCATCGCCGGCACCCTCGCCGAGAACATCACCCTGTTCGCCGACCTGCCGAGCTCACGGGTCGAGGCGGCGGTCGGGCAGCTCGGGCTCGACGAGTGGGTCGTCGGGCTCCCCGACGGGCTCGACACCGTCCTCGGACCGGGTGGCACCCCGCTCTCCGCGGGCGAGGAGCAGCTCGTCGCCTTCGCCCGGCTGCTCGTGCGCGACGTGTCGGTCGTCGTGCTGGACGAGGCCACCGCGCGGATGGACCCGCTCACCGAGGCCCTCGTCGTGCGGGCGGCCGACCGGCTGCTCACCGGACGCACCGGCATCCTCGTGGCGCACCGCCTGTCCACCACCGCGCGGGCCGACCTCGTCGCCGTCCTCGACCACGGCCGCGTCGTGCAGCAGGGCCGGCGCTCCGAGGTCGCGACCGCCGACGGTCCGTTCCGCCGGCTGCTCGAGGCCAGCGGCGACGACACCCGTGGCCCCTGGAGCGGGGCGGGTCCGGCCGTGGGGGAGGCCGACGACGGCGACGCCGTGGTGGGCGGCGTCCGCCGCACCGGCCCCGCGCCGGAGGTCCCGGACCCCGGGGACGGGCCGTCCCTGGCCCGCGCCGTCGTGTCCGCCCTGCTCGTGCGGCCACGATGGGGCGCCTGGCCCGCCGTCCTCTTCCTCGTCTCCGCCCTGGGGGGCTCGTACGGCGCCGCCACCGGCTTCGTCTGGGGCCGGGTCGTCGAGCACCTGCGCGACGGGGCCGGGTGGGACACCACCACGGTCGTCCTCACCTCGCTCACGGTGCTCTTCGTGATGGCCGCGCCGCTCCTCCTCACCGCCGCGATCCGCCGCTACCCCCGGTGGTGGATCGAGGTCATGCTGCGCGTGCGGATGTCGGTCCTGCTCGGGCAGACCCGCCAGCACCGGCTCGAGCGGACCCCGCCAGGCGAGGTCGTCGCGCGCTCGATGGACGCCGACCGGTACGCCCTGTACGCCGACCGCTGGGTCGACTTCCTCAACGGCCTGGCCATCGTGGCGGTCACCGCCGCGTTCGGCGGGAGCCTGCTCGCGGGCGGGGTGCTGCTCGTCGTCCTCGTCGGGTCCGCCCTGGCCTCGGCCGTGGGGCGCCCCATCGCCGGGCGCTCGGCCACCGAGTCGTCGAAGGCGCGGGCCCGGTTCGGGCGCTCGCTCGTCTCCGTCCTCGAGTCGGCCCGCACGGTCAAGCTCGCCGCCGCCACCCCGGCGGCGCACCGGCACCTGCGCTCCGTCGACGCCGGACGGGTCGAGGCCGCGGTCTTCGAGCACCGGGTCCAGGCCGTCCTCGACGGCGTGCCCGTCGTCATGGTGCAGGCCGGGGTCGTGGCCGCGTGGGCGACGTTCGCCCTCGGCCACTGGGAGCTGGGCACCGCCATCCTCGTCGCCGGTGCGGTCAACGGTTTCGACTGGTTCGGCCGGGTGGCCGGGGCCGTCGTCACCGAGGCTCCCGGCACGCGGTCGTGGCAGCGCGCCACCGCCCGCCTCGCCGGTGGCGTCGACCTCGTCCGGCTGCCGGCGGGTGTCGACCTCGTCGAGGGCACCGCGCCGAGCGCCGAGGTGCCCGGGCAGGTGCCGCTGCGCGAGCTGCGGCTCCGGGACGTGGCCGCGGTCCACGACGACGGCACCCGGGGCGTCGAGGGCGTCGACCTCACCGTGCGTGCGGGAGAGCTCGTGCTCCTGCTCGGGCAGGTGGGCTCCGGCAAGTCCAGCCTCCTCGGCGCCCTGGCCGGCCTCCTCGACCACACGGGGTCCATCGCGTGGAACGGGGTCGAGGTCGAGGACGCGCAGGTCTTCCTCCGCCCCGGCCAGGTCTCGCACGTGGCCCAGGTCCCGCGCGTGCTGTCCGGCACCTTCGCCGACAACGTCGTCCTCGGCCACGGCCGCGCCCTCCAGCGCGCCATCAGCGACGCCCGGCTGCGCGCCGACGTCGACGACGCCGGTGGCCACGACGCCGTGGTCGGCCACCGCGGCGTGCGGCTCTCCGGCGGTCAGGTCCAGCGGCTGGCGCTCGCCCGGGCCCTCGCGGCCGAGACCGAGCTGGTGCTCGCCGACGACGTCTCCAGCGCGCTCGACGCCGCCACCGAGGTCGAGCTCTGGGCGGCCCTGCGCGAGCGCGGCACCACGGTCATCGGGGCCACCTCGAAGCGGTCGGCGCTGGCCCAGGCCGACCGCGTGGTCGTCCTCGTCGACGGGCGCGTCGCCGCGCTCGGCCCCTGGCACGAGCTCGCCGGCCGCTGGGGCCACCTCGCCGGCTGACCCCGCGACACGCCTCCTCGCCGCGCGTGACAACCATCGGTGCCCCTCACCGCGTCTGGGAGGGTGACGGCACATCGGGGACGAGGGGAAGGGACCACGGTGGGGGACGAGGAGGTCCGCGGCGACTTCGCCGCGTACGTGCGGGCACGACAGCACGCGTTCGTCCGCTTCGCCTACCTGCTGACGGGGGACGCGCACGAGGCGGAGGACCTCGTCCAGAGCGCCTTCGCCCGGGTGTACCGGCCCACCCGCAACGCACTGACGCGCTGCGTGCTGGGTCGCGGTTGCGAGCAGGTCGCCGCCGATCTGCGAACGGCGTCGTCCGTCGAGGACGGGTCTCCCCGGTACGTGGTGGTGGGCGCTCGATGAGCGCCCTCCGCGGGACGAGGTCGGTCACGACACGCGTCCGCGAGCCGCGACCGGGCCGGATCGGGCCGTCGGGTCTGGGAAGGTGGGCGCCGAGGGGCACGACGCGAGAGGCACGACGATGGGCGACGAGGTGACGGGCGGCGACGTCGCCGGTGCCGAGACCCCTCGGCGGGGTCGGCCGCGGGCTGCCGTGGCGGGCGCCGCCATCGCCGCGCTGGTCGCGGGTGGGGTCGGCCTCGCCACCTGGGTGGACCGCAGCGGGAGACCGGCGCCCGGCACCGCTCCGACCGATCGGGCCATGGGCCTCACCACCCCGGACGCGGGCCCCACGCCGTCGGACACCGCGACCACGTCATCGCCGACCCCCAGCCCGACCGCCCCACCGACGGTGTCGGCGTCACCCTCCGCGCCCCCGCCGAAGACCCCGACCACCGTGCCGGTGCCGTGGGCGGCCGGCAGCACGGTCCACCTGCAGTCCGGGACGATCGGCGTGGGCGCGGGTCGCCAGGTCAGGCGCTTCGCCCCCCTGGCGTCCGGCGGTGCCGTCGTCGCGACCGACCCCGGCTCGGCCGGGAACCTGCGCTGGCGGATCCACGACTCCCGCGGTCGGGTGGTCGACGACCTCGGCCGGCCGCAGCAGGTCGAGGTGAGCCGCGACGGACGGCTGCTGGCCCTGCAGAAGGGCGTCGACGCCCCCGTCACGGCCCTCGACCAGCGGGGCCGCCGCCTCGGCACGAAGGACCTCGGTGGTGCGGTGGTGGCCGTCGCCGACGGCTGGGTCTGGACGACCTCGCAGACCGGGACCAGGGGCTGGCAGGTGTCGACGGGCCGCGTCCGCACGCTGACCTCCCGGCTCACCGCGGTGTCCGCCGACGGTCGGCGCGGCGGGGCGACGAGCTTCGGCAAGGACGGCCGCAGCCGCTGCTGGCGCGTCGTCGACCTCACGAGGTCGTCGGCTCCCGTGCTCCTCGAGCGGTGCGGCGCCGACAACCCCGAGGGCTTCACGCCGCAGGAGTTCAGTGGCAACGGGCGCCTCGTCATCGGGACCGACGACGCCGACGGCGGCTTCTACTTCCGCGTCGTCGTCGCGCGGGTCGCCGACGGGCGGGTGCTCACCGGTCGGTCGGTCCAGGGGGAGCGCGTCGACGGGTGGACGTGGGCTCTCGCCGCCGACGCGCGCTCGATCCTGTTCTCCCGCAACGTCGCCGAGCCGCGCTTCCCCGCCAGCCGCAACGACCTCGCGCGCTGCACGCTCGACCTCGCGTGCACGCAGGTCCAGGAGGACGTCCGCCTGGCCGGCGAGGTCACCCAGCCGCGGTACGTCGTGGGCCAGCCACTCCTGCCCGCCCGCTGACGCCCGCCCTCCTACGCGCCGAGGCGCTCCCGCAGCCAGGTGATGTCGGCGGTCTGGCCCACGACGCCACCGGGGGTCTCGACGACGACCGGCGCGCCGGCGTCCCTCACGAGGTCGGCCAGGTCGGCGCCGTCGATGTGGCCGGAGCCGAGGTTCGTGTGCCGGTCGGCGCCGGAGTCGAACTCGTCGCGGCTGTCGTTGCAGTGGACGAGGTCGATGCGCCCGGTGATGGCCCGCACCTTGTCGACGACGCTGCCGAGGTCGTTGCCGCCGGCGTGGGCGTGGCAGGTGTCGAGGCAGAAGCCGACGGTGTCGCCGCCCTCGGCCCGGCCGATCGCCTCCCAGAGCCGCTCGATCGCCTCGAGCCGGCGCGCCATCGCGTTGTCGCCGCCGGCCGTGTTCTCGATGAGGAGGGGCACCGGCATCTCGAGCCCGTCGACGCACTTGCGCCAGTTGTCGAAGCCGACGTCGGAGTCCTCCTCCTTGCCCAGGTGGCCTCCGTGGACGATGACGCCCTTGGCCCCGATCTCGGCCGCGGCCGTGAGGTGCTGCTGGAGCAGCTTGCGCCCGGGGATGCGGATGCGGTTGTTCGTGGCCGCCACGTTGATCGGGTAGGGCGCGTGGACGTACAGGTCGACGCCCGCGGCCTCCGCCGCCTCCTTGAGCGTGGCCGCCCCGCCCGCGTAGTCGACGACGGGCCCCTTGTAGCTCTGGGGGTCGCCGAGGAAGAACTGGCTCAGGGTCGCGCCCCGGGCCGCGGCCTCGGCCACGGGGTCGGTGCTGTCGACGTGTCCTCCGATGCGCAGTGCCATGGCACCACCGTAGGACAGGGCAGGATGGCGCCATGCAGATCGCGAACACCACCGCCATCGTCACCGGGGGCGCCTCAGGCCTCGGCGCCGCCACCGCGGCCGCCCTCGCCGCGGGGGGAGCGCGCGTCGTCGCCCTCGACCTCGCCACCGCCTGCGAGTCCGGCCCCGCCGTCGAGGGGGTCGAGTACGTGCCCACCGACGTCACCTCCGAGGAGGACGTGCGCGCTGCCGTGGCCCGCGCATCCGACGACCCGGCCCGCCCCCTGCGCATCGTCGTCAACTGCGCCGGCATCGGCCCCTCGGCCCGCATCGTCGGACGCAAGGGCGTCCACGACCTCGGGCTGTACCGCAAGGTCGTCGAGATCAACCTCATCGGCTCGTTCACGGTCCTCGCCGTCGCGGCCGAGGCCATCGCCGCCACCGAGCCCGACACCGACGCCGACGGCCAGCGCGGCGTCATCATCAACACGGCGAGCATCGCGGCCTTCGACGGCCAGGTCGGCCAGGCCGCGTACGCGTCCTCCAAGGGAGGCATCGTCGGCCTCACCCTCCCGGCTGCCCGTGACCTGGCCCAGTACGGCATCCGCGTGCTGACCATCGCCCCCGGCATCGTCGAGACCCCGATGCTCGCGACCGTCTCCGACGAGTTCCGCGCCGGCCTCGCCGCCGGGGTGCCGTTCCCGCAGCGACTCGCGCGCCCCGAGGAGTACGCGAAGCTCGCCCTCGCCGTCATCGACCACGACTACCTCAACGGTGAGGTCATCCGGATGGACGGCGCGCTCCGGATGGCGCCGCGCTGACCCTTCGCGTGATGCCGCTCGACGACCTCGGCGCACCGGTGCCCCTCGCGGGCCCGGTGCGCCGCGTCGTCTCCCTCGTCCCGTCGTTGACCGAGGCGCTCGCCGCCACGTGTCCCGAGCTCCTCGTGGGCGCCACCGACTGGTGCACCCACCCGGCCGACCTCGACGACCGCGGCGTCACCCGGGTGCGGGGGACGAAGAACCCCGACCTGGCGGCCGTGGCGGCGCTGCGGCCCGACCTCGTCGTGACGAACAAGGAGGAGAACCGCGAGCTCGACGTGCGCCGGCTGCGCGAGCGGGGCGTCGCGGTCTGGGTGACCGACATCGAGACCGTGCCCGCCTCCATCGCCTCGATGCGGCGGCTGTTCCGCGAGGGGCTGGGCGTGGCGGAGGACCCGGACTGGCTGGTGTCGGCCGAGGCCGCGTGGGGCGGCCCGGTGCCGCCGCCGACGGCCCGCGTGGTCGTCCCCATCTGGCGGGACCCGTGGATGGTCGTGGGCCGCCCGACGTTCACCGCCGACCTCCTCGCGCGGTTGGGGTTCGAGGTCGTGACGGGAGGGGTGGTGGGGCGCTACCCGGCGGTGGAGGTGACGGCGGTGGACGACCCCGCGGTGGCCGACGTCGTCCTTCTGCCGGACGAGCCGTACGTGTTCACGGAGAAGGACGGGCCGGAGGTGTTCTCGCACTTGCCGACCCGGCTCGTGTCGGGTCGGCTGCTCACCTGGTACGGGCCTGCGCTGGTCGATTCGGCGATTTCGCTGGACCGATCCTGAGCGTGTAATGTCTCCGTCGCGCCCGGGGTCACGTACCGCGGTCGCACGCCCCCTTAGCTCAGTCGGCAGAGCGTTTCCATGGTAAGGAAAAGGTCGTCGGTTCGATTCCGACAGGGGGCTCTGGTCCGACCGGGGCTGGTCGAGAGGCTGGTCCGGATCGAACCCCTGGCGGGGTAGCTCAGCTGGTTAGAGCGCACGACTCATAATCGTGAGGTCGCGGGATCGAGCCCCGCTCCCGCTACCAAGGCCGCGATTTCGGGGAATGCCCGGAGCCGCGTACCCTGTTGTGCTGGTGTCGCGCGAGCCTTCGTGCCCCGGTGCGACACCCCGAGATCGATTCACTTCCCGAGAGCAGGTTGCTTCCATGGCCAAGGCCACCGACGTCCGCCCCAAGATCACCCTGGCGTGCACGGAGTGCAAGGAGCGCAACTACATCACCAAGAAGAACCGGCGCAACGACCCCGACCGGCTCGAGCTGGCGAAGTTCTGCCCGCGTTGCAAGAAGCACACCGCGCACCGCGAGACCCGCTGACCCCAGCGTCGCTCCCCGAGGCCGCCCGCACCCCTGGTGCCGGCGGCCTCGCGCATGTCCGGCGTCACTAGAGTGGTCGGCATGGCCGTGAACCCAGACTTCGTCGGGCGGAGCTACCCGCCGAGCGGACCGTACGCCGTCGACGCCGCCCTCATCGCCGCGTTCGCCGCGGCCGTCGGTGCCACCGACCCCGTGCACACCGACCCCGAGGCGGCCCGCGCCGCCGGGTACGGCGACGTCGTGGCCCCGCCCACCATGGCCGTGCGGTTCTCGCAGGCAGCCGAGCGCGCGTACGTGACCGATCCCGAGGCCGGCATCGACTTCAGCCGGGTCGTCCACGGCGAGCAGCGGTTCGTGCACCACCGCCCCATCACCGCGGGTGACGAGGTCGTGGGCGCGACGACGGTCGACGCCGTGCGCGCCGCCGGTGGCCACGCGATGATCACCACGCGGACCGAGCTCTCGACGAGCACCGGTGAGGCGCTCGCGACCTCCACCTCGACCATCGTCGTGCGCGGCGGGGAGGACTGAGATGACCGTGCGCCAGCTCTCGCAGGTGTCCGTCGGCGATGTCGTCGGGCCCGTCACCGTGCCCGTCGAGCGCGGGACCCTCGTCGCCTACGCGAACGCGTCCGGCGACCAGAACCCCATCCACCAGGACGAGTCCTTCGCCCGCTCCGTCGGGCTGCCCGACGTCATCGCCCACGGCATGTGGACGATGGGGGCGTCCGGCACGGTCGTCGCCGACTGGGCCGGTGACGCGGGGCGCGTCGTCGAGTTCGGGACGCGCTTCACCAAGCCCGTGGTGGTGCCCTCCGGCGGCACCGAGATCGTCGTGCAGGGCGTGGTCAAGGCGGTCGACGCCGAGACCGGCCGGGTCACGGTCGACCTCACGACGACGTGCGGTGGCGAGAAGGTCCTGGGCCGCTGCATCGCGGTCGTGAAGCTCGACTGATGCGCGAGCTCCTTCACGAGCCGATCGCCGGGCACACGACGATGCGGGTCGGTGGCCCGGCCGCGCGCTTCGTGGTGGTCGAGACGCCGGACGAGCTGGTCGACGCGGTCCGTGAGGTCGACGACGCCGACGAGCCGCTGCTCGTCCTCGGCGGTGGGTCGAACCTCGTCGTCGCCGACGCCGGGTTCGAGGGCACGGTCGTCAAGGTCGCGACGAGCGGGGTCGAGGTCGACTCGGCCGACCTGTGCGGGGGAGCGAACGTCACCGTCGCCGCGGGTGAGGACTGGGACGGCTTCGTCGCGCGTGCGGTCGCGGAGGGGTGGTCGGGGATCGAGGCGCTGTCCGGGATCCCGGGGTCCTCCGGCGCGACCCCGGTGCAGAACGTGGGGGCGTACGGGCAGGAGGTGGCGCAGACCATCGCGCGCGTGCGGGTGTGGGACCGGCTGCAGCAGCAGGTCCGCACGATGACGACGCTCGACTGCCGGTTCACCTACCGGCACTCGCTGTTCAAGGGAACCGACCGGTACGTCGTCATCGACGTGATGTTCCAGCTCGTGCTCCAGTCGCTCTCGCAGCCGGTGGGCTACGCCGACCTCGCCACCCAGCTGGGTGTGTCTGTGGGCGACCGGGTTCCCCTGGCGGAGGCGCGCGAGGCGGTCCTCGAGCAGCGCCGCCGGCGGGGGATGGTCCTCGACGCCCCCGACCACGACACGTGGAGCTGTGGGTCGTTCTTCACCAACCCGATCCTGGGTGAGGCGGAGTTCGAGGTCCTGCGCGAGCGGGTCTCCTCGCGCCTCGGTGCGGACGCGGCGGCGCCTCCGGCCTACCCGGACGGTCGCGGCCAGGTGAAGACGAGCGCCGCGTGGCTGATCGAGCGGGCGGGGTTCGGCAAGGGGTTCGGGATGCCGGGGCCGGCCGCGCTGTCCACCAAGCACACGCTCGCGGTGACCAACCGCGGCTCGGCGACCGCGGCCGACGTCGTAGGGCTGGCGCGCACGGTGCGCGACGGCGTCGAGGACGCCTTCGGCGTCCGCCTCGTCAACGAACCCGTCCTCGTCGGCGACACCCTCTGACGCTGGCCCTCGCCCTGGGCTCTCAGGAGGCCTCGTCTCGGCGGCGGCCGATCCGCGGCGCGTACCAGTGGGGTGGCTTCGCGTAGGCGCAGGTCGCTTCGGAGTACCACCACTGCGCGAGGGCGGGGGACTCGCCCTGGTCCGGGCGGTGGCAGAGGCAGAGGGCGAACTGGGTGCCGTCGAGCCCACGGATGACGTCGGCCAGCTTGAGGTCGCCGGCGCGGGTCTCGAGGCGGGCCACGAGGGCTGCGGAGAGCTGCCGCCGGGTCGCGTAGGCCCGTTGGCTCAGGCCGAGCCGCCGACGGTCCGCGCGGATGGCGAGGCCCACCTCGTCGGGGAGGCGCAGCGACGCCCGCGCGGCGAGCAGCCCGGCCGCGAACGTGGGCCAGGTGCGGGGTGTTCGTGTCATGGGGAGAGACTCGGCCGAGCCACCCGGGGGCGGGAGGGGGCCCCGACGTCCTGTGGACAACACGGTGCCGCGAGGCGGGCTGTGGACGACCGGAAACGACATCGGTCGGTCGGTCGAGCCGCCCCCGAGCCGGCGGAGGTGCGGCTGCGCGGTCCCGGGGGCCGTGAGCGCTGGGGTTGGGGCGCGTGGACGCGCGTCAGGCGAGCCAGGCGGTGATGTCGCGCTCCGCCGCCTCGCGGACGTCGGAGGGTGCCCGGCTGGCGGCGAGGGAACCGCGGGCGAGGTCGGCCAGCTCGGTGTCCGAGAAGCCGTGGTCCGCCCGCGCGGACGCGTACTGGTCGGCCAGCCGCGACCCGAAGATCAGCGGGTCGTCCGCGCCCAGTGCCACCCGGGCGCCTGCCGAGACCAGCCGCCGCAGCGGCACGTCACCCGCCTCGTCGAACACCCCGAGCGCCACGTTCGACAGCGGACACACCTCCAGCGCCACCTCGTCGCGCACCACGCGATCGAGCACCGCGGCATCCTCCACGGACCGCACCCCGTGACCCAGCCGGTCCGGCGCGATCGCGTCGAGCGTCGCCGTCACGGCCTCGGCACCCAGCAGCTCACCGGCGTGCGGCACCAGCGCCAGCCCGGCCCGCCGCGCGATCGCGAAGGCCGCCGCGAACTCGCCCGTGTCGCCCCGCCGCTCGTCGTTCGACAGCCCGAAGCCGACCACCGAGCCGGCCCCGGACCCCGCGTGGCTCGCCGCCAGCCGGGCCAGCGTGCGCGCCTCCAGAGGGTGCCGCATCCGGCTCGCCGCCACGACCACACCCACCCGAGCAGCCCCCGGCTCCGACGACACCGCCCGCGCCTCGTCGAGCACGATCTCCAGCGCCGGGGTGATCCCGCCGACGAACGGGGCGTACGAGGTCGGGTCGACCTGGATCTCCAGCCACCGCGACCCCTCGGCGCCGTCGTCGAGCGCCGCCTCGCGCACGATCCGGCGCATCTCGGCCTCGCCGCGCACCGTGGCACGAGCCGCGTCGTAGAGCTTCTGGAACCGGAACCACCCGCGGGCGTCCACCGCGTCGAACCGCGGGGGCCACTCCGTCGTCAGCGACGCCGGCAGCCGGATGCCGTGCTCCGCCGCCAGCTCGCGCACCGTGCCGACGCGCATCGAGCCGGTGAAGTGGAGGTGGAGGTGCGCCTTCGGGAGGTCGGTGACCGATCGCGACGGGGAGGGGACCGCGGACGTCACCCGGCGTCGAGGTCCTCGTCGGCGTCGCCGACGACGTGCATGGCGGCCTCCTCGGCCGAGGCGCCCGCGCCGTCGATGCCGACGTCCTCGCCGACGAGGTCCTTCTCGTCGTCCGAGCCCAGCCCCTCGTCGGGAGCCACGAGCCGACCGGCCCGCACGTCGCCGACCTGGTCGTCGCCCATCCAGTCGTCCGACGCCTCGATGCTGTCGGGGTCGTCGCCCCCGAGGCGGTCCTCGTCCAGGCCGCTCTCGTTGTCGGGCGCCCCGTACGCCGACGACGGGTCAGGGACCTCCTGGCGGATCCGCTCCTCGATCGTCTCGTCGCGGGCCTGCTCCTCGGCGGTCACGCCGTGCGCGAGCGAGCCGTGCAGCCGCTCGGCCGGCGAGAACCCCCGGTCGAGGACGTCCTCGACGTCCTCCTGGTCGAGGGTGTCCTCGGGCTGCAGCTGGTCCTCGGCGTCGACGCTGTAGCTGCCGAGGTCGTCGGTCAGGTCATCGGGCTGGTCTGACATGACCTCACCCTACGCGCGGGCGAGGTGCTCCGCGGTGGCCAGGGCGACGCAGGTCGCCACGCCCGCCATCGCCGTCTCGACCTCGGCGAGGCCCGGGAACGACGGCGCCAGACGGATGTTGCGGTCGCGCGGGTCGTGCCCCAGCGGGAACGACGCACCAGCGGGGGTCAGCGCGATCCCGGCCTCCTTGGCCAGCTGCACCACACGCGTCGCGCACCCGTCGAGGACGTCGAGGGAGACGAAGTACCCGCCGGCGGGGCTGGTCCACTCGGCCACCCCGAGCCCGTCGAGCTCGCCACGCAGGGCGCTCTCCACGGCCGCGAACTTCGGCGCGAGGATGGCGCGGTGCGCGCGCATGTGCTCGCGCACCCCGTCGGCCGAGCCGAAGAACTGCACGTGCCGCAGGTGGTTGACCTTGTCCGGGCCGATCGACGCGAACTGCTGGTGCCCCAGGTAGCCCTTCACCGTCTCCCGGGACGCCGCGAGGAACGCCACGCCCGAGCCTGCGAACGTGATCTTGCTCGTCGAGGCGAACATCACCGGCCGGTGCGGGTTCCCCGCCGCCGAGGCCAGCGACAGGATGTCGGCCGTCTTCGCCTCGTCCTGGGTGAGGTGGTGGAAGGCGTAGGCGTTGTCCCAGAAGATCCGGAAGTCGGGAGCCGCGGTCGGCATCGAGGCGAGCCGGCTCGCGACCTCCTGCGACACGACGGAGCCGGCCGGGTTGGCGTACGTGGGGACGATCCAGATGCCCTTCACCGACGGGTCGTCCTTGACGAGCGCCTCCACGGCGTCGACGTCCGGGCCGTCGGGCAGCATCGGCACGGTCACCATCTCGATGCCGTACGAGGCGAGCATCGTGAAGTGCCGGTCGTAGCCGGGCACCGGACAGACGAAGGTGACCTTCTCCTCGTCCTTCCACGGCCGCGGCGACTCGACGCCACCGTGCAGGAGGTGCTGCACCAGCACGTCGTGCATCATCGTCAGGCTCGACGAGCCGCCGGCGACGACCTGGTCGGGGTCGACCCACAGCAGCTCGGCGAAGATCTCGCGCAGCTCGCGCAGCCCGTTGAGGCCGCCGTAGTTGCGCACGTCGGTGCCGTCGGCGTCGAGGTGGCCGCGGGGAAGGGAGAGCAGCCCCTCGGCGAGGTCGAGCTGCTCGGCGCTGGGCTTGCCGCGCGTGAGGTCGAGCTTCAGGCCGCGCTCCTGCAGGGCCGCGTAGGCCGTGCGCTGCTCCTCGAGGAAGGCCGCCAGCTGCTCGGGGGAGCGCTCGGCGAGCGGGGTGCGGTCGGGGGCCGGCGTGGTCTGCGTGCTCACGCGCCCATCGTCCCAGAACCCCCTCGCCGCAGGGGAGGCCTCCCCATGGCGTGGGACGACCGGGTCGGCGAGGGTGGCCGACGACGGGGGTCGATCCGCGACCACCCGCACCCATCCGGGGGGAACCAGATGCGCAGCACCAGAACCCGTCCACTCCTCGTCGCCGTGGCAGCCGTCGCGGTGGCCGTCACCGGCGTCGTCACGACGACCGTCGCCACCGCCCCGTCCGCCGAGGCCGCACCCAGCACCGTCCGCGTCATCACGCACAACCTCGAGAAGAAGCCGGAGGCGCTGGAGAAGGTGATCGCGCTCGCCGCCGCCACGACGGCCCCCGAGGTGGTCCTGCTCCAGGAGGTCTGCGCCGACATGCTGCCGAGGATCAGGCAGCTCGGCTTCACCACCTTCCACGCGCGGCGCTCGACCAAGTGCGCGGGGGCGGACCCCAGGCTCGGCGAGGCCACGGTGTGGACCGGGTCCGGCGCCTCGGAGTTCGGTCCCGTGGAGCTGCTGAAGAAGGACGACCAGTCCTACGGGATGGCGTGCCTCGACCTCCGCCACGCGGGCAGCCGGATCCGCGCGTGCTCGACCCACCTCATCGCCGGGCGCACGAAGCAGGCTCCCTTCCGCGAGCGGCTGACCGCAAGGATCCGCACCACCACGGCGGGGTGGATCAGCCCCCAGCGAACCGTCATCGTCGGAGGTGACTTCAACACCAACCCGACGTTCAGGGCCATGGACGCCCTCTACGGAGTCGGCCCGTCGGCGAACGGCAGGTTCCGGGAGATCGCGCAGACCGCGGGGTCGGGTCACACCAGGCGGGACGGGGCGTGGACCTCGGGCAGCGCGACCGGGGCGGCCGGTGACACCCGCCGCAAGATCGACTACGTCTTCGTCTCGAAGGTCGGGTCTCGTCCCGCCGGCGGGTCGGAGCGCACGATGTCCTCGCCCTCCAACCACCGCATCCTCTACGGGCTGGTCCCGCTGGGCTGACCGGTGTGGCGTGGCGCCCCGGCCGACCGGGTTCGCGGTCGGCCCGGGGCGTCCCGTATGCTTGCCGTTCGGTGTGACCAGCTTCGTCCTGCCCCCGGGTAGGTGATGGTCGCACCGCGGAGCACCACCAACCGGGTGCTCCGTAGGGCAGTGGCTCAATTGGTAGAGCACCGGTCTCCAAAACCGGCGGTTGGGGGTTCGAGTCCCTCCTGCCCTGCGTCGCACGTGTGGTTCGTCCACGACTGCGCCCCGCCTCCACGGCTGGGGTGCCTTCGCGGTCGTGCCGCGCCGAGGCACCCGATCGACCAGCAAACGACGTGAAGAGGCACCGTGACTGACGTGGGTCAGACCAGGACTCCCTCCCGCCCGACCAAGGGCCGGGAGCGGGGCGGCAACCCCATCTCCCGGTGGGTCAAGGCACTCACGCTGTTCGTCAGCCAGATCCTCGACGAGCTCCGCAAGGTCGTGCGCCCCACGCGCTCCGAGCTGTGGAACTACACGCTCGTCGTCATCGTGTTCGTCACGGTGATGATGGCGCTGGTGTCGGGTGTCGACTTCGGCTTCAGCAAGCTCGTCGGCCTGGTGTTCGGCTCGTCCTGACGCCCGCGCCCACCCGCGCCGTCAGCCCCCGCCCCACCAGCCACCACCGCAACCAGGAAGAGGTCACCCGTGTCCGACCAGTGGACCGACACCCCCGACGTGGCGTCCGATGACGCCCCCGAGGTGCTGCCCGACGCCCTGACGGAGGGCTCGCGCGAGGCCGACTCGGTCGCCGAGGGCCTCGACTCCGCCGTCGGTGCCGAGCAGGTCGACGCCGAGGACGAGACCGACGCGCCCGCCGCCGTCGAGACCGACGCCTCCGACGAGTCCGATGACGAGGACGGCACCTCCCTCGAGGCCGACGCCTCCGACGCCTCCGGCGACGACGACGCCCCCACCCTCCTCCAGGACGAGGACGGCGACATCCTCCCCGAGGGTGTCGACGCGGTCCAGGCGTTCAAGGACGACCTGCGCAGCAAGGTCGGCGACTGGTACGTCGTGCACTCCTACGCGGGCTACGAGAACCGCGTCAAGGCCAACCTCGAGACCCGCATCACCTCCTTGAACATGGAGGACTACATCTTCGAGATCCAGGTCCCCATGGAGGAGGTCACCGAGATCAAGAGCGGTCAGCGCAAGCTGGTCCGCCGCGTCCGGATGCCCGGCTACGTCCTCGTCCGCATGGACCTCACCGACGAGTCGTGGGGCGCCGTGCGCCACACCCCCGGGGTCACCGGGTTCGTCGGCAACGCGCACCAGCCGGTGCCGCTGACCTTCGACGAGGTCTTCGGCATGGTCAAGCCCGCCGACCTCGAGGCCTCCGCCGCGCAGGCCGCGGGCGGCCAGGCCCCCGCGGGCGGCGGCCGCGAGGCAGCCGTCGTCGACTTCGAGGTCGGCGAGTCGGTCACCGTCATGGACGGCCCGTTCGAGACCCTCCCCGCGACGATCTCCGAGATCAACCCCGACACCCAGAAGCTCAAGGTGCTCGTCTCCATCTTCGGCCGGGAGACCCCGGTCGAGCTCTCCTTCAGCCAGGTCTCCAAGCTCTGACCGAAGGACCCCCGCCCCGGGGTTCGGGGCTGCAAAGGGGTCATCGCCCACGGCGTCGGCCCACCACACCAGAACAAGGACAGACATGCCTCCCAAGAGCAAGAAGGTCTCCGGCTACATCAACCTGCAGATCCAGGCAGGTGCCGCGACCCCCGCGCCCCCCGTCGGCCCCGCGCTCGGTCAGCACGGCGTCAACATCATGGAGTTCGTCAAGGCGTACAACGCGGCGACCGAGCACCAGCGCGGCAGCATCATCCCCGTCGTCATCACCGTCTTCGAGGACCGCTCGTTCACCTTCATCACCAAGACGCCCCCGGCGTCGGAGCTGATCAAGAAGGCCGCGGGCGTCCAGAAGGGCTCCGGCGAGCCGCACAAGGTCAAGGCCGGCAAGCTCACCAAGGACCAGGTGCGCGAGATCGCCGAGACCAAGATGCCCGACCTCAATGCGAACGACATCGACGCCGCGATGAAGATCATCGCCGGCACCGCCCGCCAGATGGGCATCGACACCGAGCTCTGAGCTCGACACCCGCTTGACCGGCCCGCCCTCGCGGCGGGCCGGGGTGGGGCACCACCCGGTGTCCCACCAGTGGCAGGGCCAGCGCCGGCCCGATGACCACGACTCCCACCTGAACCACCAGGAGCAGCAGATGAAGCGCAGCAAGTCCTACCGCGCCGCGGCCGAGAAGATCGACGCCGACAAGGCGTACGCCCCGCTCGAGGCCGTCCGCATCGCCAAGCAGACCGCGTCGGCGAAGTACGACGAGACCGTCGAGGTCGCCATGCGCCTCGGCGTCGACCCCCGCAAGGCCGACCAGATGGTCCGCGGCACGGTCAACCTCCCCCACGGCACGGGCAAGACCGCCCGCGTCCTCGTCTTCGCCAACGGCGACAAGGCCGAGGCCGCCACGGCCGCCGGTGCCGACTTCGTCGGCTCCGACGACCTGCTCGAGAAGGTCGCCGGCGGCTGGCTCGACTTCGACGCCGTCGTCGCCACCCCGGACCTCATGGGCAAGGTCGGTCGTCTCGGCAAGGTGCTCGGCCCGCGTGGCCTCATGCCCAACCCGAAGACCGGCACCGTCACCATGGACACCGCCAAGGCCGTCACCGACATCAAGGGCGGCAAGATCGAGTTCCGCGTCGACAAGCACGCGAACCTCCACTTCATCATCGGCAAGGCGTCCTTCGACGAGAAGGCCCTCGTCGAGAACTACGCCACCGCGCTGGAGGAGATCCTGCGTCTGAAGCCGGCCGCCTCCAAGGGCCGCTACATCACCAAGGCGACCCTCGCCACGACGATGGGCCCCGGCATCCCGCTGGACTTCACCAAGACCCGTTACCTCCTGGTCGAGGACGCGTCCGCCGAGGCCTGATCCGGCCGGAGCACCGCACGGAAGCCCGCCATCCCGCACCGGGGTGGCGGGCTCCGTCGTGCCGGGGGGTCGACGATTTGGGGGGAGGACGCCCCCTCCCGTACGCTGGGTCACGACCGAAGACCGCCGGATGTCGCGTGCACCCGCACGAGACCGAAGGTCCCGCCACCTGGTGGGGCACCAGCGCAGGCCACGACGTTCAGAAGCGCCCACCGCGAAGCATCGCTCCGCGTGCAGCGCACCTGACGAGCCCCGTGCCCTGTGCCGGGGCTCTTTCCCTGTGCCAGGCCCTTCACCGTCGGTCACACACGACGGAAGGAGGCGCCCATGTCTCGTGCCGACAAGGCCGCGGCGATCGCCGAGCTCAGCGAGAAGTTCAAGAGCTCGAACGCCGCCGTTCTCACGGAGTACCGCGGGCTCACGGTGAAGCAGATCACCGACCTGCGCAACTCCCTGCGGGGCAACGCGACCTACGCCGTGGTCAAGAACACGCTGACCGAGCTCGCCGCCAAGGACGCCGGGGTGACCGCGTTCGACGGTCAGCTCGTCGGACCGTCCGCCATCGCCTTCGTCGAGGGCGACCCGGTGGAGGCTGCCAAGGGTCTGCGTGACTTCGCCAAGGCGCACCCCCTCCTCGTGATCAAGGGCGGTGTGCTGGACGGCAAGTCGCTCAGCGCCGCCGAGATCACGAAGCTCGCGGACCTCGAGTCCCGCGAGGTTCTCCTCGCCAAGCTGGCAGGCGCCATGAACGCCTCGCTCAGCAAGGCCGTCTACCTCTTCGCCGCTCCGCTGTCGAAGGCCGCTCGCACGGTCGACGCACTGCGCGCGAAGGTCGAGTCGGAGGGGCCGGTCTCCGGCACCGACGCCCCGGCCGCTGAGGAGACCCCCGCCGAGGCCCCCGCGGCCGAGGCCACCGACGTCGCCGAGGGTGGCGACGCGAGCTGACCTCACGGTCCGCTCACCACGAAAACGCCACTCACGGCACCACGCATAGAGAAAGGACGGTCAGACATGGCCAAGCTCAGCACCGACGAGCTCCTTGACGCCTTCAAGGAGATGACCCTCATCGAGCTCTCCGAGTTCGTGAAGGAGTTCGAGGACACCTTCGGCGTCACCGCCGCCGCTCCCGTCGCGGTTGCCGCCGCGGGCGCCCCGGCCGCTGGTGGCGGCGACGCCGCCGCCGCCGAGGAGCAGGACGAGTTCGACGTCGTCCTCGAGGCTGCCGGCGACAAGAAGATCGCCGTCATCAAGGAGGTCCGTGCGCTGACCTCCCTCGGTCTCAAGGAGGCCAAGGACCTCGTCGACGGCGCCCCCAAGCCCGTCCTCGAGAAGGTCGACAAGGCCGCGGCCGAGAAGGCCAAGGAGCAGCTCGAGGGCGCCGGCGCGACCGTCACCCTCAAGTGATCCGGTCCCCTCACGGGGACTAGGGCACACCGCGAACGGGCGGGTCAGGACCACCAGGTCCGGGCCCGCCCGTTCCGCGTCCCCTCCGGATCGGGCGGTCGTCCCGACCGCGGATCGGGAGCAAACCCCAGCGCCACGGGGCCGGTGTCGAGCATGCTGGGCCCGGGGTGACGAGGGCCACGAAATCGGCGGGCAGCAATCCCCCGCTGCTCCACGCGGCACGGTTCAATAGGTCGGCGCCCTTGGCCTACCGCCCGGTAACTTCCGGGTTAGGCCCGGGGCGGAGACAACGGTTCGGAAAGGGTCGACATGGGCGTCGAGATCGCGGTGAGCGGCCTGTCCAAGAAGTTCGGACGGCAGGTCATCTGGGACGACGTGACCCTCACGCTCCCCGCGGGCGAGATCTCCGTGCTGCTCGGCCCCTCGGGTACCGGCAAGTCCGTGTTCCTCAAGAGCCTCGTCGGCCTCATCCGCCCCGAGCAGGGGTCCATCGTCGTCGACGGCCGCGACATCACCCAGCTGCGCGGCGACGCGCTCTACGAGGTGCGCAAGCTGTTCGGTGTCCTGTTCCAGGACGGCGCCCTCTTCGGGTCGATGAGCCTGTTCGACAACGTCGCCTTCCCGCTGCGCGAGCACACCCGCAAGAGCGAGTCCGACATCGCCTCGATCGTCCACGAGAAGATGGACCTCGTCGGCCTCACCGGCGCCGAGGACAAGCTGCCCGGCGAGATCTCCGGCGGCATGAGGAAGCGGGCCGGCCTCGCGCGCGCCCTCGTCCTCGACCCCGAGATCCTCCTCATCGACGAGCCCGACTCCGGCTTGGACCCGGTGCGCACCAGCTACATCAACCAGCTCTTCGTCGACCTCAACGCCCAGATCGACGCGACCTTCCTCATCGTCACCCACGACATCAACACCGCCCGCACGGTCCCCGACAACATCGGCCTCCTCTACCACCGGCACCTGGCGATGTTCGGCCCGCGCGAGATGCTCCTGTCCTCGGAGGAGCCGGTCGTGCGCCAGTTCCTCAACGCCCAGACCATCGGTCCGATCGGCATGTCCGAGGAGAAGGACGCCGACGAGCTCGCCGCCGAGTCCGGCCAGGAGCTCCCCCCGCTGCCGTCGATCCCGCTGCAGCTGGGCACGAGCGACGGGCGTCCGCGTCGTGCCGAGCGCCCCGCGGGCGACTGGTGCAAGAGCAACGGCATCGTCCCGCCCCCCGGCAGCTTCCGCTCCACCACCGCCGGCATCCCCGGCGAGCCCGCGGCGGCCACCACATGAGCGTCGTCGCCAACGGCCTGCGCCAGGCCGGCTCGTTCTTCCAGCTCTGCCTCGACGTCGCCAAGGCGGTGCCGAAGCGTCCCTTCCAGCTCAAGGAGATGATCCAGCAGGCCTGGTTCGTCGCCTCCGTGACGATCCTGCCCACGGCCCTGGTCTCCATCCCGTTCGGCGCCGTCATCGCGCTCCAGCTCGGCACCCTCACCCGCCAGCTCGGCGCCCAGTCGTTCACCGGCGCGGCCTCGGTCCTCGCGGTGGTCCGTGAGGCGTCGCCGCTCGTCACCGCGCTGCTCGTGGCCGGTGCAGGTGGTTCGGCCATCTGTGCCGACCTCGGCTCGCGCAAGATCCGCGAGGAGATCGACGCGATGGAGGTGCTCGGCATCAGCCCGATCCAGCGCCTCGTCGTGCCCCGCGTCATCGCGACGATGCTCGTCGCCGCCCTCCTCAACGGCCTCGTCTCGGTCGTCGGCATCGTCGGCGGCTACATCTTCAACGTCCTCGTCCAGGGCGGGACGCCGGGCGCCTACCTCGCGTCGTTCACCGCGCTGGCCCAGCTGGCCGACCTGTGGACCTCCGAGATCAAGGCGCTGATCTTCGGCGCCATCGCGGCCCTGGTCGCCTCGTACAAGGGCCTCACCGCCGGTGGCGGCCCGAAGGGCGTCGGCGACGCGGTGAACCAGAGCGTCGTCATCACCTTCATGCTGCTCTTCGTCGTGAACTTCGTCGTGAGCGCGGTCTACTTCCAAGTCATCCCGCAGAAGATCTGAGCCGGGACATGGGACGACTCCACGACACCGCCACGAGGCCGCTGAAGACCCTCGACTCGCTCAGCGACCAGATGTACTTCTACGTCCGGTCCATCGGGTGGGTCCCGCGCACCCTGCGGCGCTACCGCCGCGAGGTGGTCCGGCTCCTCGCCGAGGTCTCGCTCGGCAGCGGTGCGCTCACCGTCATCGGCGGCACCGTCGGCGTGCTGACCTTCCTCGCGTTCTTCACCGGCTCGCAGGTCGGCCTGCAGGGGTACAGCGCCCTCGACCAGCTCGGCACCGGCGCCTTCGCCGGCTTCGTCTCGGCCTACCTCAACACCCGCGAGATCGCGCCGCTCGTCGCGGGCCTGGCGCTGGCCGCCACCGTCGGCTGCGGGTTCACCGCCCAGCTCGGCGCGATGCGGATCAGCGAGGAGGTCGACGCCCTCGAGGTCATGGGCATCCCGAGCCTGCCGTTCCTCGTCACCACCCGGATGATCGCGGGCTTCGTCGCCGTCATCCCCCTCTACGTGCTCGGCCTGCTCAGCAGCTACGCGGCGACCCGCTTCATCGTCACCGACTACTTCGGGCAGTCCAAGGGCACCTACGACCACTACTTCCACCTGTTCCTGCCACCGGAGGACATCATCTGGTCCTTCGTCAAGGTGCTGATCTTCGCGATCGTCATCATCGGCATCCACTGCTACTACGGCTACACCGCCAGCAGTGGCCCGGCGGGGGTCGGCGTGGCCGTCGGCCGCGCGGTGCGCACGTCGATCGTCGCGATCAACGTGCTCGACTTCTTCATCTCGCTCGCGATCTGGGGCGCGACGACGACCGTGAGGATCGCCGGATGACCGCGGGCAACGGCGTCCTCGCGCGCCTGGGCAAGCGCGCCTACGGGATCGCGTTCCTCCTCGTCGTGGTCCTCGGCATCACGTTCTCGATCGCCTCGTTCAACAAGGTGTTCCAGAGCGTGGTCAACGTCGAGCTGCGCACCGACCGCATCGGCAGCCAGATGCAGGAGTCCTCCGACGTCAAGATCCGCGGGGTCATCGTCGGTGAGGTCCGCTCCATCTCGGCGAACGCCGACGGCGCCGTCCTCGGCCTGGCCCTCGACCCCGAGAAGGCCGGCCTCGTGCCGGCCGGGGTGAGCGCGCGGCTGCTGCCCAAGACCCTGTTCGGCGAGCGGTTCGTCGACCTCGTGCCCCCCACCGGTGACCGCGGCCGCCCGATCCGCGAGGGCGACGTCATCCCGCAGGACCGCACCGAGGTCGCCATCGAGCTCGAGCGCGTCTTCGAGAACCTGCTGCCCCTGCTGCGCACCGTCAAGCCCGAGAAGCTGGCCGCCACGCTCAACGCGCTCGCCACGGCGCTCGACGGACGCGGCACGAGGATCGGGCAGAACATCGTCCTCGTCGACAGCTACTTCACCGAGATCAACAAGGAGATGCCGCTCATCCAGGCGGACATCAGCGGACTGGCCGACCTCGCGAGCACCTACGCCGTCGCCGCCCCCGACCTGCTGCGCGCGGCGAACGCGCTGCGCACGACGAACGCGACCATCGTGGAGAAGAAGGACCAGCTCTCCGGGTTCTTCGCCGGCACCGCGGGCTTCGCCAACACCACGGCCGACTTCCTCGAGCGCAACGACGACCGCATCATCCAGGTGGGTCGCGTGCAGCGGCCGACCCTGCAGGTGCTCGCCAAGCACGCGCCGATCTACCCCTGCCTGACGCGGGGGATGGTCAACTGGCTGCCGCGCATCCGCGACGTGTTCTCGGGGGGTCAGTTCCACATCACGATGGAGCTGCCGGAGCAGCGCAGCGGGTACCGCCCCGGCCAGGAGCCGGCGTGGCGTGACGACCGCGGCCCGAACTGCCGTGGCCTGCCGAGTCCCGGTGGGAGCCAGGCGAACCCGCGCGGCGGAACCACGCTCAACGACGGCTCCGGTGGCGCCGCCAGCACGAACCGGACCAGCGGCTCGGCCCGCTCCGCGCTGCCCTCGGCGCTGCTGGCGCCCGAGGCCCTCGCGGTGACCGGGGTCGACTCCGGGCTCGCCGGGACGGTCGAGGAGCAGCAGGTCGTCGCCATCGCGCTCGCGCCCTACGGCGTCACCGAGCCCTCGGCGCTCACCACCCTGCTCGCGGGTCCGCTGCTGCGCGGGGGAGTGGTCGACCAGTGAAGACCCTGCCCAGCCTGATCAAGCTCATCGCGTTCGTCGTCGTCACGGTGCTCGCCACCGGCGTCCTCGCCGCGACCATCGCCAACCTCCTGCCCGGCGACAAGGCCACCTACAAGGCGGTCTTCACCGACGTCACCGGTCTCAGCCGCGGCCAGGACGTCCGGATCGCCGGCGTGCGCGTCGGCACCGTCACCGACATCAAGGTCGCCAGGGACCGGGTCAACGCCGAGGTCGAGATCGAGGTGCTGCGCACGACCTCCCTCACCCAGGGCACCGTTGCGACGATCAAGTACCGCAACCTCGTCGGCGAGCGCTACGTCGCCCTCACCCAGGAGCCGGGCAGCCCGGCGACCCTGGCCGAGGGCCAGACGATCCCCAAGGAGCGCACCCGCCCCGCGCTCGACCTCACCGTCCTGTTCAACGGGTTCAAGCCGCTCTTCGCGGCGCTGTCGCCCAAGGACGTCAACGAGCTCTCGGCGCAGATCATCTCGGTCCTGCAGGGCGAGGGCGGCGACATCAACACCCTGCTCGGCCAGACCGCGAGCCTCACCAAGACCCTCGCCGACCGCGACGCCGTCATCGGTCGCACCATCGACAACCTCACGACCGTCCTCACCACGGTCGAGTCGCACGACGCCGCGTTCGGCGAGCTGCTCAAGCAGCTCCAGCGGTTCGTGTCCGGGCTCGCCCAGGACCGCGAGGCCATCGGTGGCTCGCTCGACGACATCAACCGGGTCACCGGCGACACCGCCTCGCTGCTCCAGGCCGGGCGCCCCGACATCAAGTCCGACATCGCCAACCTGCGCAGCCTCGCCGGCACGCTCAACGAGCCGCAGAACACCCGCCTGTTCGAGCAGTTCGCGCAGCGGGCTCCCGGAAAGATCGACACCATCACGCGCACCGCCACCTACGGCTCCTGGTTCAACTTCTACCTGTGCCGGTTCGACGCGAAGAACATCGTGCTGCCCACCGGACCGACGCCCGCCGACCTCGGCTACAACGTCAACGCCGCGAGGTGCAACGGATGAGCGGCCCCCTGAAGGACAAGGACCCCCTGCGCCTCGGCGTCGTGGGCATCCTCGTCGTCGTCCTGCTCCTCGTCCTGGCGTTCAACGCGTCCAGCCTGCCCCTCATCGGCGGCGGCGACCGGTACAGCGCCGCCTTCAGCGAGGCCGGCGGCATCCGCGACGGCGACGACGTGCGGGTGGCCGGGGTCAAGATCGGCGACGTCACCGGGGTCGAGCTCGACGGCTCGCACGTGCGGGTCGACTTCCGGGTGACCGACGACCGGATCGGCTTCGGCCCGCAGACCGCGGCGTCGATCCGGATCAAGACGCTGCTCGGCGAGAAGTACGTCTCGCTCGAGCCGCGCGGCACCGGCCAGCTCAAGGAGGGCAGCGAGATCCCGCTGACCCGCACCGTGTCGTCGTACGACGTCGTCACCGCCTTCGCCGACCTCACGACGACCACCGAGCGGATCGACACCCAGCAGCTGGCCCAGTCGCTCGACGTGCTCGCCACCGAGTTCAAGGACACCCCGGAGAACGTCCGGGCCGCCCTCGACGGCCTCGGCCGCCTCTCGGCCACCATCGCCTCGCGCGACGAGAAGCTGCGCGAGCTGCTGCGGGCGGCGAACTCGGTCACCGGCACCGTCGCCGAGCAGAACGCGGTCGTCGACAAGCTCATCGACGACGCCGACCTCCTCCTCGTCGAGCTGGAGAAGCGCCGCGAGGCGATCCACACCCTGTTCACGAACACCTCCGCGCTGGCCAAGGAGGTCACCGGACTGGTCCGGGACAACCGCGCCCAGCTCAAGCCCGCGCTCCAGGAGCTGCAGAAGGTGCTCGCCACCCTCCAGAAGCACGAGGCCGACCTCCAGCGCACGATCGAGGCGATGGTGCCGTTCACCCGCCTGTTCGCGAACACGCTGGGCACCGGGCCGTGGTTCGACACCTACATCCAGAACCTCACCGCTCCGACCGGGTCGGTGGGCTGATGGCGCGCTTCTCCCTCCCTCGCATCCCGCTCCCCGCGCGGGGCTCGCTGCCGACGGTCCGCCCGCGGGTGGCGCTCGTCGCGGCGGCCGTCGTCGTCGCGCTCGTCGCCGCCGGCTACCTGCTGTGGCCGCGCCAGGAGCCGGTGCGCGTCTCGGCCGACTTCGTGCGCGCCGTCGGCCTGTTCCCCGGCTCCGACGTGCGGATCCTCGGCGTCAAGGTGGGGGAGGTGCTCTCGGTGGAGCCGCGCGGCGACCGCGTCCGGGTCGACTTCGAGTTCACCCCCGAGCACCCCGTGCCGGCCGACGCCACCGCGGCCGTCGTCGCGCCCTCCCTCGTCAGCGACCGCTACGTCCAGCTCCTCCCGGCGTACACCCAGGGCCCGCGGATGGCGAGCGGCGCGCACATCCCGATGGAGCGCACCGCCGTGCCCGTCGAGCTCGACCGCGTGAGCCAGAGCCTGGACGACCTGATGATCGCGCTCGGCCCCACCGGCGCCAACGAGGAGGGGGCGCTGTCCCGCCTGCTCGAGACGAGCGCCGCGAACCTCGACGGCAACGGCCAGGCCCTGCACGACACCACGCGCGACCTGTCCCGCGCCGTCCAGACCTTCGCGGAGGGCCGCGGCGACCTGTTCTCCACGGTGAAGAACCTCAACACCTTCAGCGAGACCGTGGCCGCCAACGACGCCCAGGTCCGCCGCCTCAACGGCAACCTCGCGAGCGTCACCACCGCCCTGGACTCCGAGCGCGACGACCTGTCGGCCGCCCTGGCCAACCTCGCCGTCGCCCTCGACGAGGTCACCACCTTCGTCAAGGACAACCGCGCGCTGCTCAAGGACGACGTGGCCCGGCTGACCGACGTCACCGGCTCGGTCGTGGAGAAGCGCAACGCCCTGGCGCAGACCCTCGACGCCGCGCCGGTCGCCCTCTCCAACCTGCAGCTCGCCTACAACGCCCGCAGCGGCACCCTCGACACCCGCGCCAACGTCGAGGGCCTGGACGACCCCGGCCTGCTGCTCTGCTCGCTCATCACGGGGCCCACCGGCACGGGCAACAGCAAGCTCTGCGAGACCTCCGGCCTGAACGACCTCAAGCTCCCCAAGCTCCCGCCGCTCGGCGGCAGCACCAAGCTGCCGCTCACCCTCAACGGCGCCGACCCGACCCTCGGAGGGCTGCTCGGATGACGACCGCCCGCCACCGCGCCCTGACCGCCGTCCTGGCCGTCACCGCCCTGCTCGCCTCCGGCTGTTCCGCCGCCAGCCTCCCGCTGCCCGGCGGGGCCCAGGTCGGGGGGAGGCAGATCGTCGTCAAGGCCGACTTCGCCGACGTCCTCGACCTCGTGCCCCGCTCGTCGGTCAAGGTCGACGAGGTCACCGTCGGCGAGGTCACCGACATCGAGCTCAACGGCTGGACCGCCCGCGTCACCATGCGGATCCCGGCCTCGGCGAAGCTCCCCGACGACGCCCGCGCCGAGCTGAAGCAGACCTCCCTCCTGGGCGAGAAGTACGTCGCCCTCGTGCGCCCCGAGACCGGCGGCACCGGGACCCTCTCCGACGGCGACCTCATCCCCATCGCCCGCACCGGCCGCAACCCCGAGGTCGAGGAGGTCCTCGCGGCGATGTCGATGCTGCTCAACGGCGGCGGCGTCGGCCAGCTGCAGATCATCGAGCGCGAGCTGAACAACGCGCTGCGCGGCAACCACGAGGAGGTCGACAGCCTCATCGCCAACCTCACGACCTTCGTGGGCGGCCTCGACGAGCAGAAGGCCGACATCGTGCGCGCCATCGACGGCATCGACCGCCTCAGCGCCCGCCTGGCCGAGCGCAAGGACGACCTCGCCGCCGTGCTCGAGGAGACCCCGAAGGGGCTGAAGGTCCTCGCCGACCAGCGCGAGCAGCTGACCGCGATGCTCACGGCCCTGGGCCGGCTGGGCAAGGTCGGCTCCACGGTGATCCGGGCCTCGCGCGAGGACACCCTGGCCAACCTCGCCTCGCTCAAGCCCATCCTGGGCCAGCTCAGCTCGGCCGGCGACGCCCTGCCGCAGTCGCTCGAGCTGCTCCTCACCTACCCCTTCCCCGACGCCGCGACCGGCGCCATCAAGGGCGACTACACCAACCTGCACGTGACCGGTGACTTCGACCTGAGCAAGATCAAGGTCCTCCCGCAGCCCACGACGGCGCCGACGCTGCCCGTGCCGACCCTGCCGGTGCCCACGCTGCCGATCCCCTCGCTCCCCATCCCCACGCTGCCGGTGCCCCTGCCCACGGTCACCGTGCCCGGGGTGCCGCTGCCGACGCCGACCCGCAGCGGCGGCATCCTCTGCCCGCCGTTCTGCGCGCAGGCACAGGACGACCGCTCGTGGGAGACGCTCTACACCGGGGGTGCCTCGTGATCCTCCGGCTCACCAAGATCCAGCTCGCGATCTTCGCGATCGTGACGATCGTCGGCGTCTCCATCCTGTCGGCGAGCTACATCGGCCTCACCGAGCGGGTCCTCGGCGGCGGGCCCGTCGTCGTCGCCGACCTCGCGGCCTCCGGCGGCATCTTCGTCGGTTCCGAGGTCAGCTACCGGGGCGTGCGCGTCGGCCGGGTCTCCGACCTCACGCTGACGCAGGACGGCGTGCGCGTCCACGCGCAGCTCGACCGCGGCACCGAGGTCCCCAAGGACACCCGCGCCGTCGTGGAGAACCGCTCCGCGGTGGGCGAGCAGTACCTCGACCTCCAGCCCCGCTCCTCGGGCGGGCCCGTGCTCGCCGACGGCGACGTCATCCCCCGCGACAGCACGCAGACCCCGCTCCCGGTGGAGAAGCTCCTCCTCGACGTCGACCGCACGGTGCGCTCGGTGCCCAAGGACGCCCTCGTCACCACCGTCGACGAGTTCGGCACCGCCTTCAGCGGCAGCGGCCCCGACATCGCCCGCCTCATCGACAACGGCGACCTGCTCACCCGGGCGGCCATCGAGGCCCTGCCCGACACCGTGGCCCTGCTGCGCTCGGGCAAGACGGTCCTCGACACCCAGCGCGACACGTCCTCGCAGATCGTCACCTTCGCGGGGAACTTCGCCCGGATCTCCGAGACCCTCCAGGCCTCCGACCCCGACCTGCGCGTCATCCTCGACCGCGGCGCCGTGGCGTCCAAGGAGCTCGAGGCCGTGGTGCGCGAGAACGACCAGGCCCTCGGCACCCTCATCGCGAACTTCGTGACGATCGGGCAGGTCACCAGCGCCCGGGTCGACGGCATCGACCAGATCCTCATCACCTACCCGGAGGTCGTCGCGGGCGGCTACACCGTCATCCCCGGTGACGGCACCGCGCACTTCGGCGTCCAGCTCACCAACGACCCGCCGGTGTGCACCCGCGGGTACGAGGGCACCCAGAAGACCGACCCCAACCGCACCTCGAACCTGCCCCCGCTCAACCGCAACGCGCGCTGCGCCCTGCCCCGCGGCTCGGCCTCGACCGTCCGCGGCGCCCAGAACGCCCCGGGCGCCCGCAGCGTCGGCCGCACCAGCTGGTCGATGGCCTACGGGTCCGACCCCGTGCCGCTCGGCACGACCGCGTACGGTGCTCCCGCCGACTACTCGGTGCCCCTGGCGCCGGACGGCGGCGACAGCTGGTCCTGGATCATGGAGGAAGCCACCCGATGACCGACGCCACGAGAGGACGCGTGCGTGCCCTCTGGGCCCTCGTCGTCCTCGTCCTCGTCGTGACCGTGGTGCTCGCGGGCACCCGCGGCCGCGCCTGGTTCGAGGCGCGCCAGGTCGAGTCGGCCCAGCGCGACGCGCTCGCCGCCGGCAAGCAGATCGCCGTGAACTTCGCGACGCTGGACTACCGCACCGTCGACGCCGACACGGCCCGGGTCAAGGCCGGGGCCACGGGGGAGTTCCTCGCCAGCTACACCAAGAGCCTCGGCGACCTGCGCACCCTCGTCGTCGACAACAAGTCGACCTCGTCGGTCGAGCGGGCCGAGGCCGCCCTCGTCTCCGGCGACCACGACTCGGCCCAGGTCATCGTCGGCGTCATCGCCCCGACGACGAACAGCAACGTGCCGAACGGCGAGAAGAAGACCTACCGGATGAAGCTGGCCCTGCGCGAGGTCGGCGGGACGTGGAAGGTGGAGCGCCTTGAGTTCGTCGGATGACCGTCGCCGACCCCGCGTCGCCGGCCACCGCCGTCGCCCGCGACAGGTCGAGCGGGAGACCACCACCGCGCCGGGCGCCGATGCCCCGGCCGACGACCTGACGCCCGCCACGGCCCCTGCGCCGACCGAGGCCCCGCCGGCCACGGCGCAGACCGAGCCCACCGCGGTCACCACCGACGGTCCCGGGACCGACACCGACGACGACGAACAGGCCGTCGAGCGCCGCGGCGTGCCACGCCCGCTCCTCGCACCGCTGGTCGCCCTCGTCGCCTCGCTCGCCCTCCTCGCGGGGGTCGCCGCCGTGTCGCTGCAGGACCCCGGTGCCGCCGACCGCGACGCCCGCGCCGCCACGGCGGCCGCCCGCGCCGACCTCGAGCAGCTGCTCTCCTACGACCACCAGACGTTGGAGAAGCAGGCCGCGAGCAACGCCGCCCTGCTCACCGGGTCGTTCAGGGACGAGTACGCGAACACCATGCGCACGACCATCCTCCCGGTGGCCACGAAGGAGAAGGCGGTGGTGCGGGCGCGCACCTACGAGGCCGGGGTCATGGCCCAGACCGCCGACACCGTCACGGTCCAGGTCTTCCTCAACCAGGCCAAGACGAGCGAGGGGCAGGAGCAGCCCTCGGTGGACCAGAACCGGGTCATCGCGACGATGCAGCGGGTGGGCGAACGCTGGCTCATCGCCCGCCTCGTCGCGTACTGACCCCGCACGCACGAGCAGGCCGAACCGCGCCGAACCGGCCGATCGCCTTGACGGCGGCGGGGGGACGCGCCATCCTGTTCGCGTCACCCGCTCCGGCGGGGGACCGTCACCCGGGCCCCAGGGCTTGACCGGGTTGGACGGTCGTGCCTTTCTCGGCTATGCTTGCTCTTTGCGCTGCCCCCTACCTGCCCTCGCTCGTCGATGAGCCGTCGCGCCGTCATGCCCCCGGTTGTCCCGGGAGGCCGCACGGTCGGCGTTCGTCGCGAGAGCGTCCGGTCGGGTGTGGCCACACCTGAAGTTGAGATCCAGGCCCGTGGAAGGAACGCTCCTTGGCTGCCTCGCGCACCACGTCCAAGAACATGAACACCGCAAAGACGGTGACCGGTCGTCTGTCCTTCGGGAAGATCCGGGAGCCGATGGAGGTGCCGGATCTCCTGGCCCTCCAGACCGAGAGCTTCGACTGGCTCCTCGGGAACGAGCGTTGGCAGGCCCGCGTCGCCGCGGCCAAGGCCGAGGGTCGGGACGATGTCCCCGACCGCTCCGGCCTCGAGGAGATCTTCGAGGAGATCTCGCCGATCGAGGACTTCAGCGGCTCCATGTCGCTGAGCTTCCGCGACCACCGCTTCGAGGACGTCAAGTACTCGATTGAGGACTGCAAGGAGCGCGACCAGACCTACTCCGCGCCCCTGTTCGTCACCGCCGAGTTCATGAACAACACCACCGGTGAGATCAAGAGCCAGACGGTCTTCATGGGCGACTTCCCGCTCATGACCGAGCGCGGCACCTTCATCATCAACGGCACCGAGCGCGTCGTCGTCTCGCAGCTCGTCCGCAGCCCGGGCGTGTACTTCGAGCGCACGCCCGACAAGACGTCCGACAAGGA